>NZ_JBIVUX010000002.1:1093487-1532206 GCF_044757385.1 Streptomyces sp. NPDC091282
ACTCGCCGCGGGGGGGGGGGGCGGCGGGCGGGGGGGGGGGGGGGGGGGGGGGGGGGGGGGGGGGGGGGGCCCCCCGGCGGGGGGGCCCCCCCGCCCCCCGTCTCCGTCACCGGCTCCGTTCACCCCTGCGCGCAGGAGTCACCGTTCAGCGTGAAGGAGGCGGGCGCGGAGTTCCGGCCGCTCCAGGTGCCGAGGAACCCGAAGGAGAGGGTGCCGTTCGGGGTCACCGACCGGTTGTAGTCGGCGGAGGCCGCGCTGACCCGGCCGCCGCTCTGGCTGACGTTCGCGTCCCACATCTGGGTGACCTTCTGGCCGTCCCGGAACGTCCACCCGACCTGCCAGTCGCTCAGGGCCTCGGTGGTGGTGACGGAGACGGTGGCCTGGAAGCCGTCGGTCCACTGGTTGACCAGGTCGTAGGTGACCCGGCAGGTGGCCGCCGCCGAGTGCGTGGGCGACGGGGACGCGGAGACGGGGCCGGTGGCGCGGTCGCCGGTGCCGGCCGGGGCGGTGGAGGTGCCCTGGGGCTCCGGGTCGGGGTTCGTGTCGGCCGGCCGGCTCGTGGTGGCCGACGCGGACGGGACGGCGGAGGCCTTGTGGGTGGCCGACGGGTGGACCGGCGGGGAGACCGAGGCGGGGTCGGCGACGGGCCGGCGGTCGTCGTGGGAGGCGGCGGCCGCGTCGTCGTCGGAGCCGCCGCCCATCGGCATCATCGAGACGCCGAGCGCCACCAGCGAGATCAGCACCGCCGCGCCGAGCAGCCCGTGGCGCAGCACCCGGCCGCGCCCGGCGCCCTCCTTGGGGTCACCGCCGTCGGCGTCGCCGGTGCCCGGACGGCCCGCGCCGAGCCGTACCTCGGCCGCGCGGCGGCGGCGCTCCAGGTAGGCGAGGCCGCCCCAGCCGACGACTCCGCCGGCGAGCGCCGCGGGCAGGCCGCCGCCGTGCAGGCGCAGGCAGGCGGCGGCCTCGGCGCACTGCACGCAGGTGGCGAGGTGCCGGGAGAGGTCCTCGGGCGTCTCGGCCGCCGCGGACCGGGTGACGGCGTCCAGGAGCCGGGCGTAGCTGCGGCACTCGGCGGCCATCGGCGTGTCGAGGTGGGCGCGGTGACAGCGGTCCCGGAACAGACCGCGCACCTGCTCCAGTTCCTGGGCGGCGACCGAGGCGTCGAGGCCGAGGCGGCGGCCCACCGAGGGCAGCGGCAGCGCCTCCACCTCGGCCAGCCACAGCAGTGCGGCGTCCGCCTCCTGCATGTCCCGCAGGCCGCGCAGCGCGACGGGCCGTTGCAGGGGCAGGCCCGTGTACCGGGTGGCCTTCTCGGAGTTGAGCCACAGCCTGAGGTCCGGGTCGAGCTTGTGGCCCACCCCCGCGGTCTCCCAGCCGGCGGCCGTGTTGCGGACCGCCGTGAGCAGCAGCGGGATCATCGGCAGCCGCGCGGAGCGCCGTCCGCCGCTGCGCACGGCGGCGGGGTCGGTGTCACGGGCCTCGCGCATCCCGAGGGCGAAGGCCTCGGTGGCCAGCTCGTTGGCCGCCAGGGAGCCGGAGGTGCACAGGTCGGCGTAGGAGAGGACCGCGTCCCAGCACTCGGAGAACAGCGCGGCCTCGGCGGCGTCCTGGGGGATCGGCAGGTCGGGCATGGGTCTCCTGCATCAAAAGCGAGGTCAACTCACCACATCGGCAATGGAGTTGGGGGGAACCTCGCGGCAGGACCCGAGCTTTTCACGTCTCCTGCACAACTGACAAGCGACCTATTCAAAACCGGTTACCGATGGTCGTGCCACGGATCCTCCGTGTCACCCGCACCACCGGTCCCCGGCGTCACGTCCGCCGAGCCCGCGTCCGCCGTGGCCCACCCCTCCGGCCTGTTGTACGCACCGCGACCGCGTTCCGACTCACCGTCCTCCTCGATCCCCCGCATTTCAAGGGCCGGGAGGGGGACGCGGCCGCCGCGGGACGGCCGGGAATCCGCCGGAACGCGCCGTCGGAACACGCCGCCGGAACGCGCAGGAGGGCGCCGGCGGTGCGCCGGCGCCCTCCTGTCCCGATCTCCGGGGGTCACACCTTGGTCGGCTCCTCCGCGGGCAGGCTGTCCATGAAGGAGCTGACGGAGAAGACGGCGTTGCCGGGGCCGGGTGGGCCGTAGCCGGGGGGCGAGGACAGGCCGAAGTCCTCCATCGTCTGCCGGTAGGCCTGGAGCAGACGGATGTGGTACTCCAGCGGGGCGCCGTGCGGGTTGGCCTTGCCGAGCGGGGTCGTCGGCTCCGGGCACCAGGTGGTGAAGCGGGGCGTGATGCCCTGCGACATGAAGAAGCGCAGGCCCTCGGTGGTGGACGCGATCGCCTCGTCGACGGTCTTGAAGCCGAACGGCTCGGCCATCTCCACGCCCGCGACGAAGTTGGGGATCACGTTGCGGGCGCCGAAGATCTCGGCCGAGTCCAGGATCCGCTTGTGCCACTCGTCCCGGCCGACGTACCGCTCCTTGCCCGGGCAGTACATCTTGAACAGGTACTCGTCCCACACCTCGTAGTTGGGGTGGTAGATCTGGACGCCGTAGTCCTTGAAGCGCTGCACGTCGTCGCGCGGCAGGGCCTGCGCCACCACCTTGCCGATCCAGCGGCCGGGGAACCGCTCCTCGATGGCCTTGGCGTAGTGCCCGTAGAAGTCGGCCTCGTCGCGGCCGGAGACGGTCTTGGTGATCGCTCCGCCGGTCAGCGTGTAGGCGGTGGAGGTCTTCGCGGTGTCGTACCGGTCGATGATCTCCAGCGCCTCCAGGACCTCCTCCACGTCCTTGACGCCGGTGTACGGCCGCCCGGCGGCCTTGTGCTGGCGCCAGTTGTGGTTGATGTCGCAGTACTGGCACTCCTCCTTGGCGCCGAAGTACTGGCAGACCCGGAAGACGGTGAGGTAGATCAGGTAGCCCCACTGGATGGTCGGGGCGACCTCCATCACGGACTTCCCGTTGGCCAGCTTGTGCCGGTAGTACTCCGGCATCGGCGGCACGCCGACGTCGGCGATCCGCTTGCCGTCGAGGTAGAGCCCGAGCAGCCCGTCCTCGTCGGCGGCCACCCGGTACGGCGAGGCGGGGTTCACCCGCACGGACACGACGGTCCGGCGCAGGTCGTAGGGGCCGCCCGTGAGGATGATCTCCTCCGGGGGCCGGCGCAGCGCGGCCTCGCCCAGCTCGGGCAGGGTGCCGTGGTCGAAGGAGAAGATGAAGTACGACTTCGGCTTCACCTCGCCGTTCTCGTTGTCGCTCAGGGCCGACGGGTCGAAGGCGACACCGCCCCGGAGCAGGTCCTCCTTGAAGACGGCTTCCCTCGGTACGTGCGGGAACCTCTCCATCAGGTCTTCGACCAGCGCGGTACGGCTGCCCATCCCGTGTCTCCTTCCGACTCAGGCGTTCGACTCCTCACGGTATGCCCCCGCTCGTTCGCCGGCGGTGCCGGGTCCCCTCACGCCGTGCGATTCGCCCGGTTTCGGCATGGTTTAACCGCCCCTTCGGCCGCCGCGAGGTGCCGCCGAGGCGCCTCCCGGACCACGGGAGAGGCGTCCGGAGCACCGGTACGGGGGTCCGGGACCGGCGTCCGGGACGGCCGGGACGGCACCGGACCGCGGGCGCGGCCGCGGGAGGCGGGGGGGGCGCGGGAGGCGGGGGGCGGGAGGCGGGGGGGGCCGTCAAGCGAGCCGTTCGAGCACCGCGGGGTCGACGGCGTGCCGCAGGCCCTCGCCGGCCGCCAGCCGCTCGGCCTCGGTCACCACGGTGAGCCCGAGCCGGGCCAGCTCGTTGCCCTGCGAGCCGGCCAGGTGCGGGGTGAGGAAGGCGTTGGGGAGGTCGAACAGCGGGGAGCCGGCCGGCAGCGGCTCGGGGTCGGTGACGTCGAGGATCGCGGTCAGGCGGGCGGCGCGCAGCTCCTCGACGAGGGCGTCGTGGTCCAGGAGCGAGCCGCGCGCGGTGTTGATCAGCACCGCTCCGTCCGGCATCAGGGCCAGCTCGCGGGCGCCGAGCAGACGGTGGGTCCGCGGGGTCTGCGGGGCGTGCACGGTGACGATGTCCGAGGTGCGCAGCAGCTCGTCCAGCGGAAGCAGCGGCACGCCGAGCCGGGCGGCCTCCGCCGTGTCCACGTACGGGTCTGCGAGGCTCACCACCAGGTCGTGCGGGCGCAGGAGTTCGATGAGGCGGCGGCCGATCCGGGAGGCGCCGACGACGCCGACGCGGCGGCGGAAGTTGCCGACGCCGGGGACGATGCCGTCCTGGGGGTGGGCGCGCCGGGCGCGCAGCCGGTCGCGGGCGGCGAAGACGTCCTTGCCGGCCAGCAGGATCATCGCGAGGGTGTACTCGGCGACGGGCAGCGCGTTGGCGGCGGCCGCCGAGGAGACCTGGATGCCGCGCTTCCAGACCTCGGGCGTGGTGAAGCCCTTGACCGAGCCGGCCGCGTGCAGCACCGCGCGCAGCGCGGGCATCGCGTCCAGGGCCGCGGTGTCCAGGACCGGGCAGCCCCAGCCGGTGACGAGGATCTCGGTGCGGGCGAGCCGCTCGCGGACCAGGGGATCGGCGAAGTCGTCGGCCACCGCGGCGGGATCGATCTCCACGCACGCGCGCAGCCGGGCCAGCAGGTCCGGCGGGAAGAGGTGCGGCAGGTTGTGGGCTGTCATGGCGAACGCGGCCTGGGGACGCTCGGGCAAGGAAGGGGCCTTCCGGCTCGGTGACGCGCGGACAGCGACCGGTCTCCACCGTAGGTCGGGGCGAATGAGAGGGTCAACGCACACGCGCTCTCCGGCGGAGGAGACGCGGGGCACGACAGGAATGGAACGACGGCGATGACGGATCCGGCGCAGACGGTCACCAACTGGGCGCGCAACATCACCTACACGGCCCGCGAGTTCCACCGCCCGGACTCGCTCGACGCGCTCCGGTCGCTGGTGGCGGACGCCGCACGGGTACGGGTGCTGGGCAGCGGCCACTCCTTCAACCGCGTCGCCGATCCGGGTCCGCAGGGCCTGCTGGTCTCGATCGCCGGGCTGCCGCCGGTGATCGAGGTGGACCCGGCGGCCCGCACGGTCCGCGTCGCGGGCGGCGTGCGGTACGCCGAACTGGCCCGCACGGTCGACGCGTACGGCCTGGCGCTGCCCAACATGGCCTCGCTGCCGCACATCTCGGTGGCCGGTTCGGTGGCCACCGGCACCCACGGCTCCGGCGTGGCCAACGGCTCGCTCGCGGCACCGGTGCGGGAGGTGGAGCTGGTCCTCGCCGACGGTTCGACGACGACCGTCGCCCGCGGCGACGCCCGCTTCGACGGCGCCGTGACCTCGCTGGGCGCGCTCGGCGTCGTCACCGCGCTCACCCTCGACCTGGAGCCGGCCTACCGCGTCGCGCAGACGGTCTACGTCGAACTCCCGCTCGAAGGACTGGACTTCGCGGCTGTGTCGGCGGCCGGGTACAGCGTGAGCCTGTTCACCGACTGGCGGGAGCCGGGCTTCCGGCAGGTGTGGGTGAAGCGGCGCACCGACCGGGACGCCGTGGACTTCGGCTGGGCCGCGCCGGCGACGCGGGCGATGCACCCGGTGCCGGGGATGCCGGCGGGCAACTGCACCGAGCAGTTCGGGGTGCCGGGGCCCTGGCACGAGCGGCTGCCGCACTTCCGGGCGGAGTTCACGCCGAGCAGCGGCGACGAGCTCCAGTCGGAGTACCTGCTGCCGAGGACGGCGGCGACCGAGGCGCTGCACGCGGTCGACGCGGTCCGCGAGTCCATCTCCCCGGCCCTGCTGACCTGCGAGGTACGGACCATCGCCGCCGATCCGCAGTGGCTCAGCCCGGCCCACGGCCGGGACTCCGTCGCGCTGCACTTCACCTGGGTCGACGACCTGGCGGCCGTGCTGCCGGCGGTGGGCCTGCTGGAGGAGGTGCTGGCGCCGTTCGCGCCGCGTCCGCACTGGGGCAAGGTGCACAGCGTGCCCGGCGAGGTGCTCTCCGAGCGGTACCCGCGGCTGGCCGACTTCCGGGCGCTGGCCCGGACCCTGGACCCCGGCGGGAAGTTCGCCAACGACTTCGTGCGCGACGCGCTGGCGCTGTGACGGAATACGACGTCACGGGCTTAATAAAGCCCTTTTCCTAATACCTTGTCCACAGCCCGCGGCTGCCCATAGCCTTGCGCCGTGTGAAGCACACATCACGTGACATCCGCACCGCGAACCGCTACGAGGTGCTGCGGCACATCATCGCCGAGTCTCCCACCTCCCGGCAGGAACTGGCGTCCGTCACCGGACTGAGTCTGGCGACGGTCGCCACCCTCGTCGGCGAGCTGCTGGAACTGCGGATGATCACCGAGGTCGGCTTCGAGGACTCGGCGGGCGGCCGGCCCCGCGGACTCGTCGCGGTCCACGCCTCGGGCGGCACGCTGGTCGGCGTCGACATCGCGGAGACGTACGTCCACGTCGAGCTGTTCGACCTCGCGCTGAACGTGCTGGCCCGCGCCGAGGAGGACCTGCGCCCCGGCGAGCACCGGCCGGAGCAGGTGGTGGGCCATGTGGCCGCGGCCGTCGACTCGGTGGCCGCCCGGGCCGGCGCGGCGGGCGGGCGGGTGCTGGGCGTCGGGGTGAGCGTGCCCGGGCAGGTGGACCGGGACACCGGGATCGCCGAGTACGCGCCCAACTGGGACTGGCACGACGTGCCGTTGCTCGACCTGCTGTCCGAACACATCACCCATCCCCTGCACCTGGACAACCCGCTGCGCGCCTGCGCGGTGGCCGAGCAGTGGTTCGGGGCGGCGCGCGGGCGCGGGGACGCGGTGGTGGTGAACCTGGGCACCGGGGTGGGCGCCGGGCTCGCGCTCGGCGGCGGACTGCACCGGGGCGTCAGCAACAGCGCGGGCGAGTGGGGGCACACCACGCTCGTCCTGGACGGGCGGCCGTGCCACTGCGGCAACCGCGGCTGCGTGGAGACCTACGTCGGCGCGCCCGGCATCATGCTGAACCTGCGCGAGGTCTGCCCGGACAGCCCGCTGCTGCGTCCCGACGACCAGACCGCGACGATCGAGGCGCTGGCCCGGGGCGTGGCGGACGGCGACCCGGTCGCGGTCCGGGTGGTACGGGACACGGCCCGGTACATCGGCGCCGGGGTCGCCAACCTGGTCAACCTGCTCAACCCCGAACTGGTCGTGCTCAGCAGCTGGGTGGCCCGCAGGCTCGGCGGGCCGCTGCTGGAGGAGGTCCGCGAGGCCGTCCGGCTCCACGCGCTCGCACGGCCGTTCGCCACCACCGAGATCGTCCTCTCCCCCATCCCCAGCGACCCGGTCTGCCTGGGCGCGGCCACCTTCGCGCTGGAGGGCACGCTGCGGTCGGTGGGACAGCGCAACGGGGTGCGCACGGGCCGCACCGCGTCGGGCTCACGGTGACCGGGCGGCCGGGCCGTCAGCCGAGCAGGATCTCCCTGACCCGGTCCGCGAAGGCCGCCGGATGCTCCAGGGTGCCCAGGTGTCCGCCGGGGAACTCGGCGAAGGCGCCGCCGGTGTGCCGGGCGACGGCCTCCGCGGTGGCATGCAGGAGCCGGCCGCGGGAGTCGGTTCCGGCGGCCACCGTGAGGCGGGGCAGGCCGGTGTCCGGCCGGTAGGCGGTGAACGGGCGCAGGACGTGGTCGAGGAAGACGCCGAACGGCGTCGCTCCGCCGTCGGCCGGGCGGCCGCGCTCCGCCTGCTCGATCAGTCCGGCCCGCTCGGCCGCGCCGTCGGGCAGCAGCGTGACGCACGGCGGCTCGTGGGCGATCACGCCCGCGCACCGTGCGGGGTGGCGGGCCAGCAGGTCGAGGGCGGCGACGGCGCCGGAGCTGGTCCCGAGGACGTACGCCGGTTCGTCCTCGCCCGCCGCCTTCGCCAGCGCCCGCCGGGCGCCCTCGCTCCAGTCCGCCACCCGCTGGTCGGCGACCGGTTCGCCGAGGTGTCCGTGGGCGAGGCCCAGCGGGTCGTACGTCACGACGGTGAAGTGCGGTGCCAGGTGGCCGGTCAGCGGGTCCAGGCCCATGGGGTGGCCGGCGCCGCCGGGGAGGAGGAGCAGCGCGGGTCCGCTGCCGGTGACGTCGTAGTGGGGTTCATGCATGGCGGGCGGTCTCCTCGTGCGGCCAGTGTTCAAGGGCGATGTGCAGGGCGTCGATCGCCCGGTCCCAGGACGCGCGGACGTCCCGCGGGGCGTTGAAGCCGCCGCCCGCCTCCAGGGCGCAGTAGCCGTGGAAGGTGGCGCGCAGCAGGCGGACGGCGTCGGTGGCGTCGGGTTCGACCAGGCCGTAGCCGCGCAGCATGCCGTAGGTGATCTCGACGGTGCGGCGCATCGCCGGGTCGGCCGGGTCGGCCAGGGCGGGGTCGACGCGGATCTGGGTGGCCGCGTACCGGCCGGGGTGGGCGAGGGCGTAGGCGCGGTAGGCGCCGGCGTAGGCGGCGAGGGCGTCCTTGCCCGAGCGTCCGGCGACGGCCGCGCCGATCAGGTCGATCATCTCGCCGCCCGCGAGCCGGGCGACCCGGTGCCGCAGGTCCTGGAGGCTCTTGACGTGCGCGTACAGGCTCGCGTCCTTGACGCCGAACCCGCGGGCCAGCGCGGACAGCGTGACCTGCTCGAACCCGGCCTCGTCGGCGAGTTCCGCCGCCGCCGCGACCAGCCGGTCGACCGTGATCCCGGCACGGACCATGTGCCACCTCCCTAGGAATCCTAGCTTTCATCCTAGGGGCCCTAGTTTTGGGGTGCCAGGCGATTTCCGGCGGCGGCGCGGGCGCACGGATTCCGCCGGTGCGGGCGCCGGGTTCCCCTCCCCGCCCGTCCGCGTCCCCGCCGGTCGCGGCTCATGCCCGCGCGGCGGGCTCCACTTCCACCGCGGACTCCCGCCAGCGCACCCGCAGTCCGGGGCCGCCGCTCCACACGACCGTGAGGTCCCGGTCCCCGTGCGCGGTCACGGTCACCGCCTCCGCGAGCGGTTCGGCGTCCGCCGTCCCGGTGAGCCGGCTCACCGCGACGAACAGGGCCGCCCGCTCCGCCGTGACCCCGCTCAGCGCCTCGTCGAGGCCGACGGCGGGCAGCAGTTCGGCCCGGAGCCCGTCCTCCGCGGCCCAGCCGGTCACCCGCACCGGCGTCCCCGGCGCCGCCCCTTCCACCCGGAAGGCCCGCACCTCCACGGCACCGCGCACCAGCACCGCACTCGTCACGCGGGCGCCCGAGGCGGCGGTGTGCCGGGAGGCGGCCCAGCCCGGTCCGACGCCCAGCGGCACGATGTCCGTACGGCTCGGATCGCCGTCCAGGAACACGCTGTTGTCGTACGACGCGGCGGGCCGGGTCACGGTCGAGTAGCCGAGCCGGGTGTAGTACGGGTCCCAGCGCACGTCCTCGCTGCCGTGGTTGTGCAGGCGCACCACGCCGTCCGAACGCGTCGACTGCACGAGCCAGTTGGCGGGCGCGATCGGCGTGACCGCGTCGGCGCGCTCGGCCGGGCCGGGTTCCTCCGTCGCCGTCCACACCTCGTGCTCCGCGGGAAGGAGCAGCCCGAGGAAGCCCTTGCTCGCCCAGTACGGCGAGGCGGGCCCCGAATAGCCCTGGAGGACCGCGGGATCGGGGCCGTGCCAGCCGAGGGTCAGCAGCCCCCGTCCGTCCACGGCTCCCCGGTCCAGGAAGTACCGCAGCGCGCCGGAGGCCAGCCGCCGGGTCTCGCCGGGCGGCAGGGGCGTGCGTCCGACGAGCGCGCCCAGCCAGAGCGGAGCCGCGCTCGCGAAACGGTAGGTCAGCGAACGGCCCTGGTGCAGCGGCGCACCGTCCCCGCCGAACAGCCGCGCGTAGTCGGCGAGATGGCGTTCCAGACGGCCGCCGTACAGGTCGAGCAGCTTCTCGTCGCCGGCCAGCCAGGCGTGCAGCACCGGGTAGAGGTGCAACGCCCAGCCGTTGTAGTAGTCGTACTTGCGGCCGTCGCCGTCGGTGTACCAGCCGTCTCCGGCGTACCACTCCTCGATGCGGGCCAGGCCGCGGTCGACCGCCCGGTGCGCGGCCTCCGGCTCATGGCCGACCTCGGCGAGGAACCCGCCGACCGTCACCGGGAACAACTCCCAGTTGGAGGGCCAGGGTTCGGCGGTGAGCGCGTCGGTGAGCCAGGCCGCGGCACGCTGCCGCACCCCGTCGTCGAGGCGGTCCCACAGCAGCGGGCGGGTCAGCCGCAGGGCGAGGGCGACGGAGGCGGCCTCGACCAGCGGCTGGCTCCGGTCCTCGACGCGCGGCCACACTCCCGACACACCGGCCGCAAGACCGTCCGCGTACCGCTGGAGCACCGTCTCGTCGCCGCGGAAGGCGGCGAGGAGCAGGGTGCGGGCGTAGCCCTCCAGTCCGTCGGAGAGCCGTCCCGACCAGCTCTGCCGGTCGCCGGGCAGGTGGTAGAGGGCGCGGTCCGGGGTGGCGTGGGGCTCCACGGCGGCCAGCAGGGCGTCGGCCGCCGCCTCCCAGTGGGCGCGGGTGTATCCGGTGCGCGGGCTGGGACCGCGGTCCTCGGGAGGCAGTCGCATCGGTGCCCTCTCTCGCTCGTACCGGACCGCGTACCGGACCGCGCGCCGCACGGACCTGGGGCGCCCCGGTTCCGGTCGGGACGCCCCAGGGGCTCTGTCCGCCCGTCCGGTGGCCGGCCGGCGGAATGTCCGCGGCGGCGACGCCGAGCGGATCACCTCAGGATGATTGACGCCGGGCCCGTTGGCCAGAAGCGCGATGAGGTTGCCGGGCGAGCCCGCCGGAATTGCACCGGCGACGCACGCCCCGGGCCCTTTTCGCCGCCGGCACCCGGCCGGCTCCCCGGCGGCGCGCGTCCCCTCGACCGTCCCCGCTCGGACGTTCTGTCACATACGGGAGATCGAGCCTGTCTAGTGACCGAACATCGCAAACGGCACCAGAACGGCGTCCGCATCTGCGTCCGATCCGGGGCCGGAGACCAGGCACCCAGTGCGCCTCCGCCCCCTTCGCCTAGGGACTAGAGCTCGATGCGCAGCACTCAGCACACCCACGAGACATCCGACTCGGCCATCGCGATGGTCGACGAGCAGGGCACGGTCCTCGGCTGGACGCAGGCCGCCGAGCGGCTCGTCGGCTACCCCGCCGGGGACGTGGTGGGCCGGTCCGCGGCACTGGTGGTGCCGTCCTTCGCGAAGGCGCCGACGATCTCCGCGTTCGTCGAACGCTGCCGCGCCCGCAAGGGCTGGTCGGGCACCACGGCGGTACGCCACCGGAACGGCCGGCTGCTCACCGTCAGCCTGCGGATCTCCATGCTGTCGGGCCGGGACGAGACCGTCCGGTGGCTGGTGTCCGTGACCGACGTGCGCACCCTCTCCCGCGAGACGACGAACGGATCGGTGCGGGAGTCGCTGCTGACCCGCGCGCCGATCGGCATCGTCGTCCGCGACCCGCAGCTGCGCTGCACCTGGGTGAACGACACGATGGAGAGCCACGACGGCATCCCGCGCGACCAGCGGCTCGGACGCCGGACCGCCGAGTCGCTGCCCGCCGCCAAGGCCGAGGCGTTCGAGGCGGCGCTGCGCCGGACCCTGCGCACCGGCACGCCCACCGTCCACGAGATCCGCGGGCGGCTGCCGACCGGTCCGCGCCGGGAGCACATCCTCACGGCCTCGCTCTTCTGCCTCCAGGGTGCCGACGGCGAGGCGCTCGGGGTGTGCGCCATCAGCGTCGACGTCACCGAGAGCCGGCGGGCGCAGGAGCGGCTCGCCATCCTCAGCGAGGCCGGAACGCGCCTGGGCGGCACGCTCGACGTCACGCGGACCAGCCAGGAACTGGCCGACCTCGCCGTGCCGCTGTTCGCCGACTACGCCGCCGTCGACCTGGAGCACTCGGTGACGACCGGGGAGGGCGCCGCGGTCCACATCGGCCCGACCGGCGAGCGGCTGCCCGTCTTCCGGCGGGCCGGGCTGGCCTCGGTCCGGCACGGAGCCCCGGAGTCCCCGTGGCGGCTCGGCGAGCCGGTCCCGGTGCCGCCCGTCGCGCCCTTCGTCGACGTCCTGCGCACCGGGAGGTCCCACCTGGAGCCGGTGCTGGACCTCTCCGCGGGCACCTGGACCGCCCAGGACCCGGAACGGGCACGGAAGATCCGCGAGCACGGCATGCACTCGCTGATGGTCGTCCCGATCCGCGCGCGCGGCGTCCTGCTGGGCGTGGCGTCCTTCCTGCGCACCGAGGACCCGGCGCCCTTCCAGGAGGACGACCTGCTCCTCGCCGAGCAGCTCGTCAGCCGCGCCGCGCTGTCCCTGGACAACGCCCGTCTGTACGCCCGCGAGCACGCCACGGCCCTCGCCCTCCAGTGCAACCTGCTCCCGCACCGCCTGCGGGGCGGCACGGCGGTCGACGCGGCCTCGCGCTACCTCCCCGCCGACCTGGACATCGGTGTGGGAGGCGACTGGTTCGACGTGATCCCGCTGTCCGGCGCCCGGGTCGCCCTCGTCGTCGGCGACGTCGTCGGCCACGGCATCAACGCCACCGCGGCCATGGGCCGGCTGCGCACCGCCGTGCACATGCTCGCCGAGATGGAGCTGCCGCCCGACGAACTGCTGACCCGTCTCGACGCCACCCTGGAACGGCTGAGCGACGGGGTCGCCGACCGCCGGGACCAGCTGACCGCCGTGACCGGCGCGACCTGCCTGTACGCGGTCTACGACCCGGCCACCCGCACGTGCGCCATGGCCGGGGCCGGGCACCCGCCGCCCGCGATCGTCGACCCGCGGGGCCGGGTCACCTTCCCCGACCTGCCCACCGGGACCCCGCTCGGCGTCGGACTGGGCACCCCCTTCGAGGCCGTGGAGTTCGAGCTGCCCGAGGGAAGCCTGCTGGCCCTGTACACCGACGGTCTGGTCGAGACCCGCGACCACGACATCGAGGCGGGCATGGACCGCCTGGGCGCGGCCCTGACCGAGCCGGGGCTCTCGCTGGAGGAGCTGTGCAGCCGCGTGATGGAGACCGTCCCAGGACCGGCACCGTCCGACGACGTCACCCTGCTGCTGGTCCGCACCCGTTCGCTCGGTCCCGCCCAGGTCGCCTCCTGGACGCTGCCGGGTGACCGGACCGCCGTCCGCAGCGCGCGCCGGCTGACCGCCGGACGGCTGGCCGAATGGGGCCTGGGCGGCCTGGAGGACTCCACGGAACTGATCGTCAGCGAACTGGTCACCAACGCCGTCCGCCACAGCAGCGGCCCGATCGGGCTGCGGCTGATCCGGCACCAGGTCCTGACCTGCGAGGTGTTCGACTCCAACGACTGCCTTCCGCGTGCGCACACCGCGCGCACCACCGACGAGAACGGCCGCGGGCTGTTCCTCGTCGACCGGCTGTCGCGCCGCTGGGACGCCCGGCCGGAGGCCGGCGGCAAGGTCGTCTGGTCCGAACAGGACCTGGCGCCGCCCCCGGCCCGCGGGCCCGCGCCGGACGCCGCGGGAGCCGGGCGCCTGCCGGAGCGGCCGCCCGAACCGGCCGTCGCCTGTCCGGCCCTGCCGTGGTGATCCGGACCAGGACCCGGACACGGCCCGTCACGCGCGACCGTTTCGACTAGCGTCGGGGACATGACCAGCGACAACTCCCCCGGCCTCGCCGGTGCCCTCGCCGCCGGGACGATCGTGCTCGACGGCGGCCTGTCCAACCAGCTGGCCGCCGCCGGACACGATCTGAGCGACGCGCTGTGGTCGGCCCGGCTGCTGGCCGACCGGCCCGACGCGATCGCCGACGCGCACCTCGCCTACTTCGAGGCGGGCGCGGACGTCGCGATCACCGCCAGCTACCAGGCCACGTTCGAGGGCTTCGCCGAGCGCGGGATCGACCGGGCGGAGGCCGCCCGGCTGCTCGCGCTCAGTGTGGACCTGGGCCGGGACGCGGTCCGGCGGGCCCGCGCGGCGGGGATCGGACGGCCGCTGTGGGTGGCCGCGTCGGCCGGGCCGTACGGGGCGATGCTCGCGGACGGCTCGGAGTACCGGGGCCGGTACGGGCTGAGCGTCGCGGAGCTGGAACGTTTCCACCGGCCGCGCCTTGAGGTGCTGGCGGCGGCCGGGCCGGACGTGCTGGCGCTGGAGACCGTGCCGGACGCGGAGGAGGCGGCGGCGCTGCTGCGGGCCGTGCGGGGCCTGGGCGTGCCGGCCTGGCTGTCGTACAGCGTGGCGGACGGGCGGACCCGGGCGGGGCAGCCGCTGGCGGAGGCGTTCGCCCTGGCCGCCGACGTGGACGAGGTGATCGCGGTCGGCGTGAACTGCTGTGCCCCCGAGGACGCGGACCACGCGGTGGAGGTCGCGGCGCGGGTGACCGGGAAGCCGGTGGTCGTCTATCCGAACAGCGGTGAGGTGTGGGACGCGCGGGCCCGTTCCTGGACGGGACGGCCGACGTTCACGGCGGAACAGGTCGCCCGGTGGCAGGCGGCCGGGGCCCGGCTGATCGGGGGCTGCTGCCGGGTCGGCCAGGAGGCGATCACCCGGATCGCCCGAACGGTGTGAGACACACCTGAGCGCCGCGAACGGCCACCGGGGCGGCCGGCGTTCACGGCGGAGCCGGATCGCACGGCGGCGCGGGCCGGGCTGACCGACTGTCCGACTGTCCGACTGCCCAGGACTGCTGCCGCCCGGTCGGGCCCGAGGCGATCGCCCGGATCGCGCGGACGGCGTGCGACACACCTGACCACCGCGAAGCCCGGACGCCCGGGAGCTGCTGCCCGGTCGGGCCCGAGGTGGCGGGGGCCGAGGTGCGGGCGGGGATCAGTGGCGGCGTACGGCGGCCACCGAGCGGCGCAGTCGGCGTACGGCCGTGGCCGGTTCGGCGGGCGGTTCCGGCTGCGGCGCTGGGTGGCGTGTCCACAGGGCGAACTCACGGTCCCGGGGGCCGGACACCGTGCGGGGTGGGCCGTCGCCGAGGACGCGGACCGGGTGGCTGTCGTCCCAGGACCGCCAGCCGGGATCGCCGGTGGCGGCGAAGCGGACCCAGGCGCCGTGCATCTCGTCGGCAAGCGCCTGCGGGGCGCCCTCGCCGGCCAGCCGGGCCGCGTCGGGCCCGTCCCCGGTGTCGAAGACGAAGCCCACTTCCAGGGCGTGGCAGGCGCCGAGCCGGGGCCTCCGGGAGGGCCAGGCGAACTCGTAGAGGTACGACGAGCCCGGCCGGGACTCGGCCAGCCGGTGCAGCGGACGGCGCAGCAGGTGGTCGGTGACCATCTGGCCGACGGTCTCGGCGGTGCCGGCCTCGGGGTGCAGGGCGCGGTAGCCGCGGGGCACCTCGTGACCGGCGTGGCAGCGGGCCCTGGCGCCGGCGAGGGCGACCGGGCCGAGCCGGTCGACGTGGTCGAGCAGGCCGCCGGGGACCAGCCAGAGCAGGTACTCGTCGCGGGTCCAGCCCATGAGGAGGTCGACGCCGGTGGCCGCCTCGCCGTCGAGGAGGGCCTGGAGCGGGTCGCGCGGGACGAGGTCGCCGTCGACGACGATCCCGAAGGCGGGGCCGCCCAGGACCGGGCTGCTCAGCCGGCCGACCTCGGCCTGGGTGCGCAGCAGCAGTTCCCGGTCGGCCTCGGCGAAGGCCTGGGCGGTGGCGGGGATCCGCAGGCGGTTGGCCATCCGGCGGACCATCCGGCGGACCTTGTCGCGCTCCGCGGCCTCCGGCGGGCCGCTCTGCAGCACGGCCCGGCGGATCAGCCCATGGGCCTGGGGCGCGGCGAGCAGGGCACCGGCGCTGATGGCCCCGGCGGACTGGCCGCACAGGGTGACGCGGTCCGGGTCGCCGCCGAACCCGGCGACGGTCTCGTGCACCCAGCGCAGCGCGGCGAGCTGGTCGCGCAGGCCGGGGTTGTGCGGGGTGTCGGGGAACAGGCCGTACCCTTCCACGCCCAGGCGGTAGTTGACGGAGACGAAGACCACGCCGTCGCGGGCGAAGGCGTGCCCGTCGTACACGGGCACGGCGGACGATCCTCTGGTCAGGGCGCCGCCGTGCAGCCAGACCAGGACGGGGAGCCGGGCGCCGGGGCCCGGCTCCGGGGTCCACACGTTGAGGTTGAGGCAGTCGTCGCCGGGGATCACCGGGTCGGACAGGTACTCCGCGAACGCCTCGGAGTACGGCGGTTTCGGCGCGGTGGGCCCGAAGGCGCCGGCGTCCCTGACGCCCTCCCAGGGTTCGGGCGGCACGGGCGGACGGAACCGGTGCGGGCCGAAGGGCGGCGCGGCGTAGGGGATGCCGCGGAACACCGCGACCCCGTCTTCCCACCTGCCGCGGACCGCCCCGTACGGGGTGCCGGCCACAGGGTCCGTCCGGTCCGCCGTCATCCGCCCACCCGCTCCTCCCGCCACGCGCCGGTCCGTCGGTGGCACCACGGCACCGCATCCGGTTCCAGTATTCCGCCGCACACGGCGGCGGGCCGGTCACACGCGGCTACTCGGCGTACCCCCAGGCTGCCCGCCCGCTCCCGGCTGAACCCACCCGCGCTTCGGCGCCCCGGCCGGGGACCGGGTCCCGCCGGACGCGGCGGGCGGCCGGACAGGTGTCCGGCCGCCCGCTCGCCCACGGATCCTCAGTCGTCGGCCCGGACCGGCTCACCGCGCATCGCCTGGATGGCGTCGACGGCGCTCCCGTCGTGGTCGCTGCCCGCGGTGCCCTTCCCGGCCTGGAGGTTCGCCGTCCGGTCCACCTCCAGGATGGAGTCGGCGTGCGAGTTGTCGATCACCGTGATCAGGCTGTCGGACGCGTACGCGGGGGCCACGGCCGCGCCGAGCAGCGCCGCCGCGACCGCCATCGCCTTCGGCAACCGCGTCACACGCCCACACCCTCCGGCACGGGCCCGTCGAGCCGTTCCCGCGCGATGTTGCGTTCCAGCAGGGAGGTGGAGGCCCGGACCCCGACGCCGCCGGCCGCGTCCACCTCGGGCAGCCGGCCGTCCGCGGCCTTGAGTTCGCCGAGCGCGCTCTCCATGGCCTCGTGCGCGGCGAACAGGCAGGGGGTGGAGTAGATGGCGACGTCGACCCCGAGTTCGTCCAGTTCGGAGAGCGAGAGCCGGGGCGACTTGCCGCCGCCGATCTGGTTGAAGAGCAGCGGCTTGTCGCCGACCACCGTGCGGATCCGGCGGATCCACTCCTCGCTGCGGACTCCGTCGACGAGGATCACGTCGGCGGCGGTGGCGGCCAGCCGCTCCGCGCGGTGCAGGATGTCGTGCTCGTCGGTGGCGTCCGTACGGGCCACGACGAGCAGGTCCTTGCGGGTCTCCAGGACCTTCTCCAGCTTGTCCAGGTACTCCTCCAGGGGCAGCACCTGCTTGCCGTCGGCGTGGCCGCAGCGGCGCGGCCGCTTCTGGTCCTCCAGGATCACTCCGGAGGCACCGATCCGTTCCAGCCCCTCCACCACGTGGCAGGCGACCTCGGGGTCGACGTAGCCGTCGTCGATGTCGACGAGGAGGTGGTGGTGCGGGAACGCGCCCCGCAGCCGCTGGACGAAGGCCACCATGTCGGGCCAGGCGATGAATCCGATGTCCGGCAGGCCGTAGTACGACGCGGCGAAGCCGAAGCCGGACACGAACATCCCGTCGTAGTGCTTGGCCGCGATCGACGCCGAGTACATGTCGTACACGCCGATCAGCGGGGTGGTTCCCGGCCCGGCGATCTGCTCGCGCAGCTTCTTCCCGTAAGTCAAGGTCCGGCTCCTCGTGTGGGTGGGTGGCGCGGCGGTTCGGTGACCTCCGCGTCTCGACAGCCCTTTGCCAAGACAAAAGCATCTCTAGATACGCATGTGACCAACTACATGCGCGAGCTTTACTCACCCCAACGGCGGATCGGGTTCACCGGAGAAACGTCACTTGGCGAGCCGAGCGGCCCAGGCCAGACCCCCGTGCAGATGGGCCAGGAAGACGGGATCCCGGTAGGCCTCGGGGGCGTGACCGAGTGCCGTGAAGAACACCCGTCCGGCCCCCTGCTCACGGCACCAGGCCAGCGGGTGGTCCTCCCCCATGCCCCCGCCCTCGTACGACGACTCGTCGGCGCGCAGCAGCACCCGCACCCGGCCGCGCGGACTGTCCCGGAAGTCGTACCACTCGTCGGTGAAGTCCCACACGGACGGCAGCCGCCGGGTCGAGGGATGGCCGGGGTCCTCGACGAGCACCCGGCCCGGCTGGTACGCCGGGTGGCGCTCGAAGCGGGCGCCGAGGAGTTCGCCGTAGTACGGCCAGTCGTCCTCGGTGCAGGCCGCCGCGTGCACGCCCGCGAAACCGCCGCCGGCCTCGACGTGGGCGGCCAGCCGGGCGCGGCCCCGCGGGGTCAGGATCTCGCCGCTGGTGGAGAGGAAGACGACGGCCGCGTACCGGTCCAGCGGCTGTTCCAGCGCGGCCGGGTCCTCGGTGGCGTCGACGTCGAAGTCGGCGAACTCCCGTACCGCGGCGACGGCGTCGGGGATGGAGTCGTGGCGGTAGCCGGTGGTACGGGTGTGCAGGAGCAGTCGAGGAGCCATGGCCGCATGGTCGCCGATGGCGGCCGGCGGTTCAAAGACCGGGCGTCGGCACGCTGTTGTCGGGGACGCCGTCGCCGGCGGGCGACAGGTCGCCGCGCTGCACCGGCTGGTCGTCGGTGAAGGCCGGGTCGGGCGTGGGCAGCAGGGTGTCCAGCTCGCCGGCGGTGGGCCGGTGGATCGCGCGGACGGCCTTGGCCAGCACGGCGCCCGAGACCCCGCCCTCGCCTTCGAGCCACACCACGCAGTCCTTCTCCTTCGCCTCGTACGGGTGCTGCCCGGCGTAGCGCAGGTGGTCGGTGTAGAGGTGGATGACAGCGCCGGTGTCGTCCGCGTACGAGGCGGAGAAACCGTCGTCGCCCTGCAGGCCCACGGACTGCTGGGCGAGCGTGAAGCCGGGCGCCTCGGTGACGTAGACCAGGTCCGGGTTCATGCCCAACGCCTTCGCCTTCGAGGCGAGTTCGGCCGGGTCGGCGGGCTTGGCGGCGCCGGGGTCCGCCTTCTCGGTACCGCAGCCGGTGAGCAGGGCGGCGGCGAGAAGCAGGGGCGGCAGGACGCGCACGGCACGGATCATGCGCCCATCGTGCCGCACGGGTGTTCCCCGGACATGGGGTTTTCCGGCCACCCGCCCGCTTGCCCGCTTCGGCGGCCGTGCCTAGCCTCGCACGGTGGATTCCGTTCCGCCCCTCCTCGACCATCTGGTGCTGGCGACGCCCGATCTCGCCGCCACCGTCGCCGACTTCGCCCGGCGGACCGGCGTGACGCCTGCGCCCGGCGGCGCCCACCCGGACCTCGGCACCCGCAACCACCTGGTGTCCCTGGGCAGTTCCGGCTATCTGGAGATCATCGGGCCGGACCCGGACCGGTCCGTGCCACCCGGCGCCCGCCCGTTCGGCGTCGACGGTCTCACCGCCGCCCGCACGGTGACCTGGGCGATCAGCCCGCCGGACCTGGACGAGGCGGTCGCGGACGCGCGGGCCCTGGGCTACGACCCCGGCACCCCGCACCCGATGAGCCGCAGGCGCCCCGACGGCACCCTCCTGTCGTGGCGGCTGACCGACAGCGCCACCGCGCATCCCTCGGGCCTGGTGCCGTTCCTGATCGACTGGGGTTCCTCTCTCCACCCCGCGGCCTCCGGACTGCCGGTCACCCCGCTGCTCGCGGTGTCCGCGACCGTCCCCGACCCCGCCGCGGTCCGCCCGCTGCTGAGGGCCCTCGGCACCGACCTGGACCTGGCCGAGGGGCCGGTGGGTCTCTGCTTCACCGTCGACACCCCGCGAGGTGCGGTGACCTTCCGCTGAGTGTCCGATTCCTTCAAGACCGCCGCCCGGACCGCCGCCTACGGTGACGTCATGACTCCACGATTCGCCGTCATCGGCCTGGTCGTCTCCGACCTGACCGCGTCCCTCGCCTTCTACCGCCGGCTGGGCCTGGAATTCCCGCCCGGCGCCGAGGAACAGCCGCACGTCGAGGCCGAGCTGCCCGGCGGGCTGGTCCTCGCCCTGGACACCGAGGCGACGGTCCGCTCCTTCCACCCGGCCTGGCGCGCGCCGGCGGGCGGCGGCCGGGCCGGGCTCGCCTTCCGCTGCGGCTCGCCCGCCGAGGTCGACGCCGTCTACGCGGAACTGACGGACGCCGGGTACCACGGCGAACTCAAGCCGTGGGACGCCTTCTGGGGCCAGCGGTACGCCACCGTGCACGACCCCGACGGCAACGGCGTCGACCTGTTCGCGCCGCTACCCGCCGAGTAGTCCGGTCAGCGGCAGCCCGGCCAGTTCCCGCACCTCACGGGAGAGGTGCGGCTGGTCCGCGTAGCCGGCCCGCACGGCGGTCTCGGCGAGCGGCACCCCGTTCCGGGCGAGCGCGAGGGCGCGCTGCATCCGGAGCACCCGGGCCAGCGTCTTGGGCCCGTAGCCGAACGCCGCACGGCTGCGCCGCAGCAACTGGCGCGCCCCCAGGCCGAGTTCGTCGGCCACAGCGGCCACGGGCCTGCCCTCGTCCAGGGCTTCGACGAGCCGCCTGAGGGACGGGTCGGCCGGTGCCTCCCGTTCCAGGGCGATCCGCTCCAGCGCGGCGGCGGGATCGGCGGCGGCCGCGGTCCGGGCGCGCAGCCGCCGTACCGTCGCGGACGGCCAGAGGTCGGCCAGGTCCACCCGCCGGTCGAGCAGTTCGTGCGCCGGGACGCCGAGGACGGCGGGCGCGGCACCCGGGTAGAAGCGCAGGCCCACCCACGTCCCCCCGGCGCCCGCGGTGAGGTACGCGCGGGTGTCGGGCCCGGCGACCAGCAGCCGCCCCTCGTGCCACAGCAGGTCCATGCATCCGTCGGGCAGCACCCGCCCGTCCCCGTCCGCACCGGGGGTCTTCACCCAGACGACGGCACCGGCGACCCGGGACGCCCGTTCCTCGTACACGCACGCCAGCCTAGACGCGGCCCGTCCCGGCCGTGGCGGCGTGCGCGTCCGGGCCTTTGCTCACGCCTCCGGCTTGCGCGGCGGATGGCTGCTCTTCACGTGCGTGCGCAGCCGTGCCGTGACGTCCTCCGGCGGCAGGAACCGGGACCAGCGCTCGGGGAACTCCGACGGCATGTCGGGGTCGTCCGGGTCTCCCGGGTCCGCCTCGCGGGCCGCGGTGGCGCGGGCCACGTACTCGGCGACCTGCACCTCGCGCAGCCGCTCGTTGGCGGCGCGCGCCGCGGCGGTGGCGGCGGCCGGCCAGACGCGGTCGATGGCGGCGTTCACCGCCGCGCCGACCAGCACGGCGAAGGCGGACACACCGATCCACAGGAGCACGGCGACGGACGCGGCGAGCGAGCCGTAGATCGTCGCGCCCTCGATGGTGTGGGTCAGGTAGATGCGCAGCAGGAAACTGCCGAGGACCCACATGGCGAGGGCCACCAGGGCGCCCGGCACGTCCTCGATCCACGGCGAGCGGACCGGCACGGAGACGTGGTACAGCGTGGTCAGGAAGACGATGGACAGGACGATCACGACCGGCCAGTACAGGACCTGGACGACCGTCTCCGACCACGGCACGATCCGGACCACCGCGTCGGGTCCGGCCACCATCAGCGGCAGCGCCACCGAGCCGATCAGCAGGGCAGCGATGAAGAGCAGGAAGGACACCACCCGCGTCTTCACGATGCCCCGGACGCCGTCGAGGCCGTACATCACGGTGATCGTGTCGATGAAGACGTTCACCGCGCGGGAGCCCGACCACAGGGCGAACAGGAAGCCGATGGAGATCACGTCGGGGCGTCCGCCTTGCATCACGTCGTGCAGGATCGGCTCGGCGATCTCCCTGACGCCCTTGTCGGACAGGACGGTCCGGGAGGCGTCCAGGAGGTTGGCCTCCAGGCTCGCGATGGTGTCCGCACCGGTCCAGTCGTCGACGTAGCCGAGCAGGCCGATGAGGCTGAGCAGCAGCGGCGGCACCGACAGCAGGGTGAAGAAGGCGGCCTCGGCGGCGAGGCCGAGGATGCGGTACTCCATGCAGGAATTGACGGTGTCCTTGAGCAGCAGCCAAGCCGTCCGGCGCTTGGAGACGTTCCGGTAGAGGGCCCTGGCCCGGTGGAGCCGGCCGGAGGGCCGCTCGGGGGTATCGCTTGCTGGCTGCACGCCCTAAAGGTATCCGCCGTCCGGGGCTGTACTCATCTTCCGGGGTCCCGGAGGGATCTTCCGGACCCGGTGGGATCGTGCCCGGCGACCTGGGGTACCCCTGTGTCACGCTGGAGACCACCGCCTCCGTCCCGGGTAGGTTCGCAGACATGGCAGGCACGACCACGCACACCGTGACCAATCAGCCGCCGCCGCTGGTGGGCTACGACCTCTTCGCCGCCGACCACGCCCTGGTCGAGGCCGTCGCCCGGCACACCGCCCCGGAGCTGCTGGAGGAGGTACGGGCCGAGCTGTCCACGATCGGTGTCTCGGCCGGTTCGGCGCAGGTGCAGGAGTGGGCGGCGCAGGCCGACGAGAACCCGCCGCGGCTGCGCTCCCACGACCGCTACGGGAACCGGATCGACGAGGTGGAGTTCCATCCCGCCTGGCACCGGCTGCTCGGCAAGGGCGTCGGCGCGGGGCTGACCACCGGCTGGGTACGGCCCGGCGGGCACGTCCGGCGGGCGGCCGCCTTCCTGGTGTGGACCCAGGCCGAGGCCGGGAACTGCTGCCCGCTGTCGATGACGAACGCGGCGGTGCCCGCCCTGCGCACCGACCCGGAGCTGGCCGCCGTGTGGGAGCCGCTGCTGACCTCCATGATCTACGACCGCGGGCTGCGGCCCGCCGCCGGGAAGGCCGGCGCCCTGTTCGGCATGGCCATGACGGAGAAGCAGGGCGGCAGCGACGTCCGCGCCAACACCACCGCCGCCGTCCCGCTCGCCGAGCCCGGGACCTACGCCCTCACCGGGCACAAGTGGTTCTGCTCGGCACCCATGTCGGACGGCTTCCTGGTGCTGGCCCAGGCACCGGGCGGACCGACCTGCTTCCTGGTGCCGCGCGTCCTGCCGGACGGCACCCGCAACGTCTTCCTCCTCCAGCGTCTCAAGGACAAGCTCGGCAACCGGTCCAACGCCTCCGCCGAGGTGGAGTTCGACGGCACCTGGGCACGGCGGGTGGGCGAGGAGGGCCGGGGGGTGCGGACCATTATCGGGATGGTCGCCGCGACCCGGCTGGACTGCGTGCTGGGCTCGGCGGGGCTGATGCGTCAGGCGGTTGCCCAGGCCGTGCACCACTGCTCCCACCGCGAGGCGTTCGGCGGGAAGCTGGCCGACAAGCCGCTGATGCGCAACGTGCTGGCCGACCTGGCGGTCGAGTCGGAGGCCGCGACGGCGCTCGGGCTCCGCCTCGCCGCCGCCCACGACGACGGCGGCGAGGCCGAACGGGCCCTGCTGCGGCTGGCGTTGCCGGCCGCCAAGTACTGGGTGACCAAGCGCTGCGCGCCGGTCGCCGTGGAGGCCGCCGAGTGCCTGGGCGGCAACGGGTACGTGACGGAGTCGGGACTGCCCCGCCTGGTGCGCGAGTCACCGCTGAACTCGCTCTGGGAGGGCGCGGGGAACATCCAGGCGCTGGACGCGCTGCGGGCGCTGCGGCGCGAGCCGCAAGCACTGGACGCCTACCTTGAGGAGATCGGCCGCGCCCACGGCGCCGACCACCGCCTGGACCGCGCGGTCAAGGACCTCTTCTCCGAACTGGCCGACCTGGAAGGCATGGAGGCACGGGCCAGGCGCCTCGTGGAACGCCTGGCGACGGTCCTCCAGGGCTCCCTGCTGGTCCGCTTCGCGCCCGCGGAGGTGGCGGACGCCTTCTGCGCGTCCCGGCTGACCGACGACGGGGGCGCGTCCTTCGGCACCCTGCCGCGCGGCCTGGACCTCGCGGCGGTGGTGGACCGGGCCCGGGTGCGCGTCCCGGTCTGAGGGGCGCGAGGGTGGTGCTGCGCCGACACGGCACCACCCCCGCTTCTTCGGCCCATGTCAGGCCGGCGACGCCGAGGCGCCGGCTCAATTTTCGGCCACTCCCGTTCCGTCCACCAGGGTTGCAAGGGGTTGCAACATCTCGGTGACTGTGGGCGGACCGTGTGCCTCCGGCCCTGGAGAACGGCAGTATGAGACGCGCAGTCGGACCGGAAACCGCCGCCCGGACGGCTTGACAACGCACATCCATGCCTTTTCCGAGGACTGCCCGGGAGGACCTCAGTGGGGAACCCGCCGATGGACGTGGCGCGACTCGCCGCGGTGGACGCGGCACAGGCGGCGCGGTTACTGAGCGAACTGCGCGAGGCGCGGCTGGCCGGCCGGCGTGGGCGGATCGCGCCCCGGCCGGTGATCGAGCAGTCCTGGGGGCGCACGCTGCGCAGCGGCGTCGACCCCGACCACGACTTCGGTGCGGGGCTGCTGTCCTCCGACGAGGTGCGGCGCAGGCGCGAGCGGTCACCGCTGCGGGACGTACTGCCGGTGCTGCGCGAGGGGTTGCTTTCGGTCGCGGACGCGGCCCAGCACATCATGGTGGTGGCCGACGCCGACGGCCGGGTGCTGTGGCGCGAGGGTTCCTCACCGGTGCTGCGCAAGGCCGACGGCCTCGGCTTCGCACCCGGCGCCGACTGGCGCGAAGACGTCGTCGGCACCAACGGCGTCGGCACGCCCGCGGTGGTGCGGCGGCCCGTCCAGGTCTTCGCCGCCGAGCACTTCGCCCGCTCGCTCACCTCCTGGACGTGCTCCGGCGCCCCCATCACCGATCCGCGGGACGGCACGCTGCTCGGCGTGGTCGACGTCAGCGGTCCGCTGGAGACCATGCACCCGGCAACCCTGGCCCTGGTGGACTCGGTGGCCAAGCTGGCCGAGGCCCGGCTGCGGGAACTGCACCTGGACGCGCTGGAGCGGCTGCGCGCCGTCGCGGCGCCGATGCTGGCCGGGCTGGGCGGCCGGGCGGTGGCGGTGGACGCGGGCGGCTGGACGGCGGCGGTCGTCGGCATGCCGTACCCGCGGCGGCTCACGCTGCCCAAGTCCCTCTCGCCGGGCCGCCACCGGCTGCCCGCGCTCGGGCTGTGCTCGGTGGAGCCGCTGGCCGGCGGCTGGCTGCTGCGCGCGGTGGACGAGCCCGCCCCGGCGGAGGGCGGACGGCTGGTGCTCGACCTCGCCGGGCCGCGCCGGCCCTCGGTGACGGTGGGCGGCGGCGCCTGCTCCTGGTCGAAGGAACTGAGCCCGCGGCACGCCGAGTTGCTGTACCTGCTGGCGGTCCGGCGCACCGGGCGCAGCGCGGCCGGGCTGGCCGAGGACGTGTTCGGGGACGCCTCGCGGACGGTGACCGTGCGCGCCGAGATGTCCAGGATCCGGCGCTACCTGGGGCCGCTGCTCGAACACCGGCCCTACCGGTTCCGGGAGGACGCGGAGATCGAGGTCCGGCTCCCGGCCGACCCGCTCGACCTGCTGCCCTGCTCCAACGCCCCGGCGGTGGCGGCGGACAGAGGGCCCGGCCCCCGGTCCTGACGCCGGGCGCGCCGAGGCCGGCGGCGGCCGGGTGCGGCCCCCGTTCCGCGCATCAGGGACATCGAGGGACGTATCTTCCGTATATTTGCTGCGTCTTCGCGGTACGGCCGCCCAGACTGCCGTAGCATCCCGGTGCGGGCACCCTCAACTGCACCTCGGTCAACGTAACGACCATGGGGCGCAGTTGGTCCGCCTCGGGAGGAGACATGAAGCATCGCGGCAGACACCGGCGGCGCAGGCGGGGCGCGGCACTGCGCGCCGCCCTGGCCGGGGCCGCGCTGGCCCTCACCGCGACCGCCACGATCGTCAGCGCCTCGCAGGCCACGGTCGCCGAGGACCCGGGCGCGCTGAAGCCGCTGACCTCCGCCGCCGACACCGCGCGGCTCCAGCTCCAGGAGAACCTGGTGCCGCGCCGCTCGCTGGACCGGCTCGCCGCCTCGATGGGCGGCACGGTCGGCGTCGACGACGTCCTGGCCGGCGCCGACCACGCCCTGCGCCCGGCGGCCGACTGCGGCTCCGGGGACCGGGACTCGCTGCCGGTCGTCCCGGCGGCCACCGAGGCCTACTGCTGGGACCCCACCGACACCCTCACCGACGACTGGCGCCCGGCCTCGGTGACGACCTCCTCCGACGCGGACGACGACGGCCTGTGGGGCGCCAACCGGGTCGTCCTGGCCGGCTGGACGCACAGCGCCTCCAGCGGCCCGGCCGCCTCCCGGGGCCTGGCCAGGGTCGCCGTCGTGGACGACAACGACCCCGCGCACCCCTCGTACTCCTGGGTCCTGCTGACCGTGCCGAGCGTCGACGGCCGCACCTACCGGGGCCTGACCTCGCAGATCGCCGGCATGGCCTGGTACGGGAACAAGCTGCTGGTGACCACCGCGCCGGGCAGCGCCGAAGCGCTCTACGTCTACGACCTCAACCGCATCCAGCGCACGTCGGTGCTGTCCGACCGGATCGGCCGGGTGCCCGGCGGCTGGTCGGCCGACGGCTTCCGGTACGTGATGCCCGCCGTGGGCTCCTACCGGTTCACCTCGGGGGCCTGCTCCGAGAGCGGCGCGCCCTGTCCGAGCGCGCTCGCCGTGGACCGCGGGACGGCCCCGGACAGCCTGGTCCTCGGCGAGTGGACGCCCGCGGGCGGCGACCGGCGGGCCCGCCTGTGGCGGTACGCGTTCGACGAGGACCCGCGGCACGCCGGGGCGCTCGCCACCGATGCCGCCGGCCGGGCCGACGCGGTCGAGGCCTACCGGACGGAGGCCTCGGAGATCCGGGGCGTCCTGTCGTACCGCCCGCCGGGCGCGACCGCCTCCAAGTGGTACGTCGGGCACCTGCCCGGCGCCATGGACGGGCACGGCAGCCTGTGGCGGCAGGACCGCAGGGGCGCGCAGGCGGCCCGCTGCGGCTCGGACGCCTCGCACCGCTGCTGGGCCGAGAACACCGGCTCGCTGTCCTACGCCCCCGACACCGGAGAGGTGTGGTCGGTCTCCGGCCGCATGCTGTTCTCGGTACCGCTGCGCTCGATAGACGCCTCGCTCGGATGACGGGCACCGGCGCCTGATCGATGCGGACGGCCATCGACACGGGCGGGGCCCGGATGATTGCCTGGCCTCCATGAACAGCGTCGTCGTGACCACCTGGTCCCTGGAGCAGACCTCCCCGGCCGACCTCCTCCCGGCCGCCGCGCCGGAGGGCGGCGCGGTCGAGGTCGTCCGCTCGCAGGTCCCCTCCCCCGAGTTCAGCCGGTTCCTGTACGCGTCCGTCGGCGGCGACATCCGCTGGACCGACCGGCTGGGCTGGACGTACGACCGGTGGCTGGAGCACCTGGAGCGGCCCGGCGTGGAGACCTGGGTCGGCTACGACAGGGGCACCCCGGCGGGCTACGTCGAGCTGGCGCCGCAGGACGACGGGGTCGTGGAGATCGTCTACTTCGGCCTGATCCCGGCGTTCCGGGGCCGCCGGATCGGCGGTCACCTGCTGTCGTACGGCGCGGCGCGCGCCTGGGACCTGGCGGAGCGCTGGCCGGACCTGCCGCCGACGAAGCGGGTGTGGCTGCACACCTGCAGCCTGGACGGCGAGCACGCGATGGCCAACTACCAGCGGCGCGGTTTCCGGCTCTTCGGAACCAAGACCGAGGAGGAACCGGACGTCGCGACCCCGGGCCCCTGGCCGGGCGCACGCCCCCCGGCGCGGCCCGGGGCGTGACCCGCGGCACCGCATCTCACCATTCAGAATAGATCCGTCCGAATCGCGGACAATGGTGGACTGGCCCGAGATCCGCGTGACACGCTTCCGTCATGTCTGGAACTGGAATCGCCTTGGTGAGTCGGCGGCACGTCGACCTCGGCCGCATGTCCAGCGCCATCTGTCCGGCGGGCTGAGAGCACAGCACCGCCGCCGTCTCCTGTCCAGACCTTCCCTTGCGCAGTGTCGCGCAGACACGCCCTCATGCGCCCGTATGCGCAGGTAAGAGCCGCTTCCCCGCCTGTCCCGAAGGACGTATTCGCCATGGCCGCCACTCCGCAGAACCCTGCCGCCTCCGCGCCCCGCCGCAAGGTGAGCCGTCACCGTGGTGAGGGTCAGTGGGCCATGGGGCACTTCACCCCGCTCAACGGCAACGAGCAGTTCAAGAAGGACGACGACGGTCTCAATGTGCGGACACGCATTGAGACGATCTACTCCAAGCGCGGCTTCGACTCGATCGACCCCAACGACCTGCGCGGACGGATGCGCTGGTGGGGCCTGTACACGCAGCGCAAGCCCGGCATCGACGGCGGCAAGACGGCCATCCTCGAACCGGAGGAGCTGGACGACAAGTACTTCATGCTGCGGGTGCGGATCGACGGCGGCCGTCTCAGCACCACGCAGCTGCGGGTCATCGGCGAGATCTCGCAGGAGTTCGCGCGCGGCAGCGCGGACATCACCGACCGGCAGAACATCCAGCTGCACTGGATCCGCATCGAGGACGTCCCCGAGATCTGGAACCGGCTGGAGGCCGTCGGGCTGTCCACCACCGAGGCGTGCGGCGACACCCCGCGCGTGGTCATCGGCTCGCCGGTCGCCGGCATCGCCGAGGACGAGATCGTCGACGGCAGCTGGGCGATCGACGAGATCAACAAGCGGTACATCGGCAGCAAGGAGTTCTCCAACCTGCCCCGCAAGTTCAAGTCCGCGATCTCCGGTTCGCCGCTGCTCGACGTGGTCCACGAGATCAACGACATCGCCTTCGTCGGTGTCGAGCACCCCGAGCACGGTCCCGGCTTCGACCTGTGGGTCGGCGGCGGCCTGTCCACCAACCCGAAGATCGGCGTCCGGCTCGGCGCCTGGGTGCCGCTGGCGGAGGTCCCGGACGTGTGGGCCGGCGTCATCGGCATCTTCCGGGACTACGGCTACCGGCGGCTGCGCACCCGCGCCCGCCTGAAGTTCCTGGTCGCCGACTGGGGTGCCGAGAAGTTCCGGCAGATCCTGGAGGACGAGTACCTGGGGCGCGCGCTCGCCGACGGGCCGGCGCCCGCCGAGCCCGTCTCCCGCTGGCGCGACCACGTCGGCGTGCACCGGCAGCAGGACGGCAACTTCTACGTCGGTTTCGCCCCGCGCGTCGGCCGCGTCGACGGCGCCACCCTGGCGAAGGTCGCCGACCTCGCCGAGGCGCACGGCTCGGGCCGGGTGCGGACCACCGTCGAACAGAAGATGATCGTCCTGGACGTCACCGAGGACCAGGTCGACTCGCTGGTGGCCGCGCTGGAGGCGCTGGACCTGACCGCCCGCCCGTCCTCGTTCAGGCGCGGCACGATGGCCTGCACCGGCATCGAGTACTGCAAGCTCGCCATCGTCGAGACCAAGCAGCGCGGCTCCACGCTGATCGACGAACTGGAGCGGCGGCTGCCCGAGTTCGACGAGCCGCTCACCATCAACGTCAACGGCTGCCCGAACGCCTGCGCCCGTATCCAGGTCGCGGACATCGGTCTCAAGGGTCAGCTGGTCCTGAACGACGCGGGCGAGCAGGTCGAGGGATTCCAGGTGCACCTGGGCGGCGCGCTGGGCCTGGAGGCCGGGTTCGGCCGCAAGGTCCGCGGTCTCAAGGTGACCTCCGAGGAACTGCCGGACTACGTCGAGCGGGTGCTCAGGCGGTTCCAGGCGGAGCGCGAGGACGGCGAGCGGTTCGCCGCCTGGGCGTCCCGCGCCGACGAGGAGGCGCTCTCATGAGCGAGCGGGCCGCGCCCTTCTACTGCCCCTACTGCGGTGACGAGGACCTGCGTCCCAGTGAGCAGGGCCACGGCGCCTGGGAATGCGCGGCCTGCAACCGCGCATTCCAGCTGAAGTTCCTCGGGCTGCTCGCCCGCGGACTGAAGCACTCCGAAGCCGGAGGGGAACAGATATGACCACAGCTCAGGAAGACCGCAGCACCGACGAGTTGAAGGAGCTGGCCGAACGGGCCGGCCGTGACCTGGAGGACGCCACCGCCCTGGAGATCCTCCAGTGGGCGGTGGACACCTTCGGCAAGGGCTTCTGCGTGACCTCCTCCATGGAGGACGCGGTGGTGGCCCACCTGGCGTCCCGCGCCCAGAAGGGCGTGGACGTCGTCTTCCTCGACACCGGCTACCACTTCCCGGAGACCATCGGCACCCGGGACGCCGTCGAGGCCGTCATGGACGTCAACGTCATCACCCTCACCCCGCGCCGGACCGTGGCCGAGCAGGACGCGGAGCACGGGCCGCGGCTGCACGACCGCGACCCCGACCTGTGCTGCCGGCTCCGCAAGGTCGAGCCGCTGGAGCGGGGCCTCGCGAACTACACGGCCTGGGCGACCGGGCTGCGCCGCGACGAGTCCCCGACCCGGGCGACCACCCCGGTCGTCGGCTGGGACGAGAAGCGCCGGAAGGTCAAGGTCTCCCCGATCGCCCGCTGGACCCAGGACGACGTGGACGCCTACGTCGCCGAACACGGCGTACTGACCAACCCGTTGCTGATGGACGGCTACGCCTCCGTCGGCTGCGCGCCCTGCACCCGACGGGTGCTGGAGGGCGAGGACGCGCGGGCCGGCCGCTGGGCGGGACGCGCCAAGACCGAGTGCGGTCTGCACGGATGACGGCCACCACGCCGTCCACGAGGACGGCCTTCCCGCTTCCGACGAACCAGGAGAACAACGTGACGACCGGAGCCACCGTCTGGCTCACGGGTCTGCCGAGCGCCGGCAAGACCACCATCGCGTACGAGCTGGCGGACCGGCTGCGCGACGAGGGCCACCGCGTCGAGGTGCTCGACGGCGACGAGATCCGCGAGTTCATCTCGGCGGGCCTCGGCTTCAGCCGTGAGGACCGGCACACCAACGTGCAGCGCATCGGCTTCGTCGCCGAACTGCTGGCCCGCAACGGCGTCACGGCGCTGGTACCGGTGATCGCCCCGTACGCGGACAGCCGGGACGCGGTGCGCAAGCGCCACCAGGAGAACGGCACCGCCTATGTCGAGGTGCACGTGGCGACCCCGGTCGAGGTGTGTTCCGTACGCGACGTGAAGGGTCTGTACGCCAAGCAGGCCGCGGGCGAACTGTCCGGGCTGACCGGTGTCGACGACCCGTACGAGGAGCCCGAGACGCCCGATCTGCGGATCGAGTCGCAGCACCAGACCGTGCAGGAGTCCGCGGCGTCCGTGTACGCCCTGCTCGCCGAGAGGGGACTGGCATGACGACCGTGGCGACCCACGGAGAGGGCACCGGCACGCCGTACGCCCTGTCCCATCTGGACGCGCTGGAGTCCGAGGCGGTCCACATCTTCCGCGAGGTGGCGGGCGAGTTCGAACGACCGGTGATCCTCTTCTCCGGCGGCAAGGACTCCATCGTCATGCTCCACCTCGCCCTCAAAGCCTTCGCCCCCGCGACGATCCCCTTCTCCCTCCTCCACGTGGACACCGGCCACAACTTCCCCGAAGTCCTCGACTACCGCGACCGCGTCGTCACCGCACACGGACTGCGCCTCCACATCGCCTCCGTCCAGGACTACATCGACCGCGGCGTCCTCAAAGAACGCCCCGACGGCACCCGCAACCCCCTCCAGACCCTCCCCCTCACCGAGAAGATCCAGCACGAGAAGTTCGACGCCGTCTTCGGCGGCGGCCGCCGCGACGAAGAGAAAGCACGCGCCAAGGAACGCGTCTTCTCCCTCCGCGACGAGTTCTCCCAGTGGGACCCCCGCCGCCAGCGCCCCGAACTGTGGAACCTCTACAACGGACGCCACGCCCCCGGCGAACACGTCCGCGTCTTCCCCCTCTCCAACTGGACCGAACTCGACGTCTGGCAGTACATCGCCCGCGAAGCCATCGACCTCCCCCAGATCTACTACGCCCACGAGCGCGAGGTGTTCCGGCGCGACGGGATGTGGCTGACCGCCGGCGAGTGGGGCGGCCCGCGCGACGACGAGACGGTGGAGAAGCGCCAGGTGCGCTACCGGACCGTCGGAGACATGTCCTGCACCGGCGCGGTCGATTCGCACGCCGGCACGCTGGACGCCGTCATCGCCGAGATCGCCGCGTCCCGGCTCACCGAGCGCGGCGCCACCCGCGCCGACGACAAGCTCTCCGAGGCCGCGATGGAAGACCGCAAGCGCGAGGGGTACTTCTAGAGATGAGCACGACCACCACGGAACTCGGCCTGACCGAGACCACCTTGCTGCGGTTCGCGACCGCCGGGTCGGTCGACGACGGCAAGTCCACCCTCGTCGGACGACTGCTCCACGACTCCAAGTCCGTCCTCACCGACCAGCTGGAAGCCGTCGAACGCGCCTCCGCCTCCCGCGGCCAGGACACCCCCGACCTCGCCCTCCTCACCGACGGCCTGCGCGCCGAACGCGAACAGGGCATCACCATCGACGTCGCCTACCGCTACTTCGCCACCCCGAAACGCCGCTTCATCCTCGCCGACACCCCAGGCCACGTGCAGTACACCCGCAACATGGTCACCGGCGCCTCCACCGCCGAACTCACCGTCGTCCTCGTCGACGCCCGCAACGGCGTCGTCGAACAGACCCGCCGCCACGCCGCCATCGCCGCCCTCCTCCGCGTCCCCCACGTCGTCCTCGCCGTCAACAAGATGGACCTGGTCGGCTACGAGGAGCGGGTCTTCGCCGCGATCGCGGAGGAGTTCACGGCGTACGCGACCGAGCTGGGCGTCCCGGAGGTCACCGCGATCCCGATCTCCGCGCTGGTCGGCGACAACGTGGTGGAGCCGTCCGCCACGATGGACTGGTACGGCGGCCCGACCGTCCTGGAGCACCTGGAGACCGTCCCGGTCAGCCACGACCTGGCGCACTGCCACGCCCGGCTGCCCGTGCAGTATGTGATCCGCCCGCAGACCGCCGAGCACCCCGACTACCGCGGCTACGCGGGTCAGATCGCCGCCGGCACCTTCCACGTCGGAGAGCAGGTCACGGTCCTGCCGTCCGGCCGTACGACGACGATCTCGGGCATCGACCTGCTCGGCAAGCCGGTCCGGTCGGCGTGGACCACCCAGTCGGTGACCCTGCTGCTCGCCGACGACATCGACGTCTCGCGCGGCGACCTGATCGTGCCGACCAAGGACGCGCCGGAGACCACCCAGGAGGTCGAGGCGACCGTCTGCCACGTGGCGGACCAGCCGCTGACCGTCGGGCACCGGGTGCTGCTCAAGCACGGCACCCGCACGGTCAAGGCGATCGTCAAGGACATCCCGTCCCGGCTCACCCTCGACGACCTCTCCCTGCACCCGCACCCGGGGCAGCTCGTCGCCAACGACATCGGCCGGGTGAAGATCCGTACCGCCGAGCCGCTGCCGGTCGACTCCTACGCCGACTCGCGCCGCACCGGCTCCTTCATCCTGATCGACCCCGCCGACGGCACCACGCTCACCGCCGGCATGGTCGGCGAGTCGTTCGCCTCTCCCGAGCCCGTCAAGGACGCGGCCGAGGACGACGGGTGGGACTTCTGACGTGACCTCCACCGACATCTACTCCACGTTCGCCAAGGAGGGCGGCCGCGTCGGCAGCGGCACCCTCGGCAGCGGGCAGGGCGGAGTGGCGCGATGTGTGCGTTGACGTACGCGCACTGCCTGCGCGCCCTCACCCCCCACCGCCGTGAACGAAGACCTGCCGACCTCCCGGCCACGACCTGAGAGACCGTGACCGCCGGGCCTCCGAGAGGAACACCTCCCGTGCCTGCAACAAAAGCCTTCCGCCGCAGTCTCGCGGTGATAGCCGCGCTTCCCCTGCTCACCCTCGCCGCCTGCGGTTACGGGTCGGACTCCGACAAGACCGACACCGCCAAGGTCGCCGCCGGGTCCAAGAAGATCGACGGCCTGGACACCGTCAAGATCGGCTACTTCGGCAACCTGACGCACGCGACGGCGCTGGTGGGCAACCAGAAGGGCTTCTTCCAGAAGGAGCTCGGCGCCACCCAGGCCAAGTACGCGATCTTCAACGCGGGTCCCTCGGAGATCGAGGCGCTCAACTCCGGCTCCATCGACATCGGCTGGATCGGCCCCTCGCCGGCCATCAACGGCTACACCAAGTCCGACGGCACCGACCTGAAGATCATCGGCGGTTCCGCGTCGGGCGGCGTGAAGCTGGTCGTGAACCCGAAGAAGATCACGTCCCTGAAGGACGTCAAGGGCAAGAAGATCGCGACGCCGCAGCTCGGCAACACGCAGGACGTGGCGTTCCTCAACTGGGCCGCCGACCAGGGCTGGAAGGTCGACGCGCAGAGCGGCAAGGGCGACGTCACGGTCGTCCGCACGGACAACAAGATCACCCCGGACGCCTTCAAGGCCGGTTCCATCGACGGCGCCTGGGTGCCGGAGCCGACCGCGTCCAAGCTGGTCGCCGAGGGCGGCAAGGTGCTCCTCGACGAGTCCACGCTGTGGCCCGACAAGAAGTTCGTGATCACGAACATCATCGTGTCGCAGAAGTTCCTCAAGGCGCACCCGAAGGTCGTCGAGGCCGTGCTGAAGGGCTCCGTCGAGACCAACAAGTGGATCAACGCCAACCCGGACCAGGCGAAGGCCGCGGCGAACAAGCAGCTGGAGGTCGACTCCGGCAAGGCGCTGCCCGACGACGTCCTGGACCCGGCCTGGTCGTCGATCCAGTTCACCGACGACCCGCTGGCCTCCACCCTCAACACCGAGGCCGAGCACGCCGTCAAGGCCGGTCTGCTCTCCGACCCGCTCCTGAAGAACATCTACGACCTGACGATCCTCAACAAGGTCCTCAAGGCCGAGGGCGCGAGCACGGTCGACGCCGCCGGTCTCGGCAGCAGCTGACCGGTCCCGACGCGTTCCCAGGAGGTGACGACCATGGCCACGACCACGACACTCGCCAAGGCCGGCGAGTCGGTGGAGCACGCGGCACGCCTTGAGCACGTCTCGAAGTCCTTCGCGACTCCCGGCGGGCAGCAGCTCGTCCTGGACGACATCACGCTCGATGTCGCGCCGGGCGAGTTCGTCACCCTCCTGGGCGCGTCGGGGTGCGGCAAGTCCACGCTGCTGAACCTGGTGGCGGGGCTCGACCGGCCCACCGCGGGCTCCATCGCGACGGACGGGCGGCCCGCCCTGATGTTCCAGGAGCACGCCCTGTTCCCGTGGCTGACCGCGGGCAAGAACATCGAACTCGCCCTGAAGCTCGGCGGGGTCCCGAAGAACGACCGCCGCGACCGCGCCGAGCGGCTGCTCGAACTGGTCCGGCTGAAGGGCGCGTACGGCAAGCGCGTCCACGAGCTGTCGGGCGGCATGCGCCAGCGTGCCGCACTGGCCCGCGCGCTCGCCCAGGAGAGCAACCTGCTGCTGATGGACGAGCCGTTCTCGGCCCTGGACGCCATCACCCGGGACGTCCTGCACGACGAGCTGACCCGGATCTGGCAGGAGACCGGGGTCTCCGTCCTGTTCGTCACGCACAACGTGCGCGAGGCGGTGCGGCTCGCCCAGCGGGTGGTCCTGCTGTCCTCGCGGCCGGGCCGGATAGCCCGCGAGTGGACGGTCGGCATCCCGCAGCCGCGCCGGATCGAGGACGCGCCGGTGGCCGAACTGTCCCTTGAGATCACCGATGTACTGCGTGGGGAGATCCGCCGTCATGGCCAGCACTGAGACGACCGCGGCCAAGGACGCCGGAAGCGTCGAGGCGGGCCTCGACGCGCTGGAGACGTCGACGGCCGGCCGCCCGACCTTCCGGCAGGTCTTCACCGCCAAGATCCTGCCGCCGATCATCGCGCTCGCCGTGGTCCTCGTGGCCTGGACGCTCCTCGTCCCGGTCGTCGACGACCCGTCCAAGCTGCCCTCCCCGTCTGCGGTGGGCGGCGCGTTCAAGGACGCCTGGCTCAAGGGCGACCTGCTCGGGTACATCTGGACCAGCGTCAGCCGCGGCCTGCTCGGCTTCCTCTTCGCCCTGGTCATCGGCACCCCGCTGGGACTCCTGGTGGCCCGGGTGAGGTTCGTGCGCGCCGCCATCGGCCCGATCCTGTCCGGCCTCCAGTCGCTGCCGTCGGTGGCGTGGGTGCCGCCGGCCGTGATCTGGCTGGGCCTGAACAACTCGATGATGTACGCGGTGATCCTGCTCGGCGCGGTCCCCTCCATCGCCAACGGGCTGGTCTCCGGCGTCGACCAGGTGCCGCCGCTGTTCCTGCGCGCCGGACGTACGATGGGTGCGACGGGTGTGAAGGGCATCTGGCACGTGGTCCTGCCGGCGGCGCTGCCCGGCTATGTCGCGGGCCTGAAGCAGGGCTGGGCGTTCTCCTGGCGGTCCCTGATGGCCGCGGAGATCATCGCGAGCTTCCCGGACCTCGGCGTGGGTCTCGGCCAGCTCCTGGAGAACGCGCGCACCGCGAGCGACATGGCCATGGTGTTCGAGGCCATCATCCTGATCCTGTTCGTCGGCATCGCGATCGACCTGCTGATCTTCAGTCCGCTGGAGCGGTGGGTGCTGCGCAGCCGAGGCCTGCTGGTGAAGAGCTGAGGTCCATGCGTACGAAGCCCGTTCTCCTCGTCATCGCCCACGGCAGCCGCGATCCGCGGCACGCGGCGACCGTGCACGCCCTGGTGCGGCGGGTGCGGTCGCTGCGGCCCGGGCTGCGCGTGGAGACCGGCTTCCTCGACTTCACCGTCCCCTCGGTGCAGGGGGTGCTGGAGTCGCTGGCCGCGGAGGGCGTCCGTGACGTCGTGGCCCTGCCGCTGCTGCTGACCCGCGCCTTCCACGCGAAGGCGGACATCCCCGCGGTCCTGCGGGACGCGCCCGCCCGGCTGCGGATCCGGCAGGCGGAGGTGCTCGGACCGTCCCCGCTGCTCCTGGCGGCCCTGGAACGGCGGCTGCACGAGGCGGGGCTCACCCCCGCCGACAAGCCCTCGACCGGGGTCGTGCTGGCCTCGGCGGGGTCCAGCGACCCGGAGGCGATCGCGGTGATCGCGGACATCGCGCGGGAGTGGCGGAGCACCGGCTGGTGCGCCGTGCGGCCCGCGTTCGCCTCCGCCTCGCTGCCGCGCACCGAGGACGCGGTGCGGGAGCTGCGCGAGCTGGGCTGCGCCCGGGTCGCGGTGGCCCCCTACGTCCTCGCCCCCGGCTTCCTGCCCGACCGGATCGCGCGGGGCGCGGCACAGGCGGACGTGCTGGCCGACGTCCTCGGTCCGGCGCCGGAGGTGGCCCGGGTCCTGCTGGAGCGGTACGACGCGGCCCGCACCCCGGCCCTGGCGGCCGTAGGGGCCTGAGCGGCGGCTTGGGTCGTGCGGGCACGGCGGCGGCGCTTTCGGGGTTCGCGGTCCGGCGCTCCCCTGTGACGTCGGACCGCGAACGGCCGGCCGGCGTGCGCTCTGGCGAGCGGCGGCGCCGGGCCGGCTCTTACTTCTGCGCCGTGACGGGCGAACGTGTCACACCTGCGCCTTTACCGTTCAGCCGTCAACCACTTGTCCGTGCGGGGCAGTTGGCCGGCCGGTCGCCGCGGCCGCGGGTGCTCAGGCCGCCGGGGCGGTGAGCTGCACCAGTTTGACGACCGTGTTCCAGTTGCGGGTGGTGGCGATCAGCCCCTTGTTGGTGCGCGGCCTGGACAGCGCCTCCGCCAGCTTGGAGCGTCCGAGGCCGTCCGGGGCGTACAGGTACAGCGCGCGGTCGCCGAGGCGGAACTCCTCGGGGAGGTGGGCGGCGGCGTCCAGGTCCGCGAACCGCTCCGGCGCGACCGGCGCGGAGAAGTAGGTGACGTGCAGCTGCCTGGCCTCCAGCTCGGCGGCCGGGAAGGGGCAGGCGTCGGCGATCGCCCTGAGGTAGGCGTGGTCGCGGACGAGCACGTCGACCGGGAAACCGAACCGCTCCTCGATCGCCGCGGACAGCTCCGCGGCCAGCGACTCGCCGTCCCCGTGGGCGGCGGCGAAGACGGCCTGCCCGCTCTGCAGGTAGGTCTGCACGGACCCGTACCCGAGGCCGGTCATGAGCGCCCGCAGCTCGGCCATCGGGAGCTTCTTCCTGCCGCCCACGTTGATCCCGCGCAGCAGTGCCGCATACATCGTCATTCGAACACCTTAGAACGGCCGTCGTGCCCCGTGGGGGCGGGCACGACGGCCGTGCCGGGCATGCCGGGCTGCCCGAAACTCTGGCCGATCAGACCGCTCCGGATCAACTCCTACACGCACCTGTGACTTGTTCAACAAGGTTTCGTAATCACAAAGCGGATCCCCGCCACCGGAACGGACAGCCCTGATCATCACCCCCGAGATGGGTCGATAGATGTAAGGGCCCGACATACTCCCAGGCGATGAGGGCCGCCCGTCCCACTTCACCGGACAGTACGAGGAGTCGGTCTTGTCCGGCCCCTACCTTCGAAGCGAACGCAGGAAGTCGTGAAGAGACCGTGGCGGCCGGGGCCGTCACCGCACACGAGGGGGGCGATCCCGTCATGGATCCCGTCAGGGGAAGCGGAGAGACGCGGGTGCGGGGCCTGGCCGCCCGGGCCGGCGGCTGGAGCGCCCGGCACCGCTGGGCCGCCGTCGGCATATGGGTGCTGTTCGTCGTCCTGGCCATGGGGCTCGGCTCGGCGGCCGGCCGGGTCGACGTCGACGAGAGCGACCAGCTCAAGGGCGAGACCCACACCGCGGCGCGGATCATCGACGACGCGGGCATCGAGGAACCGGCGAGCGAGACGGTCCTGATCCAGTCCGGGGACCCGGCGGTCAAGGCCACGGACGCCGGGTTCAGGTCCGCCGTCCACGACGTCGTCGCGGCGGTCGCGGGCACCGGCGAGGCCACCGGCATCACCTCGCCGTACACCACCGGAACCGTCTCCAAGGACGGCCGCAGCGCCCTGGTCCAGTTCGACATGCGGGGCGACGCCCAGACCGCCGCCGACCGGGTCGGGCCGGTGCTGGACGCGGTGGCCGGGGTGCAGAAGGCGCACGGCACGCTGCGGATCGCGGAGATCGGCGGCGCCAGCATGAACAAGCAGTACGACGACGCCTTCGGCAAGGACTTCCAGCGGGCCGAGTACTCCGCCGTGCCGGTGGCCTTCGGCATCCTGCTGATCGCCTTCGGCGCCCTGGTGGCCGCGCTGCTGCCGGTGGGCCTCGCGGTCACCGCGATCATGGCGACGATGGGCCTGATGGGCCTGGTCAGCCACCTCCAGCCGATGAGCGACACCGCCAACTCCGTGATGCTGCTGGTCGGCATGGCCGTCGGCGTCGACTACTGCCTGTTCTACCTGCGCCGGGAGCGCGAGGAGCGGCAGGCGGGCCGGGACGCGGGCGCGGCCCTGCGGATCGCCGCGGCCACCAGCGGCCGGGCGATCATCGTCTCCGGGGTCACGGTCTGCGTGGCGATGGCGGGCATGCTGTTCACCGGGCTCGCCGAGTTCGAGGCGATGGGCCTGGCGTCCCTGATGGTCGTCGCGGTCGCCATGGTCGGTTCGGTGACCGTCCTGCCCGCGCTGCTGTCGCTGCTGGGCGAACGGGTCGAGAAGGGCAGGCTCCCGTTCCTGCGCCGCCGGGCGCGCACGGACGGGCCGTCCGAGAGCCGCTTCTGGACGGCGGTGCTGCGCGGTGTGCTGGCCAGGCCGCTGGTCTCCGTGCTCGTCGCGGTCGGGGCGCTGCTCGCGGTCGCCGCACCCGCCCTCGGCATGAAGACCTCCCAGCTCACCCTGGACCAGGAGTTCGGCGGCTCGCTGCCGATCGTGCAGACCTACGACCGCGTCAACCAGGCCTTCCCCGGCGGCTCCGAGCCCGCCGAGGTGGTCGTCAGGGCGAAGGACATCAACGCCCCCGAGGTGCGCCGGGCACTCACCGACTTCCGGAAACAGGCGATCAGTTCGGGTGCCTCGCGCGGCCCGGTCGACATCAAGGTGCACGACGCCCAGAACGTCGCCCTGATCTCCGTCCCGCTGGTCGGCGGCTCCGACATGGACAAGGCGGGCCAGAGCCTGCAGAAGCTGCGCGACCGGGTAAGGCCCGCCACGCTCGGCCGGGTCGCCGGGGTGCAGGCGCCGGTGACCGGGAACGTCGCGGGCAACGAGGACTTCAACGACCAGCTGATGGGCTCCGTCGTCCCGGTCTTCGCCTTCGTGGTCGTCTTCGCCTTCCTCCTCATGCTGCTGTCGTTCCGCTCGCTGACGGTCGCGATCACCTCGATCCTGCTCAACCTGCTCTCGGTCGGCGCCGCCTACGGCATCCTCGTCGCCGTCTTCCAGCACGGCTGGGGTGCCTCGCTGGTGGGCGCCCAGGGCGTCGGGGCGATCGTCAGCTGGCTGCCGCTGTTCCTCTTCGTGATCCTCTTCGGCCTGTCGATGGACTACCACGTGTTCGTGGTCTCCCGGATCCGCGAGGCCCGGCTGCGCGGCCGGTCCACCAGGGACGCGATCCAGCACGGCGTGGTCACCACGGCCGGGGTCGTCACCAGCGCGGCCGTGATCATGGTGGCCGTGTTCGCGATCTTCGGCACGCTGTCCATGCAGTCCATGAAGCAGATGGGCGTCGGCCTCGCGGCAGCGGTCCTCATCGACGCGACGGTCATCCGGGGCGTGCTGCTCCCGGCGGTGATGGCGCTGCTCGGCGAGCGCAACTGGTACCTGCCCTGCTGGCTGCACCGGCTGCCCGACCTGACGCACGACGAGTCCCCGGAGCCGCCGGCCCCCCGGGCAGTCCGGGACGAGCCGGACCGGCTGCCGGTCTGACCTCGGGACACGCGCCGCGGCACGGGTGCTCAGCGCTGGTAGCGGGCCAGCACCAGGTTGCCGTCCCGCTCCAGGCGCCGGCGCAGTTCACCGAGGCCGATGGCGCCGCTGTAGTACGACTGGAGGGCGGGGGTGGCCACCTTGTCCTTCCATTCCGGGTAGCCGCGCACCGTCTGGGCGGGGGCGGGGCTGAGCCCGGCGGCCAGGGCGGTGCCGGTGGCCCAGCCGTATCGAGTGGTGTGCAGGGCCGGGTCCTTCAGGGCCTGGGTGCCGGTGGGCAGCATCCAGTCGCCGAGGGCGAGCCGGACCATGTTCTTCGGCCGCAGCAGGAAGTCGATGAACGCGGCCGCCTCCTTCTTGTGGGGACTGTCCTCGGCGACGGACAGCGTCTGCGGGCTGACGCCCTGCGCCGTGCCGTCGGCACCGGCCGGGGCCGGCAGCACCTCCCAGTCGAAGCCCTTCGGCGCCTGCTGGACGATCTGCTGGCGGTAGGAGAAGCCGAGCGGCACCATCGCGTACCTGCCGCCGAAGAAGCCGGGCAGGGTGTCCGAGCCGCCGCTGCCCAGGGTGGAGCCGGGTGCGCTGTGGTCGACGACGACCTGGTCGTGGACGGTGCGCGGCACGGCCTGGTCGGCGGCCCCGAACCGCACGGTCACCCTGCCGTCCGCGCCCCGGTGGAAGAGCTGTCCGCCCGTCGACAGGGAGAGGTTGAGCGTGGCGGAGACGGGCTCCTTGAGCGGCCAGGCCACGCCGTACCTGCCGTCGCCGCTCAGCTCCTTGGTGACCGCCCTGAACTCCGCCCAGCTCCAGGGGTGTCCGGGGGTCGGGATGCGCACGCCCGCCTGCGCGAGCCAGGCGCTGTTGGCGATCAGCACCCGCGGCTCCTGGAGGAAGGGCACCCCGTAGACGCCGTCGCCGAAGGCCGCCGTCCGCCAGCTCCGCTGCGGTATGTCGGATCTCAGCCGATCGGACAGCAGCCCGGTCAGGTCGGCGAGGTAGCCGCCGTAGGCGAAGTCGGCCAGGTCGTCGGAGGCGTCGTGGATGATGTCCGGCGCCTCACCGCCCTCGAAGGAGGTGAGCAGCTGGTCGTGGACGCTGTCCCAGCTTCCCTGCACGTACTCGACCTTGACGTCCCGGTGGGTGGCGTTCCACTCCCTCACCAGCTCCTTGTTGGCGGCGACCGACTCCTCCTGCCAGGCCAGGGACTGGAAGCGGAGGGTGACAGGACCGTCGTTCCGGGCACCTGACGCGCAGCCCGCGAGCAGCAGGAGGAAGGCGGCGACGACCGCCGTGCCGGCCCTGGTCCGCATCAGCTCTTCACCGCCCCGGTGAGCATCCCGCCGGTGATCCGGCGCTGGACGAGTGCGAAGACCACCAGCGAGGGCAGGGTGGCCAGGAAGGCGGCCGCGGCGAGCGGGCCCAGGTCGGCCACGCCCTCCGCGCCGATGAAGTGGGTGAGGACGACCGGCAGGGTCTGCTTCTGCGGGGTCTTCAGCAGCACCAGCGCGAAGAAGAACTCGTTCCACGCGGTGACGAAGGCGAACAGCCCGGTCGCCACGATCCCCGGCGCCAGCAGCGGTGCGGTCACCGACACCAGCGTCCGCAGCCGCCCGGCCCCGTCCACCGCTGCGGCCTCCTCCAACTCGACGGGGACCGCCCGGACATGGCCGACCAGCATCCACAGCGCGAACGGCAGCGCCCACACCACGTACACCATCACCAGCCCGGACAGGGAGTCGATGAGCCGCAGGTGCTTCAGCACCAGGAACAGCGGGATGATCACCAGCACGAACGGGAACGCCTGGCTGACCACCACCCAGCCGCTGACCGCCCGGGACAGCGGGCCGCGCCGCCGGGCCACGACGTAGGCCATCGGGGTCGCGAGGAGGACGGCGACCAGGGCGGCACCGAGCGCGGCGACCAGCGAGTTGAGGCCGGCGCGCAGCAGCGGCTGTTCGCCGAAGGCCTGCCGGAAGTTGGCCAGGGTCGGGTGCCGGGGGATCCAGGTCGGATGCAGACTGCCCAGCTCGGCAGGTGACTTGAAGGCCGTGGAGAGCAGCCACAGCAGCGGGAAGGCCAGGAAGACCAGATAGCAGAAGAGGGCCGCGTACTGGGCGGCACGGGCGCCGGGCCGGGTCTTCACGCGTCCTCGCCTCCCCGCAGCCGGCCCGCCAGGAAGACGGCCAGCAGGACGGCGATCACCGCGACCATCACGCAGCCCATCGCCGCCGCGTAGCCGAACTGGCCGTAGCGGAAGGCCTCTTCGTAGGCGAACAGCATCGGCAGCCGGGTCTTGCCGCCGGGGCCGCCGCTGGTCAGGACGTAGACCAGGGCGAAGGAATTGAAGTTCCAGATCAGGTTGAGCGCGGTGACGGCCAGCGCGACCGGTCTGAGGGCGGGCCAGGTGACCGTGCGGAAGCGGCGCCAGGCGCCCGCGCCGTCCACGGCGGCCGCCTCGTGCAGTTCGCGCGGGGTGTTCTGCAACCCGGCGAGCAGGGCGACCGTGGTCTGCGGCAGGCCGGCCCAGACGCCGACGACGATCACGGCGGGCAGGGCGGTGCCGAGGCCGCTCAGCCAGTCCCGGCCGTCGCCGAGACCGAGGTCGCGCAGGGTCTCGTTGAGGATCCCCGCGTCCGGGTTGTAGACCAGCCGCCACATGATGCCGACGACGACCTCGGGCATCGCCCAGGGCACGATGGCCAGGGCTCGGGCGAAGCGGCGCAGCCGCAGCTCCTCGTTCAGGAGGAGCGCGAGGCCGAGGGCGAGCAGGAACTGCGGCACGGTCACCCCGGCGGCCCACACCAGGCCGATCCGGAACGACTCCCAGAAGAGCGTGTCGTGCAGGAGGTCCTGGAAGTTGAGGCCGCCGGTCCACCGGGTGGCCGCCGTCCGGCCGGACTGGGCGTCGGTGAAGGCCAGCAGGATCCCGTAGAGCAGCGGGCCGACGCTCAGGACCAGGATCGGCACGAGCGCGGGCAGGACCAGGAACCAGGCGCCGTGGCCGGTCAGGCGTGCGGCGTCCGGCCGCCGCACGGTGGCCGTGTTCGTCGCCAGTGCCACGTCGTCCCCCTTCGCGGCCCGCTCGGGCCTGGTCATGGTCGTGAAGGCAGCGTGTTCCGTCAAGGCACCGCGTACCCGCCACGACCTTCGCGGATGCGAGACTGGCCGGCGGACGGCCGGCGGACCGCGCCGTGTGCGTTCGCACAGCGGCGGGCGCGAGGGCCACGGGAACGGACACGGAGGCGGACGATGGACGAGGCAAGGGCGCGGGACGTACTGGCCGCGGCGGGTGTGCTGCCCGGTGCGGCGGCGGGCGCCTCGCTCCTGGCCCTCGGCGAGAACGCGGTTTTCGCCGCCGGGGACCTGGTGGTGAAGGTCGGCCGTGACGCCGAACTCCTCGACCGGGCCCGGCGGGAGCTGGAGATCGCCGGATGGCTGGCGGAGGCGGGCGTCCCGGCCGTCCGTGCCGCCGAGCCGAAGGCCCGGCTCGTGGACGGACATCCGGTGACCGTGTGGCACCGGCTGGCGGAGCCGGTACGGCCGGCCGGGCCGCGCGATCTGGCGGAACTCCTGCGGATCGTGCACGCGCTGCCCGCTCCCGGCTTCGCGCTGCCGCCCCGCGAGCTGCTCGGCGGTGTGGAGCGCTGGCTGCGGCTCGCCGGGGAGGCGGTCGACCCCGCCGACGCGGCCTATCTGCGGGAGCGCCGGGACGGCTTCGCCGCGGCCGCCGCCGCGCTGACACCGCGGCTGGCCCCGGGACCGATCCACGGCGACGCGCTGCCCCGCAACGTGCACGTCGGCCCGGACGGTCCGGTCCTGGTCGACCTGGAGACCTTCTCGTGCGACCTGCGCGAGCACGATCTGGTGGTCATGGCGCTGTCCCGGGACCGGTACGGCCTGCCGGCCGAGGCCTACGACGCGTTCGTCGAGGCCTACGGGTGGGACGTGCGGGAGTGGGAGGGGTGCTCGGTGCTCCGGGGCGCGCGGGAGACGGCGAGTTGCGCGTGGGTGGCGCAGCACGCGCCGAGCAGTCCGAAGGCGCTGGCGGAGTTCCGCCGACGGGTGGCGTCGCTCCGGGACGGCGACGAGTCGGTGCGCTGGTACCCCTTCTGAGCCGCGGCCGGGGAGCGCCCGACGGGACGCGGGGCCGTGGTGGATGTGCGGCCGGTGCCGCGTGAGCGCGCCGGTCCGCAGCGGACGCGGCTCACGGCCGGCGCGGTGCTCAGACGGCCTCGGCCGGCTCCCGCAGCGGCCACGCCCCGTCCACCACGGCGTCGGCCTCTCCCTTGCGCCGCAGGAACTCCTGGAAGTCCGCGGCCCATTCCGCGTACCACTCCACCTGGCACCGGTGGAGCTCGGCCGGGCCCAGCGCCGCGACCTTCGGGTGGCGGCCGGCTATGGCCCCGGCCAGCCGGGCCGCGGCCAGGGCGTCCGCCGACGCGTCGTGGGCGGCGGCGAGGGTGACGCCGTACTCGGCGCAGACCGCCTCGAGGTTGCGCTTGCCGCGGCGGTAGCGGTCCACCCGGCGGTCGATGGTGTACGGGTCGATGACCGGAGCGGGGTCGAGGCCGCCGAGGCGGTCGGCGAGGGACGGCAGGCCGTGCCGGCGCAGTTCCGCGGAGAGCAGGGTGAGGTCGAAGGCCGCGTTGTAGGCGACGACCGGGACGCCCGTCTTCCAGTACCCGGTGAGGACGTCCGCGAGGGCGTCGGCGACCTGGTCGGCGGGGCGGCCCTCGGCCGCCGCCCGCTCGTTGCTGATGCCGTGCACGGCGACGGCGTCCGCCGGGATCTCCACGCCCGGGTCCGCCAGCCACTCGCGGCGGCCCAGCTCCTGCCCGGCCCTGACCTCGATCACGGCGCCCGTGACGATCCGCGCCTCGCGCGGATCCGTACCCGTAGTCTCCAGATCGAAGCCGATCAGGAGTTCCTGGTGCCAGCCCATGGGCGGTCCCCCTTCTTGGTGGTGCTTTCCCCCAGTGGTCTCCACCCTCGCATGCGCCACTGACAATCGGGGGACCGCGTTCCGCTTGTCGTCACGCCCGTCTCAGGACACAGGGCGCGAATCCACCCAAGCCATTTCGAACTCCTCACGGTAGGTCGGGAAGAGCCCCGACTCCATGACATCGTCCGACTTGACCACCTTGTCGCCGTTGCGCAGGACCAGCACCGGCGACTCCATGCCCCGCGCCCCGCGCAGGTAGGACTGGACGATCGCGACGCCGTCGGCGCCGTCGCCGTCCACCAGGTAGGCGGAGAAGCGCGGGGTGTCGTCGTACACCTGGATCTCGAAGGCGCCCGGGTCGCGCAGCCGGGAGCGGACCCGGCGCATGTGCAGGATGTTCATCTCGACCGAGCGGGAGAGTTCGCCGCGCTTCATGCCCAGCTCGCGCTCACGGCGCTTGATCGCGCTGGAGGCGGGGTTGAGGAAGAGCAGCCGGATCCGGCAGCCGGTCTCGGCGAGCCGGACCAGGCGGCGGCCGGAGAAGTTCTGCACGAGCAGGTTCAGCCCGATGCCGATGGCGTCCAGCCGGCGGGCGCCGCCGAAGAGGTCCTCGGCCGGGAACTGGCGCATGAGCCGGACCCGGTCGGGGTGGACCGCGACGACGTCCGCGTAGCGGTCGCCCACCAGGTCCTCCACCGCGTCCACCGGCAGCCGGCGCGCGGAGGGCACGTCACCGCCCGCGCCGAGCATCTCCAGCAGCCTGGCCGAGGCCCGTTCGGCCTGGCCCAGGACGGCCTCGGAGAGCGCCCGGTTGCGGGAGACGACGTTGCGGGTCACCTCCAGCTCGTCCAGAGCGAGTTCGACGTCCCGGCGTTCGTCGAAGTACGGCTCGAAGCACGGCCAGTGCTGCACCATCAGCTCGCGCAGCTGCGGCAGCGTCAGGAAGCTGATCACGTTGTCGTCGGCCGGATCCAGCAGGTAGCCCTTGCGGCGGCTGACCTCGCGGACCGCGACCGCCCGCTGGACCCACTCCTGGCCGGCCGGTCCGGCCGCGGCCACCACCCACTCGTCGCCGTGGACGGGTTCGTAGATGGGCCGGAGCACGGCGGCCACGACGGTGCGCAGCCGCTGCTCGACCAGGTTCAGCCAGATGTAGGCGCGGCCCGCCCGCTGGGCGCGCGTACGCACCTCCAGCCAGGCGTCGGCGTCCCAGTCCAGCTCCGGACCGATGGAGCCCGAGGCGTCCATCGGCCGGGCCAGGGACACCGCGCCGGGCGGGACGTCTGTGGAGTTCCCCTCGTGACCCTCGTCACCAGGGGGCAGCTCCAGGCCTCCCGAGCCCACCCGTGCACCGCCTTCCGCTCCCCCGCACCTTCCCCGTGCCAACGATCAAGGAAGGGTACTCCGGGAGCGGTCGGCGGTGCAGCAGGATGGACAGGTCGTTTCTCAACTACCGTTTCCGGGCTGACCGTTCTGATCGGCGAGAGCGGCCGGAGTGAGCGGATTCATAGCGGTGACATCACGCGGGGCGATGGAGAAGCCCTGCCAGTGGACCGGCATCGGCTGCTGGTCCTCGTCGCGCGCGATGTGGTGGAAACCGACGTTCACCCAGACCACGGGGTTGGTGAGGGTCTGTCCGTTCACCCACTGGTCGACCGTCTTGGGGTGGCCGTTGGCGCAGCCCGGGTTGTTGCTGGCGAACAGCTCGCACTTGTCGTACTGGGTGAAGTAGACGTCGTGCTTGGTGAAACCGTGACCCGGGTACTTGTTGGTGGCGCCCTGGACGATCTCGTACGAACGGGCGTGCCCGTCCTTGTTCTTGCCCGCCGTGCTGACCACGCGCCACCAGCGCATGTTCTTGGAGTCGCCGGCGAGCTCCTTGGTGACGTTGGTGCGGGTGGTCTTGTTGGTGGGCGCCTCCTGGCCGTGCGCGGGCGCGCTGACCTTCGAGTCGTACTGCTCGACGCGGCTCTTGGAGGAGCCGTCGAGGTCGAAGTCCAGCTTCCAGAAGACGTTGTGGCTGTGGCTGGTGGCGTAGGCGTGGGCGCCCTTGCCGATCGGCCAGCCGCGGCCGTCACCGGCGTCGTAGTCACCCGGCGAAAGGCTGCCGGTGGCACCGACGTTCATGTTGATCGTGCCGTCGTCCTGGAACCGCCACTCGGTCATGTACTCGTACCAGCCGACCTTGTTGACGGTGTAGACCAGCAGGTCCTTGCCCTGCTGCTGGTACACCCGGTTGCCGGTGTCGGCCTGCATGCGGTACGCGTGTCCGCGCGAACGGGTGGTGGTGCACAGGCCGTTGACGTTCGGGTGCGCCGGGTCCCAGGCGTCGGGGACCTTGACGGTCTTGATGGTGCCGCCGGGGCACTCGGCCGAGGCGAGCGGCACCAGGCCCTGCGCGAAGCCGAAGCCGGTGAGGTCGTCGTACTCGACGCTGCCGTCGTCGTAGGGGACGTCGATCTGGCCGAGGCGGGCGCTGGAGAGGACCTTGATCGGGGCCGCCTCGCCCTTGGGCTGGTAGGAGATGTGCTCCAGGACCAGCCCGGCCTTGCTGTCGTAGCGCCAGCACATCCGCCAGGTGGTACCGGTGGAGAGCTTCTGCTCGATCCGGTAGGCGGCGGAGCAGTCGGCGGCGGGCGCGGCGGCCTGCTTCGGCTGTGCGGCGGCGGGTCCGGCCGCGGTGGTGGCGCCGGCGGCCAGCGCCGCCACGGACAGGCCCACGGCGGCCGTCCGGCGGGCGCGGCGGATTCTGTTCGGATGCATGACGAAGTGACTCCTCGTACGGGAGATGCTCGGAAGGGAGCTGGGAGGTGCGGACGGGACCGGCTCAGCGACCGAGCTTGACGACCTTGCGCGCGCTCAGGTCGACGATCAGCGAACGGGCGTCGATCCAGGGCCCGTTCTTGACCTTCGGGAAGAGCCGCACGCAGCGGTGTTCGCCGCACGTGTCGAGCGCGGCCGGCTGGGCGCCCGGAGTGGCGCGGTAGACCGCGCTGTTGAGCAGCAGCTGCTGCTCCGGGGAGGTGAGGTCCTCGCCGGTGGCGTCCTTGAAATCCGCCTTCAGGCCGGCGCCGAGCGGGTCGGCGACGAGCAGCCGCAGCGCCTCGACGTTCTCGTCGTGGCTGAGCGGCGGCTGGACGCCCTGCCGGGTGGTGGTCTGCTCGACCTTGCCGGTGTCGAGGTTGACGGTCCGGGTGACGAGGCTGTCGTCCCGGTAGTCGTAGAACGTCACGTCCGCGCGCCGCGGCGCGTTCGTGGCGTCCAGCTCGTCCGCGTCCGGTTCGGCCAGGTCGACGCTGATCCGCTCCGGGCCGCGGTGCCCCTCGACGTTCTCCCCGGCGCTGAACATCTGCTTGGTCAGGGCGAGTTGTTCGACGCGCTTGGTCTCGTCGTCGGTCAGCGGATCGCTGCCGGTGCCCTTCTTCCCCTCGGCCGGCGCCTGTTCCACCACGCCCGGCCGGACGGTGCCGGAGCCCTGCCCGGTCTGCCCCGCCTGCGCGGCGACCGCGCCGGTCCCGTCACCGCCTCCCGAGTCGTCCGCCCCCGCCGTCCCCGGCAGGGTGATGCCGACCATCACGGCGGTTCCCGCCACCGCCAGGCCCGCACCGGCCACCACTTTGCCCAGATGGCGGTGCACTATCCTGCGCACATCTTCCCCCTACTCCCCCTTGGTCACAGGGAGTACGTGTCTGCCCCACTGGTTCGGCACACGTGGCCACTTGAGGCGCTGTGTGCACTGGTCGCCGGGTAAGAGGGACGTAAGTCGGATGGGGTTCCATTACTTTCGGGCAGACTCATGACCAAGGCGCCCCCGCGCGCGATGCACACCTGGAAGAGTCGACTTCATGCAGGTCTGGCCTGGAGAGGCATATCCGCTCGGCGCCACGTACGACGGCGCCGGGACCAACTTCGCGGTGTTCACGGAGACCGCGGACCGAGTCGAGCTGTGTCTGCTGCACGACGACGGCTCCGAGACGGCGGTGGAACTGCGCGAGAGCGATGCTTTCGTGCGGCACGCGTACCTGCCGGGGGTGATGCCCGGACAGCGCTACGGCTTCCGGGTGCACGGCCCCTACGACCCCGGACGCGGGCTGCGCTGCAACTCGGCGAAGCTGCTGCTCGACCCCTACGCGAAGGCGGTCAGCGGGTCGGTGCGCTGGGGCGAGGAGGTGTACGGCTACCACTTCGGCGACCCCGACAAGCGCAACGACCTGGACTCGGCCCCGCACACCATGACGTCCGTGGTGATCAACCCGTACTTCGACTGGGGCGACGACCGGCGGCCGCGCACCGAGTACCACCACACGGTGATCTACGAGGCCCACGTCAAGGGCCTGACCATGCGCCATCCGGGCCTGCCCGAGGAACTGCGCGGCACCTACGCGGGCCTGGCGCACCCGGCCGTCATCGAGCATCTGACGGAGCTGGGCGTCACGGCGCTGGAGCTGATGCCGGTCCACCAGTTCGTCAACGACCACCGCCTGGTCGACATGGGCCTGAACAACTACTGGGGCTACAACACGATCGGTTTCTTCGCCCCGCACAACGCGTACGCCTCCTGGGGCGACCGCGGCCAGCAGGTCCTGGAGTTCAAGTCGGCGGTCCGGGCGCTGCACGAGGCCGGGATCGAGGTGATCCTCGACGTGGTCTACAACCACACCGCCGAGGGCAACCACCTGGGCCCGACGCTGTCCTTCAAGGGCCTGGACAACCCGTCGTACTACCGGCTCACCGACGATCCCCGCTACTACATGGACACCACCGGCACCGGCAACTCGCTGCTGATGCGGTCCCCGCACGTCCTCCAGATGATCATGGACTCGCTGCGGTACTGGGTCACCGAGATGCATGTCGACGGGTTCCGCTTCGACCTCGCGGCGACCCTGGCCCGGCAGTTCCACGAGGTGGACCGGCTGTCGTCGTTCTTCGACCTGGTGCAGCAGGACCCGGTGGTCTCCCAGGTGAAGCTGATCGCCGAGCCGTGGGACGTGGGCGAGGGCGGCTACCAGGTGGGCAACTTCCCGCCGCTGTGGACCGAGTGGAACGGCAAGTACCGGGACACCGTGCGCGACCTGTGGCGCGGCGAGCCGCGCGCGCTCGCGGAGTTCGCGTCCCGGCTGACCGGCTCCTCCGACCTCTACCAGGACGACGGCCGCCGCCCGCTCGCCTCCATCAACTTCGTGACCTGCCACGACGGTTTCACGCTGCACGACCTCGTGGCGTACAACGACAAGCACAACGAGGCCAACGGCGAGGACAACCGGGACGGCGAGAGCCACAACCGCTCCTGGAACTGCGGGGTCGAGGGCCACACCGACGACCCGGCGGTCCTCGAACTGCGCGAGCGGCAGATGCGCAACTTCGTGGCCACGCTGATGCTCTCCCAGGGCGTGCCGATGATCGGCCACGGTGACGAGTTCGCGCGCACCCAGCAGGGCAACAACAACGCCTACTGCCAGGACAACGAGGTCTCCTGGGTGGAATGGCCGGAGACCGAGGACGACGGCGGTCTGCCGGCCTTCACGCGGGCGATGGCCCGGCTGCGCAAGGAGCACCCGGTGTTCCGGCGCCGCCGCTTCTTCCACGGCCGGCCGGTGGAGGGCACCCACGACGAGCTGTCCGACATCGCCTGGTTCACCCCGGAGGGCCACGAGATGGCCCCGCAGGACTGGGGATCGGCGCAGGCCTCGGCGCTGACGGTGTTCCTCAACGGCAACGCGATCTCGGAACCGGGCACCCGCGGGGAGCGGATCGCCGACGACTCCTTCCTGCTGATGTTCAACGCGTCGCCGGAGCCGCTGGAGTTCCTGGTGCCGGTCAACCACGGCCGGCAGTGGGAGGTGGTGGTGGACACGGCACGGGCCGACGGCGTGTCGCCGGGGGAGAAGGCGGACGGCGGGTCGCGCCTGACCCTGGTGGGGCGGAGCCTGACGGTCCTGAAGCGGCCGGCGTAGGGCGGGTGCGCCCGGACGGACCGCCGTCCGGGCACGCCCGCCGGGGCCGGTCGCGGCGGCCCGGCGGCGGACGCGTGTCCGGCAGCGGCCCCGCACCGGCGCCGGGCGGTTCGCCGTGCCCGGTGACAGACAATCGCCCGGGGCGGGTACGTAGCTCTGCATGACAGCCGAGCGCACCTCCGCCACCGTGCCGACAGCCACCTACCGCCTCCAGCTCCAGCCCGGCTTCCCCTTCCGGGCCGCCGAGGCCGCCGTGCCGTACCTCTCCTCGCTCGGCGTCTCCCACCTCCACCTCTCCCCCGTCCTGGAGGCCGTCCCCGGCTCCGCGCACGGCTACGACGTCGTCGACCCCGCGCGCGTGCGCGAGGAGCTCGGCGGCGAGGAGGGGCTGCGCTCGCTGGCGCGTACCGCGCGGGAGCACGGCCTCGGCCTGGTCGTGGACATCGTGCCGAACCACATGGCCATGTCGCCCCGCCACAACAAGGCCCTGTGGGAGGTCCTGCGGGAGGGCCCCGAGGCGCCCACCGCGCGCTGGTTCGACATCGACTGGGCGGCGCAGGACGGCCGGCTGCTGGTGCCGGTCCTCGGCGCCCCGGTCGGCGAGGTGCTCGACCAGTTCGTGGTCGACGGCGACGTGCTGCGCTACCACGAGCATGCCTTCCCGCTCCGGGAGGGCACCGCGGGCCTGCCGCTGCCGGAGCTGCTGGACGCCCAGTGGTACCGCCCGGTGTGGTGGCGGCTGGCCCGCACCGAGCTGAACTACCGCCGGTTCTTCAGCATCTCGGAGCTGATCGGGGTGCGGGTGGAGGACCCGGAGGTGTTCGCGGCCACCCACGCCAAGATCCTGCAGTTGCTGCACGAGGGCGTGGTGGACGGGCTGCGCGTCGACCACCCGGACGGCCTCGCCGATCCCGGCGGCTATCTGGCGCGGCTGGACGAGGCGACCGGCGGGCGCTGGACGGTCGTGGAGAAGATCCTGGCCGACGGCGAGCGGCTGCCGGCCGGCTGGCCGGTCGCGGGGACCACCGGGTACGACGCGCTGCGGCAGGTGGACGGCCTGTTCACGGACCCCGTGGGCGCCGGTGAACTGCTCGCCGGGTACCGGCGGTTCGCGGCCCCTCAGACGGACCGGGGCGGCGACTGGGCGGCGACCGTGCGGCGGGCCGCCTACAAGGTGCTCACGCACGAGCTGGCGGCCGAGACGGACCGCCTGACCCGGACCGCCGCGCGCGTGTGCGCGGGCTCCCCCGATCCGGCGCTGCGCGACCGGGCGCCGTGGGCGCTGCGCATCGCGCTGGAGGAATTGCTGGTGCGGATGCGGGTGTACCGGCCGTACGGCCCCGCCGACGTCGCCGACGTGGTCACCGACAAGGACGCCGAGGAGGCGCGGGCCGCGTTCCTGGTGCCCGAGGAGGGCGGGGCCGTCGACGTGGTGCGCGGGCTGCTGCTCGGGCCGGACGGCGGGGCCGGGCCCGCCGAGTTCCGGGCGCGGTTCGCGCAGACCTCCTCCGCGCTGCGGGCCAAGTCCGTGGAGGACACCGCGTTCTACCGCTACGTGCCGCTGCTGTCGGCGACCGAGGTGGGCGGTGACCCCGGCAGCCCCGGGGTCTCCCCCGAGGCCTTCCACGCCTACTGCGCGCGCGTGCAGCGCGACTGGCCGCTGACCGGCACGGTGGTGACGACCCACGACACCAAGCGCAGCGCCGACGTCCGGGCGGCGCTGGCGGTGCTCACGGAGTGCTCCGAGCGGTGGGCGGACGTCCTGACGGAGGTGACCGGGGACGGGGTGGGCGTGCCGGACGCGCAGCTGGCCTGGGCGGCCTGGCAGACGGTGTTCGGGCTGGGTCCCGCGGCTCCGGAGCGGGTGCAGGGGGCGCTGCTGAAGCACGTGCGCGAGGCGGGCCTGTACACGAGCTGGACGGAGCAGGAGCCGCCGTACGAGGAGGCGGTGACGTCGTTCGTCGCGCAGGGGCCCTGCGGGGCGCCGGGAGAGCGCGTGGCGGCCTTCCGGGCCTCGCTGGGCCCGCACGTCCGGGCGAACGTGCTCGGCACGGCTCTGGTGCACCTGACGATGCCGGGCGTGCCGGACGTCTACCAGGGCACGGAGGGCGAGTTCCTGGCGCTGGTGGACCCGGACAACCGGCGGCCGGTCTCCTTCCCGCCCGGACAGCCGGGCGAGAAGGACGCGGTGACGGCGGCGGCGCTGCGGCTGCGGGCGCGCCGCCCGGACGTCTTCGGCGAGACGGCGACGTACGCGCCACTGGCGGCCGAGGGCCCGGCCGCCGCGCACTGTCTGGCGTTCGCGCGTTCCGGAGAGGTGATCACCGCGGTGACCCGGCTGTCACTGCGGCTGGCGGCCGCGGGCGGCTGGCGGGACACGGTCCTGCCGCTGCCGCCGGGGCGGTGGGCGGACGTGCTGGCTCCGGAGCGGGAGTTCACGGGCCGCGCGCGCGTGACGGAGCTGTTCGGGGAACGGCCGGTGGCACTGCTGGAGCGGGTCGACGGCACCGGCGGCGGGGCGGGCGACGAGGGCTGACGACGCGGACGTCCCGGCGGGCACACGCGACCTCATATTCACTCGTACGGGTGAATATGAGGTCGAGTCCGGGTGTTGCCGAAACTCGTCGGGCGCCCGTGGCGTCGGTAAAGGCGCGCGGAGCCGTTCCGCGCCCCGTAATGGCTTCGCACTCCCGTCGGCGCCCGTCGCCTCGGCGGCCGACGGCACATGCGTCCGGGCGCCCCCTGGAGCCTCCCCCGGGAGGTTCTTGACAGTTCACCCATGTCGTGCGGGACTGGACAATGCGAAGCCGGGCGGACAAGTCGGGGGTGGGTCCACTGCCGGAGCTGCGCTACCCCAGTGTTCCCGAACTCGTCGCGACCGCCCGGGCGCTGGCCGCTCACCGGCCGGGCCTGTGCACGTTGCGGCAGATCGGCCTCTCCCGCGCGGGCAGACCGCTGCACCTGCTGTCCGTCGGGCACGCCCGGCGGGCGGTCCTGGTGGTCGCGGGCGCCCACGCCAACGAACCGGCCGGCGGCGGCACGCTCCAGGTGCTCGCCGAACGGGTGCTGCGCGACCGGGACCTGAGAGCGGACACCTCCTGGCACTTCCTGCTGTGCGCGGACCCGGACGGGGCGAGCCTGCACGTCACCCCGGCACCGCGCAGCCTGCTCGACTACCACCACGGCTTCTACCGCCCGTCCGGTCCCGAACAGCCCGAGTGGTCGCCCTCGGTGCTGCCCCCGGACCGGCTGCCGCCCGAGACCCTGGCGCTGCTCGGCGTCATCGACGAGCTGCGCCCCTACCTCCAGGTGACCCTGCACGGCACCGACCTGGGCGGCAGCTGGGTGCAGCTGACGAGGGACGTGCCCGGGCTCGCCGAACCCTTCGCCAAGTCGGCGGCGGAGCTGCACATCCCGGTCGAGACGGGCGCCTCGGACGCGGCGGGCTGGCCGGCGTCCGGGCCCGGGGTGCGGGTGATGCCGGCACCGGGGTCGGGCGTGGCCTACCCGAGCCTGCCGGACGACGCCCGGCACAGCACCTGGTACCACGCGCACCGCTACGGCGGCCTGACGGCGGTGGTGGAGGTGCCGATGTGGGCGAGCGACCTGGTCGACGACCCGGCGCCGCACCCGGCGCCGGCCGCGGCGATGCGGCGGCTGGCGGGCCGGCTGCTGCGCGACTCGCGCGAGGTGGAACGGGTGCTGACCGAGGCGCTGCCCCGGCTCGACGGCCTCCTGGACGGACCGCTGCTGCGGGCGGCCCGCTGGGCGCTGGCGCTGATCCCCGGGCTCGCCGAGGACTGGGTGCGGCGGCCCCCGATCGACACCACGAGGGCCTACGTCGGCAGCGTGGACGCCTTCGGGCGGCGGCTGCCGCTGCGGGCCGCGTCGATGCTGCTGCGGGTGCTGCGGGAGGCGGACGACCGTGCGGCGCCGCGGCTGGAGGAACTGGTCTCCTCCTGGTGCGACGCCTACGGGGAGCGCTTCCAGGCCCGCTGGGTGCCGTTGGAGCGCCAGGTGGAGCACCAGTCCAGGACGGTACTGGCGGCCGCCCAGCACGCCCGCGACCGGGCGGCGTGAGGCTCCGGAGCCGAGCCCTGCGGGCCACGCATGTCGGGCCACGCATGTCGGGCCACGCCCGCCGGGCCGGGCGCCCCGGAGCCGCCGCCCCGGATCGGCTCGCCCTCGCCGGGTTCAGGCGCCAGGTTCGGCCGCCGGGTCGAGCCGCCGGGTTCAGCCGTCGAGGGCGAAGACCGGTCCGGTGCGGGCCGACAGCTGGCACGAGTTCGCGAAGGTCTCGCGGTAGTCGACCGGGCGGCCGTGCCACCGCCCGAGCGCCCGTGCGGTCACCGGGGCGTAGACCATCGGGCACATCGCGTTCGCGGCCGGCGTGAGGCGCGTGATGTCGCCGTCCACCGCCGTCAGTCCGGCGCACGCCTCGGCGGCGCGGGCGTGTCCGCGGGGCGGGTCGCACAGCAGCAGCGTGCCGCCGGAACGGCTCTCGCCCCTGGTGACGGTCAGGAACAGGTAGTCGCCGCCGCGGGCGGCGCCGGGCGCGGCCTGGGCCGGGCCTGCGGCGAGGAGTGCGGCGGCCGCCAGCAGGGCGCCGCCGGCCGCTGTCGCTCTGGTCAGAGGGTTCATTCCCGGTGCATCGGCACGGCGGCCTCCGCACCCCAGCCCGGCTCACCCGAACGAGCGCGCACGCGCGCGTGCCGCCGCGCCAGATCGAAGGCGCTCAGCACCACCCGCGTCTGGTACTCGGCCTGGCGCGCGACCGGGATCCAGCGTGCGCCGAAGGCCTGGTGGCAGTCGGCGCACCAGGCGTCGATCAGCCGGTCCAGGTCGGGCAGGGCACCGGCCGGGTCGTGGCCGGCGGCGCGCAGCAGCCGGTGCAGCAGACCGGCGGTGCGCAGGACCAGCCGGCGCCCGGCGATCCGCAGGGCGGTCAGGTGCGCGGTGCTCAGCGGGGGCAGCGGGCGGGCGGCGGCGGCCGCGGTGCCGGGGTCCCAGGCGTCCGCGAGGCCCGGCCAGACCAGCAGGTAGTCGTCCACCGGCGCGAGCAGCCGGGCGGCGTCCGGCGCGGCGGACAGCTGCGGCCGGATACGGGCCAGGACGCCTTCCAGGAGGCGGGTGTCGTGCCGCAGGGTCCGGCTGACGGCACGCAGCACCGCGTCCCGGTCGGCGGGCGGTGTGGCGTCCTGGACGGCCGCCACGCCCCACATGGGCGCCTCGACGATGGCGGTGAGGGTGCCCTGGCGGTGCCGGGGGAACCAGGTGGACTCGACGGCCGCCTCGGTGAGGGCGGCCGCCAGACCGCCCCGGCGGGGCGGCGGCACCCGGTAGACGGCCGGGCCGAGGACCGGCCAGTACAGGGCGTCGTAGGCGCCGAGTTCGACGGGGATCCCGAGCCGGCTCGCGGTGTGCGCGAGGCGCGGGGCGAGGCCCGGCAGGTCGTCGGTCAGCTCGACGAAGCCGCCGCCGATGTCGACGCCGTGCAGCGAGAACTGGAGGAAGGGCCGCAGTTCGTCCTGGAGGTCCAGCAGGGCGCGGGTCTCGGGCAGCGCGGCGGCGTCGGCCCCGTCGGGCAGCCACTCGGGCTGTTCGAGGAAGCCGGGCCGGAAGAAGTTCCGGAAGTGGTGGCCGAGCGTGTACGGCCCGGCGAGCCAGCCCTCGTTGCGGCGCGCGCCGTCCGGGTCGAGGCACAGCAGCAGGTTCCAGGTGACGTCGGCGTCGTCGGTGTACCGGGGGTCGGCGAGGACCCGGTCGGCGAGGCGGAGCACGGTGGCGCCGCCGACGGGTTCGTTGGCGTGCGGGCCGGCCACGACGAGGGTGTGCCGGCTGCCGTGACCGATCGAAAGCAGCCACAGCGGGGCACCCGCGCGGGAGGTCCCGATCCGGTGCAGCCGGGCCGTCCGGGGGTGCTCGGCGACCAGCCGGGCCGCCCGTGCGGACAGCTCGTCCACAGACGGGAAGCGGTGGAGGGGCGGCAGGGCACACCTCCACGTCGCTGTGCCGTCGGTTCACGTGATGTGCATGGAGTACGCACAGTCAGTCACGACTTGTCCGGTACGTCAACACCGCGGCGGACAAACGTTTTTCGGCCACGTGAGAAAAGGTGTGAACAAGGTGCGGGCTCAGTGCGCCGACAGCCGGAAGCACATCCGTCCGAAACCGATCAGGTCGCCCTCGCGGACGACGGCGGCACCGGTGACCCGGCGGCCGTTCACGGTCGTGCCGTTGGTGGAGCCGAGGTCCCTGAGCACCCACACGCCGCCCTGCCGCCGGAGTTCGGCGTGCACCCGGGAGACCGTCTCGTGGTTGAGCCGCAGCCCGTTGGCCGGATCGCGGCCGATGCGCAGCGGGTACCCGGAGCCGGGGTGCGGCAGCAGCAGCTTGGGCAGCCGCTCGGCCTGCCAGGCCCGGCGCAGCCGTACCGTGAACCCGGAGACGGCCTCCACGGTGCCGAGGAGCACGCGCGCGAAGCGGCTCTCCTGGGGCAGGTCCGCGGTGAGCACGGCGAGTTCGTCGGCCCGGCGGGCGGCCAGCGCCAGCTCCATCCGGCGTACGAACGTGTCGTGCGACAGCCGTCCCATGGCGACGCCGTCGCGCAGCACACTCAGCGCCTTCTCGCGCTCCGCGTCGGACAGCCGCGCGGGATACGTGTTGAACTCGAAGGACGACGTCACGCTGCCGATTCTCGGTCAGTGAACCCCGGGTGTCCAGAAAACGGGGAAAGGGCCGTCCCGCGCGCGTACGTACGGCGACACCCGTCGGCAAAGCCGGGATTCAAAGCGGATTGATCTCTTTTCACGGCACGATGGACGGACTACCTCACGATGAGCCAGACGAAGGGGAACCGTCCGTGCAGTTCGAGGTGTGGGCACCGCAGGCAGACCGTGTGACGCTCCATTGCGACGGCGCCGCACGCGCGTTGGAGCGTGATCCGCGACGGCCCGGCTGGTGGGCCGGGGACGCGGACGCCGAGGACGGCACCCGCTACGGGTTCGCGGTGGACGACGGCCCGGTGCTGCCCGACCCCCGCTCGCGCCGCCAGCCGGACGGGCCGGACGGGCTGAGCGCGGTCGTCGACCACGCCGTGTACGCGTGGGACGCCGTGTGGCCGGGCCGGGCGCTGCCCGGCGCGGTGCTCTACGAGCTGCACGTGGGCACGTACACGCCCGAGGGCACCCTGGACGCGGCCGCGGAACGCCTGGAGCACCTGCGGGAACTGGGCGTCACACACGTGGAGTTGATGCCACTGTGCCCGTTCCCCGGCCGGCACGGCTGGGGGTACGAGGGGGTCTCGCTGTGGGCGGTGCACGAGCCGTACGGCGGCCCCGAGGCGCTGAAGCGCTTCGTCGACCGGGCCCACCGGCTCGGGCTCGGTGTCGTCCTGGACGTGGTCCACAACCACCTCGGGCCGTCGGGCAACCACCTGCCGGCGTTCGGGCCGTACTTCACGGAGACCCACCACACGCCCTGGGGCGCGGCGGTCAACCTGGACGCGCCCGGTTCCGACGAGGTGCGCGCGTACCTGGTGGGCAGCGCGCTGGCCTGGCTGCGCGACTACCGGATCGACGGCCTGCGCCTGGACGCCGTGCACGCGCTGTGCGACACGCGCGCGTGCCACTTCCTGGAGGAGCTCTCGGCGGCCGTGGCGGCTCTGGCGGCCGAGTCGGGCCGGCCGTTGTTCCTGGTCGGCGAGTCCGACCTGAACGACCCGCGGGTCATCACCGCGCGCGCGGAGCACGGGCTCGGCCTGGACGCGCAGTGGAACGACGACTTCCACCACGCCCTGCACACCGCGCTGACCGGCGAGTCCCAGGGCTACTACGCGGACTTCGCGCGCGCTCCGCTCGCCGCCGTCGCCAAGACCCTCACCGGCGGCTACTTCCACGACGGCGCCTACTCCAGCTTCCGGGGCCGCCGGCACGGCCGGCCGCTGGACCGGGCGCGGGTGGCCGGGCACCGGCTGCTCGGCTACAGCCAGACCCACGACCAGATCGGCAACCGCGCCCAGGGCGACCGCCTCTCCGCGGTCCTCTCCCCCGGCCTGCTGGCGTGCGCGGCCACGCTGACGCTCACGGCGCCCTTCACGCCGATGCTGTTCATGGGCGAGGAGTGGGCGGCCGCCACCCCGTGGCAGTTCTTCACCGACCACACCGACCCGGAGCTGGCGGAGGCGGTACGGCGCGGCAGGCGGCGGGAGTTCGCGGCGCACGGCTGGGCGGAGGAGGACGTCCCCGATCCGCAGGACCCGGCGACCCGGGACCGGTCCTGCCTCGACTGGTCGGAGCCGGAACGCGAACCGCACGCGCGCGTGCTCGCCTGGTACCGCCGGCTGATCGCGCTGCGCCACGAGCAGCCGGACCTCACCGACCCGGACCTGTCCGACACCAAGGTGGCGTACGACGAGGAGGCGCGCTGGCTGGCGTTCCGGCGCGGTGACGTGCGGGTCGCGGTGAACCTGGGCCGGGAGGCGGCCGCCATCCCGCTGGGCACCGGGCGGGTGGAGGTGCTGGCCGCGTGGGACACCGTGACGGCACCGGACGCGCACGGGCTGCTGCGGGTGCCGCCCGCGTCGTGCGTGGTCCTGACACAGACGTGAGCAGGCGGGCGTGAGCAGGCGGGCGCGGGGCACACGGGCGTGCCCCGCGCCTACGCCTGACCGTCCGCGTCGTCGTCGCGCAGGTCCGACACGCGCTCCAGCAGGATCGCCTCCCAGGCCCGCCGCAGCTGGGTGCGCAGCAGCGGCAGGGGGCGGTCGTCGCGGCCGTCCAGGCGGTCGGTGAGGCGCAGGACGGTGTCGCAGCGGGCGAGCCACAGGCCGCGCAGGCAGGGGCGGACGCCGTAGCCGGCGAGGGTGGCCGCGCGGACGGCCGCGCCGGAGCCGACCGCGAGGGCGAGCCCGGCGATGTCCTCGGCGGGGTCGCCCACCGCCGCGTCGGTCCAGTCGAGGACACCGCGCACCCTGCCGTCGGCGCTGACCACCAGGTGCTCGCCCTTGAGGTCGTGGTGGACCAGCACGGCCGTACCGGGCTGGGCGGCGAGCTGGACGGCGCCCGGCGAGGTGAAGTGCAGCAGCGGCGCGGGGTCGAACTCGTCGGCGACGGCGAGGCGTTCGGCGGCGGGCACGGCCATCCTGCGCAGCGCCTCCAGGGAGCGCGGCGGGATGCGGGGCACGCCGAGCGTCTCGGCCTGCCGTACCGGCACCTCGCGGAGCCCGGTGAGCAGTCCGGCGAGGTCGGCCTCGCCGACCGCGGAGACGTCGTGCTCCTCGGCGGTGCCGCCGGGGATCACGACGTCCAGCGCGCAGGTCAGCCCCGGTGCCCACTCGCCGTGCGCGACGCCGGCCGGGACGGTGACGGGCAGGTGCGGGCGCGCCAGGTCGCGCAGGCGCAGTTCGCGGCGCATCCGCGCGGCGGCCTCGCGGTCGGGCGCGAGCCGCAGCACGTACCGGGTGCCGACCCACCAGGCAAAGTGCTCACCGCCGGCCGCCACCGGCCGGACGTCGGGGCCCGGGGTCATGGCCGTGCTCTCCCTGAGCAGGGAACGGACCAGTCGGCGGACGGTGTCCGCGGTGGGTGTCGGTGCCTTGGTCATGGATCGTGCCGTCGCCGTTCGGGGTGGAGGGGGCGGGCGGGTGCGCCGGAGCCGGTCGGTCAGCCCACGACGACCATCTCGCGGGTGGTGTTGTTGAAACGACGCCCGCCCTCCCCGGTCACCGTGACGATGTCCTCGATCCGTACCCCGAAGCGGCCGGGCAGATAGATTCCGGGTTCGACGGAGAAGCACATGCCGGGCACGAGCGGCTGCTCCTCGCCCTCGATCATGTACGGCGGCTCGTGCGTGGTGACGCCGATGCCGTGGCCGGTGCGGTGGATGAAGAACTCGCCGTACCCGGCGTCGGTGATGACCGCGCGGGCGGCCCGGTCGACGTCCTGGCAGGCGGCCCCGGGACGGACCGCCGCGAAGCCGGCCTCCTGGGCGGCGCGCACGATGTCGTGCACCTCGCGTTCCTCGGCGGTCGGGGGGCCCACGTGCACCGTTCGGGTGGTGTCGGAGCCGTAGCCGTCCTTGAGACCGCCGAAGTCGAGGACGACCATGTCGCCGTCCTGGATGACCCGGTCGCCCACCTCGTGGTGCGGGTTGGCGCCGTTGGGGCCGGAGCCGACGATGGTGAAGTCGACCTGCTCGTGGCCGAACCGGCGCAGCAGGGCGGCGAGGTCGTGGCCGACGTCGGACTCGCGGCGGCCGGCGAAGGCGACCGTGCGGATCTCCTCGAACGCGGCGTCGGCCGCCGCTCCGGCGGCGGCGAGGAGGTCGAGTTCGGCCGCGTCCTTGACGGCGCGGAGCATGGGCAGCGCGTCGGTGAGGGAGGCGTAGGCGGTGTCGGGACGCGCCTTCTGCAGGCCCAGCAGGTGCATGGCCCAGGCGTTGTCGCTGACCCCGAAGCGGCCGTCCTTGCCGAGCAGCTCGGCGGTGACGGCGTAGGGGTCGGTGCCGTCGGTCCAGTTCCGCAGGCTCAGCACGGCCGCGCCGTCGGCCTTCTCCGCGTCGGGGGCCTCCAGCGTGGGGACGACGAGGACGGGGTCGCCGCCGGGGGTCAGGACGAGGAGGGTGAGCCGCTCGGTGACCGCGGTGGGCGTGTAGCCGGTGAGCCACACCATGTCGGGGCCGGGGGCGATCAGGAGGCCGGCGAGTCCGGCCTCGGCCGCGGTCCGCGCCGCGCGCGCCATACGGGACCTGTAGTCGCCTGCGGTGAAGGGCGCGGCGGGGGTGGTGCCGGTCATCCAGGGCCTCCTTGCGCGGATGCGGGGCGGTACGGCCCCGGCATGCATCCTGCCCGGAGCGGAGGGGCCGCGCGAGCCGGTTCGCGCACGAGCGCCGCCGGCCGCCCCCTATGGTCACGTCACGACACCGGGAACCACCGTCAGCTGCTGGTAGCCGCCGCTCGCGTGCCGCACCGTGAGCTTCGCCTCCTTGCCCGGCGGGGCGGCGCGGACCACGCTCACCAGGTCGGCCGCGCTGTCGATCCGCCGGTCGCCGAGCTGGAGCAGGACGTCGCCCCGGACCAGCCCCGCCGTGTAGCCCGGCCCCGGCACGTGCACGCCGACCACCAGCGCGCCCACCCGCTCGGCGTCCACGGCCTCCACGCCCAGGGTCGCGGCCGCCGCGGGTGCGGGGGCCGGGGCGGCCGACGGGACGGGTCCCGCGGGTGACGGCGGGGGCTGCCTGCGCAGGTCGGCCAGTCTGCTCATGCCGATCACCGTGGCGCCGGCCGTGCCGAGTCCGACCCCGGTCAGCAGCAGGACCGTGCCGACCGACAGGCAGAACAGCAGGGACCTGACCCGCCGGCCGCGCCGCGGGGCGGCGTGCGGGTGCCGGGCCGGGCCGGGTTCGGTGTCGTCCCGGCGGTCCTGACCGGGGATCGGCTTGGGACGCAAAGCGGTCTGTTCCATGGTTCGCCTCCAGCCGCAGCCCTACCCGGCCCGCGCGGTCGCGACGTGACACGAACGAGTGAGACTGCCGTGGGGCCGGCCGCGGAAGGCGGGGCCGCCGCCCGCGCGCCGGTCCCGGCGGACGGGCAGCCTCGGGTCCGGCACGGACCTCGGTCGAAGGGGTCCGTGCCGGTGACACCTGGGACGGTCAGCCGGCGGGGAGCGCCGGGGTGAGCGGGGGACGGTCCGGCAGGAAGCCGTGGGCCCGGCGGGCGAGGTGGCCGGCCGTGTAGCGGTCGACGTGCCGGTGCCAGTTCAGGACGCCGGCCATCCAGTTCTGCAGGTCGCGGACGTAGCCGTCCATGGCCGCGCGCGCCTCGGACGACAGCTCGAAGTCGTCGTACAGCACCGGGAGTTCATTGCCGACGACGTGCTCGAACTGCTGCATCCGCTGGGTCGTCAGGTCGTGCACGACACGCAGGGCGGTCGGGTAGTCGACGCCGAAGAAGTTCTGCACGACCAGGATCGCGTTGTGGAACTCGCCCTCGTACTGGATCTCCTTCTGGTACGAGAAGACGTCGTTGACGAGCATGCCGTAGTCGATGGCGGCGTTCTCCAGGGAGCGGACCGGTCCGCTGCGGTAGACCTCCGCGGGGATCGCCGGGCCGCGGCCGCGGCGGGCCAGGCTCAAGGTGAGGTCGGAGCCGAAGGTGGCCCGGCGCATCTCCAGGTAGTCGACGGGGTCGGGGACGCGGTGCTGGAGCTGGTTGGACAGCTCCCACAGCCAGCTCTCGGTCATCACGTCGACGGACTGCCTGAGCGCGAGCCGGTCCTCGGCGCTCGCTCCGGCGGTCGTACGGGCCCACAGGTCGGCCAGGCCGCGTTCCATGCCGGTGGCGGGCACGGTGGCGGGCTCGTCGGCGAGAGGCATGCAGGCGGACAGGCGGGCGGTGGCGAGCCGGGCGCCGGCCAGGTCGCGCCGGACGCCGAAGACCAGCGGGTAGTAGTCGTCGGCGTAGGTGCCCCAGGCCAGCCAGTCGGTGGCGAGGTCGAGTTCCGCGGGGGTGGCGTCCGGGTCGAGGCCCGCGGCGCAGAGCGCCAGGTCGGAGGCCGCGAGCTTGTCCTCGTCCCAGACGCCCTCGGCGAGCATGCCGGTGCCGTGCATCCAGGCGGTGAGCCGGGACCTGGCGGCGTCCAGGTGCGGGCTCAGCTCGACCTCGTAGGGCATGTGGAAGTCGGGCAGGAGGGAGGGGCCGACCTGCTGGAAGGGGACATGGGAGTAGGCCCGCAGGCGTTCCGCGGCCGCGGACGCGAGCAGCGCGCCGACGTCGGCGGCGGAGGTGCCGGGGCCGGTGAGGTGCTGCCAGGAGGAGGCCGCAACGGCGCCCTGGTTCATGTAGCGGCTGGAGCGCAGGTGCCACTCGTGGCCGCCGGACTGCCAGTCCTGGAGGCCCTTGGTGTAGGCGGCGATCGCGGCGGCCTCGCCGGGCGTGAGGCCCTTCTCGGCGGCGACGGCGGGGACTTCGGTGAGGGCGGTGTGCTCGAACTGGTGCAGGCGGGAGGTGAGGATGTCGTTGACGGTGTCGGCGGCCTGCTGGGTGGTGCAGCCGAAGAAGGTCTCCAGGACCAGCACGCCGTTGCTGTTCTCGCCCTCGTCCTCGACCTCGCGCTGGTAGGAGAACAGGTCGTTGCGCAGGTGGACGGCGTCGGCGAAGGTCTCCATCAGGACCCGCAGCGGCCGGGTCCCGGCGACGGCGGCGGGCACCTCGGCCGTCGCGTACTCGACGAGCCCCGCCGACCACGGGGCGCCGCCGACCTTGCGGCGCATCTCGATGTACTCGACGGGGTTGGCGATCCGCCCCTCGTTGATGTTGGACAGCTCCCACATCGACTCGTTGAGCAGGTGCTCGGTGGCGACGGAGAAGCGGCGCCGCCAGTCGACGGACATCGACGGCACCGTGCGCGCCCACAGGTCGGCCAGGCCCGCCTCGACCGGGTTCCGCGGCTCCGGCACGGGTGCCGCCGGGTCGAGCGGCATGAACAGCGGGAGCCGTTCGAGATGGGCCTTGCCGGCGGCGCGGTCCTGGGTGCGCTTGTACATGTCGAGGAAGTGGTCGTCGAAGAAGAACACCCACACGTACCAGTCGGTGATCAGCGACAGGGCGGGGCCGTCGCAGTCGGGGTGGGTGTAGCCACACAGCAGGCCGTAGTCGTGTGCCTCCAGGTCGGCCTGGGTCCAGATCCCCGATCCCTCCAGCATGCCCATCCCGCGGGCCCATTCGGTGGAGTGGGTCCTGGCCTCCTCCAGGTGCGGATTGAGCCGCGCGGGATACGGCATGTAGAAGTGCGGGAGTTCGAACGGCTGCGTCATGGCCGGGCCCTACCCGGGCGCTTCAACGGCCATCCACCACGGGGCACATGATCACACCATCGCGTGAACCCGGGCGGAACCCGGGAACTTCGGACACTCGCTGTGGGCGCACCCCCGGCCGCCGGACGCGCGGGGGGGGACTTCGAGGGACGGGCCGTGCCTCAGGCCGACGCCGCCGGGCTCGGGTTGACCTGGATCAGGGCGTGGGTGCCGGCCGTGCGCCAGCGCTGCCCCTCGGCCGCGTCCAGGGCCGCCACGGTGTCCGGGGAAAGGCCGGTGATCACATCCGACTTGAGGGTGCGCAACGCGGCCACCGGGCCGGGAAACCAGTCGGTGACCTCGGCGAACGGCGTCGTCGGCGGCCACAGCCGGTCGCCCACCAGGCGGCGGTAGTTGAGGTCGCCCTTGAACAGGGTGAGGTCGGCGGCCCCCCATTCGGCGCGCAGGTCGCCCGGCGCCTCGGCGTACGGCAGCGGGGCGCAGGAGAAGGGGTGGGCGCGCACGGCGAGCCGGCCGTCCGACAGCGCCGACCAGAGGGTGCGGCCGTACGCGGCGGCCGCACCGGGCGCGGCGGTGAGCCTGCGCAGGGCGTCGAGGAGGTCGGCGGTCGTGGCGTCGGAGACGTAGGAGGGGTACGGCTTGAGGTGCAGGACGGCGTCCGCGACCCGCCCGGTGTCCAGGAGGTGGGCGATCAGCAGCAGATCGGGGACGAGTTCACGGCCCGCGTTGTCGGCGACCATGCACAGGGTGCCGCCCCGGAGCAGCGGCCACAGGCCGGCGCTGTCGTCGGCGACCAGGGCGGAGACGGCCTCGCCGGACTCGGCGGAGAGACGGAATCCGAGGTCGGCGCGGTTGCCCCAGAGCGAGCCGTGCAGCAGGGCGCGGTCCGGGTCCTCGCCGAGGGTGTCGAGCGCGGCCAGTTCCTCGTCGGTCTCCTTCGCGTCGAGTTCGGCGAGCTTGAAGGGGCGGAAGGGGTCGATGCCCTGCCAGGGGCCGGGGTCGAAGTAGCCGACGGCGTCCAGGAGCCGGCGGTAGAAGTAGCTCTCCGACCACAGCCACGGCACGTCGAACCAGGACTGCCCGAGGTGGCGGTCCAGGCCCCAGCCGCGCCACCGGTCGTCGCCGGGCAGCGGCCCGATCGTGCCTTCGGTGCAGTCGTGCAGCAGGGCGTCGAGGGCGCGGTGCTGTGCCGGGCCGTACGGGAAGGCGTCCCGGACCCGGCGGATGATCGCGGGGTGCCGTTCGGCCAGCACGCCGTGCGGGAAGGGGCCGGTGGTGCCGAGGATCACGGGTGCGGCGGCGGAGTCGGGCATGGGCGTCACGCTATCGCGCGGGCCGCCCGGCTCCGCCGGACCGACGCCGCCCGTCACCCGGCTCTGATCTCGCGCTCCAGCTGGGTGGCGAGGGTCAGGTAGCGGGCGCGCCGGTGCACCGGGACCAGGCCGCGGATCATCAGGAACCACATCTCCGCGACCCGGCGCGGCAGTCGTCCCACCGGCTCCAGGTTGCGGCCGGCCACCCGGGTCCCGACGAAGAAACAGACCAGGGAGTGCGCGACCGCGCCGATGTCGATGTCCGGGTGGACGTCGGACTCCTTGACCGCTCCGTGGAGTTTGCGGGTGGCGAACTCCAGGGCCTCGGTGAACGGGTGCCGCAGCGGCGGCCGCACGCTGACGTCCGCGGTGGACAGCCGCAGTCCGGCGCGCGGGATCGGGCCGTCGACTGAGAGCCGGGCGATCGCGAACGTCAGGCGCATCAGGGCCTCCAGCGAGGAGTACCCGCGGTTGTCCAGCTCCTTCACCAACTGGCCCGACGTGCGGGCCTGGAGTTCCATGATGGCGTGTGCCAGGTCCTCCTTGGCGGCGAAGTGGAAGTAGAGCGCCCCTTTGGTGACCTTCGCGTGCTCGACGATCTCACTCAGACTGGTGGATTCGTAGCCGCGCCGGTCGAAGAGGTCGGCGGCGGCCGTGATGATCGTGGCGCGGGTCTGCTCCGCGCGTAACTGCCTCGCCATCACTCGACACTCCTCACGGCTCCAAACCGACGGGGCATGCGGTTTGTTTCTCACCCCGTGCACACGATAGCTCACCGTGCGGCAACGGGAGGCACCTGCGCGGACCCTGGTGACGGACATCCCCAAGTGGCGGGCCCGGCCTCGCGATCGGCGGCCTTGCTGCACCGACGCACGGGATCGGGACACGTCACCCCCTCGCGTCCGTGCCGGCTCCCGGGGGTGATGCGGACGTCCTGGTGTGCACCGGCGATCACAACGATACGAGCCGCACGGTCGGTTCTCAATGACGCCTGCGCAGTCCGCGCACCGGCCGGGCCGGCCCCGCCCGCGATCGGCCACGCTGAACGGCCCGGGTCCGAACTCCGTACTCACGTCGGCAGACTTCGTACCCGCGCCCGCCGAGGAGACGTCCCGATGACCCGGACGACCGCCCGTGTGACGGGAGCCGCCGTCGCGGCTCCGCTGCTCCTGCTGTCCTGTGCGGCGGGTTCCGCCCAGGCGCACGGCGCGCCCACCGACCCCGTCAGCCGGGTCTACGCCTGCTCCCCCAGCGGCGGCAGCGCGGGCACGGCGGCCTGCCGGGCGGCGATCGGGGCGAGCGGGCAGGACTTCACGGCGTGGGACAACCTGCGGGTGGCGGGGGTCGACGGCCGTGACCGGCAGGTGATTCCGGACGGCAGGTTGTGCAGCGGCAACCTGCCGGCGTACCGGGGGCTCGACCTGGCGCGCGCGGACTGGCCCGCGACCCGGCTGACCCCGGGCGCCAGGATGACGATGACGTACGCCTCGACGATCGCGCACGCCGGCACGTTCAAGCTGTACCTGACGAAGCAGGGGTACGACCCCGCGAAGCCGCTGACGTGGTCCGAGCTGCCGGAGCGGCCCTTCGCCGAGTTCAGGGACCCGCCGCTGACGAACGGGGCGTACCGCTTCACGGCGACCCTGCCCGCCGACCGGACGGGCCGTCAGATGCTGTACACGATCTGGCAGAACAGCAGCACGGCGGACACCTACTACTCGTGTTCCGACGTGGTGTTCCCGGCGCGGACGAGCGGCGGGGCCGCGACGGCGGCCACGCGTCCGCGGACCCGTGCGACACCGGCACCGAGCGCCTCGAAGAGCCCGGCGCCCACCGCCACCGCCTCGCGCACCGGCGCCGCCTCGGCACGGCCGACGGCGACGGCGGCAGCGGTCCCCTCGCCGGGGACCACGACCGCCGCCGCCGACAGCGCTCCCGTGGCCTCCGACACGAGCACGGGATCGGGCCCGTCGGCGCCACTGCTGGCGGGCGGCGCCGCCGCGGTGCTGGTGCTCACCGCGGGCGCCGCCCTGGCGTTGCGTCTGCGCCGGCGCTGACCACCGGCGCGATCCGGTCAGTTGACGAAGACGGTGGCGCCGTTGTCGGTGACCGGTGCGTACTTGGCGGTGAAGTATCCGGCGGCGAAGCAGAGCGAGGAGCCGGAGACCTTGGTGAACGCCTGGTTGGTGAAGGCGATGCTGTTGCCGGAGTTGCTCGCCGTACCGGACAGGCTCGGCGCCTGGTAGACGCAGGTGATGCTGCCCAGCAGCGTCTTCAGCTTCACCGTGGTCTGGATGGTGGAGCCGGCCGCCGGGGTGACGGTGAGGGTGCCGTTGGAGGCGACCGCGGTGGAGTAGGGCAGGTTGTCGACGGTGATGCCGGTGACACCGGTGACGCCGAGGACGTTGCTGGAACAGCTGCTGGCGTCGAAGGTGTGCCCGGTGACCGACTCGGTGGCCGTGCCGGGGGCGGCCGGGTTGTCGGTGACCTTGGCGGTGAAGACCGAGGACGTGCACTTCACGCCACTGGTGCCGGTGGCGCTGGAGTAGAGGGTGGCGCTGGTGCCGGAGGCCAGCGGCGCGCTGAGGACGTCGCCGACGGCGACGGCGGTGCCGCCGGCGCTGCCGGTGGTGAGCACCGCGCCGTCGGCGGAGGCGGGCACGGTGGCGGCCGCCGACAGGGCGACGACGGCACCGGCCAGGGCGATGAGGGATCGCGTACGCATGCGGGTTGCCTCTTCTCTAGGGGACTTCCGTGAGGTGAAGAGAGGTGGGGAGGTCACGGCGGACGCGGCTGCGCCGCCGGCCGCCGCCGGCCCGTGACGCCTTCTCCGTACGTGACGGACCGGCAGCGGCGACCGAGCCGGGCACCGGCCGAGGGCCTGGGGGGTCGAGGCCTTCGGACGGGCCGGTCGGGGGCGTTCGGGCACGGCCCCCGGGGGAAGCGGCCGTGCCGACGCCGTACGCGGAGCGGTGATCGAAAAGGCCGGGAAACGGCCGATGCCGCTCGGCGGATCCGGCGCCACGGATCCGAAGGAAACCAGGGAGATTTGTAGACCTGAGCAACCGTCAACGTCAAGGGCAGACAAGGGAGTTGAGGATTCGATCAAGGGAATACGAGGCCGGAGCACAATTGACGCATATTCAGCACCCTTTTTTCACATCTGCCTTGACCCATTAAAGTAACCGCCGGTAACTTTCGGGATGGCTACTGCTGCGTAACGAGAAAGCCCTTGCGTCCGCCGGGAGTTGCGAGGAGGCGTGCGCGGCAGCCGCTGTCCGCGCCAGGACAACGTGCCACTGAAGCCCAACCCGCGTGACTGATGCATGGGAGCAGACATGGCCTCGTCCCCGGACATACCGTCCGCCGACAACACGCCGGAGAACCCGGGAAGCGGTTCTCCTTCCGACGCACCACCGAGCACCGGAGCCACCGAAGGCGAACCGAGACGGGGACGGGTCCGTGCGCGCCGGGCCGCCGTGATGGCGGTCCCGGCCACCGTGGCCCTGGCCGGCCTCGCGGTCTTCACCGCACAGGGCGTGCTGGGGGTGTCGTTCTCCATCTCCGGCATGCCCTTCACCGTCACCGCCAAGTCGCTGGACGGCACCGGCTTCGAGCAGTTCGGCGGGCTCGACAACATGATCAAGGACAGCCCGAACGAGGGCGACACCGGCGGCCAGGTGCTGATCATCACCTCCGCGATCAAGAAGGCGACCCTGGACAGCCTGTGCCAGAGCGTCGACCTCGGCGGCGTCAACCTGCTGATCAAGGCGGGCAGCGGCTCCTCGAAGGTGGAGGCGACCGACCTGACCACCGACTCGACGGAGCTGTCGGGCAACGCGTCCTTCAACAACATCGAGATCGGCAACGACGCGAGCACGCTCGACAAGGCCGGCGTCCAGGGCCCGGCGGGCGTCTTCAGCCAGCAGGCCGACACCGTGCACATCGACAACCTGCGGCAGACCAACTACGCGACCACCGCTGCCGTGTTCAAGCTTCCCGGCCTGAAACTCGGCTTCAGCGACTCGGGCTGCTGATGTCCGGCACCGGCACCGAACGTCGGGGGCGGCGAGCCGCCTTCCGCGGCTGGCGCTCCCGCCGGCCGTTCTGGGGCGGGCTGCTGCTGACCCTGGGCGGCGGGTGGATCCTGCTCACCGAGAAGGCCTCGCTGAAGGTGGTCGTCCACGTCGGCATGCAGGGCCTGGCCGGCTATCTGCTGCCGGTGGTGATGGTGATCTGCGGCCTGCTGGCCCTCTTCAACCCTTCGCAGCGGCTCTTCTACTCCATCGTCGGCATCCTGTGCTCCCTGGGCAGCTGGGTCACCTCCAACCTGGGCGGCTTCTTCATCGGCCTGGCCCTCGGGGCGGTCGGCAGCTGCATGATCTTCGGCTGGCTGCCGGACCAGGAACCGCGGGTCGGCAGGCGCAAGCGGCGCAAGCCCGAACGGGCCGCCGCGCAGGGCTTCGGCGAAGGGGCGAAGGCGGTCTGACACGGTGCGGGAGGCGGACCGGCGACCCTCGGTCCGCCTCCTTTTCCGTGTCCGGGAACACCGCGCCCCCTCGCCCCGCGCTCGGCCGCCGCCCCGCTCGCCTCCTCCGAACAGGTGACTTGGGAACTTCTTTGCCGTGGCCGCGAGTTCAGCGGGCAGCCGGGTGACGAACGGTCAGCCCGGGTGTGAGTGACGAGTGCGGCGAAGGAGCGGCGGCTTCATGGTGTTCAAACGGCTGCTGGGCGCGATCGGGGTCGGCGGCCCCTCGGTGGACACGGTGCTGGACGGCGCCGCGGTGCTGCCCGGCCACGTGCTGTCGGGGCGGGTACGGCTGAAGGGCGGCTCGGCGGCGGCGGAGGTCGAGCACATCGGGCTCGACCTGCTCGCGCGCGTCGAGGCGGAGCACGAGGAAGGGGAGAGCGAGGGCGCGGTCGTCTTCGAGCGGTTCACGGTCGGCGGCGGCTTCCGGCTCGGCCCGGAGGAGGAGCGGGAGGTCCCCTTCAGTGTTCCGCTGCCGTGGGAGACGCCGGTCACCGAGCTGTACGGACAGCCGCTCGGGATCGTGCTCGGAGTGCGCACGGAGGTCGGCGTGGCCGGCGCCCGGGACAAGGGCGACCTGGACCCGCTGACGGTGCGGCCGCTGCCCGTCCAGGAGGCGGTGCTGGAGGCCCTCGGGCAGCTGGGGTCCGGCTTCCGGTCGGCGGACCTGGAGTACGGCCGTATCGGCGGCACCGGACAGCAGCTGCCCTTCTACCAGGAGATCGAGCTGACCCCGGCTCCGCGGTACGCGCACGCGGTCCGTGAGATCGAGCTGACCTTCCTCGCCTCACCGGCCGGCCTGGAGGTGGTCCTGGAGGCGGACAAGCGCGGCGGTCCGTTCTCCTCCGGGCACGACGCGCTGACCCGGTTCACGGTCCGCCACGAGGACGCCCACTCGCTGGACTGGAACAGCGAGGTGGACGGCTGGATCCGCCAGTTGATCGCGCACCACGAGGCCTACGGCAGCCACGCGGCGTACGGCCACGGCGCGGAGCACCACGGCTACGGCGCGGACCACGACGGCCACCACCGCTCCGGACCCGGCCTCGGCACGGCGGTCGCCGCCGGTGCGGCGGGTCTCGCGGTGGGCGTGGTCGGCGGGCTGGTGGCGGCCGAGGCGGTGGACGAGATCGGCGACTTCTTCGAGGGGGACGAGGAGTAGCGGCCGGTCAGATCGCGGTGGCGGTCGGCTCGGCGGTCCTGCCCGGCTCCGGCTGCACGGGGGCCGGGGCCGGCTCCGCCGCCATCTTCACCGACGCGGGCTCGACGGGTGCGGAGGCGTCGTCCTTCTGCATCGCCTTCGCCTCGCTCTTGAGGATGCGCATCGACTTGCCCAGGGCCCGGGCGGTGTCCGGCAGCTTCCGGGAACCGAAGAGCACGATGAAGACGATCGCGACGACCAGCAGGTGCCAGGGTTCGAGTCCGTTACGGAGCATGACCGCCCCCTCCCTTTCTCACGTTGTTCGGTGCCGGCGCAGGGATGCTTCCCGCACCCGGCCGAGCGGCGACGATTGCCACATTGCGCAACTGTACAACCCTGCTCCGCGAACGGTCCCCCGGCCCGGCCGCGAGTTCGCTACGGCAGGCGCCGGTCGTGGCGTGCCCGCACCGCCCGCAGCGCCGGCGCGTACAGCGCGAGGACGGCGGCGAGCAGCAGCGGGCAGGCCGGCGGCAGCCCGGTCATGCCCAGGGCCGCGCCCAGGGGGCTCGGCGGGAGCAGCAGGCCCACGGCGGCCAGCGCGGCGGCGGCCCATCCGATGGGCCCCGGCCGGCTGCCGCCGCGCAGCAGGTACATCACCAGGGCCTGGGTGAGCAGGTTCTCGGTGAACCAGGCGGAGTGGAAGACGGCCCGGTCGTCGAGGGCGTCGGGACCGCGCAGGGCGATCGCCAGGACGCCGAAGGTGGCCAGGTCGGCGACGGCGTTGAGCACGCCGAAGCCGGTGATGAACCGCAGGAAGGCGCGCGGCCGCAGCACGGTCGGGCGGCGCAGGGCCGCCGGGCCGGGGCGGTCGTACGCGAAGGCGAGCTGGGCCGCGTCGAAGCACAGGTTCTGGGCGAGCACCTGGACCGGGAGCATCGGCAGGAAGGGCAGCAGCAGGCCGGCCAGGAGCATCGCGATGACGTTGCCGAGATTGGAGGAGAGGGTGACCCGCAGGTAGGAGGCGATGTTGGCGCTGCTGTGCCGGCCCGCGGTGACGGCGTGCCCGATCGCGCCGAGGTCCTTCTCGGCCAGCACCACGTCGGCGGTCTCGCGGGCGAGGTCCACGGCGGTGCGGGGCGCGATCCCGACGTCGGCCGCGCGCAGGGCGGGGACGTCGTTGACGCCGTCGCCGAGGAAGCCCACGGTGTGCCCGGCGGCGCGCAGCGCGGAGACGATCCGGGCCTTGTCCTTCGGGGTGCAGCGGGCGACGACGTCCGCGGTGAGGTCCGCGGGGTCGCCGGCCACGGCCACCCGTACCGCGTCCAGGCCGAGGTCCCGGCAGGCGCGGGCGGCGGTCGCGGGGTGGTCCCCGGTGAGGACGCGGACGCCGATGCCGAGACCGGTGAGACCGCGCAGGGCCTCGGCGGCGCCGGGCGCGAGGGCGTCCCGGAAGGTGACCAGGCCCCGGAAGACCAGACCCCGCTCGTCGGCGGCCGTGTAGGGGCGGGTGCGGGCGGGCCGCTTGGCGGTCGCGACGGCGAGGACCCGCAGCCCGGCGCCGGCCTCGCGGGCGGCGAGGGCGAGCAGGCGTTCGCGGGCGGCGGGGTCGAGGTCGCAGTGGGCCAGTACGTCCTCGGCGGCGCCCTTGGTGACCAGGACGTGGGTGCCCAGGCCGCCGGCGACGACGGCGGTGGCGGTGCGCCGCGCGGGGTCGAAGGGGACCGCCCCGACGCCGTCGTACTCCTCGCCCACCGCTCCGGCCGCGGCGAGCAGCGCCTCGTCCAGGGCGTCCGGGGCGGGCAGTTCGGCGAGCTGGAGGGTCCACCAGGCGCCGACGGCCGCCCAGCGCAGCACGTCCGGGTCGGCGTGCCCGTCGCGGCCGAGCGCGCTGTCGACGACGGGCCGGTCCTGGGTGAGGGTGCCGGTCTTGTCGAGGCAGAGGACGTCGACCGCGCCGAGGTCGTGGAGGGCGGGCAGCCGCCGTACGACGACCCGGTGGGCGCGGGCGAGCAGGGCGGCGGCCCGGGCCAGGCAGGTGGTGACGATCACCGGGAGCATCTCGGGGGTGAGCCCGACGGCGACCGCGACGGCGAACGGCAGGGTCTCAAGGCCCCGGCCGCGCAGCGCGGCGTTGGCCATGAGGACCAGCGGCGGGGTGAGCAGCATGAAGCGGATCAGCACCCAGGAGATGCCGTGCACCGACCGGTCGAAGGCGCTCGCCTCCCGCCGTCCTTCGGCCGTGTGCTGCGCGGCGGCGAACCGGGTCCGCTCCCCCGTCGCCACGACCACCGCCGTGGCACTGCCCGAGGCGACCCCGCTGCCTTGGAAGCAGAGGTGCGGCTCATCGAAGGGGTCCGCGCCGGGCGGGACGTCCGCGCCGGGGATCTCGGCGGCGGCCTTGGCCACGGGCGCCGACTCGCCGGTGAGCACGGCCTGGTGCACGGTCAGCCCGCGGGCGCGCAGCAGCCGTACGTCGGCCGGGACCAGGTCGCCGGGGCCGAGCCGTACGACGTCGCCCGGCACCAGGTCGGCGACCGGGATCTCACGGGCCCGCGGTGCGGCGTCCGCTCCGGCGCGGCGCAGCACGGTGGCGGTGCCGGCGACCAGTTCGCGCAGGGCGGCCAGCGAGCGGTCGGCGCGGTGTTCGCCGGCGGCCCGCAGCCCGCAGCTGACGGCGACCAGGGCGAGGATGACCACGGCCGTGCCCCAGGAGGCGACGAGGGCGGAGACCAGGCCGAGGGTGAGCAGGACGGCGGTGAAGGGGTCGCGCAGGGCGCGGGCGCAGCGCAGCGGCCAGGAGGCGGTGTGCGGGGCGGGCGGGACGTTCTCGCCGGTGCCGGCGAGCCGGGCCGCGGCCTCGGCCTCGGTCAGCCCGCGCGGTCCCGTCGCAAGCCCGCGCAGCACCTGCAGTGCGGTGGCGGCCGCACCCTCAGAGGCCATGGAGGCGGGGTGCGGGGAGTTCGGCGGCGGCGGTGCGGGCGGTCAGGCGGCCGACCAGGAGGCGGACGACGTCGACCACGTCCGGGTCGTCGACCAGGTACACCTGGCGGCGGCCCTCCCGTCGGGAGCGGACCAGTCCGGCCAGTTTCAGCTTGGTGAGGTGCTGGCTGACGGCGGGCAGCGCGCCGCCGACCCGCTCGGCGAGGCCGGTGACGTCGCTCTCGCCCTGGGCCAGCGCCCAGACGATGTGCAGCCGGGCGGGCGAGGCGAGCAGTCCGAAGGCGGCGGCGGCCTCGGTGAGCACGTCCGTGGAGGGGTCGTCATGGCCGCTGCCGGCGGGGGCGTGCGCCACTGTCGTACTCCTCCTGTCCACCGCGTCGAGGGGATCCGTACCGGATCGGAGGGAACAGTCTAGGACGCGGGAACTTCCGGGTGGCCGCGTCAGTTTCTACGTTGTTGTAGAAGCAAATTCCTGACAAGCAGGACTCTTGGCAGGCACGTACCGACCGAGGAGTGAGTGCGCATGGCTCTGTGGGACCGCATCAAGGACTCCGCGACGCAGATGCAGACCCAGCTCGTGGCGAAGAAGAACGACTTGAAGAGCGGTGCCTTCCGCGACGCGAGCATGGCGATGTGCGCGCTCGTGGCGGCCGCCGACGGCACCGTCGATCCGTCGGAGCGGCAGCGGGTCGCCCAGCTCATCGCGACCAACGAGGTGTTGCAGAACTTCCCGGCGGACGACCTGCGCCGGCGTTTCGAGGAGAACCTGGACAAGCTGACCGCCGACTTCGCCTTCGGCAAGGTGAGCGTGCTGCAGGAGGTCGCCAAGGCGAAGAAGAAGCCCGCCGAGGCGCGTGCGGTGATCCAGATCGGCATCGTGATCGGCGGCGCGGACGGCGACTTCGACAAGACCGAGCAGGCCGTGGTCCGCGAGGCCTGCTTCACGCTCGACCTGCCGCCGCACGAGTTCGACCTCTGACCGTTGTCCGCCCGGCCAACGGCACAGGGGCCCGCGGGTCCCTGTGCCGTTGGCGCCGCCCGGCGGTCACCGGGCGCGGGTCAGCCGGTGAGGCCGACCTTCTTCAGCCAGGCCTGGGCCACCTCCAGCGGGTCCTTGTTGCCGGAGCTGACCTGGGTGTCGAGGTCCAGCAGGGCCGCGGTGTCGAGCTTGGCGGAGACCGCGTTGAGAGCGTCGGTGGCCGTCTGGTTCAGGGCGCTCTTGTAGACCAGGGGCTGGACGTTCTCGAACCCGAAGAGGTTCTCGGGGTCCTGGAGGACGACGAACTTCTCCTTGGTGATGGTCGGGTCCGTGCTGAAGATGTCGCCGGCCTGGACCGCGTTCTTCTTCAGGGCGGCCTGGGTGAGCGCGCCGCCCGCGTCGAGGGCCTTGAAGGACTTGAACTCCAGGCCGTACACGGACTTGAGGCCGACCAGACCCTGCTGGCGGGTCTGGAACTCCGGCGAGGCGCCGATGACCAGGTCCTTGGCGATGTCCTTGAGGTCGCCGATGGAGGACTTCTCGGTGAGCTTGTACTTGGCGGCGGTCGTCGCGTTGAGCGTCACCGTGTCCTTGTCCTGCGCCTCCGCCGGGTCGAGCAGCGTCAGCTTGGAGTCCAGCTTGGCCTCGATCGCCTTGGTGGTCTCCTCGATGGTCTTCGGGGTGGCCTTGGGGTCGAGGTAGGCGAGCAGGGCGCCGTTGTACTCGGGCAGGACCGAGATCGAGCCGTTCTTGAGCAGACCGTAGGTGGTCTCACGGCTGCCGATGTTCGGCTTGTAGGTGACCTTGACGCCCTTGGCCTTCAGCGCCTCGCCGTAGATGTCGGCGATCAGGGTGCTCTCGGCGAAGTTGTTCGAACCGACGACCACGCTGTCGCCGCCGGCCTTGCTGTCGGACAGCGGGTCGGACTTGCTGTCGTCGGAGGAGGAACAGCCCGCCAGCAGGGCCGTCGCCGCGGCGAGCGCGACGGCCGCCGCACCTCGGTATGTCCGGATTGACCTGCTGGGAAGGGTGTTGGAAGTCACGGTTGCCGTTTCCGGGAGCTGTGGACAGAAGGGTGGGGGTGTTGCTGGACACCACGCGGGACCGCTGCGCACCACACGGGTTTGCTGCGCACCACATGGCGCTCTTGCGAACCAATCCACACGATCCAATCCAGCCGGTTCTCGATGAGTCAAGTGTCTCCGGGTCACCGATTGGCTTCGATCCGTGCCCACTTGTGGACGCAGAGCGGTCTCTTTGTAACGGATTCTTGATAAAGAGCAAGCGGAATCGAGCTTCAAGAACGCTGTAGTCTCACGGCAGTTGATATCGGTCACAGCGGTGCACGGGGCCCGCTACTCGGTGTCGTTCCGCAGCAGCTCGGGGTGAAGACGCCCCCACAGTCGAGACACCTTCATGAAGGAGGCCCGGTGTCCACGAACCAGGTGGACGCGACCGTCCGGCCCGCCCAGGAGCGCGGCGGGATACGGGGTTTCGCCGACCGTTGGCCCTTCCGGCGCAAGCTCAACCTGCTGGTCGGTGTGCCGCTCGCCGTCATCACGGTACTGCTCGCCTACGTCTTCACCGACCTGGTGCGGCAGTCCGCCAGCGCGGACGACGCGGCACGGCTGGTGCGGGACTCCACCCAGGTGGCCCGGCTGGTGGGCAAGGTGGAGGCGGAGCACCAGCAGGCGATCCTGCTCTCCGCGCGCTACGAGTCCGGCGACAGCAAGCCCTCCTCGGTGGAGTACCGCGCGGCCCAGCACGCGGTGACCGCCCAGCTCCGCGCGGTCCGCGACGCCTTCGGCGACCGGCTGCCGGACACCGAGGCGGACGCGCTGCGGCAGGTCGAGGGCCTGACCAGCCTGCGCGAGACCGTCGAGCAGTCCTACCTGCCCGCGGACAACATCGACCCGGCGTACTCCAGCGCGGCCGACGACCTGATCGACGGCCTCGGTCTGGACCGCAACGCCGACCTCGCCGCCACCTTCACCGGCAACCTGCTCGACTCGCTGCTGCGCGCGGACGCCGCCCACGGCGCCTTCGAGACCAACGTCCTCGCCGCCACCACCGGCGACACCAACGCGCTGATCGAGCTCACCAGCGCCGTCGGTGCCTACGACCTCTACCAGCACCAGGCCGAGCGCTTCGCCCGGTTCGCCACCGAGGGGCAGGCGGCCCAGCTGGCCTCGATCGAACACACCAAGGCCCAGGCGCAGATCGCCCAGTCCTTCGCCGAACTGCAGATCGACCCGAGCCGGCTGCAGGCCGGCAGCCAGGAGGACATCCGCAGGGCGGTCTCGCAGGCGCTCACCGCCTACCCGTACTACCTGCAGCAGGCCCCGGCCCGGCTGAACATCACCGCCTCGCTCATCGGCCAGATCGCCGACCGGGCCGACTCCTCCGCCGACTCGGCCAAGACGCGCGCCATCTACCTGCTGACCGGCACCCTGTTCGGCTTCGTCCTGTGGATCGCGCTGGCCGCGCTGGTGCGCCGCTCGGTGATCCGCCCGGTGCAGGCCCTGACCGGGGTCGCGCACGAGGTCGCCGAGGTGGCGGGCCGCGAACTCGCCCGGGTCGCCGACGACGACGCCGAGGACGCCGGGCCGCCCCGGCTGCGGGACATGCCGGTCACCGCCCGCGACGAGATCGGTGACCTGGCCGACGCCTTCAACCAGGTGCAGACCACGGCCGCCGCGCTCCTGGAACGCCAGGTGCTCAGCCGCCGCAACACCGCCGAGATGTTCGGCAACGTCGGCCGCCGCGTCAGCAACCTGACCACGCGCCAGCTGGCCTTCATCGACGCGGTGGAACGCGCCGAGACCGACCCGGCGCTGCTGGAACGCCTCTACTCCATCGACCACATCGCCGTCCGCCTGCGCCGCAACGCCGACAGCCTGATGCTGCTGGCCGGCATCCGCGAGACGGTGCTGTCCTCGGGGCCCACCCCGCTGTCCAACGTGGTCCGGGCCGCGCTCGGCCAGATCGAGGGCTATCAGCGGGTACGGCTGTACGCCGGCACCGAGGCGATGATCGAGCCGGACATCATCGGCGACCTCACCCTGATGGTGGCCGAACTCCTGGAGAACGCGGTGTCGTTCTCGCCGGAGGGCAGCCCCGTCGAGGTGACCGTCCGCACCGGTGAGAGGGGCGCCCACGTCGTCGTCACCGACCACGGCCTGGGCATGAGCGCCGAGCGGCTGGCCGAGGAGAACGCCCGGCTGATCCGCCGCGAACGCCTCGACCTGATGCCGACCAAGGTGCTCGGCCTGTTCGTGGTGGGTGCGCTGGCCCGGCGCTGGGAGATCGGCGTCGAGCTGACCCGGACCCCGGGCGGCGGCGTCACCGCCGAAGTCACCCTGCCGTCGCGGCTGCTGCTGACGATGAGCGCGGTGGCCGACACCTCCGGCACCCCGCTCGCCGTCGAGGCGGCGACGGCGACGGCGACGGCGACGGCGACGGCCGAGCCGACCGGGCCCACCGCCGCCGCCTCCGTACCGGCCGCCGCCGAGCCCGAGAGCCTCCTGCCGCGCCGGGTGCCGCGCCGCGAGCCCACGGCACAGGACGCACCGCCCGCGCCGGTCCCGGCCGCCCGCTCCGGTGAGCCCGCGGCCGACTCGCCCGACGGGTCGCGACCGCTGCGCCGCCGGGTGCGCGGCGCGACCCTGCGCACCACCGCGGGGGCCGCCCAGGCCCTCGCCCAGCAGCCGCGCAACCGCGACGCCGACGCCGAGCGGGACGCGCTGGAGGAGTTCGAGGCGGCGGTGGAGCGCGCCCGGCGCGAGAGCGACACCGCAAGCCACGAGCGGCCCGCGCCGCCCGAGACCAACCCGCCGCACCACCAGATCCACCTTCCGGAAGGAGCCGAGCAGTGAGCACGTCGACAGGTGACACCCCGACGGGCGGCGCCGCCACGCCGACCGACCTGCAGGCGGCCGCAGCCGACTTCACCTGGCTGCTGAACCGCTTCGCGACCGAGACAGCCGGAGTGGTGGACGCGATCGCCGTGTCCTCCGACGGCCTGCTGATCGCGGTGTCGGAGCTGCGCGAGCGCGCGCACTCCGAACGCCTCGCCGCGATCGTCTCCGGCATCACCAGCCTGGCCGCCGGAGCCTCCGGCAACTACGGGCTGGGCGGCCTCAACAAGGTCATCATCGACCTGGAGGGCGGCCACGTCATCGTCTCCGCGATCGGCAGCGGTGCCGTGCTGGGCGTCGTCGCCGACAACGAGGCCAAGCTCGGCAACATCGCCTACGAGATGACCCTGTTCGCCAACCGCGCCGGTGCCGCGCTCAGTCCGCAGCTGGTCCTGGAGCTGAAGAACAGCGTCGGCGTCCCACAGACGCGCTGACCGGCGGAGCCGGTCGAGAGAGGAAGACACAGCCATGGCGGACGGCTTCCCGCCCCCGGGCCCGGACCCGGTAGGCCCGGCCCCCGCCGTACGGCCGTTCCTGGTCACCGCCGGCCGGGTGGCGGACAGCGCCTCCGGACCGGCGATGCCCGTCGAGACCCAGGTGGTGGCGACCACCGCGGGACTCGACGCGCTCGCCCGGCTCTCCTTCGAGCAGCACGACATCATCGCGGCGTGCCGGCTTCCGCAGTCGCTCGCGGAACTGGCGGCACGGCTGCGGCTGCACCTGAACGTGGTCCGGGTGCTCGCCGAAGACCTGCGTGAGGCCGGGCAGCTGACCGTGCACGTGCCCGACTTCGAAGCCACCCACGACTCGTCCGTCCTGCGCAGGGTTATCGACGGCCTGCGGGCCATCCCAGACTCCCGAGGGGTACTCCGTGACACCGACTGACTCGCTGACCCGGGGCACCGGGCGTACGGCCGTACGGCCGCCGCTGCCGGTGAAGATGGTCATCGCGGGCGGTTTCGGCGTGGGCAAGACCACCGCCGTGGGCTCGATCTCGGAGATCGAGCCGCTGACCACCGAGGCGTCGATCACCGAGGTCGCGGCGGGCGTGGACGACCTGTCGCTCACCCCGCGCAAGACGACGACCACCGTGGCGATGGACTTCGGCTGCATCACCATCGACCCGACCCTGAAGCTGTACCTGTTCGGCACACCCGGGCAGGAACGGTTCGGCTTCATGTGGGACGACATCGTCGAGGGCGCGCTCGGCGGGCTGGTGATCGTGGACACGCGACGGCTCGACGACTGCTACGCGGCCGTCGACTACTTCGAGCACCGCGGGATTCCGTTCGCCATCGCCCTCAACGCGTTCGACGGGCGGGTGGAGCACACGCTGGACGAGGTCCGGTGGGCGCTGGACGTCGCCGACGGGACGCCGGTGGTCGTCTTCGACGCCCGGGAACGGGGTTCGGTGCGGGACGCGCTGCTCGTCGTGCTGGAACTGGCGCTGGCGCGCCGCGAGGGGTAGTGCGGCGCGGGGGGGTGGGGAACTGCGGACCGTGCGTCGGTCGCGCAGTTCCCCGCGCCCCCTTCGGGGCGCTAGCTCCTGCGTACGCCCGGTGAGACCGTCAGGCGCTGGATCGCCCAGAAGATGCCGAGCGTGGCCAGGGCCATCGCCGCGACCAAGGTCGCTCCGCCCACGACCTTCTCGTAGTTCTTCTGGTAGAGGCCGTCGATGATGTAGCGGCCGAGGCCGCCCAGGCTGACGTAGGCGGCGATGGTGGCCGTCGAGACGATCTGGATGGTCGCCGAGCGCAGGCCGCTGAGGATCAGCGGCAGAGCGACCGGGAGTTCGACCTGGAAGAGCACGCGCGCCTCCGGCATGCCCATGCCGCGTGCGGCGTCCACCGGGGACGGGTCGACCGAGCGCATCGCCTCGTACGTGGTGACCAGGATCGGCGGTACGGCGAGGATCACCAGCGGGACCATCACCGGCAGCATGCCGAAGCCGAGCCAGATGAACATCAGGACCAGCAGGCCGAAGCTGGGCAGGGCCCGGCCGGCCGTGGCGATCAGGGCGAGGGCGTTGCCGCCGCGCCCGTAGTGACCGGTGACCAGGCCGACGGGCAGGCCGATGACGGCCGCGTAGGCGAGCGCCTCCAGCGAGTACTGGACGTGCTCCCACAGCCGGGTGGGGATGCCGTCGTAGCCGTGCCAGTGCGAACTGTCGCTGAAGAAGGCGTGGATGAAGCTGAGGACGTTCACCGGGTGCTCTCCTTCGGCATCCAGGGAGTCAGCACACGGCGCACCACGACCAGGAGGGCGTCCGCCAGGATCGCCAGCACGGCCGTCGTCACCACGGAGTTCACCGCCAGTTCGGGGCGGTGGTAGAGGTTCGCGTCGTTCAGGAGGTTGCCGAGGCCGCCCTGGTTGCCGATCAGCATGCCGACGCTGACCAGGGAGATGCTGGAGACGGTGGCCACCCGCAGGCCCGCGATGATGGCGGGGACGGCGATCGGCAGCTGCACCTGGAAGTACCGGCGTACCGGCCCCAGGCCCATCGCGGTGGCGGCGGCCAGGGTCTCGGCGGGGACCGAGCGGACGCCGTCCACGATCGCCGGGACGAGCACCACCAGGCTGTACACCGCGAGCGGGATCATCACCGTGGTCTCGGTCTGGCCGGTGTAGTCGATGAGGACGACGAAGAAGGCCAGGGACGGGATGGCGTACAGGATCGTGGTCACGCCGAGGACCGGCGGGTACAGCCAGCGGAAGCGCACGCAGAGCTGGGCGATCGGCAGGGACACCAGCAGGCCGGCCAGCACCGGGACGAGGGCCTCGCGCAGGTGCAGGCCGATCAGCCCGAAGTAGGTGTTCTGGAGGTCGCTGGGTATGTCGAAGAAGCCGCTCATCCGGCGGCCTTCGCGTCGTCGCGGCCCTCGGCGTGGGCGGCCCGGATCGCGGCACCGATGACCTGCTGGGAGACGACGCCGACCGCGCGTCCCTCGCCGTCGACGGCCACCGCCCAGCCGGTCGGCGAGAGCACCGAGCCGTCGAGCGCGGCGCGCAGCGAGTCCCGGCCGGGCTGGAACGGCCGACCGTAGGACAGCAGTCGCGCGGGGTCGATCGAGCCGGCGGTCAGGGTACGGGGCTCGCCCCAGCCGAGCGGCCTGCCGTCCAGGTCCGTGACGAGGAGGTAGGGCGCGTCCGGCGAGGTGCGGGCGTCGAGCTTGGTGGCGTCGGCGTCGACCGGGACGATCGGGGCCCGCTGCAGCTCCAGCTCCGCGGACGGGAAGAAGGACAGCCTGCGGATGCCCCGGTCGGCGCCGAGGAAGTCCTCGACGAACGCGTCGGCGGGGTCGGTGAGCAGTTCGGCGGGCGGCGCGAACTGGGCGAGGTGGCCGCCGGTGCGCATCACGGCGACGGTCGTGCCGAGCTTGATCGCCTCGTCGATGTCATGGGTGACGAAGACGATGGTCTTGCCCAACTCGCCCTGGATGCGCAGCAGTTCGTCCTGGAGACCCTTGCGGACCACCGGGTCCACGGCGGAGAACGGCTCGTCCATCAGCAGCACGGGCGGGTCGGCGGCGAGCGCCCGGGCCACGCCGACGCGCTGCTGCTGGCCGCCGGAGAGCTGGTAGGGGTAGCGCTTGGCGAGGGCCGGGTCCAGGCCCACCCGCTCCATCAGCTCGGCGGCGCGGGCGCGCGCCTTCTGCTTGCTCCAGCCCAGCAGCCGGGGCACGGTGGCGATGTTGTCGGCGATCGTGCGGTGCTGGAAGAGACCGGCGTTCTGGATCACGTAACCCATCGACCGGCGCAGGGTGTTGACCGGCTGCGCCTGGATGTCGGCGCCGTCGAGGAGGATCCGGCCCTCGCTGGGTTCGATCATCCGGTTGATCATGCGCAGGGTCGTCGTCTTGCCGCAGCCGGACGGGCCGACGAAGACGGTGATCGAGCGATCCGGTATCTCCAGGGAGAGTCGGTCGACGGCGACCGTACCGTCCGGGTACCGCTTGGTGACTGAATCTATCCGTATCAAAACGCCGAATGCCCTTCGGGTTTGGCTGAGGCTGCCCGGTTTCGACCACGGTCGCCGTGGCGCAGGTCGTTGCGGGGAGAGTCTAGACCGCAAGTGTTTCAGCACTTTGGCGGCCGACCCGTCGTCCTCACTCTGTGACCTGCCGTCGGTTTTTGGACCGCGCCGGGCGCGCGGGGCTCAGGCGGCGGCCGGGAAGCCCGCGGTCCGCAGCACCTGCCGATCGGCGTCCACGGCGAAGACCTCGCAGCCGGGGCGGGCGGCGGCCCAGCCGACGCCGTCGGCGCCCATCGCGAAGGCGGCCGTGGCCACGGCGTCCGCCTCGGTCAGCGTGGGCGCCACGACCGTCAGGCTGAGCAGTGCGGTCGCCGGGCGGCCCGTGCGGCCGTCGACGATGTGGTCGCCGCGCTCGTAGCGGGCGGAGGTGGCCGCCGCCCCGTCGGTGAGTTCGAGGACCGCGCACAGCCGGCCGGCCCGCTCGGGATGCCGTACCCCGACACGCCAGGGACCGCCCGAGGCGACCACGTCGCCGCCCGCGTTCAGCACGAACCGCCGTGCCCCGGCCGCCGCCAGCAGGTCCGCCGCCCGCTGCACCGACCAGCCCTTGACCACCCCGCAGGGATCCAGGCCGCGGCCCGGCAGCCGTGCGTCGAACGCGCCGCCGCTCGCCCGCCGGTACTCCTCGCACAGCGCGAGCACCTCGGCGAGGTCCGGGCTCACCTCGGTCCGGGAGAGCGCGCCCCGGTCGAGCCGGCGGACCTCGCTGTCCGGCTCGAACGGGCTGAACCGTTCGTCCACCGCGCGCAGCCAGGCGAACACGGCGTCCGCCGCGCCCGCCGGGACGTCCCGGTCGTCGACGCGCAGCGAGACGGGGAAGCCCATGACGTGTTCGACCCGGCGCACGGTCAGCCCTTCGCGTCGATGGCGGCCTGCAGGGACTCCCGGTAGCCGTCGCTGGTGACCGTCGCGCCCGACACGGTGTCGACGTCCGCGCTCTGCGCCTTCAGCGTCTCCGCGATCAGGACCGGTACGGCCGCCGTGGTCTGCGGGTGGTCGGGCTGCCGGAGCATCGTGACCGCGGTGATCCGGTCGCCGTCGAAGGTCGCCCGGACCTGGACGGGTCCCTTCTCGGTGTCGACCGTCGTGCCCTTGACGACGGTGCCGGTGGCGGCCGCGGAGTCCGGCGCGGGCCGGGCCGCGGAGACCGTGGTGCCGCCCGCGGACGGCTCGTAGCGCCAGACGGGGACCAGGCCCGCGATGCTGAGGGCGACGACGGGTATGGCTCGCTTCACAGGTGTCCCTCTCATCCCGCCAGGCCGAAACGCTCGAAGTGGATCTGCGGCTTGGGCACGCCCAGGTCGTCCAGGGTGCGCAGGACCGCGTTCATCATCGGCGGCGGCCCGCACAGGAAGACGTCCCGGTCGGCGATGTCCGGCACCAGCCGGGCCAGTTCGCGCGGCGCCAGCCTGTCGGGGACCGGCGGCCCGGTGACCAGGTGCAGTTCGGCGCCCTTGGCGACGGCCAGGTCGCGCAGTTCGCCGAGGAGGACCGCGTCCCGTTCCGCCGCGACGCGGTAGATGACGACCGCGTGGCCGTCCAGGTCCTCCAGGAGGGCACGGACCGGGGTGACGCCGACGCCGCCCGCGATCAGCAGGGAGTCGGTCCTGCGGCGGTGCAGGGCGGTGAAGGCGCCGTAGGGGCCCTCGGCGAAGACCCGGGTGCCGGGCTTCAGGTGGCGCAGGGCGGCGCTGCCGTCGCCGACGGCCTTGGCGGTCAGGCGCAGGGTGCGGCCGTCGGGTGCGGCGGACAGGGAGAACGGGTTCGCCTGCCACCAGCGGTCCTTCGTCAGGAACCGCCACAGGAAGAACTGACCTGCCCTGGCGCCCAGTTCGTCCAGGTCGCGGCCGGTGACGTAGACCGAGACCACCTGGTCCGACTCGGGGACGACGGCCGACACCCGGAACCGGTGGCGGTGGTTGCGCCACAGCGGCAGGACCAGCCGGCCGACGGCCACCGAGCCGAGGGCGACGCCCCACAGCGCGTACCAGTAGGCGGTCGCGGCGGGCGACGCGGTGAACGTCGTACCGACGGCGACCTGGTGGGTGAAGGCGAGCACCACGGCCACGTAGGTGTACAGGTGGACGAAGTGCCAGGTCTCGTAGGCGAGCCGGCGGCGGGCGGAGCGGGCCGAGACCGCGCCGACCGCGAGGAGGACGCCGAAGGCGACGACCGCGCGCAGGACCCCCTCCGTCGTCCCGGCGAGGTCGACGATCTCGCCGACCGGGCCGGTGCCCGTGCCGTCGGCGTACCCGAAGGCGATGAAGACGACGTGCCCGAGCAGGGTCCACAGCAGGGCGAAGCCGGTCCACCGGTGCCAGGAGGTGAGCCGGTCCATGCCGATCCGGCGGTCCAGCCAGAGCAGCCGGGCGACCAGCACCAGCTGGAAGGCCATGACGAGGGCGCCGTACAGGCCGAGGAGCCGCCCGATCACGATCAGCGCGTTGGAGGCGAAGCCCGCCCGGGCGAAGAGCCAGGCGACCACGGCCGCGTTCACGGCGAGCACGGCGTACAGGCACGTGCGGGCCACCACCCCGGGGCGGGTCGCCGTGGGGGGCGCGGGGGGCGATTGGACGGTCGTCACGGGTCGGCAGCTCCTTGATCGGGTCCTGGAGGTCGAGCTTCACCCGCGGTCGCTGTCGTTTTCCTGTCGGACGACTTTCAACTGGTTATCGATGTACTCCCGGGGCGGACGCGGGTCCGGCGTCCGCCGCCGCGTGCCGCAGTATGAGCGGGTGGAAAAAGTACGACTCCTCGTCGTGGACGACGACCCGCCGATCGCCGACCTGGTCGCGACCGTCGCACGGTACGAGGGCTGGGAGGCCGTCACCGCGTACTCCGGCGAGGACGCGCTCGCCCGGGCCGCCGACTTCCGGCCGGACATCGTCGTGCTCGACCTGATGCTGCCGGACGTGGACGGCTTCGGCGTCCTGGACCGGCTGCGGCACTCCGGGACGATGGTGCCGGTGGTGTTCCTCACGGCGCGCGACGGGGTCGCCGACCGGGTCGCGGGGCTGACCCGGGGCGGGGACGACTACCTGGTCAAGCCGTTCGCGGTGGAGGAGCTGATGGCCCGGCTGCGCACGGTGCTGCGGCGCAGCGCGGGGCCCGGTTTCCCACGCTCGGTGCTGCGGATCGCCGACCTGACGATGGACGAGGACACCCGTGAGGTCCGGCGCGGCGAGCGGCTGTTCGCGCTGACCCCGACCGAGTTCGAGGTGCTGCGGTACCTGATGCGCAAGTCGCCGACCGTGCTCACCAAGGCGCAGATCCTGGACCACGTCTGGGAGTACGGCTTCGGCGGCCGCTCGAACGTGGTGGAACTGGTCGTCAGCCGCCTGCGCCGCAAGCTGGACGAGGCCGGCGGGGAACCGCTGATCCACACCGTGCGCGGCTTCGGGTACGTCATACGGCAGCAGGCCGCGGAGTGAGGGGCCGGCTGCGGCGGTCCTTCCGGGACATGCGCCTGGGCACCAGGCTGGCGCTGGGCATCGGGGCGCTGGCGCTGGTCGTGTTCGCGGTCGTCGGCACCGCCCTGACGACGTACATGCGGGACTACCTGTCGGCCCAGCTCGACGACCAGCTGGGTCTCGCCCAGGTCGCGCAGTCCAAGAGCATCGCGCAGCACGGCACGCTGCAGGGCAAGAAGTACTACCACTGGTACTACGCCGTGTACGACGTCTCGCACGGCACACCGGTGCTGCGCACCCCGGAGGAGCGCGGCGACCTGCCCTCGGACATCGCGCCGCTCACCTCGGTGGCCCGGGCGCAGCTCGCCGCCGGTACCGAGGTGCTGCGGACCGCGGACCTGACCGGGAAGGGCGAGTACCGGCTGCGCGGCTGCGAGGTGGAACCGGGCGTGGTGCTGGTCAGCGGCGCGCCCACGGACAGCATCGACGACACCGTACGACAGCTGGTCACGGTCCAGGTGGTGGCCTTCGGGCTGGCGCTGCTGGCGCTGGTGGTGTTCGGCCGCCGGCTGCTGCGGCACGGCCTGGAACCGCTGAGCGACATGGCGCACACCGCGCACGGGATCGCCTCGCACGACCTGACCCAGGCGGCGGCCCGGCTGCCGCTGCGCGCGGCCCGGCGGGGCGGCGGCCCCGAGGTCGAGGAGCTGCGGACCGCGTTCAACACGATGCTCGAACACATCGACCGCTCGCTCGCCGTCCGGGCGGAGGCGGAGCAGCGGCTGCGCCGGTTCGTGGCGGACGCCTCGCACGAGCTGCGCACCCCGCTGATGTCGGTGCGCGGCTACGCCGACCTCTTCCAGTACGCGGCCGCCAACGCGCCCGCAGAACGCGACAAGCACCTGGCCCGGTTGCGCGCCGAGGCCGCCCGGATGGGTGTCCTCCTGGACGATCTGCTGCTCCTCGCGCGTCTCGACGCGGCCGAGGTGGAGGCGCCGCTGCGGCTGGAGGAGACCGACCTGACGGAGCTGGTGCGGGAGGCCGCGGACGCGTTCCGGGCGGCGCACGCCGGCCGTCCGCTGACGGTGACCGCCGGGCCGGACCCGGTCCCGCTGCGGCTGGACCCGGTCCGTGTCCGCCAGGTGGTGGACAACCTCCTCACCAACGCGGCGGTCCACACGCCCGCGGGCACGCCGGTGTCGGTGACGGTGGGCACCGCTCCCGGCGGGGCGACGGTGAGCGTCGCCGACCACGGCCCCGGCGTTCCGGCCGCCGACCGGGCCCGGGTCTTCGACCGCTTCTACCGTGTCGACAAGGCCCGCAGCCGCGACCACGGCGGCAGCGGCCTCGGCCTGTCGGTGGCCCGTGCCCTGGTGGAGGCGCACGGCGGCACGATCGAACTGGCCGACGGCCCGGACGGCACGACCACGTTCACCCTGACGCTGCCCGCCTGACCCGGACCGGGTCTCACAGCCCCGGTGCCCGTTCCTCCTCCGCCTCGTAGGTGAAGCCGCCCTGCCGGGGATGCGGGCGGGCCGCGAGGACCGCGACGTCGTCCTCGGCGTTGCGGGCGTCGAGCCGGGTGACGATGGAGTCCAGAAGGGCGTCCACGCCGACGGCGGGCTTGAAGTGCAGGTCGGCGAGGCGGCTCAGGGACCGGTCGATGTCCTCGTCCCGGTGTTCCACCAGGCCGTCCGTGAACAGCACGAGGGAGTGGTCGGGGCCGAACCGGTGGGTGGCCGACTCGTAGCCGCCGAAGCCGGTGCCGAGCGGCGGCCCGACCGGGACCGGCAGCAGCGAGGTGCGGCCCTCCCCGGTGATCAGGGCGGGCGGGAGGTGGCCCGCGCTGGACAGGGTGACCTGACCGCGGCTCGGGTCGACGCGCGCCAGCAGGCAGGTGGCGGGGCGCCGGTCCGCCTCGTCGGCGGCGAGGGCGTCCATCTGGCGCAGCACCCGGTGCGGGGGCAGCTCGGAGGAGGCGATGTAGCGCAGCGAGGACCGGTAGGCGTTCATGTCGACGGCGGCCTCCAGGCCGTGGCCCATCACGTCGCCGACGACGAGCAGGCTGCGGCCGAAGTGCAGCCGTACCGTCTCGCACCAGTCGCCGCCGACCAGCACGCGGCCGCCGGCCGGGAGGTAGCGGATCGCGACGTCCAGGTTGGGGTGCGGCCGGCCGGGCTCGGACAGCAGGGCGCGTTGCAGGTCACCTGCGGTGCGGTTGACGTGCTCGTACTCGCGGGCGTGCCGGATGTGGGAGGCGGCGCGTTCGGCGAGCAGGGCGAGCAGTTCGGCCTCCGCCCGGACGAAGACCCTTCCCTCGCGGGCGCAGACCAGGACGCCGTACTGCTCGGAGCCGCTGTTCAGGGGCAGGCACACGGCCGGGCGGGTGTGGCTGCCTGCCGGGCGGGCGAGCCAGGGGTCCGTCCAGTGGTCGGCCGCCGGGGAGCCGGCGTCGCGGGCCACCGCGGTGGCCCAGCGGGCGTCGGGCAGCAGGTCGGCGTCGCCGGTGATCGACTCGTAGCCGGAGACGGTCTCGCCCGTGCGGCGCATCACGGCGGCTCCGCCGCCGGTCAGCCGTACCGCGGCGCGGGTCAGTTCCCGGCAGGTCGTGGACTCGTCGAGCGTGGTGCCGATGCCGGCCGCGGCCGTCCGCAGCAGCCTGAGGGGCGCGGCGGGGTCGGCGCCGGCGGCGGGCCCGTCCAGTGCCCCGGGGCCGTCGGCGGACGCGGGTCCCCTGCGGGACTGGAACCATCGCGCGACACCCAACACCTTCACAGAATCTCAAACAGCACCGCGGCAGGCACCAGACGGCCGGGCCGCCGCGGCCCCGCAGGAGGCCGTCGTCGCGGCCGGCGGCCGTGCGCGGCGGCCACCGGGGCGTCCCGCGCGCGGCCCGGCACTCCCGGGGAGCCGTCCCGTCGCCGCGCGCGCCGGGTACGCCCGAATGGAGGGCGGGGACGGCGCCGACGGCACGGAGCCGGTCCGGGCGCCGCGGCCCGGACCGGCTCCGTGTCCCGCTCAGCTCTCGTCGGGCGCCAGCCGCAGCGAGATCGAGTTGATGCAGTACCGCTGGTCGGTCGGGGTCGCGTACCCCTCGCCCTCGAAGACGTGCCCGAGGTGCGAGCCGCAGCGCGCGCACCGGACCTCGGTGCGCACCATTCCGTGCGTGCGGTCCTCGATCAGTTCGACCGCGTCGGTGTCCTTCGGGTCGTAGAAGGACGGCCATCCGCAGTGCGACTCGAACTTCGTGCCGGAGGTGAACAGCTCCGCACCGCAGGCGCGACAGGAGTAGACGCCCTTGGTCTTCGTGTCGGTGTACTCACCGACGAAGGCCGGCTCGGTCGCCGCCTGACGCAGCACGGCGTACTCGGCCGGGGTCAGCTCCGCCCGCCACTGCTCGTCCGGCTTGTCTACGTCGTACGACATGACTCTCAGCCCCTTACTTCGCCAGGCGTTCCAGGATCTTCGGGCCCAGGTCGGTGACATCGCCCGCGCCCATGGTGAGAACCAGATCACCGGGCTTCGTCATTCCCGCCAGCACGGTCGGCACCTCGTCCTTGTCGTGGACGGCGGTGACGTCGGCGCCCGCGGCCCGTGCGGCCTCGATGATCAGCTCGCTGGTGACGCCGGGGAGCGGGTCCTCGCGGGCCGGGTAGATGTCCAGGACCAGCGAGGCGTCCGCCAGGGCCAGCGCGTCGCCCATCTCCTTGCCCAGCTCCTGGGTGCGGGAGAACAGGTGCGGCTGGAAGACGACCAGGATCCGGGCGTCGCCCGCGGCGGCGCGCATGGCGTCCAGGTCGGCGGTCATCTCGGTGGGGTGGTGGGCGTAGGAGTCGATCACCTGGACGCCGGCCGCCTCGCCCTTGAGCTGGAGGCGGCGCTTGACGCCCGTGTACGCGGCGAGCGCGGGCGCCAGCTCGGCGGCCGGGATCCCGAGCGCCACGCCCGCGGCGAGCGCGGCGACGGCGTTGTGCGCGTAGTGGCGGCCGGGCACGGAGACCGCGAAGGTCAGCACGGTCCCGTCCAGCTCGACGGTGACCTCGCTCCTCAGGCCCTGCGGCACGACGGACAGCACCCGTACGTCCGCGTCGGCGGCGGCGCCGTAGGTCACCGTGCGGACCTTCCCGGCGAGCCGCCGGGTCAGCTCCCGCGCGCCCTCCTGGTCGGCGCTGATCACCAGCGTGCCGCCGGGCACGATCCGGCCCGCGAAGATCTCGAAGGACTGGTAGATCTCGTCCATCGAGGCGTAGTTGGCGTGGTGGTCGAGTTCCACGTTGAGGACGATGGCGACCTCGGGCGCGTACTTGTGGAAGCTGCGATCCGACTCGTCCGCCTCGGCGACGAAGATCTCGCCGGTGCCGTGCACGGCGTTGGAACCGGGGGCGTCCAGGTCGCCGCCGATGGCGTACGACGGCTCGCGGCCCAGCTCGGTCAGCGAGACGGCCAGCATCGACGTGGTCGTGGTCTTGCCGTGGGTGCCCGCGACGGCGATCGGGCGCAGGCCGTCCATCAGGGCGGCCAGGGCGTCCGAGCGGTGCACCACGGGGACGCCCAGCTCGGCGGCGCGCGCCAGCTCGGGGTTGTCCCCGCGGATCGCCGACGAGACGACGACACAGCTGGCGTCGTCGGCCAGGTGCCCGGCCGCGTGCCCGATGTGCACGGTGGCGCCCAGCGCGCGCAGCGCCTCGGCGGTGGCCGACTCCTTGGCGTCGCTCCCGGCGACCCGGGCACCGCGCTGGGCGAGGATCTTGGCGATCCCGGACATCCCGGCGCCGCCGATCCCGATGAAGTGCGGTCGCTCCATGGCGGTAGGAAGGCCGGGTGCCATGTGTTTCTCCCCAGAGACGGTACGTGCGGAAGCAGCCTTAGCCTATGCGCTCGGGCACCGGGTGCCGCGCAACGGGCACCGGCGCCCGCGGCTGCCCCGGGGGCCGCCGGGAGCGGCGCGGGCGGGCACGGCGCACCGGCACCGGCCGGCGCCCCGCACCCCGGCGGCGTCCGCGCCCGCGGCTACGCCTTGCTGTGCGAGAACAGCTTCAGCACCGGCACCCCCACCTTGTGCCGGGCCCGGGACGCCCAGTCCCGGTGGAAGAACTCCTCGACGTAGTGCGGATCGGTCAGGACGATGACCTCGTCCGCGCCCACCTCGTCGACGATCGTCTTCAGCGCGTCCAGCGGATGGTCCTCGACCATCCGTCCCTCCGCCGAGCTGCCCGCCGCCCGCAGCGCCGTCAGGGACACCTCCAGCGCCTGTTCGGCGAGTGCCGTGGCCGCCTCGCCCTGCGGTGTCTCGCCCTCGCGCGCTGCTTCGTCCAGTTCGCCGAGCGCGATGTCGTCGATGGCCCGCAGCAGGCGGTCCGCCTGGTCGCCGCGCGGCTGGAGCAGCACGTGGAAGGAGACCTGCTCGTCGCCGTGCAAGGTGGTGACGAACTCCACGTCGGCGGACGTCAGGGCCTTCTCGATCATCAGAACGCTTGTGAACACCAGGCGCCTCTTCTCCATGAGAGGGCCACTCGGACCCTCTGTCCTCCCTGGGCCTAGCCGACCCTGCGGAAACCATCCTGCCCCGTGATCGCACGGGTACTACCGGATTCAGTGTGCCCGCCGGAAGCTAAGCGGAACGGTAGATTCCGCCGAATTCAGGACCGCTGGTAGCGACTGAACAGGAATCCGGCCTCCTCCAGCAGGGACACTAGTTCGAAATGCCGGGGCACGGTGACACCGGGCCCGCCGGAAATCCGCTGCGCCCCTCCCGCCGTCAGCATCGGGGACACGGTCAGGCACAGCTCGTCCAGGACGCCGGCGGCGACGAACTGCCCGAGCAGCCGGGGCCCGCCCTCGGTGAGCAGCCGGGTGTGGCCGAGACCGGCGAGGACGCGCACCGCGCGGGCCGGGTCGACACCGGCGCCGTCGCCCGCGGCCAGCACCAGGGCGCCCGCGCGCTCGGCCGCGGCCACCCGGTCCGGCGCGGCGGCGGCGCCGGTGAGGACCAGGGTCGGGACGAGGGGCGAGGTGAACAGCGGCAGCGAGAAGTCGAGGTCCAGGCTCGCGGTGACGACGGCGACCGCGGCCGCCGCGCCCTGCCCCGCCGCCGCCCTGGCGGCGGCGAACTCGGCCCGCGCGCGGGCCGGCCGGTACCCCTCCTGGCGTACCGTTTCCGCACCGACGACCACGACGTCGGCCAGGGCCCGCAGGGTGCCGAAGATGCGCATGTCGGCGGCGCCGGAGATGGGCTGCGACCGTCCGTCGTGCTGGGCGGCGCCGTCGAGCGTGGAGACCATGTTGGCCCGCAGCCAGACCTCCCGCCCGGCGGGATAGGCGTAGGCCAGCGCCAGCTCCGCCAGGCTCCACTCCCCCTCGGCCGGGCCGCCGGATGCCGGGGCCGCTGTCTCTTCGGTCACAGGGAACAGGCGTCGCATGTCGTGCAGTGTGGCACGGCAACTACCATGGATGACCGTGTCGTCTTCTCCCGCCGCTTCCGAGGTCAGCCCCATAGCCGACGCGGCTCCGCTGTCGCTGTGCGCCCGCTCGCCGCACGTCCCCGCGGACCGGCTGGTCGCCGAGATGGTGCCGCCGCCCCGCTTCGACTCGGTCCGCTTCGCCACGTACATACCGGACCCGAACCAGCCGAGCCAGACCGAGGCCGTGCGCGTCCTCGAAGGCTTCGCGGCCGGGCTCGGCGGGGCGCACGCGGCGGGCGGCGGCAAGCGCGGCCTCTTCGGCTTCGGGAGGGCGAAGGCGCCCAAGACCCCGGCCGGACCCCGCGGGGTCTACCTGGACGGCGGGTACGGCGTCGGCAAGACCCACCTGCTCGCCTCGCTCTGGCACGCCACACCGGCCGAGCCCGCGCTGAAGGCGTTCGGCACCTTCGTGGAGCTGACCAACCTGGTCGGCGCGCTCGGCTTCCAGCAGACCGTGCAGACCCTCTCCGGTCACCGCCTGCTGTGCATCGACGAGTTCGAGCTGGACGACCCCGGCGACACGGTCCTGGTGTCGACGCTGCTGGGCCGCCTGGTCGACGCGGGGGTCGCGCTCGCCGCCACCTCCAACACGCTGCCGGGCAAGCTCGGCGAGGGCCGGTTCGCGGCGGCGGACTTCCTGCGCGAGATCCAGGGCCTGTCCGCCCACTTCCGCGCGCTGCGCATCGACGGCGAGGACTACCGCCACCGCGGCCTGCCCGAGGCGCCGGCGCCGTTCTCCGAGGAGCTGGTGACCAAGACGGCGTACGCCACCGCGGGCGCCTCCCTCGACGACTTCCCGCAGCTCCTGGACCACCTGGCCAAGGTGCACCCGAGCCGTTACGGCGCGCTGACCGACGGCCTGACGGCGGTCTGTCTCACCGACGTGCGGCCGGTGCCGGACCAGTCGACCGCGCTGCGCCTGGTGGTCCTCGCGGACCGGCTCTACGACCGCGAGGTCCCGGTGCTGGCCTCCGGGCTGCCGTTCGACAGGCTGTTCAGCGAGGAGATGCTGAACGGCGGCTACCGCAAGAAGTACTTCCGCGCGATCTCCCGGCTCACCGCCCTGGCCCGGGACGGCAAGGGGCTCGTCGCCGCCGAGTAGGCGCGCCGCCGCCGAGTAGGCGCGCCGCCGTCGGCCGCGACGCCACGCCGAGGAACTCGATCGAGCCACCCCACCGGCATTTTTTACGCTCTCTTCGGTTCGCAACACCCAGTTAACCCTGCAAAGGACTGTGCGGGGTTAACGTGTTTCTTGACCAACCATTGACCTGTGCTTGGTGCGCACAAGAGACGTGAACTGTCGCGAGGGGGGCTCATGTTCCGTGGTACGACGGCCCGGACCGTGTTCGCGCTCCTGGCCGCCGCCCTGCTCGCCGTCCAGTTCTTCGCACCCACGGCAACATTCGCAGCCGCGCACACACTCCGTCATGCCGAGGCCAAGGCCGCGTCCGGTCCCCAGACGCACGCGGCCATCGTGCGCGACGACCACCACGTGCTGCGCGGCCACGGCCGCTGCGGTGAGCTGCCCGGCCCGCCCCGCGTCGCCGACCGTCAGCGCACCTCCACCGCCGGCTGGGCCGACGACCGTCCGCCCGCCGCGCGGCACACCGAGGCGATACCGGCCAGGACCGTCCCCGCGGTCCCCCGGGACCACGCGCCGAGAACGTCAAGAACCCACTCGCCGGCCGCGCTCCAGGTCTTCCGCTGCTGAGCGGCGGGTTCGCCCGCCCACCCCCCACAAACGTCGTGCAAGCCCGACGCGCCCCTCCGGCGCGCCAGGAGGAGTCCCATCATGCAGCCCCTCATCGACAACGCCCGTGCCTTCGGACAGCGCCCTGAGGAGTTCGCCGAACTCGCCGCGGGCCAGTCACCGCAGGTGCTCTTCATCACCTGCTCCGACTCCCGTGTCGTCCCGGCCCTGATCACCGGCGCCCGCCCGGGCGAGCTCTTCGAGCTGCGCACCGCGGGCAACATCGTCCCCCCGTACGCCTCCGTCCACCCCACCGGCGAGGCGGCCACCATCGAGTACGCCGTGGAGGTGCTCGGCGTCCGCGACATCGTCGTCTGCGGGCACTCGCACTGCGGCGCCGTCGGCGCGCTGGTGCGCGGCGACGACCTGACCGCCGTACCCGCCGTACGGGACTGGCTGGCCGGCGCCGAGCCGCGTCCGGCCGGCGCCCCGCAGGACCCGGCCGTCGCCGAGGGCGTGCAGAACCACGTGCTCGCCCAGTTGCTGCGGCTGCGCTCCTACCCGTGCATCGACAGGAAGCTGACGCGGGGCGAACTGACCCTGCGCGGCTGGTACTACGAGGTCCACACCGGTGCCGTGCGCGAACACCGCGCCGAGACCGACGCGTTCGAGACCCTGTGAGCGTCGCGATGTCCAAGTTCCCGTACCTGAAGCAGGACTTCACCGCCTCCCTCGTCGTCTTCCTGGTCGCGCTCCCGCTGTGCGTGGGTGTGGCCGTCGCCTCCGGTGTCCCGGCCGAACTCGGCCTGGTCACCGGCATCGTGGGCGGGCTCGTCACCGGGGCGCTGCGCGGCAGCAGCCTCCAGGTGTCGGGACCCGCCGCCGGTCTGACCGTGCTCGTCTTCGAGGCGGTCAAGGAGTTCGGGCTGCCGGTGCTCGGCGTGATCGTGCTGATCACCGGCGTGCTCCAGATCGCCATGGGCGTGCTGCGGCTGGGCCGCTGGTTCCGGGCCATCTCGGTCTCCGTGGTCGAGGGCATGCTGGCCGGGATCGGGCTGGTGCTGATCGCCGGCCAGCTCTATCCCGCGCTCGCCGCGAAGGCCCCTGATTCGGGGCCGGGCAAGATAGCCGGGCTGCCGCGGGCGTTCGCGGACGCGCTCGGGGACGGGGAGGCGCTGGCCTCGCTCGCCCTCGGCGCGGGCACCGTCGCCGTCCTCGTCCTGTGGAAGCACCTCCCGGCGAAGGCACGGACGGTTCCCGGCCCGCTGGCCGCCGTCGGCCTCGCCACCCTGGCCGCGTTCCTGCTGGGCCTCCCGGTCGCCACCGTCGAGGTGCACGGGCTGCTCGGCTCCGTCCAGCCGCCGACGGCGAGCGCCTTCGGCGAGCTGGCGAGCCTCGGGGTGATCGGCACGATCGTGGCGTTCACGCTGATCGCGTCCGCCGAGTCGCTGTTCAGCGCGGCGGCCGTGGACCGGCTGCACAACGGTCCGCGCACCCGGTACAACCAGGAACTGATCGCCCAGGGCGCGGGCAACGCCCTGTGCGGAGTGCTCGGCGCGCTGCCGATGACCGCGGTGATCGTGCGCAGCGCGGCCAACGTGCAGGCGGGCGCCCGCACGAAGGCGTCGCGGGTGCTGCACGGCGCCTGGCTGCTGCTGTTCGCGGCGCTGCTGCCCGGCGCCCTCGGCCTGCTGCCGATCCCGGCGCTCGCCGGTGTCCTCGTGTACTCGGGGGCCAAGCTGATACCCGTACGGGCGCTGGCCGTGCTCTGGCGCGAGCACCGCGGCGAGGCCCTGGTCCTGGTCGTCACCGCGGTGTCGATCGTGGCGGTGAGCATGTTCGAGGGCGTGCTGATCGGGATCGCCCTGTCGATCGTCAAGACCGCGTGGGAGGCCTCGCACATCAGGCTGGAGGTGGTCGACAAGGGCGCGGGCCCGGTCGACGCGTACCTCTCGGGCAACGCGACCTTCCTGCGGTTGCCCAGGATCCTGGACAGCCTGGAGGCGCTGCCCCAGGACCGCCCGGTCCGGGTGGACCTGTCCGGGCTGCACCACCTCGACCACGCCTGCCGGACCGCGCTGGAGAGCTGGGCCGAGCGGCACAGCGACGCCGGCACCGAGCCGGTGCGGGTCACGGCCGGATCGGCCGGGCCCCCGAGGGACACGGCCGTCTGAACCGGCGGCCGCACCCGGGCCGGGACGCCGACGCCCCTCGGCATCCCGGCCCGGACCTGCTTCCCGGCGGCCGTGGCCCCGAGGCACCCGCCGGGCATATCGTTGCAGCATCAGACATACCGGACCTCTCTGGCTGGAGGTCGTCATGGTTCAGGAGCTGCTGGTCGCGATCGTGGCGGCGCTGTGCGCCGGCGCGCTGTACGTGGCCGCGGGGGCGCGGGTCGTCAAGCAGTACGAACAGGGTGTGCTGTTCCGGCTCGGCCGGGTCACCGGTTCCGTACGACAGCCCGGGTTCAATCTGGTGATCCCGTTCGCGGACCGGCTGCACAAGGTCAACATGCAGATCGTCACGCTGCCGGTCCCCGCCCAGGAGGGCATCACCCGCGACAACGTCACGGTGCGCGTGGACGCGGTCGTCTACTTCCGGGTGGTCGACGCGGTGAGCGCACTGGTCAAGGTGGAGGACTACAAGTTCGCCGTCTCGCAGATGGCGCAGACCTCGCTGCGGTCCATCATCGGCAAGAGCGACCTGGACGACCTGCTCTCCAATCGCGAGCAGCTCAACCAGGGCCTGGAGCTGATGATCGACAGCCCGGCCGTGGGCTGGGGCGTGCAGGTGGACCGCGTGGAGATCAAGGACGTGTCGCTGCCGGACACGATGAAGCGCTCGATGGCGCGGCAGGCCGAGGCCGACCGGGAGCGCCGGGCGCGGATCATCAACGCCGACGCCGAGTTCCAGGCCTCGAAGAAGCTCGCCGAGGCGGCCCAGCAGATGGCGAGCACGCCGGCGGCCCTGCAACTGCGGCTGCTGCAGACGATCGTGGCGGTGGCCGCCGAGAAGAACTCCACCCTGGTGCTGCCCTTCCCGGTGGAGCTGCTGCGGTTCCTGGAGCGGGCCCAGCAGCCCGCGCCGAACGGCGCCGCCGGGCCGGGCCCGACCGGCCGTCCGGAAGCCGTTCACCCGGACGGAGCGGTGCGGGAGGACACCGCGGCGCTGCGGCATCCGCCCGGGTGACCCGGACTCGCGCCGCCCCGAAAAAACGGACAATCCGACCTACGTTCATAGGGTGATCAGACCAGTACGCCGTCTTACCGCCCTGACCGTCGCCGGCGTCGCCCTCGGCGCCGCGCTCGCCGCCTGCGGCACCACCGCCCCGAGCCCGCACACCGCGCACACGAGCCCCGCACCCGCCCGCCCCGCACCCGCCGCGAAGCCGCCCACGCTCCCCGCGGGGCCGGGCGGTCTGGCCGCCGTCTTCTCCAACGGTCCGCGCACGGCGGGCAAGACCGTCGCGCTGACCTTCGACGCCGACATGACCGCCGACGAGGGGCCCCGCGCGGCCGCCGGCGAGCACTTCGACAACCCCGCGCTGATCGCGACCCTGCGCCGGCTGAAGGTGCCGGCCACGGTCTTCATGACCGGCCGCTGGGCCGACGAGTACCCGGACCAGGCCCGTTCCCTCGGCCACGATGCGCAGTTCGAGGTCGCCAACCACTCCTACAGCCACTACGCCTTCACCGGCGACTGCTACGGCCTGCCGACCGTCTCCGCCGCGAACATGAAGTCGGACGTGCAGCGTGCCTACGCCGCGCTGCTGCGGGCCGGCGTCCCGCATCCGATGCCGTACTTCCGCTTCCCCGGCGGCTGCTACGACGACCAGGCACGGCGCGCGGTCGGCTCGCTCGGGGTCACCGCGGTGCAGTGGGACGTGGTGAGCGGCGACGCGTTCGCGACCGACGCCGATGCCGTCACCCAGCAGGTGCTGGACGGGGTGAAGCCCGGCTCCGTGGTCGTCATGCACTGCACGCGCAGCGCCGCCCCGACCACCGAGGAGGTGGTCCGGCACGTCGTGCCGGAGCTGCGGCACCGGGGCTTCCGGTTCGTGAAGGTGTCCGAGCTGATCGGGCGGACGCCCGGTCATCGCTGACCGTTCTACGCTGGAGGCATGAGCGACGAGGGGTACTGCACGGCCGCCGGGGTGTCCGAGCCGCCCGGGACGGACGGTCCGCCGTTCGCCGAGTGCGTGCTGTGCCGGGAGCCGACCGAGTACCCGGAGTCGTACCGGGGCATCACGATGTGCCCGCGGTGCGAGTGGCAGGAGGCGCAGCGAAGCGCCTGCTCGGGGTGAGCGGCCGGACGGACCCGGCCGGTCCCCGGCTCCGCCGCACGGCCCCTTAGGGTGTCCGGGTGAGCGCTCCTTTCCAGGTCTCGGCGAACAGCCGGGACGACGCACCCCAGTTCGTCCTGCCCCTCGTCGTACGGATCGAGAAGGCCGCCCCGCCCGCCCGCACCGACGCCCTGGAGACCGCCGCCCGTGCCGTGCTGACGCTGCTCGGTGATCCGCGGGCGCTCGGCGACGGGGAGTGGGCGCAGACGGTCCGGGACTGGGAGGACGCCCGGATCCGCAAGGTCGTGCGGCGGGCCCGCGGGTCCGAGTGGCGGCGGGCCGCGGAGCTGCCCGGGATCACGCTGACCGGGAAGTCCGCCGAGGTGCGGGTGTTCCCGCCGGTGCCGCTCGACGGCTGGCCGAAGGAGCTGGCGAAGCTGCAGGTGTCCGGGACCGAGCTGGACGACCCGGAGCCGCCCGCCTCCGCCGACCGGACGCGGCCCGTGCTCTGGCTGAACCCGGAGCTGGAGATGTCCGCGGGCAAGGCGATGGCCCAGGCCGGGCACGGGGCCCAGCTCGCCTGGTGGGCGCTGCCGCAGGAGGAGCGCGAGGCCTGGCGCGAGGCCGGGTTCCCGCTCGCCGTGCGGACCGCCGGTGCGGCCGAGTGGCGCGAGCTGACGGACAGCGGGCTGCCGTTGGTGCGGGACGCCGGGTTCACCGAGATCGCGCCGGGCAGCTGCACCGTGGTCGCGGACCATCCCGCCCTCCGCTGACCAGTGCTTTTTTGAATTCCCTGACGAACTTTGCCGTCTGCTTGAACACCGCCGCCGTCGTGCCCGTACGTCCGGTCACCGGACCGGCGACACGGGCAGGCACGGGGCGTACAGCTCCCCGGAGCGCGGACACGAACCTCAAATGTTGCTCTGAAGCGGCAGGCAACGCGGTTCGCGGACGCGCTCCGGGGCCATACCCCCGTCAGTCGGAGGAGGGGGAGGACCATGGTCCTGGAGCGGCTGGGAACGGGCATCGGCTGGCGGCCGGAGATCGCGGACGCCGTGGAGCGCATGCCCGGCGTCGACTGGGTCGAGGTCGTGTCCGAGAACACCTGCCCCGGCCACCTCCCCGAGTCGCTGCGGCGGCTGCGCGAGCGCGGGGTGACGGTCGTACCGCACGGTGTCTCCCTGGGCCTCGGCGGCGCGGACCGGCCGGACGGGCACCGGCTCGCGGCGCTCGCCGAGCGGGCCGAGGCGCTGGGCTCCCCCCTGGTCACCGAGCACATCGCGTTCGTCCGCGCGGGCGGCCCGCTGACGGCCACACCGCTGCTGGAGGCCGGACACCTCCTCCCCGTGCCCCGCACCCGGGACGCGCTCGACGTCCTCTGCGAGAACGTGCGGATCGCCCAGGACGCGCTGCCCGTGCCGCTCGCCGTCGAGAACATCGCCGCGCTGATCGGCTGGCCGGGCGAGGAGATGACCGAGGGACAGTTCCTGTACGACCTGGTGGACCGCACCGGGGTCCGGCTGCTGATCGACGTGGCGAACCTGCACACCAACCGCGTCAACCGGGGCGAGGACCCGGCCGCAGCGCTCGCCGAACTCCCCGTCGAGGCCATCGCCTACGTCCATGTCGCGGGCGGCGTCGAACGGGACGGCGTCTGGCACGACAGCCACGCCCACCCGGTGCCCCCGGAGGTCCTGGAGGTGCTGAGCCACCTCGCGTCCCGGGTCACGCCACCGGGAGTGCTGCTGGAGCGGGACGAGAACTTCCCCGAACCGGCCGAACTGGAGCGGGAGCTGGCGGCGATCCGCGGGGCCGTGGCGGCCGGGGGCGGGGACCGCGGCGGCCGCTCCGCCCCCGCGGTGCGGCCCGCCGCGCCCGAGGTGGCCGACGCCACCCGGCAGCGCGTCGGTCTCGGCCAGGCCGCGGTGCTGTCCGCGCTGGTCGCGGGGACACCGGTGCCGGAGGGCTTCGACCGGGTGCGGATGGGCGTGCAGGCGCGGGCGCTGGCGTCGAAGCGGGCGGACGTGGTGGCGAAGGTGGCCCCGGAGCTGCCCGAGATCCTCGGGGACGGCTACCGGCCGGCGTTCCTGGCGTACGCGCAGGAGCAGCCGATGACCGGCGGCTACCGGCGCGACGCCCTGGACTTCGCGGGACGGCTGCTGCGCGAGGGCCGGGCGGGCGACAGGGTCTCCCGCCGGCGCCTGCGCACCTGGTGGCTGGACCGCGCGGGCGCGGCGCCCCGGCGCGGGGCACTGCTCCGACGGGGGTGAGGACGGCGCGCGCACCGCGGGACCCGACGCGCGGGGGTCCGCGCCCGGCGTCCGGGGGCGGACCCCGCCCCCCTCGGCCCGGGGCCGCGCTCCCCCGCCTCGGTAATATGCCAAGCCCGCACGGCGAAGCCTGAGCCGTGCGGCGCAGGAGGCATCATGCACGCACGTTACCGACCCCCTGTCCGAGGCCGGGGCATATTCACCGGCACCGGACTGCTCCTCACCTGTCTCGCGGCGACCCTCGCCGCCCTGGTCTTCCCGATCTGGTCGTACGCCGACCGCTCGGACCCGACCGGCTCGGTGAACGTGCTCAGCGACCGGACCGTGCCGACCCGCTACGGCCCGCTGTCCGCCCTCGACCGGGACTTCGTCGTCAAGGTGCGCCTCGCCGGGCTCTGGGAGCTGCCGGCCGGCGAGATGGCGGAGGAGAAGGGCACCACCCAGGCCGTCCGGGCCGCCGGACAGCACCTCGTGGACGGCCACACCACCCTGGACGCGCACGTGCGCAGCGTGGCCGGCATCCTCGGCCTGCCCATCCCCAACCAGCCCAACGACCAGCAGCAGCAGTGGCTCGCCACGCTGGCCGAGGCGCAGGGGCAGGACTTCGACCGGCAGTTCGCGAACATCCTGCGGCTGGCGCACGGCCGGGTCTTCTCGGTCGTCGCCCAGGTCCGGGCCGGTACCCAGAACATCCTGGTCCGCGGTCTCGCCGACGACGCCAACACCACCGTCCTGGACCACATCAAGATGCTGGAGGCCACCGGGTACGTCGACTTCGGCGCGCTGGCCGGGCAGTTGGCGGCCACGCCCGCGCCCGTCCCCTCGCCGCCGGTGTTCGCGCCGGGCGACGCGATCCCGGTCACGCCGTCCCCGCAGACGGCCTCCGCCTACCCGTTGCCGCCCGCCGCCTCCAGTCCCCCGCCGACCGGCACCCCTTGACCTGGGCGGCAAACGGAACGTCACGTACCCACAACACTCGGTCCGGAATGTGAACAGGGCATGGTGTTTCCCAGACCCCTGGCATAGAAACACGTCATGTTCTGGGTGCTTCTCCTGCTCCTGGCCTGGGCCGTCGCCGGCACCGCCTGCACACGGCTGTGCCTGGCCGCCGTCCGCGCGGCGGCCGTCGGCACCGACCCGGTCCGAGGCCGCGATCTGACGCTGTACGAGGCCGCGTTCCTGTCCGGCGGGCCCGCCCGGGTCGCCGACCTGACCCTGGTGTCCATGGCCCGCCAGCAGCGGCTGCTGCTCGCCCACACCGGCTGGGCGACCGTGGTGGACCCGCGTGCGCGGGACGAGATCGAGCGGTCGGTGATAGGCGCCATCGGACCCGAAGGACAGTCCCGGATAGCGCCGGTGCGGTCCGCCGCGGCCGACACGGACGCCGTGCGCAGCCTCGGCGAGGGGCTGGTGCGGGCGGGCCTCGCGGTGCCGGACGCGGCGGCGCGGACCACGGTCGCGGCGGGCGTGCGTCAGGTGCGGGCCGCCGCGCTCGCCGTGACCGGCCTGGCGGTGGCCGCCCTGACGCTGCCCGCCCCGGCCGGGATGACGCGCGATCTGATCGCCGTGTGGTTCGCGCTGCCGCTCACCCTGACCCTGAGCTGCCTGGGCATAGCCCGGGTCGAGGTGCACCCGTACGCGCGCTGGGCGTCCCCGGCCGGGCAGCGGCTGCTGGGCGGAGTGCGCCGGCGGGCCGGGCGGGCGGCCGACGACCACTCGTTCCTCGCCTCCGTCGCCGTCCGCGGCATCCGCGCGATCGGCGAACCGGAGCTGCGTGCGGCCTTCGCACACCGGGACCAGCTCCCGCGGGAGTGAGCGGGGGCGTACAGGGGCATTGGCGCCGACACCGGCCGATGGTGCTTGCCTTCGCCGCCGACCGATCGAAATATCCCTTTTATTGCTGCCGTGCAGTCGCTGCGGTGCCGTTGCTGCCGCGCCACGCAGCGACCGCACCGAAGGGATACCCCCACATGAGAGCACCCGTCCTGTATTCGGCAGCCGGGTCCCTGCTCCTGACCACCCTGGCCGCCGCCCCGGCCGGGAGCGCGCCGCGCGTCCCGGACACGGCGGCGGCCGAGCTGCGCGGTACCTCCGTGGCCGCCGCGCGAGCGCGCGCGGAGGGCATCGACTTCGGCAAGTGCGCCGCCTCGCTGGAGTACCCGAGTTCCTTCCAGTGCGGCACGCTGAGCGTCCCGCTGGACTACGCGTACCCGCAGGGCAAGCAGATCCGGCTGACCGTCAGCCGGGTGCGGGCCACCCACAAGGACCCGCACAACAGCAAGCGCAAGGTGCCGAGGCAAGGCTCCCTGGTCTACAACCCGGGCGGTCCCGGCGCCTCCGGCATGGACTTCCCGATGGTCGGCACGCTCCCCGAGTGGAAGCGCCTGGCCGCCGCCTACGACCTGGTCGGCTACGCCCCGCGGGGCGTGGACCGTTCGGCGCCGCTGTCCTGCGTGGACCCCAAGCGCTTCTTCAAGGCGCCCTCCCCGTCGCCGGCGCATCCCTCGGCCGCGTACAAGAAGGCGCGGGTCGCGGAGGCGAAGGCGTACGCGCGCGGCTGCCTCAAGCGGTCCGGGTCGAAGCTGAGGTACTACACCTCGCTCAACAACGCCCGGGACCTGGACGTGCTGCGCGCCGCGCTCGGCGAGAACCGGCTGACCTTCATGGGCGCCTCCTACGGCACCTACTTCGGCGCGTTGTACGCCACCCTGTTCCCCTCGCACGTACGGCGGATGGTGCTGGACTCGGCGGTCGACCCGGACCCGGCGCAGATCTGGTACCGCGCCAACCTCGACCAGTCGGCCGCCTTCGAGGGCCGCTGGGCGGACTACCGGGAGTGGATCGCCCGGCACGACGACGTCTACGGGCTCGGCGACACGGCGGCGAAGGTGCAGGCGAGTTACGACCGGGCGAGCAAGCGGCTGGCCAAGAAGGCGGCCGGCGGGAAGGTCGGCCCGGCGCAGCTGCAGGGCGCGTTCCTGACGGCCGGGTACTACGACGACTTCTGGCCGAGCCGCGCGGAGGCGCTGTCGAAGTTCCTGAAGGGCGACGCGAAGCCGCTGGTCCGGCTGGCGGCGCCGACGCAGGCGACGGCCGCCGCCGCGGAGAACGGCAACGCGGTGTACACGGCCGTCGAGTGCAACGACGCGGCCTGGCCGACGGACTTCGCGACCTGGGACCGGGACAACACCCGGCTGGCGCGGGTGGCGCCGTTCGAGACCTGGGACAACGCGTTCATGAACCTGCCGTGCGCCTACTGGCCGGTGCCCCGGCAGAAGGCCCTGGACGTGCGCACCGGTCCCGGTGAACTGCCGCCGACGCTGATCCTGCAGGCCGAGCGGGACGCGGCCACGCCGTACGCGGGCGCGCTGGAGCTGAACCGGCGGCTGGCCGACTCGGTGCTGGTGACCGAGCGGGACGCGGGCACCCACGGCATCGGCGGCGGCCCCAACAAGTGCGTCAACGGCTACCTGGAGGCCTACCTGCTGGAGGGCCGGCTCCCGGAGCGGCGGGCGTCCTGCGCGGCGCACCCGGAGCCGAAGCCGGCCGGCCGTGCCCGGCAGTCCAAGAAGCTGCGGGACTCCCTGAAGGGGCAGGCCGGCCGGCGCTGAGCGTCGTCAGGCGAGGCCCGCGACCAGCTCCGCGACGTCCTTGCGGCGGCCCGTGTAGAACGGGACCTCCTCGCGGACGTGCATGCGGGCCTCGGAGGCGCGCAGGTGGCGCATGAGGTCGACGATGCGGTACAGCTCGTCGGCCTCGAAGGCCAGGATCCACTCGTAGTCGCCGAGCGAGAACGAGGCGACCGTGTTGGCGCGCACGTCCGGGTAGCCGCGGGCCATCTTGCCGTGGTCGGCGAGCATCCGGCGGCGGTCCTCGTCGGGCAGCAGGTACCAGTCGTAGGAGCGCACGAACGGATACACGCTGACGTAGTTGCGCGGCGTCTCGTCGGCGAGGAAGGCCGGGATGTGCGAGCGGTTGAACTCGGCGGGGCGGTGCAGCGCCATGTTCGACCAGACCGGCGCGAGGGCGCGGCCCAGCTTCGTGCGGCGGAAGAGGTTGTACGCCTCCTGGAGCTGGTCGCTGTCCTCGGCGTGCCACCAGATCATCAGGTCGGCGTCGGCGCGCAGACCGGAGACGTCGTAGGTGCCGCGCACGGTCACGTCCTTGGCCGCGAGCTGGTCGAACAGCTCCTGGACCTCGTCCGCGTAGCCCGTGCGGTCCTCGGGCAGCACGTCCTTCAGCTTGAAGACCGACCACAGGGTGTAGCGGATGACCTCGTTGAGGTCCTTGGCCAGCTTGCCCTTGTTCGGGATCCGCTCGGCGGCGGTGGTGGGGGCGTCGTCACTCATGGTCCTCATTCTCCCGCTCCGCCGTGCAGGCTCTGCACCGGGTGGGCGGTCAGCTCCCGGACCGCCGTCAGGTCGCCGCCCAGCTGGTCGACGGCCGCGTACGCGCTCGCGACGCAGGCGGGGATGCCCACGCCGTCGTACGGGGCGCCGCAGACCGCGAGGCCGGGGACGGCGGCGACGTGCGCGCGGACCCGGGCCACGCGCGCGTGGTGGCCGACGGGGTACTGGGGCAGGCCGTCGGTCCAGCGGGTGACCCGGGCGGCGAGGGGGTCGGCGTCCAGGCCGGTGGCCTCGCGCAGGTCGTGCCGGGAGACGCCGACGAGGTCGTCGTCGGCGCGCCCCAGCACCTCGGTCTCGCCGTACCGCCCGACCGAGGTGCGCAGGACGACGACGTCCGGGTCCTCCTCCGCGATCCAGCCCCACTTCTGGGAGGCGAAGGTCGCGGCCTTGATGGTCCGGCCGTCCACCGGCGGCACCAGGAACCCGCTGCCCTCGGGCAGGGCGAGGCCGGCCCGGCGGTAGGCGAGGGTGATCAGGGCCATCGAGGCGTACTCGACGGCCGCCAGTTCGGCGGCGGCCGCGGGTGCCTCGGCGCGCAGCAGGCGGGCGGCGACGGGAGCCGGGACGGCGACGATCACGGCGTCCGCGTACCGCACCCGGTCGCCGGCGACGATCCGCCAGCCGGTGCGCGGTCCGCCGGCCGGCGAGCCGTCGCGGCCGGGATCCCGCGTCGGGTCCGGTGCCACCCGGCGCAGTTCGGTCACCGGCGTCCCGGTGACAATCTCGCCGCCGCGCGCCCGCACCGAGGCGGCCACCGCGAGCGGCAGGGTGCCGACGCCGCCCTCGATGCCGGTGAACACCGGTCCCGTCTGCCGGGCCGCGGCCGCCTTGGCCTGGATGTCGCGGACGGCCTCGGTCAGCGAGTCGTGCGTCCGGGCCGCCTGGTAGAGCTGCGGGACCGCCGAGCGCATCGAGATGCGGTAGGCGTCGCCCGCGTAGACCCCGCCGAGCAGCGGCTCGACCAGCCGGTCCACGACCTCCCGGCCCAGCCGCCCGGCCACGTACTCGCCCACCGCGACGTCGTCGCCGACCTCGGTGCGGGGCAGTTCGGCGTCGCGCCCGATCCGGGCGAGCCCTTCCTCGGACAGCACGCCGGACAGCGCGGCGGCGGTGCCGGGGACGCCCATGACGTGGCCCTTGGGCATGGGACGCAGGGCGCCCCGGGTCCAGATCGACGCCGTGGCGGTGGACGGCGGCCGCAGCCGGTCGCCGAGACCCGCATCGCGGGCCAGGGCGACGGCCTCGGGACGGCGGGCCAGCATCGACTCGGCGCCCAGGTCGACCCGGACGCCCGCGATCTCGCCGGGCAGCAGCTTGCCGCCGACCCGGTCGGCGGCCTCCAGCACCGTCACGCGCACGCCGCGCTCCAGCAGCCGGTGGGCCGCGGCGAGCCCCGCGATCCCGGCCCCGACGACGACGACCTGGCCCGTGTCCGTTGCGCTCATGGCCCCACTCTCTCAAACCCGGGCCCGCGCTCCCGGCCCGGCCCGGTGACCGGCGCGCGTCCTGGCCGTGACCGCATCGGGACCCGCGCGCGCCAACGTCCCGCACCGCCCCGGCGTCGAAGGAGCGTCATCCGTCACCACCCCCGGGGGGAACCATGCGCCATCCCGTACGACCCGTCCTGGCCGGCCTGCTGGTGGCCGCCGCCCTCGCCCTCACCGGCTGCGGCGCGGGCGGCGGTTCCGGCGGCTCCGCGAGCGACTCCGGTGCCAAGGCCGCCGTGGGCGGTACCGCCCGGGAGGCGGCGGGCCCGGGCGGGGACACGGCCGGCGGCGGCCGGGGCACCGGGCGCGCGCCCGCGCTCACGGCGAACCGGATCATCCGCACCGCCTCCCTGACGGTGCAGGTCAAGGACGTGCCCCGGGCTCTCGACGAGGCCCGCGACACGGCCGAGAGCGCCGGCGGATACGTCGGCGACGAGACGACCCGCCGGGACTCCGGGGGCCACGAGCGCACCAGGGTGGTCCTGCGGGTGCCCACCGAGCGGTACGACGAGGTGCTCGCGCGCCTCCAGGGCGCGGGCAGGCTCCTCGACCGCACCGCGAAGGCCCAGGACGTCACCGACCAGGTGGTGGACGTCGACAGCCGGGTCGCGTCGCAGCGGGCCAGCGTGGCCAGGGTCCGCGAGCTGATGGACCGGGCCGCCAGGCTCAGTGACGTGGTGGCCCTGGAAGGGGAGTTGAGCAGCCGGGAGGCCGACCTGGAGGCGCTGCTCGCCCGGCAGGCGTCCCTGAAGGACCGCACCGCCATGGCCACCGTCACCCTGTCGCTCACCCGGACGCCGGCGGTGCGGGCCGCGCACGACGACTCGCCCGGATTCACGGACGCGCTGGCGGGCGGCTGGCACGCCTTCGTCACCGTGCTGCGCTGGATCGCGCTGGCGCTGGGCGCGGCCCTGCCGTTCGCGGCGCTCGCGGCCCTGGTCGCGGTCCTGTGGTGGCGGATCGTGCGCCGGCGCCGCACGCCCGGCGGGGAGACCTGAGCGGGACCGGGATTCCCTCGCCCCGTAGCGTGTTCGCATGGACATGAGCGGTGGACGGGAACGGCTGGTGGTGATCGGCGGGGACGCGGCGGGCATGTCCGCGGCGTCCCAGGCACGCCGGCTGCGGGGACCGGACGAGTTGGAGATCACGGCCTTCGAACGCGGCCGTTTCAGCTCCTACTCGGCGTGCGGGATCCCCTACTGGGTCGGCGGCGACGTGGCGGAACGCGACGAACTGATCGCCCGCTCGCCCGAGGAGCACCGGGCACGCGGCATCGACCTGCGCATGGGCACCGAGGTCACCCGGATCGACGTGGCCGGGAAGCGGGTGCGGGCGCGTGACCTCGCCTCCGGCGCCGAGTCCTGGACGCCGTACGACAAACTCGTCATCGGGACCGGCGCCCGCCCGATCCGCCCCGACATGCCGGGCGCGGACGCGCCCGGGGTGCACGGCGTGCAGACGCTGGACGACGGCCAGGCGCTGCTGGACACGCTGGCCGGCACGCGTGGCCGCCGGGCGGTGGTGGTCGGCGCCGGCTACATCGGCGTCGAGATGGCCGAGGCGATGATCAACCGCGGTTACGAGGTGACGGTCGTCAACCGCGGCAGCGAGCCGATGTCCACGCTCGACCCGGACATGGGCCGCCTGGTGCACGCGGCGATGGAGGGCCTCGGCATCACCATGGTCAACGACGCCGAGGTCACCAAGGTGCTCACCGGACCGGACGGCGGTGTCCGGGCGGTGGCCACCGAGGACGGCGAGTACCCGGCGGACGTGGTGATCCTTGGCATCGGCGTCCGCCCGGAGACGAGCCTGGCGCAGGCGGCCGGTCTGCCCGTCGGCGCGCACGGCGGCCTGCTCACCGACCTGGCGATGCGGGTCCGCGGCCACGAGGACATCTGGGCGGCCGGCGACTGCGTGGAGGTCCTGAACCTGGTCTCGGGACAGGAGCAGTACGTCCCGCTGGGCACCCACGCCAACAAGCACGGCCAGGTCGTCGGCACCAACGTGGGCGGCGGCTACGCCACGTTCCCCGGAGTCGTCGGCACGGCGGTGAGCAAGGTGTGCGACCTGGAGATCGCCCGCACCGGGCTGCGCGAGAAGGACGCGCTGCGGGTGGGTCTGCGGTTCGAGACGGTCACCATCGAGTCCACGAGCCGCGCCGGGTACTACCCCGGCGCGAGCGGGATGACGGTCAAGATGCTCGCGGAACGCCGCACGGGACGCCTCCTGGGCGTCCAGATCGTGGGGCGGGAGGGCGCCGGCAAGCGGGTCGACATCGCGGCGGTGGCGCTGACGGCGAACATGACGGTGGAACAGATGACGGCCCTGGACCTGGGCTACGCGCCGCCGTTCTCACCGGTGTGGGACCCGGTGCTGGTGGCGGCGCGGAAGGCGGTGGCCAAGGTGAACGCCCGGTAGGGGGCGCGGGGGCGCGGCCGTCGTGCGGCCGCACCCCGCGGCGTGCCTCAGGCCGTCCCGCTGATCCTCGGCAGCGACGTGACGCCGGCCCCTCCCGGCGCGGGCGTGGCGGCGGGCTGCTCGGCCCCCGTACGCGCGTGCGCCGCGGCCGGCCGGGTCGAGCGCAGCCGGTTGCTCACCGCCTCGTCCAGCGTCACCGGCCGCTGCATCTGCGCCGCCAGCCGGCCCGCCTCCTGACCGAGCCGCGCCACGTCCTCCCACGGCAGCCGTACGACGAGGGAGATCTCCGCCTCGCCGTCCGGCATGGCCTGCATGGGAGGGAACCCCTGAGAAGCAACCCGCTCGTTCATCGCCTGGTCCTCACGTCGCCGGAATCATCACCTGAAGCTCATCGGTCGCAGGGACATACGCGCCCGCGCGCGCCGACGTTCACCGGGGCGCTCGGCGCTTCGGGCGCCCCCGCCCTGGGCACTAGTGAGCTGTGGTCATCCCCGTCCATGACGTCAACCCGGTGCGGCGCACGCCGTACGTGACGTACGCGCTCATCGCCGCGAACGTCCTGGTCTTCCTGTTCATGCCCGGCATAGCCGGTTCCGTGGCCGGCAGCAGCGACCTGGCGCAGCTGTGCCATCTGCAGGCGTTCACGGACCACTACGCGGCGGTCCCGCGGGAGCTGATCCACCATCAGATGCCGTCCCTGGTCCCGACCGGCGCCGTGGGCATCGGCGGGCACGGTCCCGGCTGCGTGGTCGCGCCGCCCTCCTACGACAAGTCGCCGGCGCTGTCGGTCCTCACGGCGATGTTCCTGCACGGCAGCTGGCTGCACCTGCTCGGCAACATGCTGTTCCTGCTGATCTTCGGCAACAACGTCGAGGACCGGATGGGCCACGTCCGGTACGTCCTCTTCTACGTCGTCTGCGGCTACGCGGCCTCCTACGGCTTCGCGCTCCTCAACGACGCCTCGGGGGACCCGCTGATCGGCGCGTCCGGCGCGATCGCCGGGGTCCTCGGCGCCTATCTCGTCCTCTACCCGAGGGCCAGGGTCTGGGTACTGGTCCCGTTCCTGGTCTTCCTGCCGCTGCGGCTGCCGGCCTGGCTGGTGCTGGGCTTCTGGTTCGTGCTCCAGGCCGTGTACTCGTCCGGCGAGGGTGTCTCCGACGCGGGCACGGTGGCGTACGCGGCCCACATCGTCGGCTTCCTCGTGGGCATGCTCCTCGCCTGGCCGCTCAAGCCGGGCACGCCTCCGCCGCCGGAGCCGCGCGGCCTGCTGTTCGGCAGGCGGGCCCGGCCCCGGCACGGCTGGTGAGGACGGGCCGGGGGCTCAGTAGTCGTCCCTGGAGGGGAGGTAGACGGGGCCGGCCGCGGTCCGCAGAGTGCTGATCATCGAGCGGACCGTGGCGTCGGAGGGCGCCTGCAGGGCCCCGTCGCCGCCCGCGGCGATCAGTCCCTCCAGGGCCCGGTCGGCGCGGAAGGGCACCAGTTCGTCGGACAGGTCGCTCAGGTACCGGTCCCGCTCGCGGGAGTCGGCCGCGTTGCGCATCCGCCGGAAGTGCGCCGCCAGGGTGTCCCAGGAGCTGGGCTCGGCCGCCAGGACGTGGAAGAACTCCCGGTGGCGGCTGCGGATCACCAGGAGCGCGGCCAGCTGGAGGTGGAAGACCCGGCTCGGCACGGTGCCGCCGGCCCGGGCGATGCTCACCTCCATCGCCATGTTGAAGACGTTCACGAACCGCTTCAGCCGCCGCGGGTTCGCGCCCAGGCCCCGCTGGAGCAGCCGCCAGAACGCGGGGCCGTCGACCTGCGGGTGGACCCACGGCGCGAGGGTGTCGCGCAGGGTCTCGAAGCCGACGTCCGGGAGGAAGAACGGCAGCTGGACGATCTTGTCCAGGTAGGCGAGCCCGGACACCACCTCGGCGGGCGCGTTCCTGAAGGCGTCGCCGAACTTGTTGGTGGCGACCGCGGCCAGCACGTCCAGGTCCAGGGCGAGGACGAACACGCACTGGGACTCGCCGAGGAAGAGCTTGAGCGACTCCAGCACGGTCATCGCCGAGTCCGGGGTGCAGCGGTCCAGGTCGTCGACGAAGACCACCAGCCGTCCGCCGGGCCCCACGAACTCCTCCACGGCGTCGCGGAAGTCGTTCTCGAAGCGGTTGACCTGGCGGTACTGCTCGGCGTCTCCCCGTGACAGCTCGGTGAGCAGGGCGTCCACGTCACCGCTCTTGATCACCCCGCCGGTGGCGGCCGAGGCGGCCGTACCGAGTCCGGCACGCACCGAGAGCCAGGTGGCGGCCTTGGCGAGCCGCAGGGCCTTCTCCTTCAGGCCCTCCTCGTTCTCCATCTCGGCCAGGATGGTGTGCAGCAGTGCCGCCCACACCTCGACCTTGCGGTCGTACTTCCACGGGTTGAACCAGATGGTGCGCACCTGGCGCTCCGTCAGCCGCCCTTGCCACAGGCGCAGGAAGCTGGACTTCCCGGTGCCCCAGGAGCCGAAGACGCCCACGGTGAGCGGCAGCGGCGACGCCAGTTCCACGGAGCCGTGCAGCACGTCCACGTAGGGCGCGAAGCCGAAGGCGTCGTCGGCGAAGTCGGAGATGGGGTTGTCGGTCAGCGGGCGCAAGGCGGCTCCTTCGGTCGTACCCGGCGGTTCAGGGGTCCTGGGGCGGTGTGCCGGCGTGGGCGCGGAGGACGGCGGCGACCGGGTCGGCGGCGGCGAGGCGGTGACTCCAGGAGTCGAGCGCGACCCGGGCGCGCGCGCCGGCGATCCTGGTGTCGCCGACCGCCGCGTGGTGTTCCACCACGGCGAGGACCAGGCCGCCGGTGGCCTCGGGGCCCGCGTCCAGCGCCGCGGCCAGGGACAGACGGCGGGCGATCTCGGCCATCCGGTCGCGGCCTGCGGGAGTGCCGGGATCGGCGGGCAGCGCCGCGGAGAGCAGACGGAGCGCGGCCTCCTCCGCCGCCAGCAGCTCGTTGCGCGTCATCACCACGCCGCGCATGACGGTGAGCAGGGCGGGGTGCACCTCGACCGTCCGGGCCTGCGCCTCGAAGACGGCCAGGTCCTCCTCGGCCAGCCGCATCAGGGCCAGATGCTGGGTCACCGCGTCGTGCAGCACGTCGCCGCTGCCGGGGGCGGGCGCCGATTCGGCCGCGGCGGCCAGCAGGTCGTAGGGGACGGGACCGGTGCCAAGGCAGCTGAGCACCCTCAGCAGCTCGACGGCGGACGCGTCCGCGTCGGCCAGCTCCGCGACGGCCCGTTTCCAGACGACGGCGACCTTGACGTCGTAGTCGGGGAGGCCATTGAGCAGCAGCCGGGCGCAGAGCTGGTCGAAGTCGGTGAGGTGCTTGGCCACGTCGAGGCGCCGGTTGGCCAGCGAACGGCCCAGGTGGACCAGGAGCGGCGGCAGGTCCCCGGCGCGCTCGGCGACGGCGTCCCCGTCGTCGTCGGTGAGCCAGGGCGCCCGGGCACGCAGCAGGACGAGGCTCTCCTCGCGGGTCAGCGGGCCCACGCGCAGCGGATGCGCCGTCTGCTCGGCCCAGCTGACATGGCGGCTGGTGATCAGGATGTGGCCGGCGCCGAGCGGCAGCAGGGGGACGAGGTCGGCCGGCGGACCGGCGTTGTCCAGGACGAGCAGCCAGCCGCGGTCGGCCGGGCCGGAGCGCAGCCGCTCCAGGACACCGGCCACCGGCACCAGGCCGTCGGGTCCCCGCGGGACACCGAGTTCGGCGCCGAGTCCGGCGAGTGACTGGGCGAGGCTCCGGGCGTCCCGGGCCTGGCCCCACCAGACGAAGTCGTACGCGCCGCGGTGGCGGTGCAGGTACTCCAGCGCGGTCTGGGTCTTGCCGACGCCGACGATGCCGTACAGCACGCACAGGCCGTCGGAGCGGAGCAGGGCCGTGCGGACGTCGCCGAGCAGTGTCCCGCGGCCGACGAACCGGGTGTTGCGGGTGGGCGGTTCCGAGCCGACGCGCGGCGCGGGCCGGGTGCGGCGGGCGGGTTCCGCGGGCCGGGCGGGCACGTCGTACGGGGCGGGCGACGGGAGCCGGCGCGTGTTGCGGGCCCAGGCGGCGGGCGGCAGCAGCCTCACGGCCAGATACAGGGAGCGGCGTGCCTCGGACTGGGTCAGCCGGCCGAAGAGCGGTTCCACCACCTCGTCGAGCAGGACGAACGCGCTCCGCCCGTCGGCGTCCCGGTCACGGTCGGGGGCACGTACCAGCAGCCCGCTGTGGAAGACCTCCGGGAGGGCTTCGTCGTCGTCCGGCAGCAGACCGCGCTGGACGGCATGCAGCAGGTCGAGGGTGACGAGCGGTGCGGCGGACAGGAGAGCGGCAAGCCGTACGGGCGCGGGACCGGCGACCTCCTCGAGGGTGCGGACGAGGTCGGCCGGATCGGCCGCGGGGACGCGGAGGGCGAAGCCGTCCCAGGCGTCGGGGCCCGGCGGGACGGGTATCCCCTCGCCCTGGTACCAGTCGTCGGCGGGCGCCGCCACGTGGCGCGCCCAGGCCTCGATGGACCGGCCGTCCTCCAGGCCCAGTACGGGAACGGCGCTTTGGGCGCGGATGCCGGCCGCCGTCTCCAGACTGTCCGGCTGGAGACCGCAGGTGACCCAGGCGGTGGGGGTGGCGGGGCGGGAGGCCCGCCACCGGAACGGTGCGAGCGGCACGCCCACCCGGTGCCGCAGCGACCGGGACAGCGGCTGGAGCACCGCGGTCACGCCGGTCCGGCTCCACAGGTCGAGCAGCGCGACCGCCCGCCCGTCCTGCCAGGCGTCCGCCACGCAGTCGCTGACCAGGAGCACGACCTCGCCGCCCGGCAGGGGTGAGCCGGTGTCCAGGGCCGGCAGCTCGCCCGGTGCGGAGGTGTCCACCTCGCTCACCCGTACGTCCGCGAAGGGTGCCCGGCCCAGCGTCTCCCCGAGGTCGGTGAGGGTCCGGGTCCACAGCTGCATCGAGGGCGCCCGGTCGAGCACCAGGTTCAGGGTGAGCTGCGGTGCGCTCTGGAAGGGGCGCATCGCGCGGAGCAGCGTGCTCGGGTCCACCGGCCGTCACCCGCTGTCGGGGGAGACGAGCGGTTCGTCCTTCGACAGCGGCCGCTCCGGGTCGGCGTAGAGCAGGGTCACCCGGTCGCCGGTGAGGGCGTGGCGGAGCCGCCAGGCCCGGACCGCCTCCGGCATCTCCTCCAGTGCCACCTCGCCCGCCAGCGCCGCAAGCGCCTCCTCCGCCGCCGGTGAGGTCCCACGCGACCGGATCAGCACCGGTACCCCTTGCAGAAGGCAGGCGGCGACCGCGTCCCCGGCGGACCGGAACGTCAGTCCGGCGGAGTCCAGCAGCAGGACCCGGCCGTCGACGCCGTCCACCCAGCGCGGCGCCCGCTCCTCGGGAAGGGTCTCCTTGAGCCGCCGCCACCGCGCGTGCCAGCTGCGGTGCAGGTCGGCACGGTCCTCCAGTTCGGCGGCCCGTACGACGACGGGGCGGCGGGCGCCGAGCGGACCCGCCGCGTCACCGACGTCGGTGTCCAGCTCGTCGACGGGAAGATCCAGCAGCCGGTACGGCAGCACGAACTCGACCTGTCCGGCCGGGCCCGCGCCGGCGGCCGCCCCCTCCGTCTCGTACGTGCGCAGCGCTCCCGCGATGGCGGGCATCAGCTCCTGGTAGGGGACCCGGTCGTCGGCCAGCAGCATCGTGGTGCCTTCCGCCGCGCGGACCGTCGCCGTGACCCCGTACGTGTCCGCGTCCCACAGGAGCGTGTCCACCCTGATGGCGAGGACCGGCTGCTCGGTCGGCGGCCGGGCCGGCCGTGCCATCCCGAGCCGGGTCGCGACCGACCGCCGCCAGGTGTCCAGGCCGGCGCCGGTCTCCCCCGCCACCGAGGCGGCGAGATGCGAGACGAACTCCAGCAGGGCGGGTGACCGGCCGGGCGGGGCACCGCGGTTCTCCAGGTCGCGGGCCCGCTCCAGCAGGCCGACGCCGCCGGGCACGTCGGTCCGTGCGAGCAGCCCCTGCAGGGTCCGGCGTTCGTCGGCGAGCAGCAGCGACGGTGCCGCGACCTTGTCCACCAGGGTCTCGAACGCCTCGACCTCCGAGCTGCCCGAGTCGAACACCCGCAGGGTCTCGACGAGCAGTCGCAGGTCCTCCGGGCGGCGCGCGAACTGCCGTACCAGTTGCAGTGCCCTGAGCCGGGCCGTGGCGCCCGAGACCAGGGCGACCCCGGGGACCTCGTGCTGGAGTTCCCGCGCGAGCAGGTCGAACGCCGGCAGGTCCCGGAGCACGGGTACGGCGAGCAGGGCCTCCACCAGTTCGCCGAGTTCGCGCAAGGTGATGGCCGCGTCCGGCCGGCGTTCCGTGCCCGGTGCGGGCGGGCTCGGGACCAGCCGCTCGACGACGGCGGCCAGCGGCAGGAAGTAGCCGGCGTGACGTGCGCGGCCGGTGGCCCGCAGGGCGGTGAGGAGGCCGACGACGGCGCCCTCGTCGTCGACCACGGGGCTGCCGCTGCCGCTCGGCCGCGGCGGCGTACCTTCGAAGGCCAGCAGGCCCCAGCCGTCGGGTTCGCCGGATCCGGGCAGCGCCTGGACGACGGCGGGCAGGTCGCCGTCCGGGGTGATCACCCGGACCCGGCCGCCGCTCCTGGCTCTGTCGACCGTGGCGGAGGACAGGAACCGGGCGTCCAGGCTCAGTATCGCGAAGTCGCCGGAGAGGTCGCGCAGCGGCACCCAGCCTCCGGGCATCACCTGCGCGGGGACGGCCTCGTCGGTACCGCGGCGCACCACCCGCAGCGGGCCGCGCGGGCCGTTCTCGCTGTGCCGGTCGACGCCCAGCGCGTCGGTCACCACATGGGCGCAGGTCAGCACCAGCCCCCGGGCGAACAGGAAGCCGGACCCGGCGGGGCGGCCGTCGCCGTCCAGGACACGGACCGGCCAGGGCTCATGACTGTCCGGCTCCCCCGTCGGCTCCCCCGCCACCGTGCCCCCTCCCCCGTCCGCGAAGATTATGCGGCCGGGTGCGGGGGCACGTCACCGGAACGGCCGCAACAGGGCGGCCGGAATGGTTTTCCTAGCGGGCCGTGCGGTTGTGGACGTAGTCGACCAGGCGGGTCAGTGCGTCCGGGTCGGTGGACGGCATGACGCCGTGGCCGAGGTTGAAGACGTGGCCTTCGAGGCCGGCGGCCGCGTCGAGCACCTCGCGCGCCTTGGTCTCCACCGCGTCCTTGCCGGCGAACAGGACGGTCGGGTCGATGTTGCCCTGGAGGGCCTTGCCGGGGCCGACGCGGCGGGCGGCCTCGTCCAGCGGGACGCGCCAGTCGACGCCGACGACGTCCGCGCCGGCCTCGCCCATCAGGTTCAGCAGTTCGCCGGTGCCGACGCCGAAGTGGATGCGCGGGACGCCGTATCCGGCGACGGCGTCGAAGACCTTGGCGGAGGCGGGGAGCACCGAGCGGCGGTAGTCGGCGGGGGACAGCGCGCCGGCCCAGGAGTCGAAGAGCTGGACGGCCGAGGCGCCGGCCTCGATCTGCACCTTCAGGAACGCGGCCGTGATGCCGGCGAGGCGGTCGAGCAGGTCGGCCCAGAGCTCGGGGTCGCCGAACATCATGGCCTTGGCGTTCTCGTAGGTGCGCGAGGGGCCGCCCTCGACGAGATAGCTCGCGAGGGTGAACGGGGCGCCGGCGAAGCCGATCAGCGGGGTCGCGCCGAGCTCCCGGGTGAGCATGCCGATGGCCTCGGTGACGTAGGAGACGTCCTCCGGGGTCAGGTCACGGAGCTGGGCGAGGTCGGCGCGGGTGCGGATCGGGCGGGCGACGACCGGGCCGACGCCGGGCTTGATGTCGAGGTCGACACCGATGGCCTTGAGCGGGACGACGATGTCGCTGAAGTAGATGGCCGCGTCCACGTTGTGCCGGCGCACGGGCTGGAGCGTGATCTCGGTGACCAGCTCGGGGCGCATGCAGGACTCCAGCATGGGGATGCCCTCGCGCACCTTGCGGTACTCCGGCAGCGAGCGCCCGGCCTGCCGCATGAACCACACGGGGGTGTGCGGCACGGGTTCACGCCTGCACGCCTTGAGGAAGGCACTGTCGTACGTCGCTGTCGGCTGCTGGCCCGCGGGGCTCCCGTTCGCACTCACGACGGCAAGTCTCGCACGCCCCCGCACCCGGTGCGGCCACGGCCCGGACGGGGCCCCGGGTGGGGCCTTAGGTGGTGTCTCTCCCTGCGCGAAGGCGTCGTTCCCCTTACTCTTCCCCGCATGGCTGCGGCTCAGGGACGACTGTCGGACGGCGCTGGCGGAACGGGCGAGGGGAAGGGTACCGAGGGGGGCGAAGGACATACGGGGACGGCGGCGCCACCGGCCTTCCGGGCCGCGGTCGACGCGCTGCGCGGCGCCCGGCTGCGGCCGCAGGTCGAGGTGGAGCCGACGCCCGCGCCGCAGCGTCTGGCCCCGTTCGCGTACGCCCTGGAGGCGGCGGTCGTCGACGGCGAGCAGGATCTCGCCGACGGCCGGCTGGTCCTGCTGCACGACCCGGCCGGGCACGACGCCTGGCGCGGTACGTTCCGGCTGGTGACGCTGGTGCGCGCGGAGCTGGAACCGGAGATGGCGGCCGATCCGCTGCTCCCGGACGTCTGCTGGTCCTGGCTCACCGGGGCCCTGCAGACGCGCGGTCTGTCGTACGGGGAGCCGAGCGGGACCGTCACGCGGGCCAGTTCGCACTACTTCGGCGGGCTGTCGGAGCGGCCCGCGGCCTCGCAGATCGAGATCCGGGCCTCCTGGACGCCGCGGGAGGGCCGCGCCGGGGTGCCGGACACCGCGGCGCACCTCGCCTCCTGGTGCGACCTGCTGGCGCAGGTGGCGGGGCTGCCGCCGGCCGGGCCCGGCGACGCCTCGGTGGTCACCCTGCCGCAGCGCCGCGACCCGCAGGCACGCTAGCGGCCGCCCCGGCGGGGCCCGTCCGCCCGGGCCTCGTCCGTTCGGGTCATCGGCGACTCACCCTTCATTGACCATCTCTTTGTCGATACGGCCACTTTCTGTCCTGTACGGCAACAGGCCGAACCGATTCGATCTTCGGATGATCGATCGCGTGTCCGAATTGCACGGATTGTTGCTCACTAAATCGTGATCATTCTCTAAAGGCGGACGGGTTTGATGCCGAAGACGACTGTGACCTTGAAAGCACGGTTCGTCCCGGCTTCTTCCCCACAAGCCGGCCCCGTCCCCCCACCCAGGAGGCCTGGTGTCCGTTCTCCTAGAGCAGCCCGCAAGCCTGGTCGCCTACCGCCCGAACAAGCCCACCGCCATGGTGGTCGTGGCCGACCCGCGCGTCCGTTCCACCGTCACCCGCCACCTGTGGGCGCTGGGTGTGCGCGACGTCATCGAGGCCTCGTCCATCGCGGAGGCTCGTCCCCGCATCGGCAACCCCCGCGACATCTGCGTCGCCGACGTCCACCTGCCCGACGGCTCCGGCCTGACCCTCCTGTCCGAGACCCGTGCCGCGGGCTGGCCCAACGGCCTGGCCCTGTCCGCGGCCGACGACATCGGCGCCGTGCGCAACGCCCTGGCCGGCGGCGTCAAGGGCTACGTCGTCACCGGCACCCGCACCAACATCGGGCTCCCCACCCGGCCCGGTGCCGCCCCCATCGGTTCCGCCGCCGCCCGTATGCACCGCCGCCCCCCGGGTGCCCCGAGCCACCCGGGCGGCTACCGCGAGCTCTCCGGCCGTGAGGTCGAGGTGCTCCGGCTGGTCGCGGAGGGCCAGTCGAACAAGGCGATCGGCGTCTCGATGGGACTGTCCGCCCTCACCGTCAAGAGCCACCTCGCCCGGATCGCCCGCAAGCTGGGCACGGGCGACCGTGCCGGGATGGTCGCCGTCGCCCTGCGCACCGGCATCATCCACTGACCCGCCGTTCACCCCGCCCTCCATCGTTCAGCGACGTGAACCGGATCGGCCGCTGTTCCGCGGTCGCGCCCCGGACGGCGTCCCCCGTTCGTGGACCTGAGAATTCACCGAGCTGACTGGTTTACGACCCCCCGGCGCCCGTCGACGGAACGTTCCGTCGACGGGCGCCGTCCACACACGGATACCCTTGACATGTGACCGACGCCCAAGACACCGCAGCAGACAGTTCACTGCGCACCACCGGGGGTACTCCCCCGGACGACGCCGGGTCTTCTGCGACGGAGGCGCCGACCCCCCTGCTCGAACCGCGTGAGGGCATTCCGCCCGTGGTCACGGACGAGGACGCGCTCGCCCGCGTGGTCGCCGCGTTCGCGGCCGGTTCCGGGCCGGTGGCCGTCGACGCCGAACGCGCGTCCGGCTACCGCTACGGCCAGCGCGCCTACCTGGTCCAGCTGCGCCGCGCCGGCGCCGGGACCGCGCTCATCGACCCCGTCGCCTGCCCCGACCTGTCCGGCCTCGGCGAGGCCCTGTCCGGCGTCGAATGGGTGCTGCACGCCGCCACCCAGGACCTGCCCTGCCTGCGCGAGATAGGCATGGTGCCCAGCAGCCTGTTCGACACCGAACTGGCCGGGCGGCTCGCCGGGTTCCCGCGGGTCGGGCTCGGCGCGATGGTGGAGGGCGTCCTCGGCTTCGTCCTGGAGAAGGGCCACTCCGCAGTCGACTGGTCCACCCGCCCGCTGCCCGAGCCCTGGCTGCGGTACGCGGCGCTCGACGTCGAACTGCTCGTCGACCTCAGGGACGCCCTGGAGAAGGAGCTGGACCGGCAGGGGAAGCTGGAGTGGGCCCGGCAGGAGTTCGACGCGATCGCCTCCGCGCCGCCGGCCGAGCCGAGGAAGGACCCCTGGCGCCGGACGTCCGGCATGCACAAGGTGCGGCGGCGCCGGCAGCTGGGCGTGGTGCGGGAGCTGTGGCAGACGCGGGACAGGATCGCGCAGAAGCGGGACGTGTCGCCCGGCAAGGTGCTCGGTGACGCGGCGATCGTGGAGGCCGCGCTGGCACTGCCGGCGAACGCGCACGCCCTCGCGGCGCTGACCGGCTTCGGGCACCGGATGGGACGCCGGCAGCTGGAGCAGTGGCAGGCCGCGGTCGACCGGGCCAAGGCGCTGCCGGACTCCGCGCTGCCGCTTCCCGGGCAGCCGGTGACGGGTCCGCCGCCGCCGCGCGCGTGGGCCGACAAGGATCCGGCGGCGGCCGCCCGGCTGTCCGCCGCACGGGCCGCGGTGTCGGCGCTCGCCGAGCAGCTCACCATGCCCCAGGAGAACCTGATCACCCCGGACACCGTGCGCAGGCTGTGCTGGGAGCCGCCCAAGGTGGTCGACGCCGAGACGGTGGGCGCGGCTCTGGCGGGATACGGCGCCCGGCCGTGGCAGGTGGAGCAGGTCACGGCGGCGCTGGTCACGGCGCTGACCGCGTAACCGGTCCGCGGGCGGCGGGGCGTCGAGATCACGCCAAGGTTCCGGGACGGCACACGGAGGAAACCGAAGCGGGGCGGCCGACGGCACACGCCGTCGGCGGCCCGGCCGGCGACGGTGTGTGCCGTCGGCCGGCGGTCTCCCGTCCGCGCGGGGCACCGCCGGCGTGTGACCTTCGCCGCTTGGCCCGTCAGGGGTGGGCAGCTACGTTACTCATAAGTAGCATGGGGCCTGAGCGCGCGCTCAGCGCATGCAGCAGTGCCATCCCGCACCCTGGAGGAGAGCCAATCGTGCCTCGTACCGTCAGGGATGTCGTCTTCGTCGACGGCGTCCGTACCCCGTTCGGCAAGGCGGGCCCGAAGGGCATCTACCACGAGACCCGCGCCGACGACCTCGTCGTGAAGGCGATCCGGGAGCTGCTGCGCCGCAACCCCGGGCTGGACACCAAGAAGATCGACGAGGTCGCCATCGCCGCGACCACCCAGATCGGTGACCAGGGCCTGACCATCGGCCGTACCGCGGGCATCCTCGCGGGCCTGCCGACCTCCGTGCCCGGCTACTCGATCGACCGCATGTGCGCCGGCGCCCTGACCGCCGTCACCACGGTCGCCGGTTCCGTCGCCTTCGGCGCGTACGACGTGGCCATCGCCGGCGGCGTCGAGCACATGGGCCGCCACCCGATGGGCGAGGGCGTCGACCCGAACCCGCGGTTCGTCAGCGAGAAGCTGGTCGACGAGTCGGCGCTGTTCATGGGCATGACCGCCGAGAACCTGCACGACCGCTACCCGCAGATCACCAAGGAGCGCACCGACGAGTACGCGGTCCGCTCCCAGGAGAAGGCCGCCAAGGCGTACGCCGACGGCAAGATCCAGGCCGACCTGGTGCCGATCTCGGTGCGCCGGACCAACCCCGAGGGCGGCGAGACCGGCTGGGGCCTGGTCACCGCCGACGAGCCGATGCGCCCGGGGACCACCCTGGAGAACCTGGCCGGTCTCAAGACGCCGTTCCGCGTGCACGGCCGGGTCACCGCGGGCAACGCCGCCGGTCTCAACGACGGCGCCACCGCCTCGCTGATCGCGAGCGAGGACTTCGCCCGCGAGAACAACCTGCCGGTCAAGATGCGGCTCGTGGCGTACTCCTTCGCCGGTGTGGAGCCCGAGGTCATGGGCTACGGCCCGATCCCGGCCACCGAGAAGGCGCTCGCCCAGGCCGGGCTGAGCATCTCCGACATCGGTCTGTTCGAGATCAACGAGGCCTTCGCCGTGCAGGTGCTGGCCTTCCTGGAGCACTACGGCATCGCCGACGACGACGAGCGCGTCAACCAGTACGGCGGCGCCATCGCCTTCGGTCACCCGCTGGCCTCCTCCGGCGTGCGTCTGATGACGCAGCTGGCCCGCCAGTTCGAGGAGCAGCCGCACGTCCGCTACGGCCTGACCACCATGTGCGTCGGCTTCGGCATGGGCGCGACGGTCATCTGGGAGAACCCGCACTTCGAGGGGGACAAGTGAGCACCACCGCCGAGCTTCTGAAGCAGGCTTCGGACCTGTTCCCCGACGAGGTCGTCACGTCGGCGCACGTACGCCACTTCGACCTGCCGTCCGGGGCCGGCCGCTTCGCGCTGATCACCCTGGACAACGGCCTGGACCACACCAAGCCGACCACCTTCGGCCCGGCGTCGCTGGCGAACCTCAACGCCGCGATCGACCAGGTGGAGAAGGAGGCGGCCGACGGCGCGATCGTCGGTGTGGGCGTCACCGGCAAGCCGTTCATCTTCGCGGTCGGCGCCGACCTCAAGGGCGTCGAGCTGCTGAAGAACCACGAGGACGCGCTCGCCATCGGCAAGGGCGGCCACGAGGTCTTCAAGCGCCTCGCGGGCCTGGCCGTGCCGACCTTCGCCTACTACAACGGTGCCGCCATGGGCGGTGGCGTCGAGGTCGGTCTGCACTGCACGTACCGGACCGTCTCCAAGGCCATCCCGGCGTTCTCGCTGCCCGAGGTCTTCCTCGGCCTGGTCCCGGGCTGGGGCGGCTGCGCGCTGCTGCCGAACCTGATCGGCGCCGACAAGGCCGTCTCGGTCATCATCGAGAACAGCCTGAACCAGAACAAGCAGCTCAAGGGGCAGCAGGTCTTCGACCTCGGCATCGCCGACGCCCTGTTCGAGGGTGCCGACTTCCTGGAGCAGTCGCTGATCTGGACCGCCCAGGTCCTCAAGGGCGACGTCGAGGTCGAGCGTCCGGTGATCGACCGCGGCGAGGCCTGGGACCAGGCCGTGGCCAAGGGCCGTTTCATCGCGGACTCCAAGGTGCACGGCGCCGCTCCGGCCGCCTACCGCGCCCTGGACATCATCGCGGCCGCCAAGAACGGCGACCTCCAGCAGGGCTACGACGCCGAGGACAAGGCGCTCGCCGACCTGATCATGGGCGGTGAACTGCGCGCCGGCATCTACGCGTTCAACCTGGTGCAGAAGCGCGGCAAGCGTCCGGCGGGCGCGCCGGACAAGAACCTGGCGCGTCCGGTCACCAAGGTCGGTGTCGTCGGCGCCGGTCTGATGGCCTCCCAGCTCGCGCTGCTCTTCCTGCGCCGCCTGGAGGTGCCGGTCGTGCTGACCGACATCGACCAGGAGCGCGTCGACAAGGGTGTGGGCTACGTCCACGCCGAGATCGACAAGCTGCTCGGCAAGGGCCGCGTCAACCAGGACAAGGCCAACCGCCTCAAGGCCCTGGTCACCGGTGTGCTGGACAAGGCCGAGGGCTTCTCCGACGCCGACTTCATCATCGAGGCGGTCTTCGAGGAGATCGGCGTCAAGCAGCAGGTGTTCGCGGAGGTCGAGGCGGTCGCCCCGGCGCACGCGATCCTCGCCACCAACACCTCCTCGCTGTCGGTGTCCGAGATGGCGTCGAAGCTCAAGAACCCCGAGCGGGTCGTGGGCTTCCACTTCTTCAACCCGGTCGCGATCCTCCCGCTCCTGGAGATCGTGCGCGGCGAGCAGACCGACGACGCCTCCCTGGCGACCGCGTTCGCCGTCGCCAAGAAGCTGAAGAAGACCGCGGTGCTGGTGAAGGACGCCCCGGCGTTCGTCGTCAACCGCATCCTCACCCGCTTCATGGGCGAGATCCAGAACGTCATCGACGAGGGCACCCCGGTCGAGGTCGCGGAGAAGGCGGTCGAGCCGCTCGGCCTGCCGATGTCCCCGCTGGTGCTCCTGGAGCTGGTCGGTCCCGCCATCGGCCTGCACGTCTCGGAGACCCTGAACCGGGCCTTCCCGGACCGCTTCACGGTCTCCCCGAACCTCGCGGCCGTCGTCAAGGCGGGCAAGCGCGGCTTCTACGTGTACGACAGCGGGAAGCCGGAGCTGGACCCGGAGGTCGCCGCGCTGCTGAAGCAGGGCGACACCGTTCTCAGCGAGGAGCAGGTCCGTGACCGCGTCCTGGACGCCGTCGCCCAGGAGATCGGGCTGATGCTCGACGAGGGTGTCGTCGCCGAGGCGCAGGACATCGACCTGTGCCTGATCACGGGTGCCGGATGGCCCTTCCACCTGGGCGGCCTCACGCCGTACCTGGACCGCGAGGGTGTCTCCGAGCGCGTGAACGGCAAGAAGTTCCTGGCGCCCGGCGTGGCGTCGGTCCCGGCGTAACGGCCGACGGCGAAGGGGGCCTCCGCGATCCGCGGAGGCCCCCTTCGGTGTGTTCGGACGCCCTGGATCAGAGCGGCCAGCCGGGCAGATGCCCCGCGTGGAAGAGCCGGTTGCGGGGCGAGCCCGCCTCGAACTGGGCGGCGACGGGGAAGTAGCTGGGCAGGAACGCGGCCAGCGTGGCGTCCTGCTCGTCCTCGGAGACGTCCCCGTCGTGGAAGTCGTTGAGGCAGAAGACGTCGTGGGCGCGCTCGGCCAGGAGGTGGTTGAGCTTCTTCACCTGGTCGCTGAGTCCGACGTTGACGAATCCGCTGGAGATGCCGCCCGGCACGCTGCGGCCCGTGTAGTAGCCGAAGTAGTGGTGCAGCGACGAGGCGACGGACACGTCCGACGGGTCGCGCAACTGGTGGTGGGCGGTGGCGCGCAGCGCGTCGGGGAACTCCCGCTCCAGGTCGTACATGACGCTGCGGCGCAACGGGTGCGGGGCGTGGATGAAGGAGTTGACGAGGGTCCTGCCGAACTTCCGGGCCACCAGCTCCCGGTTGTTCTTCGCCGCCATGCGGCTGAACTCGTCGCCCTCGGCGATGGGGTTCACCGGAATGGCGTTCGACGACATGAAGTGCTTGGACTGGCCGTTGCCCAGGAAGAACAGGGAGGGCTGGAGGGGGCGGGCGGCGAAGACGTCGTCGTTGAAGTACAGGAAGTGCTCGGCCAGCCCGTCGATGTGGTGCAGGCGGCTCTCGATGGCGTGCGAGTTGTACGTGGGCAGCGCCCCCTCGTCGCCGAAGATCTCGGTGTGGTCGACCACGCGGACCCTGGGGTGGTGCGGGTCCAGCCACGCCGGGACCTGACGGTCCGTCACGATGTAGATGTTCCTGATCCACGGGGCGTACATGTCCAGGGACCGCAGCGAGTACCGCAGTTCGTCGCGGTTGCGGAAGCGGGCGGCGCTCGTGGCCGCGTCCTGCGTCTCGATCCCCATGGCGGCCAGCACGGCGTTCTTGCGTTCCAGCCACGAGACGTCGGCGCCGTCGACCCAGGTGTACACGGCGTCCACCGGGAACGCGATGTCGTGGTGCAGGGTTTCCGCGAAGGCCTCCAGCGTCGGGTACCGGCGGCCGCCCAGGTCCGTCGGCACCCGGCGAAGCGCGGACTTGGGCACCCGCGAGCCGAGCAGGGTGCGGAACGGGGAGACGATGGTGCCGGGGTCCTCGGGGTCGTCCTGCCAGAACGCGACGGTGCAGCCGTAGGCCGCCCCGAGCCGCAGGGTCCGGGACGGGGTGACGACGCTCTGGTAGACCCGCAGCCCGGAGCACTCGGTGCGCAGGTACTCGGTGGCGAGCCCGGCGAGGGTGGTGGCGACCGAGGTGTCCGCGTCGTTGAGCAGGGCCACGTAGACGGCCTGCTCGCCGACGTGCTGGGCGAGCGCCTTGAGGACGGCCTCCCGGTGGTCGGCGTGGACGGCGACGGTGTGCCGCACCTTCGTGGTCCGGGAGACGAAGTAGGGGACGCGGGCGGCCTCCAGCGCGGCGGCCGTCATCGCCAGGTTGGCCTGGACGGTGTCGAACGGGGTCTCCGCGTCGATCAGGCGGCACACCTGTCCGCCGTCGCGCACCAGACCGCGGTGCTCCTTGAGCAGCCGTTCCTCGGCCTGCTGGAGCCGGCTGGAGTGCCGGGTGCTGCGCGGAGCGGCGGCCGCGGCCCGGGCCTGGCCGCCCGCACCGGCGACGAGGGCGTGCGCGGCGGTCCGCTCGGCCTTCAGCGCGGCGCGGCGGCCGTCGGCCCGGTCCGCCTCCAGGGCGGCGAACAGGGTGTCCCACCGGTCGCCGGGGAAGAACCGCAGGGCCGCTTCGGCGGCGAGACGGCCCATGCCGTGGCGGGTGTCGGCGTCCTCGATCAAGCTGAGCAGCGCGCCCGCCAGGGCATCCGTGTCCCCGGGAGTGGTGAGCAGGCCGGTCCGTCCCTCGTGCACGATCTCGCGGGGGGCGTGCGGACTGTCGTAGGCCAGTACGGGGACCCCGGCGGCCTGGGCCTCGCGCAGCGCCAGTCCGACGGCGTCCTCGGTGGCGGTGCTCAGGGCGATGCTGGCCTTGGCCCACTCCTCGGCGAGGCCGGCCGGTGCCTCCCCCACGAACTGGACGGTTCCGTGCAGGCCGAGTTGGTCCCTGCGGCCGGTGAGCCGGCTGCCGAGCGGGCCGTCACCGAGGATCCGCAGGACCCAGGTGGGGTGGAGCGGGCTGACCCGTGCCCACGCGGTCAGGGCGTCGGCGATCCCGGAGCGCTCCTCCAGCCGGGCGGCCAGCGTCACCATGCGGGTCTCCAGCGTCGAGCGCGGCCGGAACCCCTCGGTGAGAGCGGGCGGGATCACCGCGAGCGGCGGGGCGCCGGCTCCGAACGTCTCGGTGTACCACTCCTTTGATCGGGCGCACGCCAGTGCCACGGCGTCGCAGCGCGTGATGTGCCGCAGGAGGGGTTCGACGGCGGCACCGGCCGCCTCCGGAGCGCCGAGTTCGTGGTGGACGGTCAGTACGTGCGGCGGGGCGAACCGAGCGGCACAGGCGAGCAGCGCCGGCGAGGTGGTGACCAGGACGTCGACGTCGGTGTTCTGCAGCGCGTACTCAAGCTCGATGTCGGTGAGCCGGCTGAAGCGGTCGTCCCAGCGGCGCTCGACGACTTCGCTGGGCAGCGCGCTCAGCGCGGGTCCGGCCGCCTCGTCCAGGGCCGAGCGGCGTACGGGCCGGTGCTGGAGCGCCTCGACGAGGAACCCCACCGGGACCCGCGGGTCGGGCGCGGTGAAGCGCCGGCGGCGCGCCTTGAAGACGCTGATGACGCTGACCTCGTGCCGGTCGGCGAGCGCGCCGGCGTGACCGAGCACGGCCCGCTCCTCGCCGCCCAGCACGTCGGCCTGGGTCAGCAGGAAGGCGATTCTCATGGGTTCCTCTACTCGGCCCCGGTACCGTCACCGCAGGTGAACCGCAGGTTCCCGGCAGGCGTGTAGCGGGGTTGGATCAACATCAGGGTGCCGCGCCGCGGTGACACGAGGATCTTCCGCATCGCGAACACCCGCCCCGGTGCCTGGACGTCGTGCAGCCGACGGCCAAGACGCAGCGGGGCGCGGGCGTCCGTGTGGACCAGGACGTCCCAGTGCACGTTCCGGCTCCCGGCCGGGACCATCTCGGCCAGTGGCACCTCCACCCGCCACACGCCGGCGCCCACCGCGTGCAGCGGACGCCTCACACTGCGCCCGGCGGCGACGAACTCGGCCTGCCGGGCGTCCGCGTCGACTCCGAACAGGCGCAGGTCGACCTCGATGCGCGCGTGCTCGATGTGCACGGTGACCACCTCGGCGGCGGGCCGCGGCCTGGCGCAGACCACTCGCGCGTCGCCGCGGACGGTCCGGCCGAGCCGGTAGCGGTCGGCGGTGACCGGCGACGACGTCATGGGCCCGGTCGTCCCGGTCGTGGGCCTCGTCAGTTCCGCGAGCAGCAGCGGGAACCGGAGGACCCGGCGCCCGGCGGTCACGTGCAGCCGCAGTCTCCACCGCCCCGGGGTCACGGGCACTCCCCTGGCGCCGGTGCCCAGCAGGACCGCCGCGTCGACGAGGAGGCGGCCGTCGCGCCCGGCGTAGATCCGGGCGGGCACCCGGTGCCGGTGGCGGCGGCGCTGCACGACGATCTCGGCCAGGTCCGCGCCGGTGACCGAACGGGGCAGCTCGGCGTGGAGGTTGACGGTCTGGCCGTCCAGGACGGCGGCGTAGCGCAGCCGGGCGGTGCGGGCGGCGCGCCGGGGCACGAACAGCCGGTCCATCAGCCAGGCACGGGGCCGGGCTAGCCGGACCGCGGCCCGGCGGCGGACGGCGGCGAGGATCCGGCCGCGCGCGCTCATCGGGCCACCGCCCCTTCCTCGACCTGCTGCCGGGCCGCGGCGAGGGCGGGTTCGGGCCGCTCGTACGGGCTGGGCACGGGGAAGTAGGCGTCCAGGAAGCGGGCGACCATGCGGGCCTGGGCGTCCCGGTCCTCGGGGACGATCGTGTCGTTGATGCAGAAGGTGTCGAAGTCGCGCCGGGCGACCAGGCGGTTGAGCCGCTGCTGGGCGCGCTGGTCGCCGATGTCGACGTACACGTACCGCAGGTCGCCGATGGTGGCCCGGGCCGAGTGGTAGGCGTAGTAGTGGTGCAGCGACGAGACGACCGGGGTGTCGTGCGGGGAGCGGAACCGCGAGTGCTGGGTGACCCAGTGCGCGCGGGCGTAGACCTGCTCGATCTCGGCGAGGACGGAGCGCCTGAGGGCGTGCGGGGTGTGTTTCATCTTCTGCGAGATCACGGTGCCGAACTGCTGGGCGATCAGTCCCCTGCTGTTCTTGCCCGCGGCGTTCACCGGGAGGTCGTCCGGGGAGATCTGGCCGGACGGGATCAGCGCCTTGGACATGAAGAACTTGGTCAGGCCATTGGGATGGAAGAACTGCTCGGGGTGGACCGGGCGGCCGAAGAACACGTCGTCGTTCAGGTAGAGGAAGTGTTCCGAGAGGTCCGGTATGTGGTGCAGCTGGCTCTCGATGGCGTGGGAGTTGAAGGTCGGCAGCGCGTGCGCGTCGGAGAAGATCTCCCGGTGGTCCACCACGCGCAGGCCCGGGTACTCGGTGTCGAGCCAGCCGGGCACCTGCCCCGCCGTCACCAGGAAGATGTTCCGCACCCAGGGCACGAACTGGTGGATGGAGCGCAGGGAGTACCGCAGTTCGTCGCGGCTGGTGTACCGGGCGTCGTTGTCGGCCTGGTCGTGCATCGGCACGGAGCCGTCGACCCACCGGCGCGTGGCGTCCTTGCTCGCTCTCCAGACCGGGTCGGAGTCGTCGACCCAGGTGTAGACGATGTCGATCGGGTAGCGGTGGTCGCCGATCAGCGCGGCCGTGAACTCGGGCAGCGTGCGGGTCCGTCCGGTGCCGTACAGGAACGGGACGGGGCTGAACAGGCGCTGTTCGGCGAGCCGGCGTGCGCCGTCGACCGGAGTGCTGGTGACCACGGAGTTGGGGCGGGGGGCGACGAGTTCGCCGTCCTCCTCCGACCAGAACTCCAGTTCGCAGCCGGAGTCGTGGCCGAAGACGAGGTTCCCGGTGGGGTCGCAGACCATCCAGGCCACGTTGAGCACCCGCTGCGCACGCAGTTTCCGCCAGGCCTGCGCGGAGGACCCGTCGCGGGACTGGCCCCCCGAGGCCGCACGGACATAGCCGGGGTCGCTGGCGCAGACCATCTGGAGGACCTCTTCGACGTCCTCGCGGAGCGCCGCGGGGATCGCCAGTACAGGAACGTTTCCTCCCGTGCCCCGCACGGCGAAGTACTCGATCTCGGCCTCTTCGAGGACGGCCACGAGGAGATGGAGGTTGCGCGCCCGCGCGGCCCATTCGGTGGCGCCGGGCACGACCATGGCCCGCACGTGCCGTCCGTCCAGACGGACCACCCGCGGGGCGGCCGCAGCGCGCCCTCGCCCCAGAGCGATCCCGGCCAGGGTGGTGCGCATCGCGTCGGCCGCCGTCAGGCCCCGCATGACCCCCTGGCGCAGGGGACGCGGAATGCGCCGGACGATCCGCCGGCGGGTTCGTACCGGTACGAGTGATCTGTACGTGGAAACGAGCGCACTGGCCTCCGGATTACCCGGGCTCACCCAAACTCCTCAGCACCTTGAGCAAGGGCTGAGACCCCCCTCACGCCCCGTGAACGACTGCGCTCGCACGCCCGCCGTTCCGTATCGGACGACCAGATCGAGCCACCGGATCTTCACATTCTCACCAACTTATTGTCCACCTGTTTTCACAGCTGTGAGATAGGTGTCACCTACATTTCAATGGGATATGGGTCATTACCCGGTCACACGGGGACCGACCGCCCCATCGCCAGCCCCGCCTCGTCCGCCTGGCGCGCCACGCGCAGGGCGCCCGCCTCGTCCACGAAGGCCAGGACCACCCGCCCGCGCGCGTCCCTGGCCAGCGCGGGACCGTGCGCGCACCGCTCCCCCGTCGGCGACCACCACACGCCGGCGCCCTCGTTCTCGGTCCCGAAGGCCGTGAGCGCGATCCCGCCCGTGCGGTCCCGGACGGCGAGCACCGTGCAGTCGTACCCGTCGAGCGCGGTGCGCAGGGCCGCGATCCTGCCGGTGGCCGGCGCCCCGCCCAACGGGACGGCCCCACTGCCGGGACGGTGGGCGACGACCCCGCCGGTCGCCGCGTCCGTCCAGTAGAAGGTCACCCGGTCCCGGGCGGTCTCCAGCACGGCGGGACTGCCCTCGGCGACGGCGACGTCCAGGTTGGGCCGGCGCTCCGCCTCGCCGTCCGGCTCGGACTGGGACCAGCGCATCGCGGCCTTCTCGCCCGGCACGAACACCTCGATCCGGCCGGTCCCGGTGGCCGTGGCCGCCGTCCCGGTACGGACGCCCCCGCCGCGCAGATCCCGCCAGGGCTCCCACCGTCCGTCCGCCGCCTCCCGGCGCAGACAGACCCCGCCGCCCGCGTTGCGGACGAAGACGTGCACCCGCCCCGACGCGCTCACCGCCGCGACCGGTGCCCCGACCAGAGCCGCTCGCTCCGGGGTCCGGCCGGGATTGCCCATCGAGCGCCACTCGCCGACGGGCCGGCCGGTCTGGTACTGCACCGCGTGCACGATCTCGACCGAGCCCCCGCGCTCCCGCCTGCCCACCAAGTGCACGTATCCGTCGGCGCCTTGGGCGGCCGAGACATCCGTGACACCGGGGGCGGCGAAGAAGTCCGGCCCCGTCCAGTGAGGACCGCCCGGCCGCGTCTCCGTCCAGCGCAACAGGCCGCCGTCGGTGCGCGCGTAGGCGCTGAGCCTGCCGTCGCGGCCGCCGGCCAGCCAGCGGCCGTCCACGACACCGTCACTCCGGGGACCTTCACCGGCCGCCCGGCCGGCCTCCCCCCGTGAGACGCTCCCGCGGCCGCGTCCGGCTCGCTCGGTTCCGACCCCCATCGGGTCCCCCTCTTCCTCTTCCCTCCGCCGGTCCGCCGTCGGCGCCGGCCGTCCCCTCGGACACCCCCGGGAGACACCCGCACGACGGCCCGCGTTCACGTTTTCGTCACTCCGACCGCACAACTGTCCGGACGAAGTGTCTATAGTGCAACGTCATCCGGCAGATCACGGACCGGCTCTCCCCCCACCCGAGTCCCCACGCCACCGCATGCGCCCTCCGGGGCACGACACCTGAGGACTCGAACCAGGATGAGCCACGTATCGACGCCGCCCTCCGCCGACGGCGCCACGTCACCGCTCGGAGGCGGGCGAGGCGGCAAGCGCGACCGCCCCCGCGGGCGCCGGACCGGCCGCTGGATCCTGATCTCGCTGGCCGTCCTGATCGTGGCCGTGGCCGGCACCGGTTACTGGCTCTACAGCGGCATCGACGGCAACATCCAGGGCGTCGACATCGACCGGGCGATCGGTGACGACCGGCCGGAGAAACTGCCCACTTCGGGACAGAACATACTGATCCTCGGCTCGGACTCCCGGGCCGGCGCCAACGCGGCGCTGCACACCGGCAAGGTCTCCGGGGCCCGTTCGGACACCGCGCTGGTGATGCACATACCCGAGGGGCGCCGGCAGGCCGTCGCGGTCAGCATCCCGCGCGACACCCTGGTGACCCGCCCCGAGTGCACCAGCGCGACCGGTTCCACGGTCGCCTCCGCGCGGCGCGTGATGTTCAACTCCATCTACTCCCAGGTCGGTCCGGCCTGCGTGGTCAAGACGGTGGAGCAGATGTCCGGGGTCCGCATGGACCACTACGTCGAGGTCGACTTCGCCGGCTTCAAGGACCTGGTGGACGCGATAGGCGGGGTGACCGTCACCGTGGACCAGGACATCCACGACACCTCCAGCGGCCTCGACCTGACCAAGGGCACCCACCGGCTGGACGGCACGCGGTCCCTGGAGTTCGTCCGCACCCGGCACGGCATCGGCGACGGCAGCGACCTCGGACGCATCGGCCTCCAGCAGCAGTTCATGATCGCCCTGCTCGGCGAGATCCAGCGGCAGGACCTGCTGGGCAGCCCGGTGAAGGCCTACAAGATCGCCGACAAGCTGACCGCGGCGCTCACCACCGACTCCGAACTCGCCTCGCTCACCAAGCTCGCGGAGTTCGGCCGCAGCCTGAAGGGTGTCAACCCGGACACCATGGAGACGATCATGCTCCCGGTGGCGTACGACAAGGCCGACCCGAACCGCGTGGTGGCCGCCCAGCCGCAGGCCTCGGCCCTGTGGAAGGCGGTCCGCGCCGACACCGAGATCCCCGAGTCCGCGAAGAAGTCACCGGCCACCGGCGGAAACTGACGGACGATCAGACCTCGCGCCAGGCCTCCAGCGCCAGCCCCTCCTCCTCCTTGCGCCGGGTGAGCAGCAACTGCCCGGCGGACGGGGACAGGGAGACCGCGGTGACCCGGCCGTCCTCGTCCGTGGCCAGGGCGACCGTCGCGTCGGCGGGAAGCTGCGGGCCCGACTCGGTCCACCAGGCACCGGCCGGCTCGTCCTGCGTGGGATAGGCGGCGAAGGCCACCCGGCCGCTCGCCGAGCGCTGGGCGAGCAGGGTGCAGTCGTGCCCGTCGAGTTCGCAGCGGACCGCGGCGACCGGACCGGGCCCGGCGGACGGCAGCAGGGTGTACGGCCGGTCGCCGGGACGCCAGGCGCAGAGGTCACCGGCCTCGTCGGTGTAGTAGAGGGTCGTGCTCGCGGGCGAGGTGGCGAGAGCGGCGAGGGTGCCCGGACGGACCGGGGTCTCGATCGTCTCCGCCAGGACGGGCGGCTTCCCCGCCTCCTCCTGGCGCCAGTGCACGATCCCGCCGGGTACGGCCGCGTACACCTCCACCCGCCCGGACTCGCCGGTCACCGCCGCGAGCCCGTCCTCGACCAGCCGGCCCTTCAGGTCGCGCCACGGATCCCAGCCGCCCTTCTCCTTCTGGGCGACCATGCTCACCCCGCGTCCCCGGTTGCGGACGAAGACATGGGCCCGGCCCTGCGCGTCCACCGCGACCGCCGGAGCGCCGGTGACCTCGCCCTTCTTGCCGGGATGGCCGATCGGCTGCCAGTCGAGGGCGGCCAGGTGCGAACGGTAGTGGGTGGAGTGGACCAGCCCCGACTCGCCCTTCACCGTGGGCCGCCAGGCCACCAGGTGGGCGTATCCGTCGGCGCCGTGGCCCACCGCGAAACCGGGGTGCAGCCGCTGGTCGCCGCCGATCCTGCGGGGTGCGCCCCAGGGACGGCCGGGGCCGCGTTCCGCCCGGCACAGCACGGCGTCACCCGACGGCAGATAGACACTGAGCCGGCCGTCGCGGCCGCGGAGGAGCCAGTCGCCGTTCACCGCTTCACTCTAAGCGGGGGGCCGTTCGGGGCCGTGGGCAGGCCCCGGGCGTGCGACGCTGGGGACATGGACGACGAAGCTCCCCTGCTGGTGATCGTCGACGGCGCGAACGTCGTCGGGTCGCGGCCCGACGGCTGGTGGCGGGACCGCAAGGGGGCCGCCGAGCGGTTGCGCGACCGGCTCGCCGAGCGGGGCCTGCCCGGCCGTCCGGCCCCGGTGGAGCTGGTGCTCGTCGTCGAGGGCGCCGCCCGCGGGGTCGAGTCGGTGCCCGGGGTGCGGGTGGAGGCGGCGTCCGGCAGCGGCGACGACCGCATCGTCGAGCTGACCGCCGGACACCCCGGCCGCCCCCGCCTGGTCGTCACCGCCGACCGCGAACTGCGCCGCAGGGTCACCGCGTTGGGCGCCGAGGTGATCGGCCCGAGCACCCTCCTGCACTGAGCCGCGGAGCCGGGCCCGACACATCCGGCGCCGTCCGCCGCCGCCCGGCTACCCGCCCGGCACCCGGGCGTACAGCACCGCTCCGTCCACCTCGCCGACCTGGGTGTAGCCGGCCGTGAGCAGGCGGCGCAGGGAGGGGACGCGGTCCGGGCCGTACGGCTTGCCCCGGGAGTCGTCGATCACCAGGGCCGGTGGCCGCTCGGCGAGTTCGGCGCGGAAGACCGGCCAGGTGCCCGCGACGGCGTACTTCTCGCCGACCTGCGGACCGTCCCGGCCGCCGCTGAAGTTGGTGAGGAGACCGGCGGTGAGGTACCGGGTGGCGGGGGTGCGGTCGGCGAGCCAGTAGGTCTCGGGGTGTATCCCCCACACCAGCACCCGGTCGGCCGGCTGGGTGCGCTGGGCGAGGGCGGCCGCGAGCCGCTGGGCGTGCGCGAGTTCGGGCCGTGGCGCCAGCAGTCCCCAGGCCAGGAACGGGACGCAGACGCAGGCCGAGACACGGACGGCCGCCGCGGTCCGCTCCCTGGCCAGGACCTGCAGCGCGGCCGTGGCCAGCAGCGCGAGCGGCGGGGTGAGCTGCAGGAAGTAGTGGCCGAAGAAGTGGAGGCCGACGGTGACGGCGGCCGCGGACGCGGCCAGCCACAGCCACAGGTCCCCGGCGCCGGTGCGGGCGGTGCGCAGGGCGCGCGCGACGGGCGGGAGCAGGCCCGCGCAGGCCGTGGCGAGGATCGCGGTGTTGGTGAGCGCGCGGGCCGTGACGTGGAGTTCGGAGCCGGTGAAGGAGGCGTAGGCGCCGGAGCCGGTGACCGTCCAGAAGGCGAAGCCGGCCGGGTCGGTGAGCAGGGCGGCGGCCAGGACGGGCAGGGCGACGCCGGCGGCCAGCCGGAGCAGGCCCGCGCGCGGGGCGCCGCTGCGGTGGAACAGCCAGATCACCGGCAGCAGGACCGCGCCGCCGGTCTGCTTGGTGAGCAGGGCGCAGGCGACGGCCGCGCCGGCGGCGCCCCAGCGGCGGCGGTCGGCGCACCACATCGCGGCGGCCGTGGCGGGCAGTATGAACACCTCGAAGGTGGCGGCCTGCGCGTCCTCGGGGTTGAGCCCGACGGAGACCAGCAGGTACAGCGTGCCCGCTGTACGGCCCGCGTGGTCGCCCCAGCGGCGCCGGGCGATCGAGGCGAGCAGCACCGCGGTGGCCAGCTGGGCGAGGACGGCGAGCACCCGGACCGGGGTGAGCGACCCGGATCCGAAGACCGCGAACGTCCCTTCGTACAGCCAGGGCAGCAGCGGCGGCTTGCGGTCCACCACCGTCTCGTAGAGCTGCCCGCCGCGCGCCAGTATGCGGGCCTGTACGGCGAGATAGCCCTCGTCCGGGTTCCACAGCGGCCGCAGGAAGGACGGCGCCCGGGTGACGCAGGCCAGGACGGCGAGCAGGGGCAGCAGCCGCGTCCAGTACCCCTTCCCTGCTGTGGACCGTTGCGGGGCGAGGGGCGCGAGAAGCATGGGGAGCACGCTATCCGGCCCCGCAGTCCCACTCGGACGGGACATACGGGGCCGGAGCGGCGGGCCTGCCGGTCACGGAGCGTCGGCGGGGCTCCGCTCGGCCTCGGCGAGACGGCTGTGCGTACGGCCGTAGAGGAAGTAGACGGCGAAGCCGATGACCATCCAGATGGCGAACCGCAGCCACGTCTCGGCAGGCAGGTTGAGCATCAGCCACAGCGAGGCCAGCACGGACACGACCGGCAGCGCGGGCACCCACGGGGTGCGGAAGGACCGCTCCAGGTCCGGCCGGGTGTTGCGCAGGATGACGACGCTGATCGCGACGACGATGAAGGCGAAGAGCGTGCCGATGTTCACGAGTTCGGCGAGTTCGCTGAGACTGGTGAAGCCGGCGACGATCGCGATGACGACGCCCAGCAGGATGGTGGGCCGGTACGGGGTGCGGAACCTCGGGTGGGTGTGCGAGAAGAACCTGGGCAGCAGCCCGTCCCGGCTCATCGCGAAGAACACCCGGGACTGGCCGAGCAGCAGGATCATGCAGACGGTGGTCAGGCCGACGGCGGCGCCGAAGCTGATCAGGCCCGCGAACCAGGGGTGCCCGGTGGCCTTGAAGGCGTCGGCGAGCGGGGCGTCCACGGACAGCGCGCTGTACTTCTGCATGCCGGTCACGACGATGGCCACGGCGACGTACAGCGCGGTGCAGATGATCAGGGAGCCCATGATGCCGCGCGGCACGTCCCGCTGCGGGTTGCGGGTCTCCTCGGCGGCGGTGGCGACGACGTCGAAGCCGATGAAGGCGAAGAAGACGACGGAGGCGGCGGTGAAGATGCCCATCACGCCGAAGTTGGAGGGCGCCCAGCCGATGATCAGCTGGATCAGCGGTGCCTTGAGGCTGCCGCCCGCCGGCACGGCCTCCTTGGGCGGGATGAAGGGGCTGTAGTTGCCGCTGTGGATGAAGAAGGCGCCCGCGATGATGACGACCAGGACGACGGCCACCTTGATGGCGACGACGACCGTGGTGACCCGCGCGGAGAGCTTCATGCCGACGACCAGGATGGCGGTGAGGGCGAGGACGAGGGCGGCGGCGAGGATGTCGAAGCCGAAGCCGTGCGCGCCGTCGCGGCCGCTGAGGTACTCGGGCAGGTGCCAGCCGGCGTTGTCGAGCAGCGAGTGGATGTACCCCGACCAGCCGACCGCCACCACCGCCGTGCCCAGCGCCAGCTCCAGCACCAGGTCCCAGCCGATGATCCAGGCCGGGAACTCCCCCAGGGAGGCGTACGAGAAGGTGTACGCCGAGCCGGCCACCGGGACGGTGGAGGCGAACTCGGCGTAGCACAGCGCGGCGAGGCCGCAGACGACGCCGGCGACGACGAAGGAGAGCGCGACGGCGGGGCCCGCGGTGTTCTTGGCGGCCGTGCCGGTCAGGACGAAGATGCCGGTGCCGATGATGACACCCACGCCGAAGACCGTGAGGTCCAGGGCCGACAGCGACTTCTTGAGCGCGTGCTCGGGTTCCTCGGTGTCCTTGATGGACTGTTCGACGTTCTTGGTCCTGAAGAACGTACTGGCCACTGCCTACCTCCCACGCTTGTCGTCCTCGACATGATCGAGAGGGCCGGGGATGCGTATGCCCGGCAAAGGCAGGTTCACGCACGCGGGCCGGTCCCGCCACCTGAGGTGAGCGGAACCGGCCCATCGGGGTGGTTCGGGTGTGTCGGTTCAGTCCCTGGCGGGCTCCACGGAGCCGACGTCGGCCGGCTGGCCGTCCAGCTTGGCCACCAGGCCGGTCACCTGGCGGGCGATGTCGGGTGCCGTCAGGCCGATCTCCGCCATGACCTCCGCCCGCGACGCGTGGTCCAGGAAGCGCGGCGGGATGCCGAAGTCGCGGAGCGGGACGTCCACGCCCGCGTCGCGCAGCGCCTGGGCGATCGTCGCGCCCACGCCGCCGACGCGGAGGTTGTCCTCGACCGTGACGACCACCCGGTGCCGCTCGGCCAGCGGGGCCATCGCCTCGTCCACCGGCTTGACCCAGCGCGGGTCGACGACGGTGGTGGAGATGCCCTGCTTGTCGAGGAGCGCGGCGATCTCCAGGCACATCGGGGCGAGCGCGCCGACGGAGACCAGCAGCACGTCCGGGGTGTCGGTGCCGGGCTCGCGCAGCACGTCCATGCCGCCCACCGTGCCGACGGCGGCGACGGCGGGACCGACGGCGCCCTTGGAGAAGCGGACCACGGTCGGCGCGTCGTCGACCCGGACGGCCTCGCGGAGCTGGGCGCGGACCTGGTCGGCGTCGCGCGGGGCGGCGAGCCGCAGACCGGGGACGACCTGGAGGATCGACATGTCCCACATGCCGTTGTGGGAGGCGCCGTCGGTGCCGGTGACGCCGGCCCGGTCCAGGACGAAGGTCACGCCGCACTTGTGCAGGGCCACGTCCATGAGCACCTGGTCGAAGGCGCGGTTGAGGAAGGTGGCGTACAGGGCGAAGACCGGGTGGAGTCCGGCGGTGGCCAGGCCCGCGGCGGAGGTGGCGCCGTGCTGCTCGGCGATGCCGACGTCGTAGATCCGCTCCGGGAAGGTGTCGGCGAACTTCTTCAGGCCGACCGGCTGGAGCATGGCCGCCGTGATGGCGACGATGTCCTCGCGCTCCTTGCCCAGCTCGACCATCTCGTCGCCGAAGACGGAGGTCCAGTCGGCGCCGGACGCCTTGATGGGCAGGCCGGTGTCGGGGTGGATGGGGCCGATGCCGTGGAAGCGGTCGGCCTCGTCCTGGAGGGCGGGCTGGTAGCCGCGGCCCTTCTCGGTGAGGCAGTGCACGATGACCGGGCCGCCGAACCGCTTGGCGCGGGCGAGCGCCGACTCCAGGGCCTCGATGTCGTGGCCGTCGATCGGGCCGACGTACTTCAGGCCCAGGTCCTCGAACATGCCCTGCGGGGCGATGAAGTCCTTCAGGCCCTTCTTGGCGCCGTGCAGGGTGTCGAAGAGCGGCTTGCCGACGACCGGGGTGCGCTCCAGCAGGTCCTTGCCGCGGGCCAGGAACCGCTCGTACCCGTCGGTGGTGCGCAGGGTCGCGAGGTGGTTGGCGAGGCCGCCGATGGTCGGGGCGTAGGACCGCTCGTTGTCGTTGACGACGATGACCAGCGGGCGGTCCTTGGCGGCGGCGATGTTGTTGAGCGCCTCCCAGGCCATGCCGCCGGTGAGGGCGCCGTCACCGATGACGGCGACGACGTGGCTGTCGTTGTCGAGCAGTTGGTTGCCCTTGGCGATGCCGTCGGCCCAGCCGAGGACCGTGGAGGCGTGGCTGTTCTCGATGACGTCGTGCTCGGACTCGGCCTGCGAGGGGTAGCCGGACAGGCCGCCCTTCTGTTTCAGCTTCGAGAAGTCGTGCCGGCCGGTGAGCAGTTTGTGCACGTAGGACTGGTGGCCGGTGTCCCACAGCACCTTGTCCTTCGGGGAGTCGAAGACGCGGTGCAGGGCGATGGTGAGCTCGACCACGCCCAGGTTGGGACCGAGGTGTCCGCCGGTCTTGGAGACCGCTTCCACCAGGAAGCTCCGGATCTCCTCTGCCAGCTGGAGCAGCTCCTCGGGGCTGAGCCGGTCCAGATCGCGCGGTCCCCTGATACGGGTCAGCAGCGGCACCCGTGCCTCCTTGCAGTAGAGCTGATCGAGCTGTTGCCGGGCCTGTCGAGTCTAATGTTCCGCCCGGACGGAACGTCTCCGGCCCCAGGGTCATAGGTCACGCGTCGGCTGTACCCATCATGGCGCCCACCTATGACACGGCTGTGCCCGGCACCGTGCGGTGCCGGGCACAGTCGGGAACCTCGGGGCGTCAGCCGCGCCCGGCCGCCTTCTGGCTGCGGCGGGAGACGGAGTCGATGACGACCGCGCCGAGCAGAACACCACCGGTGATCATGTACTGGATCGAGGTGTTCATGTTGAGCAGGTCGAGGCCGGTCTGGATGGACTGGATGACCAGCATGCCCAGGAGGGCCGACCACACCGAACCGCGGCCGCCGAAGAGCGACGTACCGCCGATGACCGCCGCCGCGATGGCCAGCATCAGGGTGTTGCCGCCACCGGCGTTCAGCGTGGCGCTGGCGGTCTGGCCGGCGAAGAACATACCGCCGACCGCCGCGAAGCCGCCGGAGATCGCGAACACGGTGATCCGGACCATCGGCACGCTGATACCGGCACGGCGGGCGGCCTCGATGCCGCCGCCGACCGCGAACACCTTGCGGCCGTACGTCGTGCGGCGCAGCACGAAGTCGACGACCACCAGGGAGGCCAGGAAGATCACCAGGGCGTTGGAGACACCGGAGGCGTTGTTGAGCACGGCCGCCGCCACGAAGGAGGCGATGGCCAGGAGCGCGACGCGGACCAGGATCTCGCTGGTGGGACGGAACGGCACGCCCGCGGCACGGCGCCGGCGCTGCTCGTTGAACTGGCCGAGGGCCGACAGGACCACACCGAGGCCGGCCAGCAGGTAGGCGCCGATGATGGCCTGGTCCATGAAGAAGGAGCTCTGGCCGAGGATGTGCACCGGTCCGCTGTCGGACGGGATGTTGATGGTGCCGCTGTCGCCGAGCAGCCACAGCATCAGGCCGTTCCAGCCGAGGAAGCCGGCCAGGGTGACCACGAACGCGGGGACGCCGATCTTGGCGAAGAACCAGCCGTGCAGCGCGCCGATGCCGATGCCCGTGATGATCGTGAGGATCAGGGCCAGCCAGGGGTTCATCCCGTGGTTGACCGCGAAGACCGCGAACAGCGTGGAGGCCAGGCCGCTGACCGAGCCGACGGACAGGTCGATCTCACCGAGCAGCAGCACGAACACCAGGCCGATGGCGAGCATGCCGGTGGCCGAGAGGAAGTAGCTGATGTTGGAGAGGTTGTCGGCGCTGAGGAACAGGCTGTTCTTCGCCTGGAAGATGGTCCAGATGATGATCAGGCCGATGACCACCGGCAGCGAGCCCAGCTCGCCGCCCTTCACCTTGCGCTTGAACTCGGTGACGTAGCCCTTGAGGCCTTCCTCGCGGACCAGCAGACGCGGGTCGACGACCGCGACCGGCGCGGCCGTGGGGTCCTCGGCGGGCGGGGCCACCGTCGCGGTGGCCGCGGCGGCCTCGGCGGCCGCGGACTTCTCGATCTGGGGCGCCTCGTCGGGCGACTCGTCGCCCTGCACGGTCTTGTTCGACGTCTCGCTCACTTTGCCGCCTCCGGGGTGCGACGCTCCGCACGACGGGTCACGGCGTTGTCCGTGGCGCCCGTGATCGCGGCGATGATCTCTTCATGGCTGGTGCTCTTCACGGGGAAGGAGCCGTTGTTCCTGCCCAGGCGCAGCACGGCGACCGTGTCCGCGACCGCCTTCACGTCAGCCATGTTGTGGCTGATCAGGATGACGGCGAGGTTGCGCTCGCGCAGCCGCTCGACGAGGTCGAGGACCTGTGCGGTCTGCTCGACACCGAGGGCGGCGGTGGGCTCGTCGAGGATGACGACCTTGGGGTCGCCGATCAGGGCGCGGGCGATGGCCACGACCTGGCGCTGGCCGCCGGAGAGGCTGGCGATCGGGATGCGCACGCTCGGGATGCGGATGGAGAGCGTGCTCAGCAGTTCGCGAGCCTGCTTCTCCATCGTGACCTCGTCGATGGCGCCCCGGTGCAGGAGCTCACGGCCGAGGAAGAGGTTGCCGACCACGTCCAGGTTGTCGCACAGGGCGAGGTCCTGGTAGACCGTCGCGACGCCCAGGCCCTGGGCGTCGTTCGGCTTGTTGATGTGGACCGGCCGGCCCTCCCACTCGATGACGCCCTCATCGATGGGATGCACACCCGCGATCGTCTTGACCAGGGTCGACTTTCCGGCGCCGTTGTCGCCCACCAGGGCGACCACTTCTCCGGCGTGGACCTCCAAGTCGACATCGGTGAGTGCCTGGACTGCACCGAATCGCTTGGAGACTCCGCGCAACGCCAGCACGGGCGTAGCGGACACGTGAACCATCTCCTTCGCCGCCTGACCGGCGGGGATGCCGCGCTTGGTGATCAGGCGCGGAGGGTCGTGCGGTCACCTCGGGTTGTCTTCGGTGTACGCACGAGATTTACAAGATGAACATGCGCGAATCCGCTGCGCTTGGCAACGGGTCCGTCCGACGCCCGCTCCGGCAGCGGGGTATGAGGCCGGAGCGGGCGTCGGAGGGGTTTCGCGAGACCGCCGGACGGACGGGGCACCTTGCGGAAGGGCCGGCGCGTCGGGCGGCCGGGGCCCGGGTGTCGTACTGCGAGCACCCGGGCGCTGGCGGCCGGAGCCGTGCGGCTCCGGAGCGCCGGACTACTGGAGGCCGGCAGCCTTGCAGGCCTTGGCGTACTCGCCGGTGCAGATGTCGGAGACGGTGTACAGACCGTCCTTGATCACCGTGTCCTTGATGTTGGCCTTGGTGACCGACACCGGGGTCAGCAGCTGCGAGGGCACCTTGTCGCCGGAGCCGCTGGTCTGCGTGCTGGTGGCGAGCGAGGCGATGTCCTTGCCCTGGAGCAGGTCCACGGCGATGGTCGCGGCGGCCTCGGCCTCCGGCTTGAACGCCTTGTAGACGGTGGAGGACTGGGTGCCGGCGACGATGCGCTGGATGCCCGCGAGCTCCGCGTCCTGACCGGTCAGCGGGATGCCGCTGATGCCGGCGCCCTTGAGGGTGTTGGCGATACCACCGGCCATGCCGTCGTTGGCGGAGTAGACACCGGCGATGTTCTTGGCGCCGAGCTGCGTGATGGCGGCCTTGACCTTCTGCGCGGCGGTCGTGTCCTTCCACAGGCCGGACTGCTCGTAGGCGATGTCGACCTTGCCGTCCAGCGCCTTGTGGGCGCCTTCCTTGAACTGCGCGGCGTTCGGGTCGGCGTCGTCACCGTTGATCATGACGACCTTGGACTTCTTGGTCGCCTTGGAGCCGAGGGAGTCCAGCAGGGCCTGGCCCTGCAGCTCGCCGACCTTGACGTTGTCGAAGGAGACGAAGGCCGAGACCGGGCCCTGGGCGAGGCGGTCGTACGCGACGACCTTGATGCCCTTGTCGACAGCGGCCTGCACCGAGGACTTGATGGCCGCAGCGTCCTGGGACGAGATCACGATGACCTTGACGCCCTTGGTGATCATGCTGCTGACCTGCTGGGCCTGCTTGGCCGAGTCACCGGCGGCGTTCGCGTACTCGACCTTGCAGTCGGCACACAGCGAGCTGACCTTCGCCTCGAAGTACGGCTTGTCGAACTTCTCGTAGCGCGCGGTCACGCTGTCGGGAAGCAGCAGGCCGATGGTCTTGCTACCACCGGAGGAGCTGCTGCTCGAGTCGCTCTTCTTGTCATCGCCGGCCTTGCCACAGGCGGCGAGCGACAGCGCCATGGAAACCGCGGCGGTGCCGATCACGACTCTACGCATCGTTGCGTTCATTGGGGGTGCCTCCCTGACAGGGCCGCAACGCTGCGGCCGAGGTGGCTGGAAGTCAACTCGGCCGTGACTGCGGCGTCAAGAAGTAAATACTTAACGAGATGGCAACGGCGCCATTCGTTCTCTAAGTGAAGGCAGGTGCAACGGCAGGCAACGAGCCGTCCAAAAGTGTCGAATCGCCCATCTCGCTGAGCGCGAGAGCGAGCGCCCCGAGCACCTCCGCACGGCCGCCGAGCGCCCCGGGAAGCACCGAGAGCTGCCGTGCGGCACTGGGGATCGCGTAGCGCCCCACGGACTCCCTGATGGGCGCAAGGACCAGTTCTCCGGCCTCGGCGAGGTCGCCTCCGAGGACCACCCGGCTCGGGTTCAGCAGGTTGCAGAGGTTGGCCACACCGCTGCCGATGTGCCGCCCGACGTCGGAGATCACCCGCCGGCAGCCGGGGTCGCCGTCCCTGGCCAGCCGTACGACGCCCTCCAGGGTCAGGTCGGGGCCGTGGCTGGGCTGGAGCAGCGGCAGCACGTAGCGGGCCGCCGCGAAGGTCTCCAGGCAGCCGCGGTTGCCGCAGCGGCAGACCGGGCCGGACTCGTCGAGTGTAATGTGCCCGATTTCGCCCGCCGTGCCGCCGGGCCCGCGGTAGATCTTCCCGTTGATCACCAGCCCGGCGCCGACACCGCTCGCGACCTTGATGTAAGCAAGATCACGTACTCCCTTGCCGCTGCCCCAGACCAGTTCGCCCAGGGCGCCGAGGTTGGCGTCGTTGTCCACGTGCACCGGGACGCCGAGCCGCAGTCTCAGCTCCTCGGCCGGTCTCGCGCCGATCCAGCCGGGCAGGATCGCGCTGGAGCCGAGGGTGCCGGACTCGACGTCGATCGGCCCAGGCACGCCGACGCCCACGCCGGCGATCTTCGACCGGTCCACGGAGGTCGCCGCGATCAGGCGGTTGACCAGCTCTTCCGCCCGGTCGAAGCCCTGGCTCGACGACGCGTCGACGTCGAGCGGCTCGGACTCCTCGGCCAGCACCTGGTGGGCGAGGTTCCCGATCGCGACGCGCAGATGGGTGTGGCCGAAGTCGACCCCTATGACGATGCCGGCGTCACCGCTCAGGCTCACGCTGCGGGCCCTGCGGCCGCCCGCCGACGTGGGCGTGACCTCGACGGTTCCGCCGTCCTTGAGCTCGCGCACGATGTTGGAGACCGTCGCCGCGGACAGGCCGGTCGTGCGCGCGATCTCCGCCTGCGTGAGCGATCCCGCCAGCCGTACGGCCCGTACGACACGTTCCAGGTTGGCTCGGTGCAGCGACGACTGCGACCCCGGAGTCTCCATCGACCCATCCACTCCCGCCATCGGAGGCGGCCACGGTGCCGCCAACGTGACCCAAGTCACATCTCTGGAACCGGGTCACTTACAAGTTATGAACTCCAAGCTCTGCTGAACGGGTTACCGCCGTCAAGTCCTTGACAGAAATCGTTGGCGGTTCGGGGGATGCCTGCGGGACATGCGTTCGACATGTCTAGTCCACTGGTCGGCTGGTGGGAGCGGGCGTGTCGCGTGGCCGTGGCGGAGCCGCTGCGGCGCCGTTGTCGCTGGTCGCGCGGTGCCCCGCGCTCCTTCACGGCGTCGCGGCGGCCGCCCGGATCGAGGCGCCGCACTTTCGGGTTGCGAACGTCGGGACTACTTCAGCGCGCCCGCCGTGAGCCCCGCCACCACCTGGCGCTGGAAGACGATGTACGCGGCCAGGACCGGCAGCATCGCCATCACCAGGCCGGCGAAGAGTCCCGACCAGTCGCCCTTGTAGCCCTGGCTGACCGCTAGCTGGACCAGTCCCTGGGTGAGGACGTGCTTGTCGGGATCGGTGTTGAGGACCGTCGGGAGCATGTACTGGTTCCACTGCCCGAGGAAGTTGAAGATCCCCACGCTGATCAGGCCGGGCTTCGCCATCGGCAGCATGATCTGGAAGAACGTGCGGGTGTGCGAGGCGCCGTCGACGAAGGCGGCCTCGGCCACCGAGGTGGGCAGGGTGCGGAAGAACGCCGTGAGGAAGAAGACCGTGAACGGCAGCGAGTACGCGATGTAGACCAGGATCAGGCCGTGGATCGTGTTCAGCAGGCCCATGTTGTTGACGACGTAGAACAGCGGGACCAGCGCGAGCATGATCGGGAAGCTCATGCCGCCGATGAACAGGTAGTAGATGAAGCGGTTGCCGGGGAAGTCGAAGCGGGCCAGGACGTAGGCCGCCATCGAGCCGAGCACCAGCGTGCCGATCAGCGAACCGCCCACCACCAGGATGGTGTTCAGGAAGTAGTCGCCCATGTTGGCCTGGGTCCAGGCCCGCGACCAGTTGTCGAAGTGGAGCGCGTCCGGCAGCGCCCAGGGCGAGCTGAAGATGGACCTGTCGTCCTTGAAGGAGGTCATCACCGCCCACACCAGCGGCATGACCACCATGATCGCCCACAGGACCAGGACGCCGTGGGAGAAGACGTTGAGGATCCCGCCCTCGCGCCGCCCCCGGGACGGCTCCGGCGCGGCGGCGGGGGTCTTCGCCACGGGCGCGTCGGGGCCGGTCGGCATCGGGGCGTCGGTCTCGGTCGTCGTCATCGCTTCAGTACTCCAGCCGCTCGCGACGGCCCAGCCGCATCACGACCGCCGCGAAGGCGAGCGTGACGACCAGCAGGGCGACGCCGATGGTGGTGGCGTAGGCGGCCTGACCGTCCCGGAACGCCTTCTGGTACACGTACAGGACCATCACGGTCGTCGAGTAGTCCGGACCGCCCGGTCCCGTCGTCATGATCTGTACGACTGCGAACGACTCGGCGCCGAGCGCGAGGATGCCCATGTAGACCCAGCCGGACTGCACGGTGTCCCACAGCAGCGGCAGGGTGAGGCGGAAGAAGGTGGTCGCGCGGCCGGCTCCGTCGAGCAGGGCGGCCTCGTAGAGATCGGTCGGGATGGACGCCATGCCGGCCGAGAAGAGGACCACGAAGAAACCGACCGTGGACCACACCAGTACGGCCATCACGCACCACAGCGCCAGGCTCGGGTCGCCGAGCCACAGTGGCTGGACACTGCCCAGACCGATTCCGCGCAGGAACGAGTTGATCGCGCCGCTGTCCGGGTTGTAGGCGAAGGCGAACAGCAGCGAGACGATCGCGATGGACAGCACCTGCGGGAAGAAATAGACGATCTTGTAGAAGGAGGAGCCCCGTACGCCGGTGACGACGGGACCGCCCCTCCTTCTGCGGCCGCCCACATTGATCATGAAGGCGAAGAACAGCGCCAGGCTGATCGTCACCAGCGGCAGCACGACCGCGAACATCAAGCTGTGCTGCAAGGACTTCCAGAAGATGTCGTCGTGGAACATCCTCTTGTAATTGTCCAGGCCGACCATCTTGAAATCGGGGCTCAGGCCGGTCCAGTCCGTGAACGAGTAGTAGATGGACTGGATGAACGGCCAGACCACGAAGAGCGCGTACAGTCCCAGGGGCAACACGAGAAACCCCACAATGAACCGGTACTTGCCGTGCTGCATCGCCACTCCGGTGCCGTGAGGTGGGTATTACTGGTGCTTGTAGTGCTTGATCGTGGTGTCCTTGGCCGCTTCGTCGGCGTATCCCTGGATCTTCTTGATGGCCTCCGCCGGGGTCAGCCGTCCGGCCATCATCTCGCCGAGACCGGCCACGCCGATCTTCTCCTTCTGGAGCTGCACGTACCAGTCCTGGAGCCGCGGGTTGACCACATTCGAGCCGGCCAGTTTCAGGGCGGCGACGCCGGAGGTGAGGCCCGGGGTGAGGGTGATGCCGTCGGTGCCGCCGTTGTAGGCGGTCAGGGACTTCACCTTCGACGTGAAGTTCTTGGAGGAGGCTTCGCTGAGCATGATGCGCAGCTGCTCCATGCCGCCCTCGCCGTTGGCCGCCTTGGCCGGGACGATGAACGGTTCGCCGCCGGAGGCCCAGATGGTGCCGAAGGGCATCTTGTCGTTCTTGTCGATGCCGGTGGGTGCGGAGACGGCGAGGTTGAAGTCGGAGGGGATGACGTTCGCCGACTCGTTCTCCACCCAGGAGCCGTTCGGGATGAACAGGGCCTTGCCCTGGGCCCAGGCGGTCTGCGACTGGATGTGGTCCAGGCCGGGGGTGCCCTTGAGGATGTAGCCCTTCTTGTAGAGCTCGTAGTACGCCTCGAAACACGCCTTGACGGCCGGGTGCTTCCAGGCGTTCGGCTCCAGGTTGTCGATGGCGTTCAGGACCTCGACGCCGCCGACCTTGCCGATCATCGGGTACAGCGAGAAGGGGATGTAGTACGGGTACTTGCCGGCGTAGGTCCAGCCGGCCATGCCCTTCTTCTTGGCCTTCTCGCAGACGGCGAGCATCTGGTCCCAGGTCTGCGGGTACTCCGCGTCCAGCGAGTCCAGGGCCTTCTGCGAGTACCAGACGCCGTACACCGTGTAGGCGTAGTACATGATCCAGACCGGGTCGCCGTCGAACTGGCCCATCTCCACGATGCCGGGGCGCAGCGTGTCGCGGACCTTCTTGTTCGGGTCGTCGTACGACGGCGCGTCGAGCAGCGGCGTGAGGTCGGCCAGCTGCTTCTTGCCGACCAGCACGCCCATGTCCATCTGCTCGGCGCCGGAGTTGTCGATGAGGTCCGGCGGGGTGCCCTGGTTGAAGCGGGGCTGCAGGGTGGACTGGATCTTCTGGGTGGCCGAGAACTTGACCTTGGCCTTCGGGAAGTCCTTCTGGTAGATCTTCACCGCGTCCTCGGCGTACTCCTTGCCGAAACCGCCGTCGAAGAGGACGAATTCCATCTGGGCGGTGTCGTTGACGCCGAGCGGGTTCTTGGCCGTCTTCTTGCCGGCCTTGTCCTTGGACTGGCCGCCTCCGCCACTGCTGGCGCAGGCGGAGAGAAATCCGACGGTGGGGACCGAGATCAGGCCGAGTGCGGCCGACCGCTTGATCAGATCGCGGCGGCCGACGCCTTCGGAACCATGACTGGCTGCGGATGTGGATCCCATGCTCAAGTCCTCGCCCTCTCCAGGACTCAGGCGGTGAACCGGATCCTCCCCGGCACCGCGGTCGGGTCGTGCTGAGCCGTGCAGGAAGTCACTCAGGAAGTGCCGACAGGTATAGTCCACTTCCCGCCAGCGGGGCAAGATCGAATGCAAGGTTCGCCAAGGGTCTTTTCCTAGTTGAGACCTGTCGGAAATCTGAGCGAGCCGTGTACGGCTTGCCGGAAAAAGAGCCGACATAGACCCCTGAATGCCGCAGCCAACACCCTTGACATCACGGACCACTTGACCACCTACTGGTTCCTGCGCCACGCATCTGACAACGTTGTCTCTTGTGGCAGGGAGGGTACCCGTCGTGATGCAGCGGAGAACGCAGCGAAGAACAGGACACCGATCCGGTACGGCGGTCGTGATCACGGCCGCCGTCGTCATGACTCTGGGCTCCCAGGGGGCCGCGGTCGCCCTGCCGGCCAAGGCACCGGCGGCCGCGACGCAGTTCGCGTCCTCGTTCGAGTCCGGCGATCCGTCACCTGACTGGACCGACACCGTCGACACGGACCCCGCCGGCGCTCCGCGCGCCTCGGGTGTCGACGGCGGCTACAGCACCGGCATCCCCGGCAACGTCACCGACCACGTGACGGACATGCGGGCCAGCGGCGAGAACACCGGCGCGGGCGAGGTGAAGGAGAACCTCGTCGACGGCGAGCCGGGCACCAAGTGGCTCACCTTCGAGCGGACCGGCTGGGCGGAGTTCGACTTCGACAAGCCCATCAAGCTGGTGACGTACGCCGTCACCTCGGCGAACGACTACGCCGAACGCGACCCCGCCGACTGGACCCTGCAGGGTTCGACGGACGGCAAGGACTGGAAGACCGTCGACACCCGTACGGGTGAGACCTTCACCGAGCGGTTCCAGACCCGGTCCTACGACCTCGCGGAGCCCGCCGAGTACCAGCACTTCCGGCTCGACGTCACGAAGAACAACGGCGCCCCGGACATCCTCCAGATCGCCGACGTCCAGTTCTCCACCGGCGGCAGCGGCGGCCCGGTGCCCCAGGACATGCTCTCGCTGGTCGACAAGGGCCCGAGCGGCTCGCCGACCGCGAAGGCCGGGGCCGGCTTCACCGGCACCCACGCGCTGCGCTACGCGGGCCGGCACACCGCGAGCGGGCGGGCGTACTCGTACAACAAGGTCTTCGACGTGAACGTGAAGGTCGGGCGCGACACCCGGCTCGGGTACCGGATCTTCCCCTCGATGGCCGACGGCGACCTCGACTACGACGCCACCAACGTGGCCGTGGACCTGGCCTTCACCGACGGCACGTACCTGAGCGGCCTCGGGGCGAAGGACAGCCACGGCTTCGCGCTCTCGCCGCGCGGCCAGGGCGCGGCCAAGGGCCTGTACGTCAACCAGTGGAACGACGTCTCCTCGGTGATCGGCTCGGTCGCGGCAGGCAAGACCGTGGACCGGATCCTGGTCGGCTACGACTCGCCGGCCGGACCTGCCAGGTTCCGGGGCTGGATCGACGACGTGCGCATCGCGCCGGCCGCGCCCGAGAAGCCGAAGGCGCACCTGTCCGACTACGCGCTGACCACCCGCGGCACCAACTCCAGCGGCAGCTTCTCGCGCGGCAACAACTTCCCGGCCACGGCCCTGCCGCACGGCTTCAACTTCTGGACGCCGGTGACCAACGCGTCCTCGGAGAGCTGGCTGTACGAGTACGCGCGGGCCAACAACGCGGACAACCTGCCGACGATCCAGGCGTTCAGCGCCAGCCACGAGCCCAGCCCCTGGATGGGCGACCGGCAGACCTTCCAGATGATGCCGTCCGCGGCCGCCGGCACCCCGGACACCGGGCGGGAGGCGCGCGAGCTGGCCTTCCGGCACGAGAACGAGACCGCGCGGCCGTACTACTACGGGGTCAGGTTCGAGAACGGCCTCAAGGCCGAGATAACGCCGACCGACCACGCGGCGGCGCTGCGCTTCACCTATCCGGGCGACGACGCGAGCGTCATCTTCGACAACGTCACCGAGCAGGCGGGTCTGACCCTCGACAAGGAGCACGGGGTCGTCACCGGCTACTCGGACGTCAAGTCCGGCCTGTCGACCGGCGCCACCCGGCTGTTCGTCTACGGCGTCTTCGACAAGCCGGTGACGGACGGCGACTCCGCCGGGGTCAAGGGCTACCTGCGCTTCGACACGGGCTCCGACCACGCCGTCACCCTGCGCCTGGCCACCTCGCTGATCGGCGTCGACCAGGCGAAGGACAACCTGTCCCGGGAGATCCCGGACGGCACCTCCTTCGACACGGTGAAGGCACGGGCCCAGAAGGTGTGGGACAAGCTGCTCGGCAAGGTGGAGGTGGAGGGCGCCACGGCGGACCAGCTGACCACCCTCTACTCCAGCATGTACCGGCTCTACCTGTACCCCAACTCCGGTTTCGAGAAGGTCGGTTCGAAGTACCAGTACGCCTCCCCGTTCTCGCCGATGAGCAGCCAGGACACCCCGACGCACACCGGCGCGAAGATCGTGGACGGCAAGGTGTACGTCAACAACGGCTTCTGGGACACCTACCGCACGACCTGGCCTGCGTACTCGCTCCTGACGCCCTCCCAGGCGGGCGAGATGGTCGACGGGTTCGTCCAGCAGTACAAGGACGGCGGCTGGACCTCGCGCTGGTCCTCCCCCGGCTACGCCGACCTGATGACCGGCACCTCCTCGGACGTGGCGTTCGCGGACGCCTACGTCAAGGGCGTGCACTTCGACGCGAAGGCGGCCTACGAGGCGGCCCTGAAGAACGCGACGGTCGTCCCGCCCTCCTCCGGGGTGGGCCGCAAGGGCATGTCGACCTCCCCCTTCCTCGGCTACACCAGCGACGACACCCGCGAGGGGCTGTCCTGGGCGATGGAGGGATACGTCAACGACTACGGCATCGCCGAGATGGGCAAGGCGCTGTACGAGAAGACCGGCGAGAAGCGCTACAAGGAGGAGTCGGACTACTTCCTGAACCGCGCCCAGGACTACGTGGACCTCTTCGACTCCAAGGCCGGCTTCTTCCAGGGCAAGGACGCCCAGGGCAAGTGGCGGGTGGACTCCTCGGCGTACGACCCGCGGGTGTGGGGCTACGACTACACCGAGACCAACGGCTGGGGCTACGCCTTCACGGCGCCGCAGGACAGCCGGGGCCTGGCCAACCTGTACGGCGGCCGGTCCGGGCTCGCGGACAAGCTGGACGAGTACTTCGCGACCCCCGAGACGGCCTCCACGGACTTCGTCGGCTCCTACGGCGGGGTCATCCACGAGATGACCGAGGCCCGGGACGTCCGGATGGGCATGTACGGCCACTCCAACCAGGTCGCCCACCACGTCATCTACATGTACGACGCGGCCGGCGAGCCCTGGAAGGCCCAGGCGTACGTCCGCGAGGCGGTCTCCCGGCTCTACCTCGGCAGCGAGATTGGGCAGGGCTACCACGGCGACGAGGACAACGGCGAGCAGTCTGCCTGGTACCTCTTCTCGGCCCTCGGCTTCTACCCGCTGGTGATGGGCAGCGGCGACTACTCGATCGGCTCCCCGCTGTTCAAGAAGGCCACCGTCCATCTGGAGAACGGCCGGGACCTGGTCGTGCGGGCACCGCAGAACAGCGCGGCCAACGTCTACGTGCAGGGTGTGCGGGTCAACGGCCGCATCTGGACGTCGACCTCGCTGCCCCACTCGCTGATCTCCAAGGGCGGTGTCGTCGACTTCACGATGGGGTCCAAGCCGTCGACCTGGGGCACCGGCAAGAACGCGGGACCGGTCTCCATCGCCCAGGACGACAAGGTCCCGGCCCCGCGCGCGGACGTCCTGAAGGGTGACGGCTCCCTGTTCGACAACACGTCGGCCACGCAGCAGTCGGTGACCTCGGTGGACCTGCCGGTGACCGGGCCGGTGAAGGGGATCCAGTACACGCTGACCTCTCCGGCGGACCACACCCAGGCGCCGACGGGCTGGACCCTCGAGGCGTCCGCGGACGGCACCCACTGGCGCACCGTGGACCGGCGTTCCGGCGAGACCTTCGCCTGGAACCTGCAGACCAGGGCGTTCACGGTCCGCACCCCGGGGACGTACGCGCACTACCGGCTCGTCCTGGACGGCGCGCCGACGCTGGCGGAGGTGGAACTGCTGGCCTGAGCCGCGGCACACGGAAGGGGGCGGACCCGGACGGGTCCGCCCCCTCTCGCGTGCCCCGTTCCTCTCAGCCGGTGGCGAGGGTGAAGACGTGCAGGTCGGCGTCGTCGGGGAGGCGGACGCTCTGGATGAGCCGGCCCGCCGGGGCCTCGACGGGTTCGGTCGCGAAGACGTAGGTGGCCACGGGGTCCTTGTCGGCGCCCGCGACGTTGCGGTACGCGGTCCGCGCCACGGTCGTGTTCCCGTACCGGACGGTGCCGCCTCCGCCGCCGACGGTCCAGTCGGTGAGGGCGAGATCGACGGTTGCGGTGCTGCCGTCGGTGTAGGTGACGGTCGCCGGGGCCGACCGGTCGCCGTTGGTGGCGCTGCCGAGGAAGGACAGCCTGGCGGCGGGGGCGGGGAGATCGATGGTCTGGCCGGCGGCGCTCGCGTTGTCGGGGCGGCCCGCGGGCGCGTCGGGCCAGGTGTAGGCGAGGCCGCCGACCGTGCCCCGGGCGCCCGCGGTGAGGCCGGCCGCGGCGAGGGCCTGGCGGGAGTAGCTCCAGCCGCCGCCGTCGAAGTCGCCCTCGTCGTGGTCGCCCTCGTCGTCCGAGACGCCGGTGTTGTCGTAGGCGGCGAGCAGAGAGCCCGGCGCGGCGACGGTCAGGACGACCGGCTGGACGGTGGAACGGCCGGCGGAGACCACCGTGACCTGGACGTCGTAGTAGCCCTGCGGGGTGCCGGCGGTGGTGGACAGCGTGATCTGCTGCGTGCCGCCGGTCACCGAGCCCTCGGCCGGGGCCGCCTCGACGCCTTCCGGGGTCCGCACCTGGAACCGCACCTCGGGACCGGTGCCGCCGGTCAGGGAGAGAGCGCGGACGGCGACTTGGGTGCTGCCGCCGGGGGCGAGGGTCGCGGCGGTCGGACCGACGCCGATCTGGTACGGCTGCTCGCCCCGGCGGAAGGACGGCGGCGGCGAGGAGGCGCCCCAGGTGCGGTCCGGGGTGGCGGACAGGGTGTAGTCGAGGCGGCCGCCGTCCCGGACGAAGGAGCTGTCGAGCCAGGGGCGGTCGCTGGTACGGCCGTCGACCTTCAGGGACCGGACGTAGGGGGCGCCGGCGGCGGCGCCGCGGGCGTGGACGGAGATGTCGTTGCCGCCGGGGCGGTCGATCTCCACCCGCTCGAACAGCGGTGAGGCCAGGACGAGTTCGGCGCGGGAGGGCACCTGCGGGTACATGCCGAGCGCCGAGAAGACGTACCAGGCCGACATCGCGCCCAGGTCGTCGTTGCCAGGGATGCCGCCGGGGCCGGTGGACCAGAGCGTGGTCATGGCCGCGCGGACGGTCTCCTGGGCCTTGTACGGGGCGCCCGCGTAGTCGTACAGGTAGGGCACGTTGATCGAGGGCTCGTTGTCCAGCTCGGCCTTGTCGCCGCCGCTGCCGGTGAGGGCCCAGCTGCCGTCGGCGTTGTGGAAGAAGGCGTCCAGCCGGGCCAGTACCCGGTCCGTGCCGCCCATCGCGGCGAACAGCCCCGCCGGGTTGTGCTGGACCATCCAGGTGTACTGGGCGGCCGTGCCCTCCACGAACCCGTTGCCGGTGTCCGGGGTGAAGCCGGTGACCCAGCTGCCGTCCGCCTTGCGGTTGGCGATGTAGCCGCCGCCGGGGTCGGCGGCGACGTCGAAGTTGTTCTGCCACCACTGGGACCGGTCGGCGAAGACGGCCGCCGTGTCCTTCTCCCCCGCCGCCAGGGCGAGTTGGGAGAGGGAGAAGTCGGCCGTGGACATCTCCAGGGTCTCCGCGGCGCCGCCCCAGGCGTTGGAGACGGACGGCATGTAGTGCTTGTCCAGGTACTTGTCGAGCGAGGGGCGCTGGCCGGCCGACAGCACCGGCTTGCCGGCCGCCGACAGGTCCTGCGCGGTCGGTTCGGTGGCCGCCTTCACCAGGGACCGCAGCGCGCCCTTCAGGTCGAAGTCGGTGCCGCCGAAGGCGCGGATGCCGGCGAGGGCGGTGGGCGAGGGATCGCCGTTCATGACGTGGGTGCCGCTCGCGCCGTGCAGCCAGCGGTCCCAGACGCCGCCGTTCTGCCCGGCGAGTTCGTAGAGCGACTGGGCGATGTCGGAGCCGGTGCGGGGGTCCAGCAGGGTCAGGAGCTGGACCTGGTCGCGGTAGACGTCCCAGCCGGAGAAGGTGCCGTACTGCGCCCGGTGGCCGTGTCCGACGCGGTGCACCTCGCCGTCGCCGCCCCGGTAGCGGCCGTCCGCGTCGCTGATGACGTTCGGGTGCAGGAGCGAGTGGTACAGGGCGGTGTAGAAGGTGGTGCGGTCGGTGTCCGTACCGCCTCCGACGCGGATCGCGCCGAGGCGGTCGCGCCAGGCGCGGCGGGCCGCGTCCCGGACGGCGTCGAAGGAGCGCCGCGGCGGGTTCTCCGCCCGCAGGTTCGCCTCGGCGGCCGACCGGCTGACGTACGAGATGCCCACCTTGACGCCGACCGGGCCGGTGCCGGGCGCGAACTCGACGTAGCCGCCCGCTCCCTTGCCCGCGACCGGACGTCCGCCGGCCGTGAAGCCGCCGGTGCCGCCGGAGGCGGTCGTGGAACCCGGGCTGAGCCGGTCGTCCCGCCAGGTGCCCGCGCCGGCGAAGGCGCGGTCGAAGCGGGCGGTGAAGTACAGGGTGTAGTAGGACCGTTGGCCCTCGGGGTCGAGGTAGCCGCAGAAGTTCCCCGAGGTGACCGAGCCGGAGACGGTCCGGGTGGCCGGGTCGATGCTGACCGTCGAATCGGCCGAGCCGACCTCGGAGTTGGCGGTGCGGATCAGCAACGAGGCGGGCTTGCCGGCCGGGTAGGTGAACCGGGCCGAGCCGGTGCGGGCGGTCGCGGTGAGGTCGGCGGTGACCCCGGAGGCCAGGCCGACCTCGTAGTGGCCCGGCTCGGCGCGCTCGTCGGCGTGGCTGAAGTCCGAGGCGTAGACGGCGTCCTCGGTGTCGCTCGCCGGGGACGAGGTGACGGCACCGGCGTAGGGGAAGAAGGGGATGTCGCCGCTGCCGCCGGCGCAGCCGGTGCCGGACATGTGGGTGAGGCTGAAGCCCCGGACGCGGGTCGCGTCGTAGTGGTAGCCGCCGGGCGCCGCGGTTCTGGTCGCGTCGCCCCTGGTGTTCTCCGGGCTCCAGGAGAGCATGCCGAGGGGCGCGACGGCGCCCGGGAAGGTGTCGCCGCCGTTCTTGGTGCCGATCAGCGGATCCACGTACGCCGTGGGGTCGGTGACGAGTTCGGGCCGCGGGCCGGGTCCGCTCGCGGTCGCCGCGAGGGCGGGGGTGGCGCCGCCGGCCGTGAGCAGCGCGGCCAGCAGCAGGGACATGGGACGGAAACGCATGACGCGGCCCCTCCTCCTTCGGACGGGTCGCGCACCACAGGTCGCACAAGCCGCAGGGACAGTAACGTGCGCCACGCGTAGCACGGAAGACCGCGTGCCCTTCGGCAGGCGCCGCACCGGTTCACCCGCTCGGGCTACCCGAAGTGGGTTGACATCGTTGTCGGTTGGGGCGGTAAAGTCATGTAAAGACCATCAGACAACGTTGTCGTGCTCCATGGCGTCGACACAAGCCGAACAGCACAGCACACGAGTGGCGGTTCGAGCCACTTCCCCCGGGCAGGTACCCCACCCCCCTCCCTGCCCGGCTCGCGGACCCGGTGCGCACCGCCACCGGGTCCGCCCAGAGCGGATGCCGGCGGTCCCGACGGCCTGGCGGGGCAGGGTGGTTCGCGGTGTGTCCGCTGCCTCCCCGCCTGCGGGCCGCCGTCCCGGTCGCGTCCCAGCCGCTCCAGGACGGCCCAGTTCAGCGCCCCGCGGCCGTCCCGCCGTCCCAGGGCTCCCGGAACTCCTTGGCATATGCACGGCCGCGCGGACAGCCTGCTGCCGCCGGGCCGGAGCCGACACCTCCCGCCGGGCACCCGACCGCACACCCGCTTGAACTTACGGGAGGACCCATGAAGAAGCGCGCCATCGCGGCCGTCGTCGCCGGCCTGGCGGCCGCGGCCCTCGGGCTCACGCCGGGCACGGCCAGTGCCGCGGACAACGACGTGCTCAGCGCCAGCACCACCGGCGCCTCCGCGTCGCTCACCGTCGACTGGACGGGTTCGGAATCGTTCACCCTGCGCAACGTGAAGCTCAGCGACACCTCCTGTGACGCGCACCCGGTGTTCTTCCACGTCTCCGTGCCGGGCTTCCAGTTCCCGAACCACTTCAACAGCGCCGGCTGCGGCACCACGACCACCTGGGGGAGCATGCCGGGCAGCCTGACCGGCGGCATCCACAGCCTCTGGCTGACGGTCTGCCGGGACACCACCCTCGACAACTGCAGCACGTCGGCCACCTCGATCAACCCCTACAACTGACGGCCCGTGCGGGCGCCGGGGCCGGCCGCGGCGCCGGCGCCCGCACGGTCACGATCGCTCCCGGGCGCGCGGCAGGACCGCGCGCCCGGCGGGCCTGTCTGCGGGCCTCTCTGCGGACCTCTCCGCGGGCCTCTCCGCGGGTCCGGACGCCGGGACCTCCCACCGGGCCTGGTCGGTCGGCGCGCGGCGGGCGGCGGGGAGTTCGAGGGTGAACTCCGTGCGGCCCGGGACGCTGTGCGCCTCGGCACGGCCGCCGTGGGCGGTGGCGATCGCCGCGACGACGGCGAGGCCGAGACCCGCGCCGCCGCCCGGGGATCCGGTGCGGGTGCGGGAGGGGTCGGCCCGGGTGAAGGGTTCGAAGACGGCGGGCAGGAACTCCGGCGGGATGCCCGGGCCGTCGTCGCGGACGCGGACCACGCAGGCGGCGGCGGTGGCACCGACCGTGGCGGTCACCGTCGTCCCCGCGGGCGTGTGCGCCCGCGCGTTGGCGAGCAGGTTGGCCACCGCCTGGCGCAGCCGGGCCAGGTCGCCCAGGACCAGCACCGGCGCGTCCGGGTCGAGTTCGAGCCGCCAGACGTGCCCGGCGCCCGCCGCCCGCGCGTCCCACACCGCCTCCGCCACCACCGCGGCCATGTCGACCTCGACGGCCTGCAGCGGCGCTCGCTCGCCGAGCCGGGCGAGCAGCAGCAGGTCCTCGACCAGGCCGCGCATCCGGGCCGACTCGGCGTCGACCCGGCGCCAGGCCGGATCCGGTGCGACGCGGCCGGTTCCGCGGCTCATCAGCTCCGCGTAGCCGGCGATCGAGGCGAGCGGGGTGCGCAGTTCGTGGCTGGCGTCGGCCAGGAACCGGCGCATGCGCTCCTCGCTGCGGCGCACCTGCTCCTCCCCGCGCCGGCGGTCCGCGAGCGCCGCCTCCACCCGGTCGATCAGCCGGTTGAGGGCGGCACCGACCTGTCCGGCCTCGCTGCCGGGGCCGGTGTCCCGTTCCGGCACCCGGGGCAGGGCGGTGGCAGGGCCGGGGCCGAGGGGGGCGCGGGAGACGTCCGCGGCGGTGGCGGCGACGCGGCCGAGCGGGCGCAGCTGCCGTCGTATCACCGCCGTGGAGGCGCAGCAGGCGGCCGTGAGGGCGACGGCGGCGAGCACCGCCTCGGTGCGTGCCAGGTCGCCGAGCGTGTCCCGTACGTCGTCCATCGGGAGGCCGGTCACGACGCGGACGCCACTGGCGTCGAGGGCGGCGACCCGGTAGGTGCCCAGACCGGGCACCGTGCGGGTGCCGGGCGGTCCGTTCGGCGTGACGTCCCCGAGCGCGTCGGCCTGGTCGGCGGTGAGCGGGCGCGGGGAGGTGTTCTCGGTGACCACGGCGGCGCTGAGGATCCGGCCCCGGGCGTCGACGCGGGCGGCGAGTTCGCCGGCGGGCCGGCCGCCCTCGGTGAGGAAGCCCAGGTCGCGGGGCAGCTCCGGGTGACGGGCCGCGCCCGCGGCGTCGCGCTCGACGGCGTCGCCGACCCGGTCGTCCAGACCGCCCATCAGAGCGGCGCGCTGGGCGAACACGGTGGTCACGGCCAGCACGCCGCAGACGCAGACCAGGACGGCGGTGACGAGGACGGGCAGCCGCGTGCGCAGCGGCCGGCCCCGCCGCGGACCGGTCATCTCCCGTCCCCCACGGCACGCCCCGTGCCGCGCGCGCCGTGCGGCCCCGAAGTCCTGCGCGGCGGCCTGCGCGCGCCGGGGACCGGACGGTCCGGTACGGCGGCTGGGGTCGTCCGGGGTGCCGTCGGGCGGGCGGCGGCGGTGGCCGGCAGCGCGGCCGGGGCCGGCCCGGCGTCGGCGGCCGGGGCGCGGAAGGGGCCGGATCGGGACCCCGCGGTGGCGGACATGTACCGAGTCTGTGCCGGTCCGCTGAGGGAACGCTGTGCTCCGGCTGAGCCCTGGCGATGTCCCGCCGCGGCCCGCGCACAGGAACGGCGAAGGGCCGCGCCCCCGGTGACCGGGAACGCGGCCCTCACAGGCGCCTGGAGACTACTTGCGGATCAGGCTGCGCAGCACGTACTGCATGATGCCGCCGTTGCGGTAGTAGTCGGCCTCACCGGGGGTGTCGATCCGGACGACCGCGTCGAACTCGACGCCCGTGTCGGTGGTGACCTTGACCGTGCGCGGGGTGGTGCCGTTGTTGAGCTCCTCGACGCCGGTGAAGGAGAAGGTCTCCTCGCCGGTCAGGCCGAGGGACTCGGCGGTGGCGCCCTCCGGGAACTGCAGCGGGAGCACGCCCATGCCGATCAGGTTCGAGCGGTGGATGCGCTCGTAGGACTCGGCGATGACGGCCTTGACGCCGAGCAGCGCGGTGCCCTTGGCGGCCCAGTCGCGGGACGAGCCGGAGCCGTACTCCTTGCCGGCCAGGACGACCAGCGGGATGCCCTGCTCGATGTAGTTGCGGGAGGCGTCGTAGATGAACGCCACCGGCGCGTCGGCCTGGGTGAAGTCGCGGGTGTAGCCGCCCTCGGTGCCCGGCGCGATCTGGTTGCGCAGGCGGATGTTGGCGAACGTGCCGCGGATCATGACCTCGTGGTTGCCCCGGCGCGAGCCGTAGGAGTTGAAGTCACGACGCTCCACACCGTGCTCGGTGAGGTAGGTGCCGGCCGGGGTGTCGGCCTTGATGGCACCGGCCGGGGAGATGTGGTCGGTGGTGACCGAGTCGCCCAGCTTGGCCAGCACGCGGGCACCGGCGATGTCGGAGACCGGGGACGGCTCCATCTGCATGCCCTCGAAGTAGGGGGGCTTGCGGACGTAGGTGGACTCGGCGTCCCACTCGAAGGTGTTGCCGGTCGGGACCGGGAGCGACTGCCACTGGGCGTCGCCGGCGAACACGTCGGCGTAGGACTTGTTGAACATGTCCTCGCCGATGGCGCTCGCCACGACCTCGTTGACCTCGGCCTCGGTGGGCCAGATGTCCTGGAGGTACACCGGCTTGCCGTCGGTGTCGGTGCCCAGGGCGTCCTTGGTGATGTCGACCTTCATCGAGCCGGCGATCGCGTAGGCGACGACCAGCGGCGGGGAGGCCAGGTAGTTCATCTTGACGTCGGGGTTGATCCGGCCCTCGAAGTTCCGGTTGCCGGAGAGGACCGAGGTGACCGCGAGGTCGTGGTCGTTGACGGCCTTGGAGACCTCCTCCGGCAGCGGGCCGGAGTTGCCGATGCAGGTGGTGCAGCCGTAGCCGACCAGGTTGAAGCCGACCTTGTCGAGGTAGGGGGTCAGGCCCGCCTTCTCGAAGTAGTCGGTGACGACCTTGGAACCCGGGGCGAGGGTGGTCTTGACCCAGGGCTTGCGGGTCAGGCCCTTCTCGACCGCCTTCTTGGCCACCAGCGCGGCGGCGACCATGACGTACGGGTTGGAGGTGTTGGTGCAGGAGGTGATGGCCGCGACGGTGACCGCGCCGTGGTCGATCTCGTAGGTCGTGCCGTCGGGGGCGGTGACGGTGACCGGGTTGGTCGGGACGCCGTTGGTGGCGGCCGGGGAGTCGGAGGCCGGGAAGGACTCCTTGCCCGCCTCGTCGTCGTCGGCGACGTAGTTGCGCACGTCGCTCTTGAACTGCTCGGCGGCGTTCGCGAGGACGATGCGGTCCTGCGGGCGCTTCGGGCCGGCGATGGAGGGGACGACCGTGGCGAGGTCCAGCTCCAGCTTCTCGGAGAAGTCGGGCTCGGCCTTCGGGTCCAGCCAGAGGCCCTGCTCCTTGGCGTACGCCTCGACGAGCGCGACCTGCTGGTCGCTGCGGCCGGTCAGGCGCAGGTAGTTCAGGGTCTCGCCGTCGATCGGGAAGATCGCCGCGGTGGAGCCGAACTCCGGCGACATGTTGCCGATGGTGGCGCGGTTGGCGAGCGAGGTGGCGGCCACGCCCTCGCCGTAGAACTCGACGAACTTGCCGACCACACCGTGCTTGCGGAGCATCTCGGTGATGGTGAGCACGAGGTCGGTGGCGGTGGTGCCGGGCTTGAGCTCACCGGTCAGCTTGAAGCCGACGACGCGCGGGATGAGCATGGAGACCGGCTGGCCGAGCATGGCGGCCTCGGCCTCGATGCCGCCGACGCCCCAGCCGAGGACGCCGAGGCCGTTGACCATGGTGGTGTGCGAGTCGGTGCCGACCAGGGTGTCGGGGTACGCCTGGCCGCCCCGGACCATGACCGTGCGGGCCAGGTGCTCGATGTTCACCTGGTGGACGATGCCGGTGCCCGGCGGGACGACCTTGAACTCGTCGAACGCGGTCTGGCCCCAGCGCAGGAACTGGTAGCGCTCGCGGTTGCGGCCGTACTCCAGCTCGACGTTCTGGGCGAACGCGTCGTGGGTGCCGAACTTGTCGGCGATGACGGAGTGGTCGATGACCAGCTCGGCCGGGGCCAGCGGGTTGATCTTCGCCGGGTCGCCGCCGAGCTCCTTCACGGCCTCGCGCATGGTGGCGAGGTCCACGACGCAGGGGACGCCGGTGAAGTCCTGCATGATCACGCGGGCCGGCGTGAACTGGATCTCCTGGCTGGGCTGAGCCTGCGAGTCCCAGCCGCCGAGGGCACGGATGTGGTCGGCGGTGATGTTCGCGCCGTCCTCCGTGCGGAGCAGGTTCTCCAGCAGCACCTTCAGGCTGTACGGAAGGCGAGCCGAGCCTTCCACCTTGTCCAGCCGGAAGATCTCGTACGACTCGTCGCCCACCTGCAGCGTGCTGCGGGCGTCGAAGCTGTTCGCCGACACGACAGTCTCCTTCATTGATGTGCGCGTACCACCGTCAATCGTGCCGCCACGCCGACTTGGCCCATCCAGTAAGGTCAGGCTAAGTTAGGCATGCCTTACTAGAGGTGGCGGCTACGGTGCGCCTAGGCAGATATCTCGATGTCGAGATAACTCTAGTACACGGGCGCCGGATGGTCATGCCCGGACCCGCCCTCCGTCGCGCCCGCGGCATGTCCCGGACCCTCCCCGAGGAGCGCACCACCCGCGCCGGACACACCTCCGCGAGTGAATTCGGTTCCCCCGCCCATCAGTTCGCGAAGCGGGGGTAACCGACGGGGGAAGCGAAAGGAGTCACCGACATGCCGCTCACCTTCAGGAAGAGCTTCCGGATCCTGCCCGGAGTGCGCCTCAACATCAACCGCCGCTCCTGGTCCATCACCACGGGAGGCAAGCACGGCCCCCGCCACACGCACAGCAGCACGGGACGCCGGACGACGTCGATGGACCTGCCCGGACCGTTCGGGTGGCGGCACACCTCCAAGCAGCGCCGGGGGTGACCGCCGCCGGGCGGCCCGCGCGCACCGCGGCCCGCCCGGCGGCGAAGGCCGCGCCCGAACGGAGGCACCCGGGAACCCGCACGACGGAATCCCGGCGTGTCGCACATCGCGCACAGGCGAGGCGGACGGGCGCCGCGCGCCACGAGAGGGCCGGCCCGGCCGGCGTCTCGGCGCACCGAGCGGGACCAATCGGATGAAGCACGCATACATGACACATCACGGGTGGGAACCGGCGACCGCGCACCAGGGGTGACGCGGAGGCTGGGGAACAGGCGCACAAACCCTGCAATAACCGTACTTTCCGGCCCGTGGACTCGACCGGAGAAGCTTCCGGACAGCGGCCGACAGGTCGAACACGTAGCCGCACTGACGAGGCATCACCCGAACGGACCCCCTCAGCGGGTCCCATCTCATATCTGAGATAACCTCGACCTCATGGCAGACGACTACCTCGTACGCATCGGCAAGCTCATCCGTGACGCCCGGCAGCACCGCGGCTGGACACAGACACAGCTCGCGGAGGCGCTCGGCACCAGTCAGAGCGCCGTCAACCGCATCGAGCGCGGCAACCAAAACATCAGCCTTGAGATGATCGCTCGAATCGGTGAAGCCCTGGACAGCGAGATCGTCTCACTGGGCTACGCGGGCCCGATGCACCTGCGCGTGGTGGGCGGCCGTCGCCTGTCCGGCGCGATCGACGTGAAGACCAGCAAGAACGCGTGCGTGGCCCTGCTGTGCGCCTCGCTGCTCAACAAGGGGCGCACGGTGCTGCGCCGGGTGGCCCGGATCGAGGAGGTGTACCGCCTCCTGGAGGTGCTCAACTCCATCGGCGTGCGGACCCGCTGGATCAACGAGGGCGTCGACCTGGAGCTGGTGCCGCCGGCCGACCTGGACATGGCGGCGATCGACGCCGAGGCCGCCGTCCGCACCCGCTCGATCATCATGTTCTTCGGCCCGCTGCTGCACCGCATGGACCACTTCAAGCTGCCGTACGCCGGTGGCTGCGACCTCGGCACCCGGACCATCGAGCCGCACATGATCGCCCTGCGCCGGTTCGGGCTGGACATCGCGGCGACCGAGGGGCAGTACCACGCGCAGGTCGACCGCTCGATCCGCCCGGACCGCCCGATCGTGCTGACCGAACGCGGCGACACGGTCACCGAGAACGCGCTGCTGGCCGCCGCCCGGCACGACGGCGTCACCGTCATCCGCAACGCCTCCTCCAACTACATGGTCCAGGACCTCTGCTTCTTCCTGGAGGCGCTCGGCGTCCGGGTCGAGGGCATCGGCACCACGACCCTGACCGTGCACGGCGTCCCGAACATCGACGCCGACGTCGACTACTCCCCCTCCGAGGACCCGGTCGAGGCGATGAGCCTGCTGGCCGCCGCGGTGGTCACGGAGTCGGAGCTGACGGTCCGGCGCGTCCCGATCGAGTTCCTGGAGATCGAACTGGCGGTCCTGGAGGAGATGGGCCTCGACCACGACCGCAGCCCCGAGTACTTCGCGGACAACGGCCGCACCCGGCTGATCGACCTCACGGTCCGGCCCTCCAAGCTGGAGGCGCCGATCGACAAGATCCACCCGATGCCGTTCCCGGGTCTGAACATCGACAACGTCCCGTTCTTCGCCGCCATCGCGGCGGTCGCCCAGGGCAAGACCCTGATCCACGACTGGGTCTACGACAACCGCGCGATCTACCTCACCGACCTGAACCGCCTCGGCGGCCGCCTCCAGCTCCTTGACCCGCACCGGGTCCTGGTGGAGGGCCCGACCCGCTGGCGCGCCGCCGAGATGATGTGCCCGCCGGCCCTGCGTCCCGCGGTCGTCGTCCTGCTGGCGATGATGGCGGCCGAGGGCACGTCGGTGCTGCGCAACGTGTACGTCATCAACCGGGGGTACGAGGATCTGGCGGAGCGGCTGAACTCCGTGGGGGCGCAGATCGAGATCTTCCGGGATATCTGAGGGCCCGGCGAAGGAGTTGCCGCCACGTCCCTGCCAGTCCGCGCGCACGCGGCGCCGGCGGGGACGTGGCGGCGTTCCCACTCGAAATGCGGGCCGTCGTCACCGCATCTCAACTCAGGAAAAGCACACCGACTCCGACGATCACAAGAAAGAGACCGCAGGTAATCGCAAGTCCTGCGAGTACAGCGAGCAGTCCGGGCCTCAGCAGGGCCGATGAGGCAGGAGCGGCAGCCGGTTCGAGGCGCCGGCGACGCAGTGCGAGCGTTCTGCCACCAGCAAGCAGACTTATGAGTCCGATTATCACGAAGGGCATGTTTCCGTCTCTCTGATCCTGGACACTTCAGAATCCCCCACACTGCTTCGCGGCCAAAACTCCGGCACCTGCCGGCAGCAGCGGTGGGGGGAATTAATCGACACTCGGCCGCTCATATGGATTCTCTACGAAATTCCTGCCCGCCTCACTCGACGTGCCCCCAACTCACTTCCGGGCCCGGTGGCCATTCCTGTCCAAAATCAAACAGGGTCTCGTCGTCGAGGCCTCGAACGGCTTCCCGCCACGACGGACGGCCACCCACGATGAAGCCGCGGAAACCACCACTCGACACCAGATAGAGGGACTGCGACTTCTCGCCGAGATTGAACTTCTCGGCCGCCTCAGATGCCTCCTGAGGCGAAGGTCGCCAAATCCTGATTCCCTTGATCCTCGGCCTCAGGAACATTACTTCGACATTGCCGATACAGATCTCGATTCGAGTGCCGACCTCATCACGGGGACTGGGGTTGCTCCGCAGCAACATGGTGCGATGCGAGGGGCTGAAGCTCCAGATCTCAAACAGCCTGTCCGACTCGTACGCTGACACTACCGACCCGCCAAACCTTTTGGAGCAGCCCAGTCGAGTACTTGAACATCGACTGCTGCACCACTCCAGTAGAACTGAATGGACGACCACGACCGACCAAATTCACTATCCACACTATTAAGGTAGGCGTTTCGACCGACGACACTCATCTCCCATGCCGTGTCATTGGTCTCCAAAGAGCCCATTTTTATCGCAAAATTGGACGCCACGATTTCACGGGTTCCGGACCCCCCGACCGTGCACAGTAGATATCAGGGCAACCAATCAGCCCGATGCGCCCGATCTTCTCCGCCGGTGACCACGTAGGTCACCGCCTCAGTGAAGCTCGAACCCAACTCCCAAATGGTGTGCGTCCCCACGGCAATAACCTTACCGTCAGCCGCAATATAAGACCTAAATTGCACGGACCACATTCCGAGGGGCGAGTAGTTCTGGCCAAGTCGTTGAGACAACACGACAGCTTCGTCAAGGGCATCGATGCAGGCGTCCACCGGATCGACCCGCAAGGATGACGCAGGAACACGATCTGCGGAGCTTTTGATCACCAATTCCCCGAATTCTTCCCATACCCGAAGGGCGGTTCCATTCAACTGGAACCCGGCCCCCTCAAGAAAATTAACCGAGGAAGTAATGTCAATTCGCCTATGCGGAAACCATCCAGCCACAACCAAAGCCCTCACGACTGAAGGATCGTCGTCTCTGAACATTCCGCTCAATTGCTCCACGTCCCAAATGTTTTCCTGATCACGACCTGACACGATTCCTCGCACGGGTCGAATGGCACACCGCTCTCCAGCGGAGACCCTAGGGGCCTTACTCGCAGCGTTCTAAAAGATCCGCCGAATATAGCCGAATCACCTTCTGCCTTCTGCGCCTCATTCATAGCGCAGATCTCCGAGCAGGTATCACGCCCATTGGCACCCAGGACGTCGTCGAGCGCACTACCCGGTTCAATTTCAGTATCTCCCTGGGTGCGCCCCCAATAGGACCTCCCAGAAGGTGACGTGTACTCCGTGACAAAGTCAGGGGTTGTCGCCTGATTACGTCCGCGATTTGCGTTGGCGTAATCCTCTAGCGTATGTCCATCTTGAGCTGGGCCAGGTCTCGGATCGGGCCCAGCCTGGGCCGAATTTGTGGGGCAACCAGTATTGTGCACCAAGATCGGCGTGCCGCCCGCCACGACATAATACGTGTGCAGTTCCCGGACCGTGAGGTTCCAGCGGTTCGCCGTGCCCGGTGTGGTGCGGGTCGTGACCACGTAGGCGTGGTCGTTGTCCGCCGTGTTGAGGGCGTCTCCGTGGTGGAGGGCGCCGGCCGGCTTCCAGCTGTGGGTGGTGTCGTCCCAGAACGGGTGGTTGGCCGTCGTGTGCAGCGTGGCCGTGTGGCCGTCCTTGTCGCGGACGGTGACGTCGAGGAGGTCCTTGTCGTGGTTGATCCAGACGTGCTGGACGGTGCGGGCACCCTTGTGCTTGCCCGTGTCCGGGTCGGCCGACTCGACCTTGTCACCGGTCTTGATCTTGCCGATCGCCTTGGTCCTGCCGCCGGCCATGAGGACAGGGGTGCTGGGCGAGAAACTGCAGCGCGGGTTCTCACCGCCTGAACCCTTGTCCGTAGTACCGGAGTTCCCCGTGCCGGGTTCGTCCGGCGCGGCGGCCGCCTTGCTGGAGGCGGCTGCCTCCTGCTGAGGGTCGGCCTTCTTCGGCGCAGCCGCGTTGGCCCCCGCGGAGTCCTTGGTGGATTCCCTGCCGGCGCCCGAGGCGGCCGCGGCGTCGCCCGAGCCGCTGCCCGCGTCGTGCGGGGCCGCGTCGGCGGAGGCCTTCGGGGCCTCACCGGCGCCGCCCGCACCGGATGGTGAGTCGGCTTCCTCTCCGCCTATCGGCTCGCCGCCACCGCAGCCCATGGCCATGCAGTCGGCACCGCCGGCCAGGCCGCCGACCGCTCCGATCGCCTCTCCGGCAGCCATGACGCAGGCGGGGGCGGCGACCACGGTCTCGGTGCAGGCGGCCACGGCGACGACCACCACCACGACCACGGCGACGACCGCGACGACGGTCGCGACCTTCTCGGCGACCGGGAGCGCCTTCTTGAAGTAGTGCCCCGCACATCCCCAGAAGCCCGAACAGCCGCCGCTGCTGTGGTGCTTCTTCGTGCCGCTGGAGGTCGTGGTGGAGGCATACGCCTTGTCGTTGGCCGCCGCGCACTTGGAGTCGCAGCCGCCTCCGCCGCCTCCGCCGTCCATGGCCAGCATCAGACCGCTCGGGTCCGAGCCGCTGGCCGGGTTGTCCCCGGCGTAGGTGTAGCCGCCCATCTGGTTGGGGTCGCCGGCCTCGAAGACCGGGTCGGCGCTCAGGAAGCGGCCGGTGACGGGATCGTAGTCGCGGGCGCCGAGGAGGTCGAGGCCGGTGGTCGGATCGGTGGGCTGGCCGAGGAAGCCGCGGTTCTCGTCCGTCGCCACCCATGAACTCGGCTTGGTGCCACGGGGGTTGCCGTAGGGGTCGTAGAACCGACGGGTGACGGCGAGGGTGGAGGCGTCCACGGCGGTGATCGCGGTGCCCTGGCCGTTGGCGACCTGGTAGGTGACGGAGCCGGTGCTGGAGCGGGTGACGGTGGTGCCGTCGGGCCCGGTGATGTTGCGCAGGCCGGTCCAGGTCTTGGCGGAGACGTTGAGGGTGATCTGCTCGGCGCCGCCGAAGAGGTAGAGGACGCGGGTCTTGTCGGTGCCGTCGACCGCGGCGGTCTGTTCGAGCAGGCCGCCCTGGGCGTCGTAGACGTATTTGCTGGTGTTGGTGTGGCTGCCGGAGGTGGTGGCGACGCCGGCCGTGCGGCCCTCGGCGTCGTAGGTGAAGGTCTGGCTCTGGCCGGCCGGGACCGCACCGTTGGCGGCGTTGGTCCAGGTCTGGCCGGTGCCGCCGCAGGCGGTGAGGGTCAGCTGGGTGCCGGTGGTGGCGGAGGCGGCCGGGTCGGTCAGGCACATCGCGGTGTTGGCGCTGCTGACCAGGGTGCCGGTGGTGGTGACCTTCCACTTCTGGGTGGCGTCGGACTTGCAGGTGTCGATCACCACGAGGGTTCCGCCGGCGGTGGCGTTGCCGTTGGTGTCCAGGCACATGCCGAGGACCTTGACCGTACCGTCGGTGCCGATCGTCCACTTCTCGTCGGTGCCACCGTTGCAGGTGTTGATCTGCACCTTCGTGCCGGCGGTCGTGGAGCCGCCCGCGTCGTCGACGCACCGCTTGACTCCGCCGGTGATGGTGAAGGAGTTGGTCAGCGGTCCGACCGTGGTCACCTTCCGGCTGATGGTGTCGCCGGCGTTGACGTTGCTGTAGGCGGGGTCGGTGTACGTGGTGGCGAGGGTCGCCGTTCCGGCCGGGTCCGTGAGGGTGGTCGTTCCCGCCTGGTCGGGCAGGGTCGCGGGCGTCGTGCCGTTGGTGCCGGTGTAGGCGACGGTCTGCGTGATGTCGTTGAGGGCGTTGCCGGTGGTGTCGTGATTGACGCTGCCGGTGCGGTCGCCGAGCTGGTCGTAGGTGTAGGTCTGCCAGTACGGGGCCGGGCCGCCGACGGTGGTGGCGGTGATCGGGGACGTGGTGGTGGTCTGCACCCGCGCGGTGGTGCAGCCGCCGACCGCGCCCGGCGTGGCCGCGTTCGGGTCGGTGATGCCGGCGGTGTCCGTCCAGGCGGCGGTCAGCCGCTGGAAGGAGTCGTAGGTGAAGCACTGCGTGTCGTGCTTGGTGTTGTCCTGAAGGTCGTCGACCGCGGTGAGTTCGCCGGCCTGGTTGTAGCGGAGGTTGGTGACGTCCAGGGCGGTCGTGGAGGTCTGCAGCATGCTGCTGGCCTGGGTGACACGGCCGGTGGTGGCGTCGTACTGGGCGAAGGTCGCCAGTTCCTTGCCGGTGCGGCCGTAGTCCGCCTGGAGCACGCGTCCGAAGGCGTCGTGGACGGTGGTGTCGAGGTAGGCGGGGGTGTTGGCGGAGTTGATGAAACCGCCGATGCCGTCGAGATTGCCCTGCTGCGTGTAGCCGTAGTCGATGTCCTCGGCCGGCAGGTTGCCGTCCGCCTGGAAGTGCGTGGTGGACAGCAGCCCGGCGGTGTCGGTGTAGCGGTTGGTGCTGGTGTAGGTGACGGTGCCCGACGCGGGGGCGCTGGTCTGGCCGGCGGCGGCGAAGCCGTCGGACGCCGGGATGGTCAGCGTGGTGCCCAGCGGCTGGTAGGCCGTGTTGTAATCGGTGACGGCCTGGGTGTAGGCGGCTCCCGAGGCTCCACCGACGTAGCGGGTCTCGGAGGTCTCGTAGCCCTTCTCCAGCGTGTCGTACACGTGGGAGACGAGCAGCTTGGACTGGTCGGGGCTGGCCGACCAGGGGGCGGAGTACTCGGCGGTGGGGCGGTTGTCCCAGTCATAGGTGAAGGACAGGGCCTGGCCGCGCGCGTCGGTGGTCTGCAGGAGGTTCCCGGCGACGTCGTACTTGTCGAACTTGGTCTTGCCGGTGTTGGGGTCGGTCTGGGTGAGCTTCTGGCCGAGCAGGTTGTAGGTGTACGACCAGGAGTTGCCCGCGTTGTCCTTGATCGTGTCGACCTGGCCGGCGGGCGTGTAGGTGTACGACGTGGTGGCGTCGGCGGCCGGGACGGCGTTCGCGGTGCCCTGTTTCCACAGCTGGGTGGTCCCGTTGGAGGCGACGACGGCCGCGGTGGAGTCGTTGCGTACCTGGAAGGTGGCGCCGGTGGTGGCGGTCAGGCCCGTCGTCCACAGCTGTGCGGCGGCCGTGCTGTAGATCACCAGGTTGCCGTCGGTGCCGAACTTGGCCCATGCGCCGGCGTGGCCGGAGGTGCCCGACGACCAGATGGTCGCGCCGGTCGCGAGTGCGGTCAGTACGAGGTTGCCGTCGGACTGCATGCTCAGGCGCACGCTGTCGGAGGTCAGCGACGTACCCGACGGAATCACCGAGCCGCCGTTGAGGGTGACGGTGGAGCCGGTGTTCTTCACCACCGTCCTGGTGGTCTGGCCGACGGCGTTGGTGAAGGAGGCGGTGGAGCGGCCCCCGGCCGGTGCCGTGGTGTCGACCTCGTCGGCGCCCGGGTAGCTGGTGGAGCCGTGCCACTGCTCGACCGCCTGGTGCCAGAGGGTCTCCTTCAGGGGCCGTCCCTCACCGTCGTAGGCGGTGGTGGTCTCCGAGGGGATCTGGTTCTCGTTCGCCGCGTAGAGCGTGGTCGAGGGGAAGTCGTTCGGCTCCGAGTACGGCGCGTACGACGCCACCTGCCAGCCGTGCGAGTCGTAGAAGGTGTCGGAGACGACCCGGCCCGAGTTGGAGTCGCCCATGGCGGTTGCCTGGGTCTGCCGGGGCTGCAGCATGCCGTCGTAGATCGTGACCGAGGTCGCGTACGTGCCGTCGTCCCGCAGCGTCTTCGAGGTGACCGAGGTCGGCGCGCCGGGCTGGGTGATGGTGCCGCCCGGTGCGGGGACGGCGCCGGGGTCGATGGAGTACGCGAAGGTGCGGTCCGCGCTCTGGCCGGACGCCTTGTCCCGGCCGGGCAGCCACACCGCGGTGCGCCGGCCGAGCGCGTCGTAGGTCATGTCGGTCTTGCGGCCGTTGGCGTCGACGCTCTCCAGCGTCGCACCGCGCAGGGCGTCGAGGGTGGAGCTGACCTTCCATCCCTGACTGTTGACGGAGGTCTCGCCCGTGGCGTTGGTGTTGCCGCCCGAACCGCTCCAGGCGGGGCTGAAGTCGGTGTGCGTCTTCTGCCCGGTGGCGTCGTAGGCGTCGGTGACCCGGCCGGCGCCGTCGTAGGTCATGGCCGACGTGGTGAGCCAGTTCTCCGTCGTACCGGTGTAGCCGGTGGCCGTCTGCGTCGCGGTCGACTCGCCGGAGGCGGAGACCTTCCCGAAGGTGCCCAGGGTGCCGGGGGTGCCGTCGCCGAGGTAGTAGATCTTCTTGTCCGTCAGCAGGCTGCTCGCGCTCGCCGCGGTGGAGCAGTCACCCGCGACCGAGGTGACCCGGTCCGGGTAGGACAGCATCATCGTGTTCGAGGTCGGTGGATCGGCGTAGGCCGTGGTCGCGCACTTCTCCTGCTTGGGGTCGACGCCGTCGCCGTGCGCGTTGACGGTGGAGAGCCGGCCTTCGCTGTCGTACGTGGTGTCGTTCTTGGTGTGCCGCCACGTGTTGTCGGCGAGGAGTTCGTACTGCAGGGAACTGCTGGCCTTGATGCGGTGCGCGGTGAGGTCGGGCAGCGTGGCCGCGTCCGGCTTGGTCCCGCCGGGGTTGTCGTCCTGGGTCCAGGCCGTCCAGGAGGTCTGGGGTGCGGAGGCCGTGGTGGTGAAGGTGAACGGGCCGTTGATGCTGACCGTGTCGGCCGTGCCGCCGGCCTGGGTGTAGCCGGTGTCCTGGAAGTCGGTGCCGGCGAGCTGGTCGGCGTCGGTGACGCTCAGGACCGTGTTGCCGCCGACCTTGGCGTCGACGGTGACGGAGCGGCGGGTGCCGTCGGCCTTGTAGTCACCGTCCATGCCCTGCAGGTAGGTCGTGGTCTGCTGGGTGACGGGTTCGGGCGCCTGACCGGTCTGGACGGTGACGGTGCGGAAGCCGCGGAACTGGTCCCAGGTGCGGTACTGGTCGTCGGTCAGTGCGTCGTCGTCACGGTGCCAGGCGGGGCCGGTGTAGCTGTAGCGGGAGATCTGGGTCTCGGAACCGGCCGGGTTGTTCTGGGAGTCCGGCTTGTACTGCCCGGCGATGGTCAGGTCGGACGTGGCCACGCTGTTGACCGTGACCTTGTTGAACCAGTCCGCGACCGGCTTGGAGGCGCCGGGCACGGTCCAGTAGACGGGGTAGCAGGAATTGGTGTTGCTGTCCGCCTGGGAGATCGTGAGCGTCTTGCCCGCACACGGGGCGGAGTTGTACGCGACGGCTATCGACTCGCCGGTCTCCGTCTGGATGCTGGAGATGCGGGGCCGGTACAACGGCGGCGCGGACGGGGAGTCGTCGTCGACCCGGTTGTCGATCTCGGTGCCGGTGAAGGACACCTGGTTCAGAGCGATGTCGCTGTTGCCGTTGCCGTAGGTGTCCTTGCCGGTGTGCCGGACGGACTGCAGCCACATCACGGCCTGCAGCATCCCGGCGTCCTTCGGGTCCACCGTGGTGCCGGTGACGGGGTCGACGGTGCCGCCGGCGTCCGAGTAGACCTGGCCCAGCTTGTAGGTGTCGACCGCGGTGAGCTGGTCGGTGGCCTTCACATGGACCTTGGTGGTGATGGAGTCCAGTCGGGTGGTGGTCCAGAAGCTGGGGCCCGAGGTGACGCACACGTCCTCCGGGACCTTGGTGGCCCCGTCGGGCAGTTTGGTCTTGTCGGTGGAGTCGCAGTGCAGGTCCCACGGCACGTCCGGCCAGTGGGTGGCGGTGCTGTCCTTGAGGTTGTCCGCCGAGCAGTCGCTGAAGCCGTCGGTGGTCTGGCACCGCTGGTCGAGGCCGAAGTCGACCTCGGCGGCCGGGGTGCGGCCGGCCTGCTCGTCGTCCAGGGTGTAGCCGTAGGAGATCAGGGTCAGCGCGCCGCCGCGGGTGTACGACGTCAGGGTTCCGGTGTCGTCCGGGTCGTCGGTCGCGGCCGCCTGGCCGCCGCCGAGGTCGTAGTAGTTGGACTCGGCCGTGTAGTCGTAACGCTGGACGAAGCCGTCCGGCGCGACGACGAAGTCCAGGTTCCAGCGCCAGCCTTCGGGCTTGTCGCACTGCGACGCCTTGCCCTTGGCGTCGTCGTGGCAGGGGTCGGCGGAGCGCGGGTGCAGGACGGGGACGCCCCAGGCCGAATGCGTGGAGGGGTCCGCGGGGTCGGCGGGCATGGTGGCGCCGGTGCCGGGGTCCTTGGGCGAGTGATCGGCACCGAAGTACGCGGCCGTGCCGTCGGTGGTCAGCACCCGGTAGTAGACGCCGTCGTGCAGCCCGTTGGCGGCGCCGGACAGCTCCTGCACGACCGTGCCGTCGTCGCCCTGGATGCGCCACTGCTTGATCTCGCCGGGCACCCCGGAGTCGACGCCGTCGGGCACGAGCACACCGGAGTGCGAGCCGAAGGACAGCGTGGCGTTGTCGCCGCCCCAGCACTCGTCCGACGACCCCTTGACGAGCTTCTTGCCGTCGGAGTCTAGGAGCGAACCGCAGCTGCGGTAGCGCCGCTCGACGTAGCCGACCTGGTAGCTCCAGCCGTCGCCGACCCAGGAGGCCTGCGCGTTGCGGGCCGTGGTCTCGCCGTCGACGGACTGGGAGTCGTAACCCAGGCCCACCGAAGGCGCGTTGCCGCCGATCGCGGCGGGCACGGAGATCGGGTAGGAGTAGGTGAAGGAGCCGGTCGCCGAGGCCTGCCAGGAGCCCGCGGCCGACAGTTCGGTGGCTCCGTAGTCGCCCTGTGAGCCGGAGGTGCCCGAGGTGACGGCGAGTGCGGTGGTGTCGGCGGCCGCGGCGGCGGTCAGCGGGGCGGTGCGGGCCGACATCGTGTCCGGTCCGCCGGTGGCGCTCTCGGTCGGCTGCGGGGATCCCGCGCTTCCGGTGGGCTTCGGGGACTGCGTGCCACCGGCCGGCTTCGCGGTGCCGGTGGGGCCGGAGGGGGCCGTGCTGGTCGTCGCGGACGGATCGTTCTCGTCGTCGGACGACGGGGCGTGAGCGGTGTCCTCGTCGTCGGCGGACCCGGCGGCCGTGGTGACGGTAGCGGTCAGCTGATGCGCGGCGGCCCGGTTGGTGAACTTCAGCGGAGTGGCCTTCTGGCACTCGGCCCGCTCGGGAGTGGTCAGCGCACAGCCCGGCAGTTGGACGAGCCGCAGCCGGGAGCCGTAACCACCGCCGTACGCACGGGCTATCTCCGAGTAGTCGATGACCACCTTGACGCGGCCGCGAGCGGCCTGCGTTCCGGACGGGGTGATGCCCAGGAGCATGCCGTTGGCGCCGGTGCGCAGCGTCTGGGCGTGGGAGGCGGCCTGCACCCGTACGGAGTCGACACCGCGGCCGGTGCCGGCGGGCGCCACCCAGACGGGGAGGGCGCCCGCCCTGACCGGCCCGGTCCTGCCGTGCGTGTCCAGGTCGACGACCGCGCTGCCTGCCCGGGGCCACCGCACCGTCTGCGCGTGGTAGGCGCCCAGCGCCTTGTACCCCTTGGGGGGTTTGCGCGTCTTGGACTGCAGAAGGTGCGAGCCTACGGCTTCGGTGGCGGGAAGCTTCTTGGGACGCCACACCGTGCCGTCGAACGTGAAACCGCCGTGGTCGCCGAACCCGTCGTCGGAGTGGCCGGCGAGGAAGCCCGGCGTACCGACTCCCGTGGCGATCGCGACGGGGACGAGCAGCGCCAGCAGGGCGACCGGAACGGTCCACAGCCCCAGCCCCCCGAAGAATCTCCGGTGCCAGGTGCCCGCGAACCAACGCCGTCTGCCACTCACTCGTAACCCCCCACGACATGCCCCTGAAGGGGTTGTCACACAGTCGGATCACAGGTGAGTGATCGACCGAAGGCTAGGTAGGCCCATGATCACGCCTCAAGGTCCTTTGCCGTTTCCAGGGAAAGATCATGCAGATACATGACAGATCCTGTGCAGTTTCTGTGCCGAAATTGATCACTTGACTGCTCCCTGTGGCAACCGGGCTTCTCATCCCGCTGCCCGTGACCCGAAGGAAGCCCGCCAGGTGTCGAGACCACCGATACGCACCGGCCGCAGACGCGCCGTGCCGGCCAGCAGACTGGGCCTGTTCACCGCCGTGTTGAGCCTGGTGACGGTCCTCCCCGTGCTGCCCGCCGCCGCCGACGGCTCCCCGCCGGCCCCCTCCGACCCGTTGCTCGCGGCCCGGGCTGAGGCCCAGTCGACCGGCCGCGCGGTTCCGGTGGACGCCCTGACGACGGAGGTCTCCACCACCGACGCGCTGCCGGACGGCACCTTCACCAGCACCACCAGCGCGCTGCCGGTCAGGGTGTTCAAGGACGGCGCGTGGACCCCCGTCGACTCCACCCTCGTCCCCGACGGCGACGGCGGTTACACGCCGACGGCCACACCCAACGGGGTCGCCCTCTCCGGCGGCGGTGACGGGCCGCTTGTCACCCTCACGCACTCCGACGGCCCCAGCATGGCGCTGACCCTGCCGTTCTCCCTGCCGAAGCCTCAGGTCAGCGGGGACACCGCCGTATACGCTTCGGTTCTGCCCGGCGTCGACCTGTCGGTGTCCGTGACCGACCAGGGCGGCTTCAGCGACGTCCTGGTCGTGCACGACCAGGACGCGGCGGACAACCCTCAGCTGAAGAAGCTCACCCTCGCCGCGGACACGCACGGCCTCGCGCTGGCCACCGCCGACGGCGACACCATGACCGCGACCGCCGCCGACGGCGATCTGGCCTACACCAGCCCGCAGCCGCTGATGTGGGACTCCGGCACCACGCCCGCGGCACCCGAGGGCCCCGCCTCCGACACGGCCTCCTCCGTCGACGGTCCGGGCCCGGGCGCCGACACCGAGCCGGTCGCCATGACCGCCACCAGCAAGGCGGTGACGCTGACCCCCGACGCGGGGATGCTCACCGACTCCGGCACGACGTACCCGGTGTACATCGACCCGTACACCAACCCGGTCTCCTCCACGGCCGGCCACTACACCGAGGTGTACTCCAGTTCGACCTGCGACAACTCACCGCAGTACGACAAGGCGCAGACCAACGGCCAGGGCGTCGGCTACCAGCGGTGGGGCGGTGCCTGCGGCGTCGGACTGGAACGCTCGTACTGGGCGATCAACACCGGCGGACTGCACTCCTCGTTCGTGGTGTACGACGCGTACGTGAAGGTCTCCACCACGTACGCGGCGAGCTTCAACTGCAGTGAGAACCAGCCGCTGACGCTGCACACCACCAACGCGATCAGCTCCAGCACCGACTGGCTGTCCCGGCCCGGGGTGCACGACACCGCGTTCCCGCCGGTGAACGAGACCGTGCCCAGTGGTGCCAACTCCGGCAGTTCGTGCAGCAACAGCACCGCCACGTTCCATCTGAAGGACCAGGCACAGAAGATCGCCGACCAGGACGGCAACGGCTACGACGCCGACGGCACCTTCGGCGACGGCACCAACACGTGGACCATCGGCCTGTACGGCAACGAGTCCGAGAGCTCCGGCAACACCGACTACCTCCGGATGTCGACGACGCTGACGCTGACCACCAAGTTCGACATCCCGCCGGGCGTCCCCACCAGCCTTCACACCACCCCGGGCGCCACCGGTGCCGCGGACGCCTGCACCACCAGCGGCGTCGGCTGGATCGGAGCCACCACCTACTCCGACGCGGGCAGTGACATCACCCTGCACTCCACCGTCACCTCGCAGATCTCCGGCGAGAAGGTCAGGGCGCACTACTACGTCTGGGACCGCACGATCGACCCGGACGGCGACGGCAACGGCGCCTCCGTCTCGACCCCGGACAGCGGCTGGCTGGCATCCGGCACCGACGCGGCCATGAAGGTCGGCGCCACGCTCAAGGACGGCCACCAGTACGGCTGGGACGTCTACTCCGAGGACGACTCGGCCGACCAGAACCTGACCTCGGCCAAGTCCGAACACTGCTGGTTCAACACCGACTTCACGGCACCGCAGACTCCCGAAGTCACCGGGAACCCCTCCTTCCCGCAGGTCGGTTCCGACAGGACCGGGGACGTGGTGTACGCGGGCCCCAAGAAGACGACCGCCTTCACCGTCGCCGGAGCCGACGCCCCGGCCTCCGACGACAGCTGCGACCCCGGCACCTGCAGGTCGAGCGGCATGGCGTCGTTCCTGTGGCAGCTCGACTCGCCGCCGTCCGCCGCGACCGGCACGCCGGCCGCGGTCACGGGCACCGACAGCCAGGGCCGTTCGACCGCCACGATCCCCGTGCCGATCCAGGACTGGGGTGTGCACACCCTCTACGTGGCCGGCGTGGACAAGGCGGGCAACATCTCCACCAGCCCCGCCGGCTACACGTTCGTGGTCCCCTGGGACCCGGCCACCACCGTCAAGCCCGGTGACATCTCCGGCGACGGTGTGCCCGACCTGCTCGCCACGACCAAGACCGGGGACCTCGACCTGATCCCGGGCGACCGTGACCCCGCGCAGACCACCGCGCCCGCCCAGTCGGGCCCGGTCGACGGCACGCCGCCGGACGTCACCGGCCCGGTCACCGTGTCCACCCCGGTGGACTCGCCCGACGGCACGGGCTGGAACAACTACCTGATCGCGCACCGCGGCAACATGCACGGTGCCAACGGCGACGACCTGTGGGCGTACAACAGGACGACCGGCGAGCTGTACGTCGTCAAGAACGACCTGGACCCCGTCAACGACGGTGATTTCCCGAGAAAGCCCTGGTCCACGTTCGGGGGGTTCATCGGCAAGCGCTTCGACCGCGTCGTCAAGGACGCCTGCGCGCCCTCCGACGTCGTCGCGGACGACACCCGCTGCCGCACCACCGACTACGACAGCACGGACTGGAACGTCAGCCAGCTCATCGCTCCCGGGAACGTGTTCGGGAACACCGACGACTATCCCGCCGTCATCACCGTGGAGAACAAGGAACTCTGGATCTACCAGTCCGACGGCGGCTACCACCTCAAGAACCCGATCCTGCTGGGTGACGGCGACTGGACCGGCCAGACCCTGATCTCCGCAGGCACCCTCAAGGGCAAGCCGGTCCTGTGGGCCCGTGACAAGGCGTCCGGAAAGCTGTACAGCTACCCGCTCACGATCGACCCGGCGACCCTCGTGCCGGCCCTGCTCCACCCCGCCACCCGCACCGACCTCGGGCTCACCCTGCCGTCGGCGACGTACCCGGTGGTCGCCTCACCCGGCGACGTCAACAGCCCGGTCCAGACCGGCGACGCCAACCCCGGCGGCCCGGACGGCATTCCGGATCTCTACGCGGTCGACACCTCCGGCCAGCTCCTGGAATACAACTACCGGCAGAGTGGCGTGCCGGCTTCTCCGCCGGCCTATGCCTTCGGGGCTCCGGTGTCGCTCGGCTCGGTCACGGACACCGCGTCCCACTGGTGGAACCTGGCGGAAGGCTCCGGAGCCGCCACTGCCGACAGCACGGGCACTCTCAACGCCACGCTGGCCGGCGGCTACTCCTGGACGAACGACACGACACGGGGCAACTCCCTCACCCTGAACGGCAGCACCGGATACGGCAGTACGACCGGGCCGGCCGTGGACACGTCCAAGAGCTTCACCGTCTCCGCCTGGGTCAGACTCGCCTCACTCACCGCCAACAGCACGTTCCTGTCCCAGAACGGCACCACCAACAACGGCTTCCAGCTGTACTACTCCTCCGGCGCCGGCGCCTGGGCGTTCGGGCGGCACAGTACGGACGCGGCGACGGGCGCGGTCTGGCGGGCGGCCTACGGCGGCAAGCCGGCCGTCGGCCGGTGGACCCATCTCGTCGGCATGTACGACGCCACCGCCAAGCAGATCCGTCTGTACGTCGACGGCAGGCTCGCGGCGACCAACGACTGGACGTACACGCCGTGGAACGCCACCGGCCCGCTGCAGCTCGGCCGGAAGCTCGCGTCCGGAACCTACGGTGAATACACCAACGGTGCGATCAGCGACATCCGTCTCTATCCCATGGCCCTGCCCGCCGCCGACGCCTCGGCAGGCGGTGATCTGCCGAAGGTGACGCAGCTCGACTGACGATCCGGCCTCCCCCGGACCTGTCCACGCCCGGAGTTCTCGGGCGCGGACAGGTCCGGCCGCGTCCGGGGACCGAGCGGACCATGGGCGAGCGGTCGCCGGGAAGGGTCACGGGAACCGGGATTCGCGGCTCACCTCGTGGTGGTGGCCGTCCGGGCGGGGCAGGGGCTTGAGGTCGACCTGGATGCGATGCGTGGAGTCGTGGCTGACCGAGCCGCCGAGGCGCGCCTCGACCACGCCGAGCCGCAGCCCCGCCCCGGCCTCGCCGGCCCGGTGGAACTGCACCGAGAACTCCAGGCTGACCTGCTCCACGCTGAACCGCCAGTCGCTCCGGGCGCCCTCCGCCTGCGCCCTGGCCAGTTCCGCACGGACCGTGCCGATGGCCTCCGCGAGGCCGATCGGTTCTGGATCCCCCATCACAACTCACCGCCGGCTTCCGTCGCTTGACCGATCCAACCGGGTCACAAGTCTAGGGACGGGCGATGCCCCGCGCGTAGTGTGAGACAGCATGGGGGACTTGCGTGCCGACTGGAGACTCAGGCTGCGACGCGGGGACGCGCACGGGCCCGTCTGCGGGGCCGGTGTACTCGTCGATCAGCACACGGCGTTGACCTGCGCGCACGTGGTGCGCCACCCGGACGCCGTGATGTGGCTGGAGTTCGCCGAGAACGGCGCGCTGGAACCGGTGGCCGCCAGGGTCATGCCGGGCGGCTGGCTCCCGGAGGGCGAACACGGCGAGGACGTGGCCGTGTTACGGCTCGACAGCCCGCGCCCGCGAGCGCGTCCCGCTCCACTGGACCCCGTGCTCAGGGCCGGGACCGAGGTGTACGCGACCGGGTACGCGGAGGGCTTCGACGACGGCATGAGCCTGTGGGGCCGGATCGGCGGCGCCAGCGGCGAGCGGGTGCAGCTCGACGCCGTCACCAAGGCGGAGGTGGTGCGCGCCGGGTTCAGCGGCGCGGCCGTGTGCACCAGGCCCCTGGAGGGCCGGCCGGTGCGGGTGGTCGGTCTCGTCGTCAGCCGCCGCGGCGACCTGGGCGAGGTGCTGCCCGAGAACAACCGGCTGGCCTTCTCGTACCTGATCCCGGTCGACCTGATCGCCCAGCTCTCGCCGCTGGTCGGGGAGTTGAGCGGCCCGGATGCCTGGGACCACGCCTTCGGGGAGCGCCTTGAGCGGTGGTTCGGCGATCCGGACGAGGACCCGGTGAAGATCACCGTGGTGCCGCCGGGCAGCGGCAAGGACCGTTCGCTGCGCCATCTGCTGCACCGCGCCGACGTCGTCCATCGCGGCGGCGACAGCCGGCCGCACCTCGCCGACCACGCCCTGGGCCGGATCTCCTTCCCGGTGGGCGAGTACCTCGCGTACTGGGACTGGCTGCTCGGTACCGCGCGCCGCCCGGCCGGCCCGGCCCCGGCACCCGCCCGGCCGGTGACCCTCGTGGTCGACGGCCTCGACGAGGAACCCCGCCCCGGCCCGCTCCTCGAACTGCTGCTGCGCTTACGGGAGCTGGGCTTCCGGCTGCTGCTCGTCTTCCGTCACGAGGGCGGCACCGGCTGGAACGCGGCCCGTGACGACCTGCTTCTCCCCGCGCTGTCCGACCACGCGGACGTCCTTCTCGGACGGCTGGAGCAGGCCGAGTTCGGCAACGCGATCCGCCGGGACGTCGTCGACAGCGCGTCCCTCGACTCCGTGACGGAGACGGCCGACCTGCGCCGGGCCGAACTCCGCCGGATCGCCGCCGCAGCCGACCCGCAGCGCCGACTGCCCATGCTGCGCGCCCTGCTCAGGACCCTGCGCGCCGACCTGGACCGGCAGGGAGGCCGCTGATGCGCGAGGAGCGCACCGGCCCGGACGGCGGCCGGCGTCCGGCCGGCTGCCCGCACCGCGCCTTCGACGGATCGCGCTGCCCGGGCTCCGTGCTGCCCACCGGCTGGTGCGACCGGTGCGGCCGCGCGGAGCAGGGCCCGAGCCTGCCCGACCTGCCCGAGGACCCGCGCGACCTCGGCCCCCGCGACCTCCTGACGCTCCCCGACCGCGCCCCGCGCCCCGCCGGGGCACGCCTGGTCCGCGCGGAGACACCGCTGCGGATCCGCATGGGCTGCTCGGCCGCCGACTGCGGGATCACCTTCGCCCCGCCCTACACCGAGGGCCCGGTGCCCATCACCGGGTACTGCCCGGCGTGCGGCGCGCGGTACTCGTACGAACCGGAGCTGTCCGAGGGCGAGTTGCTGCGCGACCAGTACCGGATCATGGGACCCATCGACCACGGCGGGCAGGGCTGGGTCTACCTCGCCGAGGACACCCATCTCGGGGACGTGGTGGCGGTGAAGGGGCTGCTCAACCGGTACGAGGAGGACGGCGCCCGGCTCGCGGACGTCGAGCGCCGCAACCTCGTCGCCATGCGCCACCCCCGCATCGTGCAGATCCGCGACTTCGTCGCCCGCGGCGACGGCAGCGGGGAGATCACCGGCGGCTACATCGTCATGGACGACGTCGGCGACGGCACGCTGGAGAAGGTGGTGGAGGAGACCCGGCGGGGCGAGTCGGTGCTCGACATCGAGCACGTGGCGGCGTACGGCTGCCAGATCCTCGAAGCCCTGGTGCATCTGCACGCCGGCGGTGAACGGGTCTTCGTCTACGGGGACATGAAGCCCTCGAACGTCGTGCACCACGGGGACGGCGTGAAGGTCATCGACCTCGGCGGGATGCGCGAGGAGGGCCAGAACCGGCCGCCCGCCCACGTCACCGGCGACTACATGGCGCCCGAGACCGCGTTCTCGGGACTGCCCACCGTCGCCCATGACCTGCACACCGTCGGTGTCACCCTGCGGGAACTCGCCCACTGGGCCGTCGACGGGGTACCGGGCCTCGGCACCCGCTCCTTCTGGCAGGTCGTCGAGCGCGCCGTACGGACCGATCCCGGACGGCGTTTCGCCGACGCCCGCGAGATGGCCGGCCAACTGCGGGGCGCGCTGCGGGAGATCAGGGCGCTGCGCGGCAAGAGCGATCCGCCGGAGCCGTCCGACTACTTCCGTCCGTCCCCGCAGCTGCTCGGCGCCCGGCTCGGCACGGTACCGGGCGTCGAGCACTGGCTGGAGCGGCCGCGCCGCGACCGGTACGAGCCGCCGGTGGCGCCCGCCCTCGACCTCGGCGCCCCGACGCCCGCCGAGATCGCCGGGTGCCTGCCGGTGCCGCGCCGGTATCCGGGCGATCCGCAGACCGCGCGGTTCGAGGTGAGCAGCGGTTACGACCCCGGGCTGCTCCTCGACCAGGAGGACGAGAAGCCTGCGTCGGTGGAGATCTGCCTGCACAACGTGCGTGTCCTGCTGGGCCGCAACACCCGTGCCGACCTGGAGCTGGCCCAGGCGGAACTGGACACCGCCGACTCCGTCCCGGGACCGTCCGCGGTGCGCCGGTGGCGGCTGGAGTGGCACCGCGCGCTGCTGGCGCTGCGGCACGCCGGTCTGCACGACGCGCCCCACCAGATCACCGAGGCCCGCACCCATTTCCTGCGGGTCCACCTCGAACTGCCCGGCGAGTACGCACCGAAGCTGGCCCTCGCCTACTGCGGCGAACGGCTCGGCGACCACGGCAACGGGCCGACCGCCAGGGAGCTGTACGAGGCGGTGTTCGCGCGCAACCCCGCGCACGGCGGTGCCGCGCTGGGGCTGGCCCGGCTGGCGCTGCGCGCGGGCGACCGGCGGGCCGCTCTCGACGTCCTCGGCCGGGTGGGGCCCGGCACCCTGGACCACACCGTCGCCCGGATCGCCTCCCTGCGGATCCGCGCGGCCCGGCTGCCCGGTGGCGACGACGGTCCGCCGGCGGCGGGCTTCGCTCCGCTGCCCGCGCCCGCCGAGGTCGACGCGGCCCTGGCCGAGCTGCCCGGCCTGGTGGGCCGCGCACCGGGTGCGGGCGGGCCGAGCCTGTCCGAGGACGAGGCGCTGCGGCTGCGGACCGAGCTGCACGAGTGGAAGCTGGACGCGCTGCACCACCAGAGCGACCGGAGCGACCGGCCGGGCACCGGCGCCGGGCGGCTCGACGCCCGCCGGCTCAGACGCCTGGCCCCGCCGGAGCGCGAGCAGCGCCGGCGGCTGGAGTCCCTGTACCGGCAACTGGCCGCCCGGCACCGGGAGTCGGCCACCGCCCACGAACACCTCGTGGACCTCGTGCACGCGGTGCGGCCGCAGACCCGGATCTGAACCCGGGGGCGGGGACGGCACGGCGGCCCCGGCGGTACGACGGAGAACACCGGGCACCCGGCCGGACCGGGCGGCGCCCTCGGGAACCCGCCGCCAGGCATCGGGCAGCCGGGCGGGGACACGCGATACGACCGACCCGAACGGCACCACACAGGCACACGGCACGACCGACCCGAACGGCACAACGCAAGCTCACGACACGATCGACCCGAACCGCACGACACAGGCACACGGCACGACCGACCCGAACCGCACGACACAGGCACACGGCACGACCGACCCGAACGGCACAACCCAAGCTCACGACACGACCCGAACCGCACGACGCAGGCGCACGGCATCGCACCCGCGGTGCCGGCGGTGACCCAGGGAAGGAGCGGTGACCGAGGACATGAGCAGCCGCACCCGGCCGTCGCACCCGGCCGTCCGCCTCCACGTCGACCTCGACGGCGACCTGCGCCCGCACCGCAGCGCGAAGATCGAGGCCCATCTGCGGGTCGAGGTGGCCGCTGACCGTGCCCCGAACGACCTGCCGGCGGTCGAACTCGCCGTGATCGTCGCGGTGGACGTGGCCGAGGCCAACCGGGCGGCCGTCCGCCACGCCCTGCCGGCCGCGCTGCGCGCGCTGCCCGACGGCATCTCCTTCGCCGTGCTCGGCAGCGGTCCCGAGCCGGTCCGGTTCCACCCGCGGGACGCCGGTACGTGGGCCGTCGCCGACCGGGACCAGCGGCGCCGGGCCGCGTTCGCCGTGGGCTCGCTGCCGCTGCACCGGGACGGCCCGCGTCCCGCCGGATACGCGCCCTGGGCCGCCGAGGCACGGGCGTTGCTCACCGACCGTCCGCTGTCCGTACCGCACCTCGTGCTGATCACCGACGGCAGCAGCGCCGCGGGCGAGACCCGCCTCGACGAGGAACTGGACGCCTGCGCGGGGAAGTTCACCTGTGACGTGTTCGCGGTGGGCGCCGACTGGCCGCCCGATCCGCTGCTGGCCATCGCCGAACGGCTGCACGGCACGGCCCAGTTCGTGGACGAGGGACTCGGCCGCGCGGTCACCGACGCCATCGCGCGGCTGCGCCGGGCCGGGCCCGCCCAGCTGGCGATCGAGGTGACCCTGCGGCCGTCGGTGCGCCAGGTCTCGCTCACCGAGAAGGCTCCCCGGCCGCACCGCCTGGTCGGGCTGCCCGAGGCCGACCGGCCGCACCGCTGGACCTTCCCCACCCACCAGTGGGAACAGGGCCGCCGCGACTACCTGCTCACCCTGGTCGCCGGCGCCGACGACGACCCGCTGGAGACGGACCTGCAGTTCGCCATGGTCTCCGTCGACGGCGTCCACGTGCCCGTCGTCGCCCGCTGGCACCTGCCCCGGCCGTCCGCGCCGCCCGGCCCGACGGGCGGGGGCAGCGTGCGCAGTCTCGACGCCACCGCCCGGATGCGCGGCGCGCTGCGCGAGGGGCTGACCGCGCTCCAGGCCCACCGGCCGGACACCGCGCGGGAGTGCCTGGCGCAGGCGGCCCGGCTGGCGGCGCGGTTCGGCACCGACTGGGTGCTGGACGAGATCCGTACGGTCGCCGACGTCGAGGACGCGGCCGAGGGACGGATCCGGCTGCGCACCGTGGCCGCCGGGACGCTGGGCCCGATGATCCTGCGGGCCGGCTCCCACCCGGGCGCGCCCGTGGCCGACGGCGCCGGCGCACCGCCCGGACCGCGCTGCGGCGCCTGCCGGAACCCGGCCGGCGGCGAGGCCCGCTACTGCATCGCCTGCGGAAAGAAGCTGCTGTGACGACCGTACGGACGACCCTGCCCCGGCGGTGTTCCCCGGCCGCGTTCTGGCGCGGGCGGCTGCGCCGCACGCGGACCCGCCGGCTGCTGGAGACGCACCTGCTGGTGCTGCTGCTGTGCGCGGCGGTGGCCGCGGTCTCGCTGTTCCTCTCCTACCGGCAGACGCAGCGCGGCGCGGCGGCCCTCGCCGCCCGTGAGGCGCCGGCCGTGCAGGGGCTGGCCGCCACCCGGCTGGCGGCGCTGCGGGCCGACCAGGAGGCGCACGCCCTGGTGACGGCGCACCTCGTCGACGTGGCGGGTTCGGGCGAGACGTACCGCTCCCAGCTGTCCGCCGCCGACCAGGGCCTGTCCCGGATCGCCGACCGCACCGACCAGGATCTCGGTACGGTCAACGGTCTGCTCGCCACCTACGGCAACTCGCTCGGCCTGGGCACGTCCATGTACCGCGACCAGCCGCTGATGCGGGAGCAGAAACTCGACGAGGCGGACTCGCTGCTGACCCGCAGCAAGGTCGGGCTGGCGCCCCGCCTCGACGCCCTGCAACGGGTGCAGCTCCGGCACGCCGCCGCCACCGCGACCATGGGGCGGTGGCAGCGGGCCGGCTGGTGGCTCGCCGAGATCGCCCTGGTGGCAGTGGCGTCGACCCTGCTGTCGGCGCTGTTCGTGCTGCGCGACCGGTGCGGCCGGGACTGGAACCCCTATCTGGTCGCGGCGTTCGTCCTGACCGTGCTGCTCGCGGTGTTCCCGCTGCTGACGGCGACCGCCGCCGAGGACCGCCTGGCGGGCGCGCTCGGTGACCTCGGGCGCATCACGGAGATGTCCCGGCACACCGGTCCGGGGCTGGCCGCCGCGCAGCAGGGCGTGGCGCAGGAGTCGGAGGAGGTCCGGCGGGAACTCGCGGCCGGCGACTGGGCGGACCGGATCTACCAGGGCACGGTGGTCGGCGGCCTGCTGGTCGTCGTCCTGCCCGCGCTGGGCCTCGGGCTCCGGCTGGACAGCGACTACTGGAGGCGGCGGTGACCCGGCGGTTCAAGGTGCTGGTCGTGCTCGTGGTGATGGCGCTGGTCGCGGCCGGCGGGCTGGTGGCGGCCTGGGCACGGCACGACGACGGGGAGCCGGTGACCATCCTGGGGACCTGGACCGGGGACCAGGCGGACCGGTTCGAGGCCGTGCTGCGGGACTTCGGGATCCCCTTCCGCTACCAGGGCACCGCCGCCCAGCGGGAGGTGCTGCTCTCCAAGGTGCAGTCGGGGGAGCCGCCGGACATCGTGATCATGCCGGGCATCGGTGAACTCGCCGAGTACGCCGACCAGAACCGTCTCGAACCGCTGAACGGGCTGTACGACCCCGGGCAGTACGGCGCGCCGTGGAACGCCACCGGCACCGCCTCCTCGTCGGTGTACTGGGTGCCGGTCAAGGCGGACCTGAAGAGCATCGTCTGGTTCCGGCGGGGCGAGAAGCCCGCCGACGCGCCTGCTCCGCTGCGCAGTTGGTGCATCGGCATGGGTGACGACGGCGCCTCCGGGTGGCCCGGCACCGACTGGATCGAGGACCTCGTGCTGCAACGGGCGGGCCCCGGTGTCTACGCGCAGTGGGCGCTGGGCGCCGGGGGGACGCGGTGGTGGCAGAGCGACGCGGTGCGCTCCGCGTGGCAGGCATGGGCCGGTCTGCTGGCTCAGGACCGGGTCCGGGCGCGGCACGCCCTGCTCACCGACCACCGCGGCGCCCCGGACGGCGACGGGCTGCTCTTCGCCGGGTGGGGCGGCTGCGGGCTCGAACACCAGGGGTCGTTCGCGCGCTCCTTCTACCGGGGCGAGGCGGCGCACGCGGACCTGACGGACTCCGCTCCGCTGCTGCCGGGTGGCGGCCGGGTGCAGGCCCACGAGGTCACCGGTGACTTCGCGGCCCTGTTCAGCGACCGCCCCCAGGCACGGGAGCTGGTGAGGCTGCTGGCCTCCCGGGACGGCCAGCAGGAGTGGGCCACGTCGGCGGACTTCTTCTCGGCGAACCGGGAGGTCACCCCGCGGGACGACGAGGTCGCCCACGAGATCGCCGAACGGCTCCGGGAGGGCCCGCGCTGCCTGGACGCCTCGGACGTCATGGCACCGGCCGTACGGGACGCCTTCTACGAGGCGGTCCTGCAGACCATCGCCCGGGTCGCCGACGGCCAGGACCCCGGCACCGCGGGCCTGCTGCGGGACCTCCAGCGGGTGCAGGACGCCCAGGGCGCCCCGGGAAAGGCCGCGCCCCGGACGGTGTGCAGCCCCCGGTGAGCGGGTCGGGACGGGTCCGGCCGGGCGCGGGCGGAGGACGGCGGCGGAGGACGGCGGCGCCAGGCGCGCGCCCTCGGCCCGAGACGGCGGGAGGCCGCCGGGCGTTGCGGCCACGGTGCGCGCCGGGGCCCCGGCGCCGGTCCGGCCGGACCCGTCGGCCTCGCTGCGCCCCGCGGGCGACGGAGGGACCGGCCGGCCGGGACGCCTAGAGCGTGTTGCGAAAGTCGCGCGGCAGACGGGACTTTCGCAACACGCCCTGGGCCAGCGCTTCGTCGATCGTCGTCAGCCAGGTGTCGACCGGGCCGGCCGTCAGCAGGCCGCCTGCCGCTCCGGCGAGTTGGCCGGCCGCCGGGCGCAGCCCGTCCCGGCAGCGGAGCAGGGCCCGGCGGTCACCGGCCGCCAGGGCGGCGGCCGCCACGGCACACCACAGGGCCTCCTGCATGAGGTCGGCGGGCGGCTCCGGCAGCTCGCGCAGCGCCTCGCGGGCGGCCCGCTCGCCGTCGGCGGCGAGCGCGAGGCCGGGGCGGATCCAGGGCAGGTACGGCCCCCAGTCGGCGGCCGGGTCGAGGGCGGCGCGGATGCCGTACGGCCGCTCGGCGAGCCGGAGGCACAGCAGGGCGAGAGGGAGGAGTCCGGCGCGCACGCCGGGCATGCCGGGCCCGTCCAGCAGCCGGTCGACCGCGCGGTAGGCGGCCTCGGCGCGGTCCGCCCGCCCGGTCGCGGCCAGCCGCAGCGCCCGGTAGCCGTGCGTGAACACGCGGACCAGCGGCAGTTCCCGGCGGTCGGCCAGCCGGTCGGCCGCCTCGGCGTGCGCGTCGGCGGTGGCGAGGTCGGCGAGGCCCGCGCGGGCCTGTACCCGGATCAGGTGGCCGAGGACCTCGTAGGTGACCAGGCCGTGCCGGGCTGCCAGGGCGATCAGTTCGGTGCCGAGGGCGTCGCGGCGCGGGGCGAGGCCGGCGCGGGCGCAGGACTGCATGAAGACGCCGTTGAGGGCGAAGGCGAGCAGGGCCGGATCGTCGAGCCGGCGGGCCAGGCGTTCCGCCTCCGCGGCGGCCTCGGCGGCGCGGGCCGACCGGGTGCCGCGGGTCTCCAGGGCGACCGTGGCGAGGAGCCGGCAGCGGGCGGCGTCCTGGGCCGGGGTCACGGGCAGCCGGGCCAGGGCGCGTTCGGCGGCCTCGGTGACGCGGCGGGCGGCCGCCGGATCGTCGGAGCGGGTCCAGACGGCCGGGACGTCGTAGGCGCCGATGACCCGTGCGGTCAGTTCGGGGTCGCCCAGTTCCTCGGCGGCGGTGATCGCCGCGAGGCGGTGTTCGCGGGCGGCGGCGAGACCGCCGGAGCCGGTCACCGCGAGGGTGCGCAGCAGGCCGACGGTCGATTCGAGCCGGGCCCGTGCGCCCGCGGCGACGGTACGGTCGTACGCCTCGGTGGCCCGCGTCCACACCCGTGCCGCCGCATCCTCGCGTACCGCGTCCAGGGCGGGGTCCTGCGCGAGGATGCCGGCCTCCAGCCGCCGCAGTGCCGGGCCCGGATCGAGCCCCAGCTGGTCGGCGAGGGTCGCGCGGGCCCGGCGCAGCACGGCGAGGGCGTCGCCCTGCCGGCCGGTGCGGTAGAGGGCGAGCGCGAGCAGCCGCCAGCCCTCCTCGCGCCACGGGTGCCCGGCGAGGTGGGCGTCCAGGTCGGGGACCGCCTCGGCCGGGCGCCCTCCGGCGAGCAGCGCCCCGGCCCGCTGTTCGACCGCCCGCAGCCGCAGCTCGGCCAGCCGGGTCCGCTCGCCCCGGCACCACCGCTCGTCGGCGAACTCGGCGTAGGCCGGCCCCCGCCACAGCTCCAGCGCGTCCCGCAGCAGCCGGGCGGCCCGGCCGGGCTCCTCCGGTACGGCGGTGTCCACGGCGGTCTCGAACCGCCAGGCGTCCACCGTCCCGGCTTCCGTGCGCAGGGCGTAGCCGGGGCCGTCGGTGACCAGGATCCGGGCCGGGGTGCGGGGCGGGCGGCCGGGTTCGAGGGCCCGGCGCAGGTCGCCGACGAAGGTGCGGACGGCGCTGACGGCGGTGGGCGGCGGCTCGTCCCAGAGGTCGGCGACCAGCCGGGCCACCGGCACGACCCGTCCGCGGGCCACGATCAGCCGGGCCAGCACGGCACGGTGCCGGGGGCCCTTCAGAGCGAGCGGGGCACCGGCGCGCTCGGCCACCACGGGTCCGAGCACACCGAAGCCGAACTGGTCCGTCCTCACCCGCCCCACGGTAGATCCGGTCGTCCGGCGGACGCCGCCCAGGTGCGTGCTGACCGGTTGCTGACTCACGCACGGGAGTCTCGGCGCATGAACTTCCCCGGCTTCACCACGCACCGTGTCCCCGTGGCGGACGGCGTCCGGCTGCACGCCCTCGTCGGCGGCACCGGCAGCCCGGTCGTCCTGCTGCACGGCTTCCCGCAGACCCACCTGATGTGGCGGCGGGTGGCCGCCGGCCTCGCCCGCGAGCACACCGTGATCTGTCCCGACCTGCGCGGCTACGGCGCCAGTGACAAACCGGCCGACGTGGACGGGCTGGCGTACGCGAAGCGGACCATGGCCGCCGACGTCGTGGCGCTCGCCCGTGCCCTCGGCCACGAGCGGTTCGCGCTGGCCGGGCACGACCGGGGCGCGCTGGTCGCCTTCCGGGCGGGCCTGGACCACCCGGACGCCGTGACGCACCTGGCGCTCCTCGACGTGCTGCCCACCGCGGACATGTGGGAGGTGCTGCACGGCCGCTCCGCCGCCGTCGCCTTCCACCTCTACCTGACGGCCCAGCCCCCGGGCCTGCCCGAGCGGCTGATCGGCGCCGCCCCGGACCTGTTCTTCGGTCACTTCCTCGACCTGTGGACCCGTGACCCCGCGGCGATCCCGGCCGACGTCCGCGCCGCCTATCTCGCGGCCTGCCGGGCGGCGGTGCCCTCGATCGTGGCCGACTACCGGGCCTCGGCCGGTGTCGACACCGAGCACGATCTGGCCGACCGGGCCGCGGGGCGGGTGCTGGGCATGCCGGTGACCGTGCTCCAGCAGGACTGGGGCGCGGCCCTCGGCTACGACGCGGCCGCGCTGTGGCGGGCCTGGGCCCCGGAGCTGGAGCACCGGACCGTGGACTGCGGGCACTTCATGGCGGAGGAGGCACCGGACGAGGTCGCCTCCGCCGTCCGGGAGCTGCTGTCCCGGTGATCCGCGGGTGACCCGGCCCGGCACTCCTCGGGTGCCGGGCCGTCCGGGACGGCGTCTCAGCCCTTGGCGAGTTTGACGTCCTGCTGCCGGGTGACGTGGAAGAAGGGCAGCGGCAGGCCGCCCGCCGGGCGCAGCTCCATGATCGTGGCCTCGACGCGGGCGGCGCCCGGCTCCAACTTCTCGGAGGTCACCTTGCCGGTGTTCTCCCAGTGGTGCTCGGCGCCGTCGCACACGGCCCGCGTGCCGCCGACGCCGTGCCGGCTGGTCGGCGAGTCCTGGCTGACGGAGGAGCTGACGAACACCGGGCCGGTGGCGTCGGTGCAGGTGTAGGTGCCGGAGAGGGTGACCGTGCCGTCGTCGGCCAGACGGCCGGTGGCGTCGACGGTGACGGACTCGGCGGAGGCGGTGACGGACTTCGCGGGGGCGGCGGGGGCGGCGGTCGCGGGGCCGACGGCGGCGCAGAGCAGGGCGGCGGAACCGAGGGCGGTGGCGAGGACGGGACGTAGGGGCATGACATCCTTCCCGGGTCGTGGTGTGGGCATGCGCCCTGGATACCGGGCGTCCGGCCCGGGAGGCGTGACCGTCACCCCTTCGGTGGCGCGTCCCGGCCCGGCCGACGCCGCCGGTCGCGTCGCGGACGTGCGGCGGCCGTCGTGGGGGCGTCCGGGAGTTGTCCGTGTGTTGTCACAGGTCGCGGCGGGTGGTTCCGTACCGTTCACGGCGGGAGCATGGTCTGGTCATGCCGGTCGGCGACCGTGCCGGCGGCAGCCCCGTGGAGGTGCGCCATGTGTTCCCACCCGTTCCCGAGCGCGACGGCCGGCCATGGCCTCCCGCACGTCGTCGCCGCCCACCCCGAGCAGGGCTGGTCCCTGCTGTGCGACGGGGCGATCGTCTTCGACGACACGGGCGAGCTGCGCCCCGACGGCAGTGTGGCCGAGCCGCACCGCGGCCCGGCCGGAGGGCTCGTCGTCGCCGCCTGACCGGGCGCGCGGTCACGCGCCGAGTCCCGGCGCCCCCGGACGCCCCGCCGGTCCCCTCCCCCGGAATCCTGACTCACGTTCAGCCCCGTACCTGATGTGACCAGCGGTGATGCCGTGGACCTAAAATGATCAACGTGTCCGAGCACCACGCCCCGAGGTCCCTCATCGTCACGCTGTACGGCGCGTACGGCCGCTTCCTGCCCGGCCCGGTGCCCGTGGCCGAGCTGATCCGGCTGCTGGCCGCCGTCGGCGTGGACGCCCCTTCCGTACGGTCGTCGGTGTCCCGGCTCAAACGGCGCGGCCTGCTGGCCCCGACACGCACCGAGCAGGGCGCGGCCGCCTACGAACTCTCCGACGAGGCCCGCCAGTTGCTGGACGACGGCGACCGGCGGGTGTACGCGGCGCCGGCACCGCGGGACGCGGGCTGGGTGCTCGCGGTGTTCTCGGTGCCCGAGTCGGAACGGCAGAAGCGGCACGTGCTGCGCTCACGGCTGGCCGGACTCGGCTTCGGCACGGCCGCGCCCGGCGTGTGGATCGCCCCGGCCCGGCTGTTCGAGGAGACCCGGCACACCCTGTGCCGGCTCGGTCTCGACCCGTACGTGGACTTCTTCCGCGGCGAACACCTCGGCTTCGCGCCCACCGCCGAGGCGGTCGCCCGCTGGTGGGACCTGACCGCGATCGCCAAGGCGCACGAGCAGTTCCTCGACGACCACGAGCCGGTGCTGCGCGGCTGGGAGCACCGGAGCGACACCCCGCCCGAGGACGCCTACCGCGACTACCTGCTCGCCCTGGACTCCTGGCGGCACCTGCCGTACACCGATCCGGGGCTGCCGACGGCCCTGCTGCCCGCCGACTGGCCGGGCACCCGTTCGGCCGCCGTCTTCCGGGCGCTGCACGAACGGCTGCGGGACGCGGGCGGTGCTTTCGCGGGCCTGTGAGGAAGCCGGCCCGCGGGGAGCGCTCGTGAGGCAACGGGACCGTGCGGGACGGACGGCCGGACCGTGAAGGGGTGTCCGGTTGTGAAATGTTCGTTGCACGAAGCCGTGACCTCTTGCCCACCATGTGTCACTCAGCTAAACCTCAGCTTCCTTAACCACTCCTCTCAGACTTCTTACCTACTCTTCGACGGGTCGTACGCGGGCTGGACGAGACGGTAAGGAAGAGGTCTGTTGCGCATGACCACCACGCCAAAGGCTCAGGGGGCCACGGTCTGGCTGACGGGGCTGCCGAGCGCGGGCAAGACGACGATCGCCCGGCTGCTGGGGGATCGCCTCAAGGCCCAGGGACACCGCGTGGAGGTGCTCGACGGCGACGAGATCCGCCGCTTCCTCTCGGCCGGTCTCGGCTTCTCCCGGGAGGACCGCAACACCAACGTGCAGCGCATCGGACTGGTCTCCGAGGTGCTGGCCCGCAACGGCGTGCTCAGCGTCGTCCCGGTCATCGCCCCGTACGCCGACAGCCGCGAGGCGGTCCGCGTCCGGCACGAGAAGAGCGGCACGCCGTACCTGGAGGTGCATGTCGCGACCCCGGTCGAGGTGTGCAGCGAGCGTGACGTGAAGGGGCTGTACGCCCGGCAGGCCGCGGGCGAACTGTCCGGGCTGACCGGCGTCGACGACCCGTACGAGCCGCCCGCCGATCCGGCGCTCGTCCTGCGCACCGAGGACCAGACCCCGCAGGAGTCGGCGGACGCGGTGCACGCACTGCTGGTGGAACGGGGGCTGGCGTGAGCACCTTCGCCCTGTCCCATCTGGACGCGCTGGAGTCCGAGGCGGTCCACATCTTCCGCGAGGTGGCGGGCGAGTTCGAACGGCCGGTGATCCTCTTCTCCGGCGGCAAGGACTCCATCGTCATGCTCCACCTCGCCCTCAAAGCCTTCGCCCCCGCGACGATCCCCTTCTCCCTCCTCCACGTGGACACCGGCCACAACTTCCCCGAAGTCCTCGACTACCGCGACCGCGTCGTCACCGCACACGGACTGCGCCTCCACGTCGCCTCCGTCCAGGACTACATCGACCGCGGAGTCCTCAAAGAACGCCCCGACGGCACCCGCAACCCCCTCCAGACCCTCCCCCTCACCGAGAAGATCCAGCACGAGAAGTTCGACTCCGTCTTCGGCGGCGGCCGCCGCGACGAGGAGAAAGCACGCGCCAAGGAACGCGTCTTCTCCCTGCGCGACGAGTTCTCCCAGTGGGACCCCCGCCGCCAGCGCCCCGAACTGTGGAACCTCTACAACGGACGCCACGCCCCCGGCGAACACGTCCGCGTCTTCCCCCTCTCCAACTGGACCGAACTCGACGTCTGGCAGTACATCGCCCGCGAAGCCATCGACCTCCCCCAGATCTACTTCGCCCACGAGCGCGAGGTGTTCCGGCGCGACGGGATGTGGCTGACCGCCGGCGAGTGGGGCGGCCCGCGCGACGGCGAGACGGTGGAGAAGCGCCAGGTGCGCTACCGGACCGTCGGAGACATGTCCTGCACCGGCGCGGTCGATTCGCACGCCGGCACGCTGGACGCCGTCATCGCCGAGATCGCCGCGTCCCGGCTCACCGAGCGCGGCGCCACCCGCGCCGACGACAAGCTCTCCGAGGCCGCGATGGAAGACCGCAAGCGCGAGGGGTACTTCTAGAGATGAGCACGACCACCACGGAACTCGGCCTGACCGAGACCACCTTGCTGCGGTTCGCGACCGCCGGGTCGGTCGACGACGGCAAGTCCACCCTCGTCGGACGACTCCTGCACGACTCCAAGTCCGTCCTCACCGACCAGCTGGAAGCCGTCGAACGCGCCTCCGCCTCCCGCGGCCAGGACACCCCCGACCTCGCCCTCCTCACCGACGGCCTGCGCGCCGAACGCGAACAGGGCATCACCATCGACGTCGCCTACCGCTACTTCGCCACCCCGAAACGCCGCTTCATCCTCGCCGACACCCCAGGCCACGTGCAGTACACCCGCAACATGGTCACCGGCGCCTCCACCGCCGAACTCACCGTCGTCCTCGTCGACGCCCGCAACGGCGTCGTCGAACAGACCCGCCGCCACGCCGCCATCGCCGCCCTCCTCCGCGTCCCCCACGTCGTCCTCGCCGTCAACAAGATGGACCTGGTCGGCTACGAGCGGGCCGGGTTCGAGCGGATCGTCGCCGACTTCGCCGCGCAGACCGCCGAGCTGGGACTTCCCGAGGTCACCGCAATCCCGGTCTCCGCGCTGGTCGGCGACAACGTGGTCGACCGGTCCACGGCCATGGACTGGTACGACGGCCCGGCCCTGCTGGAGTTCCTGGAGCGCGTGCCGGTCGCCGCGGACGCGGCCGACGCCCCGGCCCGTTTCCCGGTCCAGTACGTCATCCGGCACGGCGACGTCCGGTACTACGCGGGCCAGCTGGTCTCCGGCTCGCTGCGGGTCGGTGACCGGGTCATCGTGCACCCGTCCGGAGCGACCTCGGAGATCGCCGGGATCGACGTGCTGGGCACCGCCGCCGGGGCCGCGCACGCACCGCAGTCGATCGGGGTGCGCCTGGCGGACCAACGGGACGTGTCCCGCGGCGACATGATCACGGCCGGGCCGGAGGCGCCCGTGCTCACCCAGGACGTCACCGCGGCCGTGTGCCACCTGGCCGACCGGCCCCTCAGGGTCGGCGACCGGGTGCTGCTCAGGCACACCACGCGGACCGTCAAGGCGATCGTGCGGGACCTGGCGGGCGCGACCGAGCTGACCGCGAACGACCTGGGCCGGATCACCCTGCGCAGCGCCGAACCGGTGCCGCTGGACGCCTACGCGGTGTCCCGGCGCACCGGCGCGTTCATCCTGATCGATCCGGCGGACGGCGCGACGCTGACCGCGGGGATGGTCGACCTCGCCTGATCCCGCCTCCCGCCCGGTACCGCGAAGAGCCCCCGGCGGCTGCCGGGGGCTCTTCGCGGTACCGGGCGGCGGGTCCGGCCGGTCACAACGTCACGGCGTGTCGATAACGCCGTAACAGCCGGATCGCGCGTGCGGAACGGCGCACCGCGCTGGGTAGTCAGCGGGGTACCGGGCCGCAGGCCCCGCCCGGGGCCCGGCGACGGGTTCCGGGAGCGGACCCGTACCATTCCTACAGTTGAAAGCAGGACAAGCAGTGATCGCCTGCGCCATGAACGGAATCGCCGTGTACGAACCACCTTCCGCCGCCGCCTCCTGGCGCATCGCGCTGCCGCACACCGTCGCGGCCGTGCCGGTCGCCCGTGCCCTGGTGCGTTCGGCGATGGAGGAGGCCGGCCACGCGGCGGACCCCGACACCGCCGAGCTGCTCACCGCGGAGCTGGTCGCCAACGCCGTCGAGCACACCGCGGGCAAGGGCCCGATAGAGCTGGTCGTCGAGCTGATGCCGGGCGGCTGCAAGGTCGAGGTGCACGACCCGGACCCGGCGCCGCCCGGCCACCTGACCCGCCCGGTGATCGAGGAACCCGACCCGATGGAGGAGGGCGGGCGCGGCCTGCTGCTGATCCGCGCCCTCAGCGCCTCCTGCGGCCACCGCCCCACCGAGTCCGGCAAGGCGGTGTGGTTCAGGCTTCCTGCAGTACCGCGTCAGTGGCGTCCGGCGTGACCGCCGCGGCGCGCGCCAGCGTGGAGTTCCGGCGCCCGTAGCCGACGTAGACCAGCAGGCCCACCGCGAGGAAGACGGCGAACTGGACCCAGGTCGTCCAGCCCGTCTCGTACATCAGGTACAGGCAGAAGCCGACGCCCAGCAGCGGCACCACGGGGTACAGCGGGACCCGGAAGGTGCGGGCCAGGGCGGGTTCGCGGCGGCGCAGCGCGATCACCACGACGTTCACCACCGCCATGATGGCGAGGGTCCCGATGGTGCACAGGTTCATCACCGCGTCCAGCGACGCGAAGGCCGCGGGCAGCGCGAAGACGAGCGCGACGATCAGCGTTCCCGCGACCGGGGTGGCCGTCTTCGGGGAGACCTTCTCGAAGACGCGCGGGATCAGTCCGTCCCGGGACATCGACATGAGGATGCGGGTCTGGCCGTACATCACCGCGAGGACGACGGAGGCGATGGCGACGACCGCGCCGAAGGCGATCACACCGCCGCCGATCGTGGACCCGGTGACCTGGTTGACCACGTAGGACAGGGCCGCGGGGCGCCCGGCCACCTGGTCGCCGCCGATGGCGCCGGTCGCGGCCAGGGCGACGGCGCAGTAGAGCAGCGTGACCACGCCCATGCAGACGAGGATCGCGACCGGGATGTCCCGGCGCGGATTCTTGGCCTCCTCGCCGGCCGTGGTGATGGCGTCGAAGCCGATGTAGGAGAAGAACGCGGCGGTGGTGCCCGCGCCGATGCCGCCGAGCCCGGCCGGGGAGAACGGCACGAGGTTGCCGTCCTTGAAGGCGCTGAAGCCGATCGCGCAGAAGGCCACCAGGATGACGAGCTTCACGGCCGCCATCGCCGCGGTCGCGCGGGCGCTCTCCCGGACCCCGCGGACCAGCAGCACGGCGGCCATCGCGATGACGATCACGGCGGGCAGGTTCACGATCCCGCCGTCGCCTGGCCCCGCGGACACGGCGTGCGGGAGCTGGAGGCCGGTGAGGCTGTGCAGCAGTTCGTTGACGTACTGGCTCCAGCCGACCGCGACGGCCGAGATGGAGATGCCGTACTCCAGGAGCAGGCACCAGCCGACCAGGAACGCGGTGGACTCGCCGAGACCGGCGTAGGCGAAGGAGTACGACGATCCGGAGACCGGGATCGCGCCGCCCAGCTCGGCGAAGGAGAGGGCCGTGAAGACGCAGGTGATCGCGGCGAGGACGAAGGAGACCACGACGGCCGGGCCGGCCTGGGCGACCGAGTCGGAGAGTCCGACGAAGATGCCGGTGCCGACGATCGCGCCGATGCCGAAGCAGATCAGCTGGAAGAGGCCCATGGTGCGGCGGAGGCCATGGCCCGCGCGGTCGGCGCCGGATTCGGCGACGAGCAGGTGGGGGGACTTGATGCGGGGCATGCGGGTGGTGCTCGTTTCTGGTGGTGCGGGTGCGATCCGGGTCGGTCGCCGTGGCGGCCGCGGCTGGGGTGGTGCCGGGCCGCCGGACAGAATAAGGCCTGGTGGGGCGTGCGCGGTACGACGGCGGTCAGCCGAGCGTGGCCACCAGCACCGCCTTGATGGTGTGCATCCGGTTCTCGGCCTCGTCGAAGACGACCGAGTGCTCGGACTCGAACACCTCGTCGGTGACCTCCAGCTCGGTCAGGCCGTGGCGCTCGTAGATCTCCCGGCCGACGTCGGTGCCCAGGTCGTGGAAGGCCGGCAGGCAGTGCAGGAACTTGACGTCGGGGTTGCCGCTGGCGCGCAGCACGTCCATGGTCACGGCGTAGGGGCCGAGCAGCGCGATCCGCTCGTCCCACACCTCCTTGGGCTCGCCCATGGACACCCATACGTCGGTGGCGATGAAGTCGGCGCCGCGCACGCCGTCCTTGATGTCCTCGGTGAGCGTGATCCGGGCGCCGGAGGCCGCGGCGAGCCGCTCGGCCAGCTCCACGATGGCGCCGGCCGGCCACAGCAGCCGGGGCGCCACGATCCGCACGTCCATGCCGAGCAGCGCGCCGGTGACGAGGTAGGAGTTGCCCATGTTGTAGCGGGCGTCGCCGAGGTAGGCGAAGGCCATGGTGTCGAGCGGCTTGTCGCTGTGCTCGGTCATGGTGAGCACGTCGGCGAGCATCTGGGTGGGGTGCCACTCGTCGGTGAGGCCGTTGTAGACCGGCACTCCGGCGAAGGCGGCCAGCTCCTCCACGACACCCTGGCCGTGCCCGCGGTACTCGATCGCGTCGAACATCCGGCCCAGCACCCGGGCGGTGTCCTTCACCGACTCCTTGTGCCCGATCTGCGAGCCGGACGGGTCGAGGTAGGTGGTGACGGCGCCCTGGTCGGCGGCGGCGACCTCGAAGGCGCAGCGGGTCCGGGTGGAGGTCTTCTCGAAGACCAGCGCGATGTTCTTGCCGCTCAGGTACCGCGTCTCGGTCCCGGCCTTCTTGGCCGCCTTCAGCTCGGCGGCCAGCCCGATGAGCCCGCGGAACTCCTCCTCGGTGAAGTCCAGCTCCTTGAGGAAGTGGCGGCCGGCGAGGGCGGTCGGGACTGTCGCCATGGGGGCGCTCCAGCAGTAGGGGTCGACGCGGGGACTTTTGGAAGTCTATACGACGTTACACATTTCTATACAGGCCCTTGTTTCCCCTCCGGCCCCCCGCGCCCCTCCCCCGCGTTCCCCCGCGTCCTATACGGCGTCCCGCTCCACCGGGCAGCTCATGCACCGCGGGCCGCCCCGCCCCCGGCCCAGCTCGCTGCCCGGGATCTCGATCACCTCGATGCCCTGCTTGCGCAGGTGGGTGTTGGTGGTCGCGTTGCGTTCGTAGGCGACGACCACGCCGGGTTCGACGGCGAGCACGTTGCAGCCGTCGTCCCACTGCTCGCGCTCGGCCGCGTGCACGTCCTGGGTGGCGGTGAGGACCCGGATCTCGCTGAGGCCGAGGGCGGCGGCGATCGCGCGGTGCATGTGCTCCGGCGGATGGTCGGTGACCTTCAGCTCCTTGTCGCCGCCGCCCGGTTCGATGGTGTACGAGCGGAGCATGCCGAGCCCGGCGTACTGGGTGAAGGTGTCGCCGTCGACCATCGTCATCACGGTGTCGAGGTGCATGAACGCGCGCCCCTTCGGCATGTCGAGGGCCACGATGGTCCGCGCGGAGCCCGCCGCGAACAGCTCGTGCGCGAGCATCTCCACAGCCTGCGGGGTGGTGCGCTCGCTCATGCCGATCAGGACCGCGCCGCCGCCGATCACCAGGACGTCACCGCCCTCGATGGTGGAGGGATAGGCGGCCTGCCCCTCCGACCACACGTGGAACGTCTCGTCACGGAAGAGCGGGTGGTGCCGGTAGATCGCCTCGAAGTGCACGGTCTCGCGCTGCCGGGCCGGCCAGCGCATGGCGTTGATGGAGACGCCGTCGTAGACCCAGGCGGAGGTGTCCCGGGTGAAGAGGTGGTTGGGCAGGGGCTGCAGCAGGAAGTCGTCGAGGTCCATGACGTGGAAGCGGACCGAGGTGGGCTCCGCGTGCCCGTCCAGGAACTCGCGTTTGGTCATGCCGCCGACCAGCGCCTCGGCCAGCTGCGGCGCGGGCAGGTTCTCGAAGGCGGCGCGCAGGTGGCCGGTGGCGAGCGGGCCGTACTCCTTCTCCTCGAAGACCCGGTCCAGGACCAGGGCGCGAGCCGCCGGGATCGCCAGCGTCTCGGTGAGCAGGTCGCCGAAGAGGTGGACGGCGACCCCGCGGTCCCGGAGCACGTCCGCGAACCCGTCGTGCTCGGCCCTGGCCCGGCGCACCCACAGGAGGTCGTCGAAGAGGAGGGCGTCCTTGTTGCTGGGGGTGAGCCTTTTGAGCTCCAGATCCGGCCGGTGCAGGATGACGCGGCGCAGCCGCCCGGCTTCGGAGTCGACATGGAATCCCATGACTCCATCCTGACCATCGGGGACCGGATTCACCCCCAGGTCGACCGTTTCTGTTGTCGTCCTCTTGACGACAAGCGGAACGGGGGCGATTATTGTCATGTTGACTCTAAATTGCGAGGGGGACTTTTCATGGCCGACATCACCCGGCGGCTGGGACGGCGTCATCTGCGCGGCGCCCCGACGGCGCACATCAGGCACCACCGGGACGGCAAGCTGCTGCACGACGGCACCGGCATCAGCTTCTGGTTCCGCGCGCTGACCGCGGCGATCTCCGAGATACCGGTCGACGACCGCGAACTGGCGATGACCTTCCACGCCCGCACGGCCGACTTCCAGGACGTCGCGGTGCAGGCCACGGTCACGTACCGGATCGGCGACCCGGCGCTGGCGGCCGCCCGCCTCGACTTCTCGATCGACCCCGGCACCGGAGTCTGGCGCGGCACCCCGCTGGAACAGCTGGGCACCCTGCTCACCGAGACCGCCCAGCAGCACGCGCTGGCCGTGCTGGCCCGCACTCCGCTGGCGTCCGCGCTGGTCGACGGGGTGGCGGCGGTCCGGGAGCGGATCGCGCAGGGTCTCGGGGCGGAGCCCCGGCTGCCGGCCACCGGGATCGAGGTGGTGGCCGTGCGCGTGATGGCGCTGCGGCCGGAACCCGAGGTGGAGCGGGCGCTGCGCACCCCGGCCCGCGAGCAGATCCAGCAGGAGGCGGACCGGGCCACCTACGAGCGGCGCGCGGTGGCCGTGGAGCGGGAGCGCACCATCGCCGAGAACGAGCTGGCCAGCCAGATCGAACTGGCCCGCCGCGAGGAGCAGTTGGTCGAGCAGCGGGGCACCAACACGCGCCGCGAGGCGGAGGAGCACGCGGCGGCCGACGCGGTGCGCGCGCAGGCGGAGGCGGCCCGCTCGGTGAAGCTCGCCGAGGCCGAGGCGGCGCGTACGGTACGGCTCGCGGAGGCGGAGGCGGCCCGCTCGGTGAAGCTGGGCGAGGCCGAGGCGGCCCGTGCCGTCACGCTCGCGCGGGCCGAGGCCGAGGGTGCCCGGGAGACCGGCGAGGCGCGGGCCGCGGCCCAGGCGGCCTGGCTGCGGGTGCACGGCGAGGTGGACGTGGCCACGCTGCACGCGCTCACCGGCACCCGGCTCGCCGAGAACCTGCCGCGCATCGACAGCATCACCGTGTCGCCGGACGTGCTGACGGGGCTGCTGGCGAAGCTGGGCGCGACGGAGGAGTCGTGACCACCCGCCCGGCGCCACACCGGCCCACCGCGAGCGGCCCAGCAAAGGCGGGGTCGTGAGTCTCGCGCCGCGGGTGGTCCTCGTCCACCGGACCACCGAGTACGACGAACTGGTCGCCCACCACGGCACCCACGGGCAGGCCGCCTTCTTCCTCTCCACCCGGGGACGGGACATCGAGGAGATCGCGGAGCGGCACCGCAGGACGGGGCGGGCGCTCGCCGAGGTGGCCGCGGCGATCCCGTTGAACTGGCGCCAGGCCCGCGTCGAGCGGGCCGACCTGGACCGCTTCCTGTTCGCGCCCGAGGACGTGGTCCTGGTGGTGGGCCAGGACGGCCTGGTGGCGAACGTGGCCAAGTACCTGGACGGCCAGCCGGTGATCGGCATCGACACCGACCCCGGCCGCAACCCCGGGGTGCTGGTACGGCACCGGCCGGAGCACGCGGCCACGCTGCTGGCGTCCGCCGCCGCGGCCCGCGCCGACGAACTGACGATGGTCGAGGCCGTGGCCGACGACACGCAACGGCTCGTGGCGCTCAACGAGATCTATCTGGGAACCGCCGGTCATCAGACCGCCCGATACCGCCTGGGCCTCGAAGTCGACGGGGGTGTCGTCGAGGCCCAGGCTTCCTCCGGAGTGCTGGTGGGCACCGGCACCGGGGCCACCGGCTGGCTGCGCTCGCTGTGGCAGGAGCGCGGCGCCCGGCTGACGCTGCCCTCCCCCACCGAGGACCGCCTGCTGTGGTTCGTCCGGGAGGCCTGGCCCTCGCCGGTGACCGGGACCTCCCTGGTCGCCGGCGAGCTGACCGCCTCGGCGTCCCTGACGCTCACCGTCGAGTCGGACCGTCTGATCGCCTTCGGCGACGGCATCGAGACCGACGCCCTGGAACTCACCTGGGGGCAGACGGTCCGGGTCGGGGCCTGCGCCCACCGGCTGAGGCTGGTGGGCTGAGGCCGCGGCCCGCCGGCCTCACAGCCGGGGGTCGACCGGCTCCGACTCCAGGGCCAGCACCCCGAACACCGCCTCGTGGACCCGCCACAGCGGCTCGCCCTCCGCGAGGCGGTCCAGGGCCTCCAGACCCAGGGCGTACTCGCGGACCGCCAGGGACCGCTTGTGGTTCAGGAACCGGTTCCGCAGGCGTGCCAGGTTGTCCGGGCGGGTGTACTCGGGACCGTAGATGATCCGCAGGTACTCGCGGCCCCGGCACTTGATGCCGGGCTGGACCAGCCGGCCCTTGGGGTCGCGCACCACCGCGCCGAGCGGCTTGACGACCATGCCCTCGCCGCCCCGGCCGGTCATCTCCAGCCACCAGTCGACACCGGCACCGACCGACTCCGGGTCGCCGGTGTCGACGTGCAGGCGCCGGGTGGTCCGCAGAAGGCCCGACGGGTCGTGCTCCACCATCCGGTCCAGCAGGGCGAGCTGCTCGTCGTGCGGGAGCGCGGCGAGGCTGCGGCCCTGGACCGCGAGGATCTGGAAGGGGGCCAGGTGGACCCCGTCCAGGCCCTCGGTGGTCCAGCAGTACCGGCGGTAGGCGTCGGTGAACGCGGCCGCGTCGGCGGCGCGGCCGCGCTGCCGGGCGAGCAGTCCGCCGACGTCCACACCGCGTGCCGACGCGCCCTCCAGGGCGGCCAGCGCGCCGGGGAACACCGCTCCGGAAGCGGCTCCCACCGCCGCGTACTGGGTGCGCAGCAGACCGCCGGCCTTGAGCGACCAGGGCAGCAGTTCGGCGTCCAGCAGGAGCCAGTCGGTGGCGAGTTCGTCCCAGAGTCCGGCCGCGTCGACCGCGCCGCGGATCCGGCCGAGGATCTCCTCGGTGACGGACCCGTCGTCGAAGAACGGGCGTCCGGTGCGGGTGTACAGGGAGCCGGTGGGCCCGAGCGGGACGCCGAAGCGGCGGTGCGCGGTCTCCGCGTCCCGGCACACCAGGGCCACCGCCCGCGAGCCCATGTGCTTCTCCTCGCACACGACCCGGGCGACGCCGTCCTGCGCGTACTGCGCGAACGCCTCCGCCGGGTGCTCCAGGTAGCCCTCGACGTGACTGGTCGCCGTGGGCGCCATGGTCGGCGGCAGGTAGGGCAGCAGGCGCGGGTCGACCGCGAAACGGCTCATCACCTCCAGGGCGGCCGCCGCGTTCTCCTCACGGACCGCGACCCTGCCCTGGTACCGGGTCTCCACGGCCCGCCGGCCCTGCACGTCGGCCAGGTCCAGCGGGCGCCCGTCGTGACCGCCGGGCGCCTCGGTGCGCAGCGGCCTGGCCGGCTCGTACCAGACCCGCTCGGCCGGTACGTCGACCAGTTCCCGCTCCGGCCAGCGCAGCGCGGTGAGCTTGCCGCCGAAGACCGCACCGGTGTCCAGGCAGATGGTGTTGTTGAGCCAGCTGGCCTCCGGGACCGGCGTGTGGCCGTAGACGACGGCCGCCCGGCCCCGGTAGTCCTCGGCCCACGGGTAGCGCACCGGCAGGCCGAACTCGTCGGTCTCGCCGGTGGTGTCGCCGTACAGGGCGTGCGAGCGGACCCGGCCGGATGTGCGGCCGTGGTACTTCTCGGGCAGCCCGGCGTGGCAGACGACCAGCCGGCCGCCGTCGAGGACGTAGTGGCTGACGAGTCCGTCGATGAACTCCCGTACCTGCCGGGTGAACTCCTCGCTCTCGCCCGCCATCTGCTCGATGGTCTCGGCGAGTCCGTGGGTGTGCTGGACCTTGCGGCCCTTGAGGTGGCGGCCGTACTTGTTCTCGTGGTTGCCGGGCACGCACAGGGCGTTGCCGGACCCCACCATCGACATGACCCGGCGCAGCACACCGGGGCTGTCCGGTCCGCGGTCGACGAGGTCGCCGACGAACACGGCGGTGCGGCCCTCGGGGTGCACGCCGTCGGCGTAGCCCAGCTTGGCGAGCAGGGCCTCCAGTTCGGTGGAGCAGCCGTGGATGTCGCCGACGATGTCGAAGGGGCCGGTGAGGTGGGTCAGGTCGTTGAACCGCTTCTCGGTGACGACGGTCGCCGACTCGGCCTCCTCCACCCCGCGCAGGACGTGCACCTTCCGGAAGCCCTCGCGCTCCAGGTGCCTGAGGGAGCGGCGGAGTTCGCGGACGTGGCGCTGGATGACCCGGCGGGGCATGTCGGCCCGGTCGGTGCGGGCCGCGTTGCGCTCGGCGCACACCTCCTCGGGCACGTCGAGGACGATCGCGACGGGCAGGACGTCGTACTTCTTCGCCAGGTCGATCAGCTGGCGCCGGGACTCCTGCTGCACGCTGGTCGCGTCGACGACCGTGCGGCGGCCGGCGGCCAGCCGCTTGCCGGCGATGTAGTGCAGCACGTCGAAGGCGTCCCTGGTGGCGCCCTGGTCGTTCTCGTCGTCGCTGACCAGTCCACGGCAGAAGTCGGAGGAGATCACCTCGGTCGGCTTGAAGTGGCGGCGCGCGAACGTCGACTTGCCGGATCCCGAGGCTCCGATCAGGACGACCAGGGAGAGGTCGGTGACGGGCAGGACGCGTCCTGCTCTCTGCTCGGTCATGCCGCCTTCGCCTCCTTCACGTCGGCAGGGGTGGTGGTCAGCCGGAACACGGCCATCTGGGTGGGCGGGCCGACGTCGGGGTCGTCCGGGCCCACGGGGACGAACGCGACGTCGTAGCCGTGGAGTCCGGCGACGCGGGCGGCCCAGGCACCGAACTCCTCGCGGGTCCACTCGAAGCGGTGGTCGCCGTGCCGGACGTGTCCGGCGGGCAGCGTCTCCCAGCGGACGTTGTACTCGACGTTCGGCGTGGTCACCACGACCGTGCGCGGGCGGGCCGCGCCGAACACGGCGTACTCAAGGGCGGGCAGCCGGGGCAGGTCGAGGTGCTCGATCACCTCGCTGAGCACGGCCGCGTCGTAGCCCTTGAGCCGCCGGTCGGTGTAGGCCAGCGAGCCCTGGAGGAGCGTGACGCGGGACGCCTGCCGCTCGCCCATGCGGTCCAGCCCCAGCCGGCGCCCCGCGATGGTGAGGGCCCGCACCGACACGTCGAGGCCGACGATCTCGGTGAAGGCGGGGTCCTTGAGCAGCGCCTGCACCAACTGGCCCTGTCCGCAGCCGAGGTCGAGGACCCGGGCGGCACCGCAGCGGCGCAGGGCGTCGAGGATCGCCTCCCGGCGCTGCACCGCGAGCGGCGCCGGCTTCTCCTCGGCCTCGGTCTCCTCCTCGACCGCGTTGTCGATCTCCTCGACCTCGCTGTCGTCGGTCTCGGCGAGCCGCACCAGTTCCAGCCGCTCCATCGCCTGCCGGGTCAGCGACCAGCGGCGGGAGAGGTAGCGGGTGGTGATGAGCCGCTGCTCGGGGTGGCCGGGCAGCCAGCCCTCGCCGGCGCGCAGCAGCTTGTCGACCTCCTCGGCGGACACCCAGTAGTGCTTGGCGTCGTCGAGGACGGGGAGCAGGACGTAGAGGTGGCGCAGGGCCTCGGCGAGGGTCAGCGTCCCGGACTCCAGGACCAGCCGGACGTACCGCGAGTCGCCCCACTCGGGGAACGCGGTGTCCAGGGCGACCGGTTCGGCGGTCACCGTCCAGCCGAGCGGCTCGAAGAGCTGCCGTACCAGACCGGGGCCGCCGCGCGCGGGCAGCACGGGCACCTCGATGCGCAGCGGCCGCGGCTGCTCGGGGGCGTCGGGGCGGGCCCGGCACACTCCGCGGATCGCGCTGGAGAAGACGTTGCCGATCGCCACGGCGAGCAGGGAGGAGGCCGCGTACGGGCGGTCGTTGACGTACTGGGCGAGCGCCGCGTCGGGTGCCCCGCCGTGTCCCTTGCCCTTGCCGCGCCGGACCAGCGCCACCGCGTCGACCTCCAGCAGCAGCGCCGCCGTGCAGCGCTCGGGATCCGCCTCCGGGTAGAAGACGTGCGCGATGCCGTAGGACGTCGAGAAGGTCTGCGCGTTGTCGGGGTGCTTGTGCAGCAGGAACCCGAGGTCGGTCGCGGGGTGGTCAACAGTGCCGGTGGTGGTGATCGTCAGGAACACGGGTCGCCTCGAAGGGGATCAGGAAACGGTGCGAAAGCGCTGGTCGTGCGCTTGTGCGCGGTTCCAACGTACAGACGCTCGCCGTGCGGGGCCCCGGATTTTCTCCGGCGCTACCGCCCGGCGCGCTTCCAGGCGCCGACGCCGAGCCTCCCCGTGGTGCCGAGATCCAGACGCGGTGTGAGCATGACGGGCGCGGCGCCCGGCTTGGCCAGGACCCGGACGTAGGGCACGTTCACCGCGGTGCCGGACAGGGTGGTGTTGCGCCAGATCAGGCCGGAGAGGGCGGACTCGCCGGGTTTCAGGACGAGCGGGGCGGGCGGGCCGTCGAGGCCGGTTCCGGTGGCGATGGCGGTGCCGCCGTGCAGGACGCGCACGCCGTCGACGGGTTCGCGGTCGTCGTCCAGGAGGGTCAGTTGCGGATAGCCGTCGAGCGGGTAGTCACGCTTCCCGCAGTTCTCCAGGTGCAGGCCGACGACGCGCAGGCCCATCGCGGCGTCGCCGTCGTCGGCCCACAGCCGCACGCCGGAGGCGGGGCAGGGGCCGGTCCGGGAGGGTGCCTCGTCGGCGGGGACCTTGGTGACCTCGGCGACCTTCACCCGGGTGACCGGGGAGGCGCCGGGTGCGAGCGCGCCCGCCTCGACGGTCCCGGTGGTGCTGCGGCCCGGCGCGACCCCGGCCACGGTCACCTTCCGGGAGGCCATGACGGCTCCGGTGTCCGTCGTGAAGGCGAAGACCACGGTGTAGGTCATGGCGTCGGCGCCGTCGTTGCCGACCCGGTAGGCGGCGGAGATCCCGGAGTCACCGGTCCCGGGCAGCGGGTCCGCGTGCACCCGGCCCGGGGTGGCGGACGGGCTCGGCGCGGCCGTGGGGAGGGTGACCGACGTGATCCGCACGCCGTCCACCGGCGGGTCGGTGACGGTGGTGCGGGGCGGCGGCGCGGCCGAGCCGGGGCCGTCGTCCGCGTGCTCCGTGCCGCACGCCGTGGCCAGCAGGAGGGCGGCGGCGGGGGCGAGGAGACGAAGGTGGGGTCTGCGCATCCGGCCAGCTCATCAGGGCGAACCCCCAACGCCTGTGACGGAGGCCATAGTTCCGGTCACAGGCGTGTCACAGCCGGCCGGACGCGCGGGCCCGTACCGGCTACGGCAGCTGCGTCTGGACCTGGGCGGAGATCAGCTCCAGGTGGTCCAGGTCGGACAGGTCGAGGACCTGGAGGTAGAAGCGTCGCGCGCCGATCTCCGCGTAGCGGCCGATCTTGTCGACGACCTCGGCCGGGGTGCCGGCCAGGCCGTTCTCCTTCAGTTCGCCGACCTCGCGGCCGATGGCGGCGGCGCGCCGGGCGACCTCCTGGTCGTCCTTGCCCACGCACACCACGAGGGCGTTGGAGTACGTCAGGTCGTCGCCCTTGCGGCCGGCCGCCTCGACGGCGGCGCGCACCCGCGCGAACTGGGCCGCGCTGTCCTCGATCGAGGCGAACGGCATGTTGAACTCGTCGGCGTAACGGGCCGTCAGCCGCGGCGTGCGGGTGGCGCCGTGGCCGCCGATCAGCACCGGGATCCGCGCCTGGGCGGGCTTGGGCAGCGCGGGCGAACCGGCGAGGTCGTAGTAGGTGCCGTGGAAGTCGAAGGTCTCGCCGAGGCCGGTCTCCCACAGCCCGGTGACGATCGCCAGCTGCTCCTCCAGGCGGCCGAACTTCTCCTTCGGGAAGGGGATGCCGTACGCCGTGTGCTCCTCCTCGAACCAGCCCGCGCCGAGGCCGAGTTCGACCCGGCCGCCGGACATCTGGTCGACCTGGGCGACCTGGATGGCGAGCACGCCGGGCAGCCGGAAGGTGGCCGCGGTCATCAGGGTGCCGAGGCGGATCCGGCTGGTCTCGCGGGCCAGACCGGCCAGGGTGATCCAGGCGTCGGTCGGGCCGGGCAGGCCGTCCGCGTCGCCCATCCTCAGGTAGTGGTCGGAGCGGAAGAAGGCGTCGAACCCGAGGTCCTCGGTCGCCTTGGCCACGGTGAGGAGGGTGTCGTAGCTCGCGCCCTGCTGGGGCTCGGTGAAGATGCGAAGGTCCATGCGTCCATCCTGCACGGCCGCGGTCCCGTCGAGAGCATCGGCACCGGCTGCCGCGCGCGTCCCCGCCGGGGTGAACACCGCCGGTGGCGGGGCGTGCGGTGCGGCGGGCCGGTGACCGTCCCGCCGGGTGATCGTTGACGGGAGGGAGCCGGGCCGTCCGGTGCCCGCGCCGGACGGCCCGCGCCGTCGCGCGCGGTTCGTGGTCCGCCGCGGGCGGCCCGGGGCCGAGGAGGCCGTCCTGTCCGAAGAGTCCGCTCCCCCGCGGGACGGCGCCGCCGGACCGCCGCGCGGGCTGCTCCAGCGGATGGAGGAACTCATGGCGGCGCTGAACGCGGACCTGTCCGACCTGCGCAGGGAGGCGGGCCTCGCCGGCCGCGACGCGCAGGAGTGCGCCGACATCCCGTAGGGCCGTGCGGACGGATCACGTCACGGCGGGGGGGTCCGTCGCCGCCGCCGTCGGGGGGCCGGGCGGCGCCGCGCGGTCAGCCGTCGTGGACCTCCTCCCGCGCGGCCAGTTTGCGCAGCATCTCCAGGACCCGGTCCCGGGACTCGTCGGCCGCGTCGATGGCCTCCATGCACTGCCAGTACGCCCCCTCGTCGGCCGCCGCGCTGGCCATGCCGACCAGCGTGATGCCGACCTCGGCGAGGAGGCCGCCCAGGGAGAGCAGCGTCGCCCGGGCGTCCTCCAGTTCGGTGAGCTGGGCGGCGCGCAGGGTGCCGGGATCCAGGTCGGGGGCGCCCAGGATCCCGCAGCCCCGGCCCGCCAGCTCGGTCAGGCCGAGGGCCTCGCCGCGCAGCTCGGGCGGGCCGGAGACGGCCAGCCGGCTGCCGATCGCCTGGGCCAGGGCCTGCGCCTGCCACACCTCGGTCATCATCTCCGGTACGCCCGCACCGCTCGCCAGTGCCCGTCTGCTCGCCACGATGAGCCGCATCGCGTCCATCCGCCGCCCCGTCCCCGTCGGTCCGAACTGCCGTGCAGCAGTCAGTAGTTCACTACCCAGAGTGAGGGCAGGTGAGACGTATAGCCAGAGGAAGGGGGAAATCTGTGGACAACAATTCGGATTCGGGCGGGCTTTCGGTTACCGAGCGTTAAAGCGGAGTACCGCCCTCCCCCCGGGCCGCCGTCAGGAGGGCGGGAACCGCTTCTCGTTGCGTTCGATCTTCGCGTCCAGCGCGGCCAGCGGGTCGACGTCCAGGACCTCGCAGAGCTGGAGCAGGTAGGACAGGACGTCGGCCACCTCGTCGGTGACCCGGTGCGCGGTGTCGGGGTCGGCCATCACCCGGGCGGACTCCTCCGGGGTCAACCACTGGAAGATCTCGACCAGTTCGGACGCCTCCACGCTGAGGGCGGCCACCAGGTTCTTGGGGGTGTGGTACTGCTGCCAGTCACGGGCGGCGGCGAACTCGGCCAGCCTGCGCTGGAGCTTCGCCACGTCGAGGGGTTCTTGGTCGGTCACGCCTCCAGGTGTACCACTGTGATCGTCCCGGCTTCGGCGGCCAGGTCCGCGTCGCTCACCGCACCGACGAGCCGGATGTGGCCGCGTTCGCCCATCAGGACCGCGGTGCCGAGGAGTTCGGCGCGCTGACGGGGGTCGAGGCAGCGGTCGAAGCCGTCGGCGAGGACGGTGAGGCTGCGCATGGCGTCGGGGACCTCGCCGGGCGCGTCGACCTCCAGGACGCCGGGGCCGGTGAAGAGGACCAGGGCGAGGGCGAGGTAGCGCAGCTCGCCGTCGCCGAGCCCGGCCAGCTCCGAGCGGTGGCCGTCGCCGCGGTCGAGCAGTGCCCGTACCGTGCCGTCGCCGAGCGGTTCGGCGAGCAGGTCGGCGACGGGACCGGCGCAGCCGGTGCGGACCGCGTCGACGAGCAGTCCGTGCCGGCGGCCGCATTCGGCGCGGGTGCGCCACAGGACGTCGGCGAGGTTGTCGCAGCCGCGCAGCAGCCGCCCGGAGCCGGTGCGGACGGGGGCGCGCATGGCGTCGGGACGCGGGTCGCAGGCGAACACGGACCGCAGCGCGACGACCATCTGCTCGGCGGCGGCGAGGACCCGGCGCTGGCCGTCGGTCTTGCCGGCCACGCGCAGCGGCAGCAGGGCGGTGCCGAGCCGGTCGTCGGGCAGCGGCGCCTTGGTCACCGGGGAGCTGCCCGCCGTGTGCCAGGCGGCCTGGACGGACCGGCGCCCGGGGTCGCGCAGGGCGGTCTCCAGCAGCACGAGGCCGCCCGCGGTCAGCCGTTCGCCGACGATGCGGAGGTCGGGCTCGGCCTGGACGGCGACGTCGAGCCGTACCGGCCCTTCGGCGCCGTCCGCCGTGCAGCCGATCCGGAATCCGCGCCGGCGCTGCGCGTCGGGCCGCGCCCGCTCCGGCACCAGGGCGACGGGGTCGGGGAACACCTCCTGGACCGAGGCGCCGCCGCCGAGCCGCGCCAGCGCCTCGTAGGCCGCGAGCGCCGCGGACTTCCCGCTGCCGCTCGGCCCGGTGAAGAGGGTGACCGGCCCGAGCGGGAAGCGCGCCCCGCGATGCCGCGCGAAGGCGGACAGACGCAGCTCGGTGAGCCGGGGGCGGGGGTCGGGCCGGGAGGCGCCGGGGCCGCCGCCGGGCCGGAGGTCCGGTGCGGGACCCGGCGGACCGCCGGCCCGTGCCGTCCGGCGCGCGGGCGGGGCCTGCGCGGAGCCGGGCCCGGCGGGGGCGGCGTCCGGGGCGGCCGGTGGTGACGGGGGCGCGCCGGGCACCGCCGTGGACTGCGCCGCCGCCTCGGTGCGGCGGCCCGACCGGGCGCGGGGCACGGTCTCCCCCGGCGCGGCGGGCGCGCCGGGGCCTGGGTCGCCGGACGGGGCCGGGACGTGCGGTGCCGTCGGCGGCGGGGCCGCGCGGTGGGCCGGCGGGCCGCTCGTGGCGGGGGCGGAGGGGGTGGACGCGGGCGAGGCGGAGGGCACGGCCATAGGGGGACCGTAGGGCGCCGCCGGCCGGTGAACCGTTTTGCCGTCGGCGACTTCCTACGATCGGGGTACGGCGGCGCCCAGGCCCCGTCCCCGGCTCAGCCGCCCGAGACCCCGGCGCCCTCCATCAGCCCGCTGACCTCGGTGCCGGGCGGGGTGAGGAGGAAGACGTTGCGGTCCACCCGGTGCATGCCGCTCGCCAGGCCGAAGACGACGCCCGTGCTGAAGTCGAGGACGCGCTTGGCGGTCTCCGTCTCCGCGCCGGTCAGGTCGAGCAGGACCGGTATCCCGGCCATCAGCGTCTCGGCGACCTCACGCGCGTCGGCGAAGACGTTCACTCTCAGCACCACGAAACGGCGCCGGGTCTCGGTCTCCGCGTCCGGCAGCGACCGGTGGCGGACCGCGGACGGCCAGGCGTCGCGGCCCCGCAGCGGCACGACCTGGGCGAGCCCCTCCCACTGTTCATCGGTGACGTCGTAACGGCTCACCGGCTCCCCCTGACCTGACTCGCACTCGTTGCCTGCACCAGCCAATTCTTACGCCAAGTCACCCGTTCGGCCCAACAGCGACACGAAGCGCGAACGACTGTGGGCGGGCATGCGTGGAACACGCGTTCTTGTCACTATTAGGACGATTGCCGCGCATTGGTGGCTTCTTACTGCCCTCACACCGGACTCTTCTCCTCCTTCGGCGCCCCGTTCACCGCCCGGGATTAGCGTCCGGTGCGTGCACTTGGCAGAAACACAGCAGGTGACACCCGACCGGCGGACACAGTCGGCGGTGTCCGCCGCCCCGGGAACCTCCCGGGATCCCGAAGCGTGCGCCCCGCCCGCCCCCTGGCACCGCGTCCTGACCCTCCTCGCCGACGTCTCCCTGTTCATCGGCACCCGTTCGGTGTGGACGCAGGCGGCCACCCACCACCTGGTCCTGGCGGCCCTGATCTCCCTGTGCTACGCCTCGATCCTGGTGAGCGGCGTGCTGGCCCTGACCGTGCGCAGGACCCGGTCGCTGGCCCGGGTCGACCTGCTGGTCCTGGTCACGGCGGCGGTCCTCGCCCTGTGCGCCTGGGCGCTGAACCACAACGGCGGCGACGAGGGCGTCCTCACCACCCAGGCGGCCCGCGCGCTCGTCACCGGGCACGCCGTGTACGGGCAGCCCTGGCCCTGGCTGTTCCACGGCACGGGCATCGCCGTGACGCCGACCATAGGCGGCGGCTACGACTACACGTACGGCTACCCTCCGCTCGCCGTGCTGCTCACCGTCCCGCTGCTGTGGCTCGGCCACTCCGGCGCCCCGGCGACGGCGGCGTGCACGCTCGCGCTGATCGGCGGCACGGTCGCGCTGTGGCGGATGCTCCCGGTGCCGTGGCGGTCCTCGGCGACGCTGGCCTGCCTGGGATTCGGTTTCCTGTCGACGTACGCCCGGGTCGGCTACCCGGCGATCATCGCGCTGGCCCTGCTCGTCCCGGTGGCGGTGCGCTGGCCGCGGATCGGCGCGGGCGGCCGGCTCGGCGCCGCGGGGCTCGCCCGTGCCGCGTGCCTGGGCGCCGCGTGCGCGGCGCAGCAACTGCCTTGGTTCGTGACGCCGTTCCTGCTGGCCGGGCTCTACGCGGTGCGGCGCGGCGAACTCGGCGGCCGGGCCGCGGCCCTGCTGGTGCTGCGGTTCGCCGGCGCCGCCGTGACGGTCTGGCTGCTGATCAACACCTACTTCGCCGTCTCCGCACCCGGCCGCTGGCTGGGCGGGATCGCGCTGCCGCTGACCCAGGGCGCCGTGGTGCACGGCCAGGGCCTGGTCGACGTCACGCTGTACTTCACCGACGGCAGCGACCGCATCGCCTGGTACTCGCACGCCAGCATGCTGCTCGCGGCGGCCCTGCTGGCCCTGTTCGTGCTGTTCGTACGGCGTCTCGGCCCGGTGGCGACCGTGCTGCCCTGGCTCGCCTTCTTCCTGGCGACCCGCTCCCAGGACGGCTACTACCTGCTGATGACCCCGCTGTGGCTGGCGGCGGCCGTCACCGCGCCCCTGCCGGAGTTCGCGCGGGCCTGGCAGCCGCGGCCCGCCTTCCTGGCCGGGCCCCGCCGCCGGCCCTTCCTGGTCGCGGTGGCGGTCCTGCTGTTCACCCCGGCGCTGGTGAGCGCGGCTCTCGCGGTGTCGGGCAGGCCGCCGCTGCGCATGGAGGTCACCGCGCTGCGCCGGGCGGAGCGGTCGGCGGCGGTGGTCCGGGCGATGACGCTGAAGGTGGTGAACACCGGGAGCGCCCCGCTCACCCCGCACTACACGCTGACCACCGGCCAGGGCATGAGCCGGTACTGGCTGCTGGTGCGCGGCCCGGCGACGATTCCCGGGCACGGCACGGCGAGCGTCGAACTCCGGCCGCCGGACGGCCGGTTCGCCGTCCCCGGCAAGCCGGGCACCCGGATCCGGCTGCGCGCGTTCACGGCGGACCCGCAGACCCTGTCCAGCCAGGACGTCACCCTGCGCGGGACCGCGCGGGGAGCGGGGGTCAGGCCGCCGCGCGGGTGAAGCGCAGGGTGGCGGTCACCGTGGTCGGGCCGCCCATCATGCGCATCTGGTTGAAGGCGACCCCGAACTCCTCGCGGGTCACCGTGAACTCCGTCTCCAGCGTCAGCCCGTCCGCGTCGGCCGAGGCCAGCCGTGCGGTGATCTGCTGCGGCCTGGTGACGCCCCGGACGGTCAGCCGGCCGTCCACCCGCACCGCGCCGTCCGCGTCCCGCTCGGCGCCGCGCACCTCGAAGGTGATCTCCGGGTGGTGGGCGGCGTCGAAGAAGTCGGCCGAGCGCAGGTGGTCGTCGCGCTTCTTGTTCCTGGTGTCCAGGGTGGCCGCGTCGATCACCAGCGTGCCGGTGGCGGTCCCGTCGGCGGCCACCTCGCCCCGGCCGGTGACGCCCGTGAAGGTGCCCCTGACGGTGACCAGGCCCCAGACCGACTTGTGCCGGACGGCGACGGTGGAGGCGGTCGAGTCGAGCTGCCAGAGGCCGGTTTCCACGGTGACGGTCATGGCCGTGCTCCGATCGGATCAGTGGTTCAAATTTGGATGACTTCGGTACGGCTGCACGCTAGCCCACTATCCAAATTTGGACAACAGGTAGACTCGACGCCATGGCCGCCGCCCCGGAAGACCCCGCAGAGCTGCCCGTATGCCCCTCCCGCGCGGGCGACGGGCTGCTCCCGGACGAACTGCGCGCCTGGATGCTGCTGCTGGCCGCGACGGGGGCGGTGGAGCAGCGGCTGCGGTCGGTCGTGAAGAAGACCCTGGACGTCTCCCACGACGAGTTCCTGATCCTGTGCCTGCTGGCCGAACAGCCGCGCGAGGGCCTGCGGATGAGCCGGATCGCCGAACTGCTGGGCCGCCCCAAGACCCGCCTCACCTACCAGATCGCCTGCCTCCAGCACGCCGGCCTGGTCACCCGCAAGGCCGTCTGCGACGACAAGCGGGGCATCGAGGCCGCCCTCACCGACAAGGGCCGCGGCCGCCTCCAGGACGCCTCCGCCGCCCTGGCCGAGACGGTCGGTCAGGCGTTCGCCCACGTCATCGGACCGGAGCAGCGCGAGGCCCTGTGCGCGCTCGTGCCGACCCTCGCCGACGGCACCCGCTGACCTCCGCGAACCGGCCCCGACACCCCCGGGAGGCGCAGGTCACAACCACGGAGAGGGAAAGGTCACAGCCCCGTCACCCGTGCACTTCTGACGCTCTGCCCTAGCATCCGAGCATGACGGTCCTGCCTGACGACGGGCTCTCACTGGCCGCCGAGTTCCCTGACGCGACACACGAGCAGTGGCAGCACCTCGTGGAGGGCGTACTGCGCAAGTCGGGCAGGGAAGTCTCGGGCGAGGCCGCTGAGGACGCCCTGTCCACGACGCTGGAGGACGGGCTGCGCACCCGTCCCCTGTACACGGCGCGCGACACCGCGCCCGACCCCGGCCTGCCCGGCTTCGCGCCGTTCGTGCGCGGCGGCCGGCCCGAGGGCGGCACCGCGGGCGGCTGGGACATAAGGCAGCGGCACGCGGCCGCCCCCGACGGCGCGCTCCTGGCCGACCTGGAGAACGGCGTCACCTCGCTGTGGCTGCTGACCGGCGAGGGCGGCATCCCGGTCTCCGGCCTCGCGCGCGCCCTCGACGGCGTCTACCTCGACCTGGCCCCGGTCGTCCTCGACGCCGGCCGCGAGGTGACCGGGGCGGCCGCCGAGCTGTTCCGGCTGTACGACGAGAAGGGCGTCGACCCCGGGGCCGTACGCGGCAACCTGGGCGCCGACCCGCTCGGCTTCGAGGCCCGTACCGGTGCGGCGCTGGACTTCGCGCCCGTCGCCGCCCTCGCACGGCGCTGCGCCGAGGAGTTCCCGGGGCTGCGCGCGCTGACCGTGGACGCGCTGCCGTACCACGAGGCGGGCGGCTCGGCGGGGCAGGAACTGGGGGCCTCGCTGGCCACCGGGGTGGCCTTCCTCCGTGAGCTGACCGAGGCCGGCATGAGCGTCGAACAGGCCCTCGGACAGCTGGAGTTCCGGTACGCGGCGACCGCCGACCAGTTCCTGACGATCGCCAAGCTGCGCGCCGCGCGCCGGCTGTGGGCGCGGGTCGCCGAGGTCAGCGGCGCGGCCGACGCGGGCGCCCAGGTGCAGCACGCGGTCACCTCGCCGGTGATGATGAGCCGCCGCGACCCGTGGGTGAACATGCTGCGCACCACCGTGGCCACGCTCGCCGCCGGGGTGGGCGGCGCCGACTCCGTCACCGTGCTGCCCTTCGACCACGCGCTGGGCCTGCCGGACGCGTTCGCCCGCCGTATCGCCCGCAACACCTCCACGATCCTGGTCGAGGAGTCGCACCTGGCGCGGGTCGTCGACCCGGCGGGCGGCTCCTGGTACGTGGAGCGGCTCACCGACGAACTCGCCCACGCGGGCTGGGAGTACTTCCGGTCGATCGAGCGGGACGGCGGCCAGGCGGCCGTGCTGCGCTCCGGCCGGCTGCGCACGGACCTCGCCACGACCTGGGCGGAACGCTCCAAGAAGCTCGCCAGGCGCCGCGAACCCGTCACCGGCGTCAGCGAGTTCCCGAACCTGGCCGAGAAGGCGCCGGTACGCGAGGCCGCCCCCGAGTCGCCGTCCGGCGGACTCCCGCGGGTCCGCCGGGACGAGGCCTTCGAGGAGCTGCGCGCCCGCTCGGACGCGCACCTCGCCGCGACCGGCGGCCGCCCCCGGATCTACCTGGCGACGATCGGCCCGGCCGGCGCGTACACCGCCCGCGCCGGTTTCGCCGCCAACCTCTTCCAGGCCGGAGGCATCGAGACCGTCACCGAGGGCGGCTTCGAGGAGAGCGGTGCCGCCGAGGCGGTGCTCTGCTCCAGCGACGCGCTCTACGCCGAGCAGGCCGAGCCGACCGCCCGGTCGCTGAAAGCGGCCGGTGCCGGGCACGTGTTCCTCGCCGGCCGGGGCGAGTACGCGGGGGTCGACGCATACGTCTTCGCCGGCTGCGACGCCGTGGCCGTGCTGTCCGAGACCCTCGACCGCATGGGAGTGTCCTGATGGGAATCCCCGACTTCTCCGGCATCGAACTGGGGACCCCCGTCACCGAGGGCGGCGACGCCCAGTGGCGCACGGCCGTCGAGGACGCCACCGGCGGGGCGGCCCCGGTGTGGGAGACCCCGGAGGGCATCGGGGTCAAGCCGCTCTACACCGGCCGTGACCTGGAGGGCCTGGACTTCCTCGGGACCTACCCGGGCATCGCGCCCTACCTGCGCGGCCCCTACCCGACGATGTACGTCAACCAGCCCTGGACGATCCGCCAGTACGCGGGCTTCTCCACCGCCGAGGAGTCCAACGCCTTCTACCGGCGCAACCTCGCGGCCGGCCAGAAGGGCCTGTCGGTCGCCTTCGACCTGCCCACCCACCGCGGCTACGACAGCGACCACCCGCGGGTGACCGGCGACGTCGGCATGGCGGGCGTGGCCATCGACTCGATCCTCGACATGCGCCAGCTGTTCGACGGGATCCCGCTGGACCGGATGACCGTGTCGATGACGATGAACGGCGCCGTGCTGCCGGTGCTCGCGCTGTACATCGTGGCGGCCGAGGAACAGGGCGTACCGCCGGAGAAGCTGGCCGGGACCATCCAGAACGACATCCTCAAGGAGTTCATGGTCCGCAACACCTACATCTATCCGCCGAAGCCGTCGATGCGGATCATCTCCGACATCTTCGCCTACACCTCGCAGCGGATGCCCCGCTACAACTCGATCTCCATCTCCGGCTACCACATCCAGGAAGCGGGCGCGACGGCCGACCTGGAGCTGGCGTACACGCTCGCGGACGGCGTCGAGTACATCCGGGCGGGCCGCGAAGCGGGCCTGGACGTCGACGCGTTCGCGCCGCGCCTGTCCTTCTTCTGGGCGATCGGCATGAACTTCTTCATGGAGATCGCCAAGATGCGGGCGGCCCGGCTGCTGTGGGCCAAGCTGGTGGCGCAGTTCGACCCGCAGAACACCAAGTCGCTCTCGCTGCGCACCCATTCGCAGACCTCGGGGTGGTCGCTGACCGCGCAGGACGTCTTCAACAACGTGACGCGGACCTGCGTGGAGGCGATGGCCGCGACCCAGGGCCACACCCAGTCGCTGCACACCAACGCCCTCGACGAGGCGCTCGCGCTCCCCACGGACTTCTCGGCGCGCATCGCCCGCAACACCCAGCTGCTGATCCAGCAGGAGTCGGGGACGACCCGGGTCATCGACCCCTGGGGCGGCAGCGCCTACGTGGAACGGCTGACCTACGACCTCGCGCGCAAGGCCTGGGCGCACATCCAGGAGGTCGAGCAGGCGGGCGGGATGGCGCAGGCCATCGACGCCGGCATCCCGAAGCTGCGGGTGGAGGAGGCGGCCGCGCGGACGCAGGCGCGGATCGACTCCGGACGGCAGCCGGTGATCGGCGTCAACAAGTACCGGGTGGACAGCGACGAGCAGATCGAGGTCCTCAAGGTCGACAACTCCTCGGTGCGCGCCCAGCAGATCGAGAAGCTGCGGCGGCTGCGGGCGGAGCGGGACGACGTGGAGTGCCGGGCGGCGCTCGACGCGCTGACCCGGGCCGCCGACGGCGAGGGCAACCTGCTGGAACTGGCGGTGAACGCGGCCCGCGCCAAGGCGACCGTCGGCGAGATCTCCGACGCCCTGGAGAAGGTGTACGGCCGGCACGCGGGCCAGATCCGTACGATCTCCGGTGTGTACCGCAACGAAGCCGGCGAGTCCCCGAACGTGGACCGCACCCGGGCCCTGGTCGACGCCTTCGACGAGGCCGAGGGACGCCGTCCGCGCATCCTGGTCGCCAAGATGGGCCAGGACGGCCACGACCGCGGCCAGAAGGTGATCGCCACCGCCTTCGCCGACCTCGGCTTCGACGTCGACGTCGGCCCGCTGTTCCAGACCCCGGACGAGGTCGCCCGCCAGGCGGTGGAGGCCGACGTGCACGTGGTCGGCGTCTCCTCGCTGGCGGCCGGCCACCTCACCCTCGTACCGGCGCTGCGCGAGAAGCTCGCCGAGGAGGGCCGGGCGGACATCATGATCGTGGTCGGCGGGGTGATCCCGCCGCAGGACGTGCCGACGCTGCTGGAGATGGGTGCCACGGCCGTGTTCCCGCCCGGGACGGTGATCCCGGACGCGGCCTACGACCTGGTGCAGCGGCTGTCGGCGGAACTCGGGCACGACCTGTGATCGATGTCGACGCCTATGCGAAGGGGGTGCTCGACCAGAAGCGCGCGGTGATCGCCCGCGCGATCACCCTGGTCGAGTCCACCCGGCCGCAGCACCGGGTGCTGGCGCAGCAGCTGCTCACCGAGCTGCTTCCGCACAGCGGCCGGGCACGGCGGATCGGCATCAGCGGAGTGCCGGGCGTGGGCAAGTCGACGTTCATCGACGCGTTCGGGACGATGCTGACCGGGCTCGGCCACCGGGTCGCCGTCCTCGCCGTGGACCCGTCCTCCACCCGGACCGGCGGCTCGATCCTCGGCGACAAGACGCGGATGGAGCGGCTGTCGGTCGACCCCGCCGCCTTCGTCCGCCCCTCCCCCAGCGCGGGCACGCTCGGCGGGGTCGCCAAGGCGACCCGCGAGTCGATGGTGGTCATGGAGGCCGCCGGGTACGACGTGATCCTGGTGGAGACCGTCGGCGTCGGCCAGTCCGAGACCGCGGTCGCCGACATGGTCGACTCCTTCCTGCTGCTCAGCCTGGCCCGCACCGGCGACCAGCTCCAGGGCATCAAGAAGGGCGTGCTGGAGCTGGCCGACGTCATCGCCGTGAACAAGGCGGACGGCCCGCACGAACGCGACGCGCGGACCGCGGCGCGTGAACTGGCGGGCGCGCTGCGGCTGATGCACGGCAAGGACGCCTTCTGGACGCCTCCGGTGCTCAGTTGCAGCGCCCGCGAGGCGACGGGACTGGACGTCGTCTGGGAACGCCTCGAACAGCACCGGGCGTTGCTCGACTCCAGCGGGCGGCTCGCCGGCAAGCGCCGGGAGCAGCAGGTCGGCTGGACCTGGTCGATGGTCCGGGACGAGCTGCTCGGCCGGCTTTCCGCCCATCCCGCGGTCCGTGCGGCCGCCCCCGACCTCGAACGGCAGGTCAGGGACGGCACGCTGACGGCCACGCTGGCCGCCGAACGGATCCTGGAGGCGTTCGGTGAGCCCCCGGACGCACCGGAGCCCGGCTGAACCCCGCCCCGGTGCGTAGACCGGTAATCCGTTTGCCGGACGCCGGCCGGGTCGGATAGGAAACTCGCATGCTCAGAGGTGGCAAGGTCGGGCTCAGGGCCCGGCACGAGGCGGACGTCCCGGTGCTGCAGGCCGAACTCCACGGCGACGTGGTCAACGCGTCGCGGGCGGCCGGGCGGCCGTGGCGGCCGTTCGCTCCCGGTTCGCAGGACGGGCCGTTCGCGCTGTCCGAGCCGGAGGAGGCGACCGTCCCGTTCTCCGTGGTGGAGTTGGACGGCGGCGCGCTGGTCGGCAGCGCCATGCTGTGGGGCATCGACACCCACAACCGGTCCGCGCATCTCGGCGTCGGGCTGCTGCCGGCCGCCCGCGGCAAGGGGTACGGCACCGACGTGGTCGCCGTGCTGTGCCACTACGGCTTCGTCGTGCGCGGTCTGCACCGGCTCCAGGTCGACACGCTGGCCGACAACACCGCGATGCTGCGCTCCGCCGAACGCAACGGCTTCGTCCGCGAGGGCGTGCTGCGCTCCGCGGCCTGGGTGATGGGCGAGTTCCTCGACGAGGTCTTCCTGGGCCTGCTGGCCGAGGACTGGAAGCCCGCCGCGCGGGGCTGACCTGCTCCGGCGGACCGGGCCCCGGCCGCGCACGCGCACGGGCCGCGCCCGGTCGGCACCGGTACGCGGCCCTTCGTGTCATCCCCGCCGGGTCACGGTGCGGTCAGGCTGCCGACCGCCTCCTGGATCAGGGCGACGACCTCGCCGGGGTGGGCGAGCATCACCAGGTGGGAGGAGTCGACCTCGACGGTGGTCATGCCGGCGCGTTCGTAGCCGTAGCGCTCGACGTCGGGGTTGATGGTCCGGTCCGAGGAGGAGACCAGGCCCCAGGACGGCTTGGTACGCCAGGCCGCTACGGGCGCCTGCTCGGCGAAGGCCGCGCCGGCGAGAGGCCGCTGGGAGACGGCGAGCACCTTGGCCAGGTCCGGGTCGACGTCGGCGGCGAAGATCGCGGGGAACCGGTCGGGGTCCACCGTCACGTCGGTGCCGGGCTCCTGCGAGCCCTCGACCGGGAACGGCGTGTAGACCAGGGCCGAGGCCAGCTCCGAGTCCGGGAACCGGCCCTGCAGCTCGCCGAGGCTCTCGCCCTCGGCCAGGGCGTAGCCGGCCAGGTAGACGAGCGCCCGCACGTTGTCCTCGGCGCCCGCGACGGTGATGACGGCACCGCCGTAGGAGTGGCCCACCAGGACCACGGGGCCGGGTACCGCGCGGACCACCGAGGCGATGTACGCGGCGTCGCCGGTCAGGCTGCGGTTGGGCACGGCCGGCACGAGCACCTTCAGCCCGGCGGCGAGGAGTCCGGGGACGACCCCTGCGAAGCTGGACGCGTCGGCGAAAGCGCCGTGCACCAGGACGACGGTGGGTGTGGGTTCGGTCATGTCGGTTCCTTCTCTGCTGTCCGAAGCGGGATGGGTACGGGCCGGCGAGAGGGACCGGCCCGGGAAGGCCGGCCGTGCGGGGGCCTGCCGGCGGACCGGGCCGTTGGCGGGGGCCCGCGGCCTCGCCGGTGCGCGTTCCGCCGTGTCCGGTGGCGGCGCGGCGCGGGATGCCCGCGCCGCGTGACCCGGCGGCGGGGGCCGGTGCGCGATGACGGCACCCGGGTCGAGGACGGCGGTGCCGGTCGCGTCCGCCGGCTCCGCCTCCTCGCGCTCCGCCCGCTGCCGCGGCCTGTGCGGGCCGGCCGCTGTCTCAGGTGCGGGCGGCGCCCGTCGTGCCGGACCGGTTCGCTGGTGCGCCCGGCCGCCGGGTCAGGCGGTGTGCAGGGCGGTGTGCAGGGTGCGGACGGCCATCGAGACGGCGGCCTCGGCGGCGTGCGTGCCGCGCAGGGCGTTGAGCATCACGAAGTCGTGGATGATGCCCTGGAAGCGGACCGCGGTGACCGGCACCCCGGCCTCGCGCAGCTTGTTGGCGTACGCCTCGCCCTCGTCGCGCAGCACGTCGGCCTCGCCGGTGACGACCAGGGCCGGCGGCAGGTCCTTGAGCTGCTCGACGGTGGCGCGCAGCGGGGACGCGGTGATCTGGGCGCGCTCGGCCTCGTCGGTCGTGTACTGGTCCCAGAACCACTGCATGCCGTCGCGGCGCAGGAAGTAGCCCTCGGCGAACTGGTGGTACGACGGGGTGTCGAAGTTCGCGTCGGTCACCGGGTAGAACAGCACCTGCTGGAGCAGCGGGAGGCCGCCGCGCTCCTTGGCCATCAGGGTCAGCGCGGCCGTCATGTTGCCGCCGACGGAGTCACCGGCCACCGCGATCCGGGACGCGTCCAGGTCCTTGGTCGCGCCCTGCTCCACGATCCACCGGGCGACGGTCCAGTTCTGCTCGATGGCGACCGGGTAGCGCACCTCGGGCGAGAGGTCGTACTCGGGGAAGACCACGGCGGCGTTCGCGCCGACGGCGAGTTCGCGGACCAGGCGGTCGTGGGTGTGCGCGTTGCCGAAGACCCAGCCGGCGCCGTGGATGTAGATGATCACGGGCAGGGTGCCGGTGGCGCCGGCGGGCTTGACGATGCGGGCCCGGACGGTGCCGGTGGGACCGCCGGAGACGGTGATCCACTCCTCGTCGACGGCCGGCGCGGCGATCTCGCCGGACTGCACCTCGTCGACGGCCTTGCGGCCCTCCGCCGGGGCGAGGTCGAAGAGGTAGGGCGGGTTGGCGGTGGCCTCGACGAAGGCCTGGGCGGCGGGTTCGAGCACCGGCTTGACGGGCGGGACTTCGGACATGGGAGTCTCCTGGAATTGCGTGCGGTTCACCGGTGGTTCCGGCGCCGTCGGGCCCACCGTAGGAGCCGGCCCGGCCGGGCAGTTGTCCCCGAGCGCACTTCCGGCCGCCCCGCAGCGCAAGGGGCGCACGCCGGTGGTCATCTGGTGGTGAGATGACTGACATCCCGGATCATCGCCTCGCACGGGGAAGCATCGCGGCCCGCGGAGCGCTGGTGCCGGTGAGAGTCACCGCTCCTGTGAGGAAGGTCCCCGTGTCCCAGTCGTCGTCCGAAGTCCGCTCCCCGCGCCGGAAGCCCGCCGCCGGTTCCGCCCACGGGGTGCCGGGCTGGCTGATCGCGCTGTTCGCCGTCGCCTCCGGCATGACGGTCGCCAACCTGTACTACGCCCAGCCCCTGCTGTCCGAGCTGCGCGGCGTCTTCCACATCGGCGAGGGCACCGCGGGCACGCTGATCACGCTCACCCAGGTCGGCTACGTGATCGGCATGGTCTTCCTGGTCCCGCTCGGCGACCGGCTGGAGAAGCGCGGCCTGATCACCGCGCTGCTGACGGTCACCACGCTCGCCCTGCTGGCGGCCGGGCTCTCGACCGGCTTCCCGATGCTGCTGATCGCCTCCCTGGTCAGCGGCGCCACCTCGGTGGTCGCGCAGATCCTGGTGCCGTTCGCCGCGAGCCTGGCGCCCGACCACGCGCGCGGCCGGATCGTCGGCCGGGTGATGAGCGGCCTGCTCACCGGCATCCTGCTGTCCCGCACGCTCAGCAGCCTGGTCTCCAGCGTCGCCGGCTGGCGGGTCGTCTACCTCGGCTCGGCCGTCCTGATGGCGCTGCTGGGCGTGGCCCTGCGGCTGGCCCTGCCCCGGCAGGCGCCGACCACGTCCGTGCCGTACCACCATGTGCTGCGCTCCACGGCGGCGCTGGTGCGCACCCACCCCGCGCTGCTGCGCCGCGGCCTCTACCAGGCGGCCATGTTCGGTGCCTTCAGCGCCTTCTGGACCACCGTGTCGTACGTCCTGACCGGGCCGCGTTTCCACTACTCGGCCGTCGGTGTCGGGGTGTTCGCGCTGGTCGGGGCCGCCGGTGCGGCCGTGGCACCGCTCGCCGGACGCTGGGCCGACCACGGTCTGACCCGGCGGATGACCGGTGCCGCGCTCGTGCTCGCCGCGCTGGCCTTCGCCGCGGCCGGCTTCGGCGGGCACAGCGTGCTCCTGATCGCGCTCGGAGCCGTCGCGCTGGACGCGGCCGTCCAGACCAGCCTCATCCTCGGCCAGCACACCGTCTACCAGCTCGACCCGCTCGCCCGCGCCCGGCTCAACAGCGCCTTCATAGCGATCTTCTTCATCGGGGGCGCCCTCGGCTCGCAGATCGGCTCGATCGCCTACCGGGCCGGCGGCTGGGGCGCGGTCAGCCTCTTCGGGGCGGCCCTTCCGGTGCTGGCGCTGCTGTACTGGCTGACCGAGTCGCGACAGGGCACGAAGCGCCCGGCCTAGCGTGCGACACCCGCCCGGTCCGTACCGGCGGGGGCCGGGCGGCTGCCTAGGATGCAGTGACGATCGCCGCCCCGCCGAGCGGGGCGCTGCGCCTGCGGGAGCGGATGATGGACCTACGGCAGATGGAAGTCGTCGTCGCGGTGGCGGACGCGGGCGGGTTCACGGCGGCGGCGCGACGGCTGCACGTGGTCCAGTCCGCGGTCTCCGGCACGGTCCGCGCGCTCGAACGCGAGCTGGGCACCGCGCTGTTCACCCGGACCACCCACCGGGTCGGGCTCACGCCGGCCGGTGAGGCGTTCGTCCCGGCGGCGCGGCAGACGCTGCGCGCCGCCGAACTGGCCCGTGCGGCGGTCGACGCGGCCCAGGGCGAGCTGCGCGGCACGGTGACGGTCGGCACGATGCAGGGGGTCTGGGCGGACCTGCACCTCGCGCTGGCCGCGCTGCGGGCCGAGCACCCGCGGGTGGTGGTGCGGTTGCGGCAGGCCGCGGTCGTCGACCTCCGTCAGGCGCTGCGGGAGGGCTCGGTGGACCTGGCGGTGGTGGCGCTGGACCGGCGGCAGCAGCGCGGTCTCGTGACCAGGCTGCTGTCCCAGGAGGAGATGGTCCTGGTGGCCTCGCCCCGCCGGAGGATCGCCGGCGCCGAGCCCGGCGGCACCGTCGACCTGGCGGACGTCGCCGAGCTGCCGCAGGTGGAGTTCACGCCCGGCTGGGCGATCCGGGACGCGGCCGACCGGGCGTTCCGCGCGGCGGGCGTCGAACGGGCCACCACGTTCGAGGTCAACGACATCGTGGCCGCCTCCGAACTGGTCCGCAACGACCTCGGCGTCTGCATCATGCCGCCGACCATCGCCCACCGCTTCCCCGACCTGGCCGCCTACCGCTTCGCCGGCCGCGCGCCGAGCTGGAAGGTGATGGTGGTGCGGCCGCCCGGAGAGCCCCCGGCGGCGGTCGCCGCGCTGCTGCGGCACATGACCTGACCTCCGGGGGCGCGGCCGTCAGTAGGTGTCGGCGTCCGGGATCACGTGCATCGCGGCCTCCTCCGCCGACGCCCCGGCACCGTCCAGGCCCCGGTCGGAGGCGAACAGGTCCGTCTCGGTGTTCTCGTGGGCGCCCTCGTCCGGTGCCACGAGCCGTCCGGCGCGGCCGTCGCCGACCTCGTCGTCGAGGAGTTCGCCGTCCGTGTCCCAGGCGTCGCCGAGGCCGTCGCCCTCCGGGACGGCGAGGTCAGGGACCTCCTCGGCGAGCCGTTCGTCGAGGGTCTCCCCGCGCCGGCCCTCGGCCGCCGTGACGCCGGTGTGCTCCACGGCCCACGGCCGCTCCGGCGGCGAGTAGCCCTCGTCCAGGGCCTCCTCCCCGGCCCGGTAGTCCAGGGTGTCCGACGCGTCCAGCACACCCGCGTCGTCCTGCACCTCCGAACCGTCCGGCTGGTAGACCTCGTCGCCCATCGCCTCGTCGGTCATACGTGCTCCATCGTCGCTCGGGCCGTCCGTTCGATCCGGCCGCCATCGGAAAGGGTAGGAGGTTCGGGCCGCGGCCCGCGGCCGTTCCCGGCCGCGGCCCTGCGCCACTGCGCCGGTGACATGCCGTACGTGTCCCGGAAGGCCCGGCTGAAATGGGAGGGGCTGGTGAAACCCCAGCGGGCGGCGACCGCGGCGATGGTGGGTTGGACCGGGCCGGGCCGGGCGAGTTCCTCGCGGGCCGCCTCCAGGCGCCGGGTCCGCAGCCAGCCGCCGACGGTGGTGCCGTTGCGCTGGAAGAGCAGATGCAGGTAGCGCAGCGAGATGGCGTGCTCGCCCGCGATGTCCCGCGGGGTGAGTCCGGGCTCCCCCAGCCGGGCCGTCAGGGACGCGGTGATCCGCTCCCACAGGGCGGGCTCCGGCTGCCGGCCGGCCTGGTCGAGGGCGACGGTGGCCAGGATCTCCGCCGCGGTCCTGGCCAGTTGTTCGCGCCGGGCGGGCCCGGCCCGGCCGACCTCGTCGACGAGTCCGTCCAGGAGCGGCAGCAGCAGGGCGGCCGCGCCGCCCGCGGTCTCGTCCACCACGGTCGCCGTGAGCGTGCGCAGGTGCCGTTCCTCCAGGCGCAGCAGGGCGCGGGGCACCATGAGGATCCGGGCCCGCTGGCGCTCCGGGAACACGATCCGGAACGGGCGCCGGGCGTCGTGGAAGGCCGTTCGGCCGGGCAGGAGTTCGGCGGTGCGGCCGTCCTGGAGCAGCAGGGCGGTGCCGGCCAGCTGGCGGCGGACCAGGATGTGGGTGCGCGGGTCGGCGGCCACCGCGCGGGCGCTGCGCAGGACGGTGCCGGGCCCGGACTCCTCGGTGGCGATCTGCAGGGATCCCAGGCGCCGGGCGGTGAGTTCGGCGGTCCAGGGCCGGCCGGGTCCGACCCTGACCTCCAGGTCGACGAAGGCCTCCGACAGCGCCCGCTGCCAGGCGGCGGGCCGGTCCCCGGCCCCCTGGTCGCCGATCGCGCACGTCACGTGCGTCACCATGGCGTGCCCTCCGTCCGGGTCCGCTCCAGCCAGTCGGTCGGTGACAGCCCGAAGGCCTGCCGGAAGGCCTTGCCGAACCCGGCGGAGCCGGTGAAACCCCAGCGGCGGGCGACCTGGCCCAGGTCGGCGGTGCCGGACGGCCCGGCGGCGAGTTCCCGGCGGCACTCGTGCAGGCGCTGTTCGCGGATCCAGCGGCACACCGTGGTGTCCTCGGACCGGAACAGCCGGTGCAGGGAGCGCACCGAGATGCCGTGGACGGCGGCGATGACGGACGGCGTGAGGTCCGGGTCCGACAGGTGCCAGCGGATGTACGTCCTGACGCGCCGCAGCAGGATGCCGTCGGCGCCCGGCAGTTCGCCGATCTCCTCCCCCAGCTGCTCCGCCGCGGTGGCGGCCATCAGGTCGATGACGCTCCCGGCCAGCCGCTCGGCGGTCGGCGTGGCGTACGACTCGGAGGTGTCCGCCAGCCGCTCCAGCAGCGGCGCGAGCAGTGCGGGGAGCCCGCCGCCGGGGTGTACCGCGCGGCCGGTGAGCCGCCGCAGGTCGGCCTCCGGAAGCTGCAGCAGCCGGCGCGGGACGGCGAAGATCCGCAGCCGGAAGCGTTCCGGGAAGGTGGTGCGGAACGGGCGTACGGTCTCGAAGAACCCGATGTCCCCGGTGCGCATCTCGGTGCTGCGGCCGTCCTGTTCGACGTGGGCCCGGCCGCTGCTCTGGAGGGCGACGAAGATCTCGTGCCCGTCGCCGCGGGCGATGGAGCGCGGTGTCCGGCGCACCCGGCCGGGGTCGGCCTCCACCGTGGTGATCTGCAGGTCCCCGAGCCGGTCCGTGCGCAGGGCCGCGTCGTAGGTGTTGCCCGCGGTGGCGATGTCCATCCCCACCAGGGTGTCGAGGACGGCGTCGTGCCAGTAGTCCAGGCTCTGGCGCGGTGGCACCGAGCGGGTGGTCAGGACCCTGGCCCGGGGGCCCGGCGACGGGACGGCCGGACGCCGGCGTCTCTCCTCGTGGGAGCCGGTCGCGGTTGGCATGCCGTCAGCTTCGCCCGGCGGGGCGCGTCGGCGCATCAGTCGGCCGACTGGTCCTCGGCCGGTCGGCCGACGGTCAGCTCAGCCGGGCCCGCAGGAAGGCGCAGCCCGTCAGGACCGCGGCCCGGGTGGGCGAGCTGTCGGCGAGGGCGTGCAGGGCGACGAAGTCGTGGACCGTGCCGAGGAAGCGTACGGACAGGGCGTCGACACCGGCCTCGGTGAGCCGGCGCGCGTACAGTTCGCCCTCGTCGCGGGCCGGGTCGGCCTCGGCGGTGACGACCAGGGCCGGTGGCAGTCCGGCCAGTTGGTCGCGGCGGGCCCGCAGCGGCGTGGCGGTGGGTTCGGCGCGCTGCGCCGGATCGGGGACGTACCGGGCCCAGTAGGTGCGCAGCGCGCGGCGGGTGAGCAGGTAGCCGTCGGCGAACTGGTGCTGCGAGGGGCTGTCGCAGCGAGCGTCGGCGAGCGGGTAGTAGAGCAGCTGCGCGGCGATCCGCGGTCCGTGCCGGGCCTTGGCGAGCATCGTGACGGCGGTCGCCAGGGTGGCTCCCGCGCAGTCTCCGGCCACCGCCAGCCGGTCAGGGTCCAGGCCGAGTTCACCGGCCCGGCCGGCGGCCCAGCCGAGCAGGGCGTAGCACTCCTCCAGGGCCGTCGGGTAGCGGGCCTCGGGGGTGCGGCTGTACTCGGGGACCAGCGCGCACACGCCGGTGCCGGTGACGAGTTCGCTGATGAGGCGCGCGTGGGTCTGGGCGTCGCCGAGCGTCCACCGGCCGCCGTGCACGTACAGGAGGGCCGGGAGCGGGCCGGTGGCCGCCGCGGGGCGCACGGTCCAGAAGCCGAGCAGCCCGGACGGGCCGACGGGGGCCGCCTGGAAGACCGCGTCCACGTCGAAGTCCCCGAACCGGTCGGCCTGGGTCTCGCGCAGCGCCCGCCGTGCCGTGTCCGGCCCGAGGTCGTCGAGGGCGGGCGGGGCGGCGGACGCGGTGACCAGGCGCTGCACGACCCGGTCGAGGACGACGGCGGCGGTGGCGGTTCCGGCCCGCACGGGTGCTCCGGTGTCCTCCCGGCCTGACCCCCTCACCGGCCCTGCACCAGGTCGCGGAGCTGGTGACGGCTGCTGATGCCGAGTTTGGGATACACCTTGTAGAGGTGCGAGCCGACCGTGCGCGGCGAGAGGAAGAGGCGTTCCCCGATCTCCCGGTTGGACAGGCCGCTCGCCACCAGCTGGACGATCTGCCGCTGCTGCGCGGTCAGTTCCGCGAGCGGGCCGCCCGTCTGCGGGGCGGGTGCGGCCCCGCTGGCCCGCAGTTCGCGGCCGGCGGCGGCCGCGAGGGGGCCGGCGCCGAGGCGCTCGGCGGTCTCCAGGACGGTGGTCAGCTGGCCGCGCGCCTCCAGGGTCCGGCGGCAACGGCGCAGCCAGTGCGCGTAGTTGAGGCGGACGTGGGCGCACTCCCAGGGCCAGCGGTTCGAGGCGTGGTTGACCAGGGCGAGCTGGAAGTGTTCCTCGGCCTCCTCGTCGGGTCCGAGGACGGCGCTCGCGTGGTGCAGCAGCAGTGTCATCCGGGTGCTGGGCCGGTCGCCCTGGTCCGTGCGCACCCGGTCCAGGATCGGCAGGGCCTCGGCGGCCCGGCCGGTCCGCTGGGCCGTGACGGCGAGTTCGGCGATGCTCCGGGGCGCCAGGAAGGGGTGCAGCGGCGAGCCGTCGGCGGTGAACAGGCCGCGCAACCGCCGCCAGCCGTCGTCCCAGTCGCCGCGGGCCATGGCGGCGAGGCCGCGGGCGCGCAGCAGGCGGGCGTGGGTGGCCCGGTTCTCGTCCAGGGGGACGGCGCGCCAGACGGCGGGGGTGAGCACGGTCTCGGCGGGGTGGGTGTCGCGCAGCGCCCGCAGGGTCAGCGCCTGGGTCTCCAGGTCGGCGCGCAGGCGGGGCAGGCGCAGGACCGCCGCCTCGGTCATGGCGTGGTGGAGCACGGTCCGGGCCTCGGTGAACCGGCCGACGGCCAGGAGGGTGTCCACCAGGCCGAGCACCGACCGGCCGCGCGGGCCGAAGGCGCGGGCGGCGCGCAGCCGGTCGTCGTCCAGGCGGGCCTGTCCGAGGTCCAGGTCGGCCTCGTCGGCGTACTGGGCCACCAGGCCGGCCGGTGCGTCCCTGCCGCCGAGCGGGGTCCGGGCGGGCCGGCCGAGGCCGCGCAGCGCAGCGGTGGCGGTCTCCGGCCGCACCACCACGGCGACCAGCGCCTCCACCGCCCGCCACGCGCCGGGCCCGTCCAGGCCCTGGAGGATCCCCGTCACGCCCCGTCCGGCCCCGGCGTCCGCATGCTCCGCCCACCCGGCCGCCTCCGGGCCGCCGTCCCCGTCCGTTCCTCGGTCCCCGTCCCACGGGTCTCCCGGTCCACTGCCGTCGGGCCGTCCCTGCGTTCCGGGCTCGGCCGCGCGGGCGCCGGGCGGGGCGGCCGGTTCCGGGGGTTCGGGGGCGGTGGAGCGGCGGGCCCGGTCCAGGAGGAGGGGCAGGGCCGTGCGGTGTTCGGGGAGACCGGAGCGGTCGGCGACGTCCGCCGCCAGGGCGACCAGGTCGAGCGCGAGCCGCGGGCCGACCAGCGGAAGGTGCTCCGCGGCGGCGGCCAGCACCTCGAAGGCCTCGCGCTGGGCGGACTCGTGGCACAGCGCGGAGGCCAGGGCCGCGGCCGCCGTGCAGACGGACTCCGGCCCCGCGGACTCCTGGAGGAGACGGCCGTACAGGTCCCGTACCCAGCCGGGGTCGCCCACCGCGCGCGCCGCCGTGAGCGCCTCGGCCAGCCGTCGGGCCCGGTCCGTCCGCCGGGGGCTGAGCCGGGCTGCCTGCTCCAGGGCGCGGGCGGCCTGTACGGCGTCGCCCCGCCGCCAGGCGGAGGTCTCCAGCGCGGCGGCCACGCGCGCGTCGGCGCCCACGGTGGCCGCGGCCAGGTGCCGGGCCCTGGCCTCCGGCAGGACGGCCACCTCGGCGAGGTCCCGGTGGGCCCGCTGGCGCTCGCCCGCGGGATGCCGCACGTACGCGGCCGACCGTGCCAGCGGATGCCGGAAGACGAGCCGGTCCTCGGTCACCGAGACGAGTCCGGCCGCCTCCGCCGGGGCCCACACCGCCAGTTCACCGGTGCCCAGGGCCGTCATGACGGCGGCCACGGTCTCGCCGGGTCCGGCGGCGGCCGCGTACAGCAGGGCGCGCCGGGTGCCGGCCGGGAGCGCGTCCAGCCGTACGCCGAAGACCGGCTCGGCGGGCGCGTGCCGCACGGTTCCGGTGCGGCCCAGTTCGGCCAGGGCCAGCGGGTTGCCCTCGGCCTCCGTGAGGATGTCCAGCCGGTGCCGGCCGGTGGGCGGCGCGGGCTGCCGGTCCAGGAGCGCGGCGGCCGACGCGTCGTCCAGCGGGCCGAGGCTCAGGATCTCGGCGCCGGGCGGCAGGGCGGGCAGGGCGTTCTCGCGGCGGGCGGCGAGCAGGACCGTCAGCGGCCGGCCGGTCAGCCGGCGGGCGGCGGCGAACAGCGCGCCGACGGTGGCACGGTCGCACAGGTCGGCGTCGTCCACGCACACCAGGAGCGGCCGGGTGGCGGCGAGCCGGTCGAGCAGCGCGGTGAGCGCGGTCCGCAGCGCGTCCTCGTCCGGCCGCCCGGCTCCGTGGAGCACGGCCGTCAGGACCTGCCGGGGCGCCTCGGGCAGGGCGGCCGTCTCGTCCGGCGTCAGCGGCGCGAGGAGCTGCTGCAGACAGGCCCGCGCGTCCCGCGGGTCACCGGCCCAGCCCTGTGTGGAGAGCACCCGCACGCCCTGGCCCGCGGCCAGTTCGCGGACGCGCCCCAGCAGGGCGGTGCGCCCGATGCCCTCCTCGCCGAGGACCAGCAGGGTCTGGGGTGTGCCGGGGTCGCGTGCCACGCACCGCAGGATCCGCTCGATCTCGCCGTCCCGGCCCACGACGGAGGCCTCGGCGGTGACCGCGGACTGCTGGGGTGACTGGACCGGCATGCACATGCTCCCGCGATGATGGACGTTCTCCCTGGCCAAGCCATCATCGCCGAGACCGGGCGGCCACGCTTCTGTCACATGACCAGTCACCCGCGGTCGCGGCCGCCGGAGCGACCGCTGGCAGGATGGCGGTACCGGAACCCCGGCCCGGCGACCTCGGCGGTCCCGGAGTCCCCACGCCCCTGACGCCCCCCCCGACGCCCCCGACGCCCCCGACGACAAGGACACGCACCGCTCATGCGCACCGGCACCGACCGCCCCGCCGATCCGGTCGTCCTGGGCCGGGCCGCCGAACTGGCCCGGCTCGACGGGCTCCTCGGGGCCGTGGACGGCGGCGGCCCCCAGGTGCTGGTGCTGACCGGGGAGCCGGGGGCGGGCAAGAGCACCCTCGTGGACCGGGCCGCGGAACGCGGGCGTGAGCTGGGCTTCGGGATCCTGCGGGTGCGCGGCAGCGAGGGCGAGAGCGGCCTCGGCCTCTCGGGCGTGCACCAGCTGCTGCATCCGCTGCTGCCGGGCGACGGTCTGCCCGCGGCCCACCGGGACGCCCTGGACCGGGCGTTCGGCCCCGGCGCCGCGGAGTACGAACTGAGGCTCGACCAGTTGTCGCTGTGCGTCGGCGTGCTGGCGCTGATCGGCGCGGCCGCGGCACGGCGGCCGTTGCTCCTGCTGGTGGACGACGCCCAGTGGCTGGACCTCGGCTCGGTGGACGTGCTGGCCTTCCTCGCCCGGCGGTTGGAGGGCAGGCCCGTGGTGCTGCTGCTGGCCGCCCGCGAGGAGGGTGTGCCGGCCCGCTTCGACCGGGACTTCCCCCAGCTGACGGTGGGGCCGCTGAGCCGGACCGCGGCCGGACAGCTGCTGGACGCGCAGCCGGACCCGCCCCGCGGCAAGGCGCGCGCCGAGATCCTTGGGCAGGCGGCCGGCAATCCGCTGGCGCTGATCGAGCTGCCGCGGGCGCTGGCCCGGGGCCGTGTCGCGGGTGCCGTGGATGCCGGAGCGGGCGCCGGGGGCGCGGCTCTTCCGCTCACCGCGCGGCTGGAGAACCTGTTCGCCGCCGACCTGGCCGGCCTGCCCGCGCCCACCCGGCAGGCCCTGCTGCTGGTGGCCGCCGCGGGTACGGCGGACCTGACCGACCTCATCAGGGCCGCGCCGGAGCTGGACGTGGTCCGGGCCCTGGATCCGGCCGAGCGGGCGGCCCTGGTCAAGGTGGCGGACGGCCGGGTGCTGCCGCGGCACCCGCTGGTCCGCTCGGCCGTCTACCACGCGGCCTCCTTCCACGAGCGCAGGCAGGCCCACCTGGCCCTGGCCGCGGCGGTCGCGGGGGAACCGGACCGCCGCGCCTGGCACCTGGCCGCCGCGGCGACCGGCCAGGACGCGAAGGTCGCCGACGCCCTGGCGGAGAGCGCAGGACGGGCCCGGGGCCGGGGCGGGCACGCGGCGGCCGCGACCGCGCTGGAACGCGCCGCCGAGCTGACCCCGGATCCGCAGCTGCGGGCGCGGCGGCTGCTGACGGCCGCGCAGTCGGCGATGTTCGCCGGTCACCCGCAGTGGGTCGGCGAGATGAGCGGCCGGGCCGGCGAGCTGTCCGACGATCCCCGGCTGCGCGCCGAGGCCTCGCTGCTGGGCGGCTGGGCCCTCGGGGTCACGCTCCGCCACGAGGACGCGCTGGCGCTGCTGCTGGGCGTCGCCGAGGCCACCGCCGGCTCGGCTCCGGGCCTGGCGCTGGGCGCCCTGAGCACCGCCGCGACGTCCGTCTACAACACCGGCTCGCCCTACTACCGCGCCGAACTGGGCCGGATCGGCGCGCTGATCGAGGGCGACGGCGATCCGGCCGGCCGCGCCTGGGCCCTGGCGGTCGCCGAGCCGCACCGTGAACGGCCGCTTCTCATGGGCCACTTGGCACGGGCGTCGGCCGAACTGGGCCGGGAGGAGAGCCTCGGGAACCTCACCGCGGTGGGCGGCACGGCCTGGATCCTGGACGAGACCGAGCAGGCGGTGCGCGTCCTGGGACGGACCATCGACGTCCTGCACCGGGCGGGCAGCGCCGGTACGAACGCGACCGTGACCCAGGCGCTGGCGCTCGCCCTGTTCGAGAACGGCTCGTGGGCGGCGGCCGAGGAGGCGGCCGACGAGGCGTTCTGGATGGCGACGGAGGCCGGCGCCGACAACGTGACGGTGGGCGCCCGCATCCTGCGGGCCACGCTGTGCGCGCTGCGCGGCGACCCGGTGGCGGCCAGGACCCGGGCGGCCGAGGCGGTACGCGGAGTGGATCTGCGCAGGTCCGTGAGCCTGCAGGTCCGGCACCGGCACGCCGTGGGCATGGCCGCGTTCGCGGCGGGCGACCACGCGGGCGCCTACGAGCAGCTGCGGGCCGTGTTCACCCGCGATTTCCGGCCCGCACCCGTCCACTACCACGCCTCCCTCTACTACCTGGGCGACCTGGCCGCCGCCGCGGTCCGCGCCGGCCGGTCGGACGACGCCCGCACGGTCGTCGAGGCCGTGACGCGGGACCTGGCGCCCGACCCCTCGCCGCGCCTCGCGGCCGTCCTGCACCGGGCCACGGCTCTGCTGACCGACGGCGACGACGCCGAGCGGGGTTTCCGGGCCGCCGTCGACGGCCCCGGCACCGACTGCTGGCCCTTCGAGAAGGCGCTCGCCCACCTCGACCTCGGCGAGTGGCTGCGCAGGCGCCGCCGCGGAGCGGAGGCCCGTCGGCATCTGGGGGCGGCGCTGGAGTGCTTCGAGCGGCTGGACGCCCGCCCCTGGACCGAGCGGGCGGCGGCGGAGCTGCGGGCGGCGGGTACCGCGGGGGCCGGCGCACCGGCCGGTGAACTCACCCCGCAGGAACGTCAGATCGCCGAACTGGCCGCCCAGGGCCTGACCAACCGCGACATCGCGGCCCGGCTCTTCCTGTCGCCGCGCACGGTCGGCTACCACCTGCACAAGGTCTTTCCGAAGCTGGGCATCACCGCCAGGGCCCAGCTCCGGGACGCCCTCACCACGGAGCCGGAGACCCCGCGGTGACCGTCCACCCGGCGTGAGCCGTTCGCTGCGGGAGGCGAGGTGCCGGCCCTGCGGGACGGCGGCGCCGACGCGTGCGGTTGTCGTCCTCCGTGCGGCACGGGATCCTGAGGGAGCACGAAGGGAAGCGGTGCCCATGGATCGTTTTCCGAATGCTGCCGACGTCGAATTCCACAGCCCCCTGGATCTCACCAGGGCCGCGGCCGCGGTGCTGGACGAGGACGGCCGCGTCTCCGGCTGGAGTGCCGCCGCCGAGCTGCTCCTCGGCCTTCCGTCGCGGGAGGTGCTCGGCCGGCCCGCCAAGCGGCTCCTGGCGGCGGATCCCGGTCCCCGGCTGTCCGCCTTCTGCCGGGCGCACCGGCCGCGCAGCGCGGTCCTGGACCTGCGCCGCGGGGACGGACACACCGTGCGCGCCGCGGTGACGCTGAGTCCGCTCACCCACCGGGGTGCGGCCGCGACCGTGGTGGTGGCGGCGGAGCTGACGGCGCTGCGCGGCTGGGAGGCCCAGCTGGCGATGCTGGAAGGGCTCGCGACCGAGTCCTCCGTGGGCCTGACCATCTTCGACACCGACATGCGCGTGGTCTGGGGAAACGTCTCCACCGACCTGGAGCTGGACGGGATCGCCCAGTACGTCGGCCGGCCCGCCGCCGACCTCTTCCCCGAGGGCGAGTTCATCTCCCGCCACCACCCTCCGGACGAGGACCAGGTCATGGAGCAGGTGCTGAAGACGGGCGAACCGATCCTCGGCATGCACTACCGCGGCCGTGCCCCCGCCGACCCGGTGCGCGAGCACGTCTGGTCCTGCTCGTACTACCGGCTGGTGGACGCCCGGGGCGAACCGCTGGGGCTGTTCGAGGAGTCCCTGGACATCACCGACCGCTACCGCGCCCAGGAACGGCTGTCGCTGCTGGTCCGGGCGGGAAAGCGGATCGGTGCCTCGCTGGACGTGCGGCGCACGGCGGCCGAGCTGGCCGACGTGGCGGTGCCGCAGCTGGCCGACGAGGTGCTGGTGGACCTGCCGCCCGCGGTCATCGAGGGACGGCAGCCGCCGACCCGGTCGGCGCCGGGGCACAGCCTGCTGCGGATGCACGGCCGCACCCCGGAGGAGTTCGGGACCAGCCCGGTCTCCTATCCGCCGTCGTCGCCGCAGGCGCTGAGCCTGGCCACCAACCGGCCCGTCGTGGACACCTCGCCGTCACCGGGCGAGCAGGTCACGGCCGCCCGGCACGCCGACCTCTTCGTGCCGCTGCTCGCCCGTGACGCGGTCCTCGGCCTGGTCACCTTCCGGCGCGTCGACAACCCGGACCCCTTCGGGCCCGAGGAGCAGACGCTCGCCGTGGAACTGGCCGAGCGCGCCGCCGTCGGCATCGACAACGCCCGCCGCTACACCAGCCAGCACGCGGCCGCCCTGGTACTGCAGCGCAGCCTGCTGCCCCGGCGGCTGCCCGAGCAGAGCGCGGTCGAGGTGGCGTACCGCTACCTGCCCGCCGACAGCCGGGTGGGGGTGGGCGGCGACTGGTTCGACCTGATCCCGCTGTCCGGCGCCCGGGTGGGGCTGACGGTCGGCGACGTGGTCGGCCACGGGGTGCACGCGGCCGCGACCATGGGCCGGCTGCGCGCCACCGTACGGACTTTGGCACTGCTGGACCTGGACCCGGCCGAGCTGCTGACCAGGCTGGACGGTCTGGTGGCGCAGGACTGCGAACCCGACGCGGCCGACACCCTGAGCGACGAGGCGCTCGGCGTGACCTGCCTCTACGCGATCTACGACCCGGTCGGCGGCCGCTGCGTGTGGGCGAGCGCGGGCCACCCGCCGCCGATCGTGGCCGACGCGAGCGGCTCGGTGGCGCTGTCCGCGCCGGCACCGGGGCCGCCTCTGGGCCTGGGCAGCCTGCCGTACGAGAACGTCGAGCTGAGCCTGTCCGACGGCAGCGTGGTGGCGTTCTTCACCGACGGTGTCGTGGAGGACCGGCGCACCGACATCGACAGCGGCATCGACCGGCTCGCCCATGTGCTCACCTGGCAGCGCTGCCCGCTGGAGGAGCTGTGCGACCGGGCGATGTCGACGCTGCCGCCGGGGCCGCAGGCGGACGACGCCACGCTGCTGCTGGTGCGCACGCGGCGGCTGGGCCCCGATCACGTGGCGGACCTGGAACTGCCGCCGGATCCGGCCACGGTGGCGGACGCCCGCACGGACACCGAGCGCCAGCTGGACGTCTGGGGGCTGTCCGACCTGTCCTTCACCGCCGCGCTGGTGGTCAGCGAGCTGGTCACCAACAGCATCCGGTACGCGACCGGTCCGGTGATGCTGCGGCTGATCAGGGACCGCAGCCTGCTCTGCGAGGTCTCCGACAACGCGCACACGGCGCCCCATCTGCGACGCGCCCGCCGCGACGACGAAGGCGGCCGCGGCCTGTTCCTGGTCGCGCAGGTCTCCCAGCGCTGGGGCACCCGCTACACCGCGTCCGGGAAGACCATCTGGGCGGAGCTGGCCATCCCCTGACGGCCGGACCCCGCGCGTCCGGCGCCTCCGCCCGCCGGCCGCCGACCGGTCAGTCCTGCGCGGCCGCCGCCACGGGCGCGACGAACAGGGCGCGGACGGCCGCGCGCACCTGGGCGGCGACCAGCTCGGGGGCGGAGGCGTCGAGCTTGCCGTCGAGGTGCAGGAACGCCAGGCCGTGGACGAGGGCCCACACGGTGGTGGACAGCGCGTCCGCGTCGGCGTCCGGGAAGGCGCCGCGCACGATGCCGTGGACGTACGCGGAGATCGCGGCGGTCGCGGCGACCCGTTCCTCGCTGTCCGGGTCGCAGGGCTCCGCGAACATGACCCGGAACAGGGCCGGGTGGTCCAGGGCGAAGCGGACGTAGGCGACGGCGACCGCGGCCAGTTCGTCGGGGGTCGTGGGCGAGGGGTGCGCGGCGAGCAGGTGGCCGGCGAGTTCGCGGTAGCCCTGCGCGGCGACCGCGGAGACCAGCGCGTCACGGTCCGCGTAGTGGCGGTAGGGGGCCGTCGCCGAGACGCCGGCCCGGCGTGCCACCGCCCGCAGCGAGAGTCCGGCGCTGCCGTCCTCCTCCAGCAGCTCCCGGGCCGCGCGCAGACAGGCGGCGCGCAGGTCGCCGTGGTGATAGGTGCTGCCCGCCTGCGACATACGCCACACTCCCTCATGTTTGCATCGCTCACATCACTCCTCTAATGTGAACGCTGCACACATTGTACGGGATCGAGATCGAGAGGGGAACCCGGATGACCAGCGAGTTGTTCTCGCCGTTGTCCCTGCGCTCCGGGCAGGTGCTGGACAACCGGATCGCCAAGGCGGCCATGGAGGAGAACATGGCCGGCGCCGGCCAGCTCCCCGACGAGGTGCTGTTCGGCCTGTACCGGCGCTGGGCCACGGGCGGCACCGGCCTCCTGATCACCGGCAACGTCATGGTCCACGCCGAGGCGCTGACCGGCCCCGCGGGCGTGGTGCTCGACGAGGCCGCGCCGCTGGAGCCGTTCGCCGAGTGGGCCAGGGCCGCCAAGTCGGGCGGCGGAGCTGTGTGGATGCAGATCAACCACCCGGGCCGGCAGATCGGCTCCGACATGCCCGGCGTGGTGTGGGGACCGTCCGCGGTCGCCGTGGACCTGGGCCGGCACAGCGGCCGTTTCGGCCGGCCCGTCGCCATGTCGCCGGAGCAGATCGGGGCCACCGTGACCCGGTACGCGGTCACCGCCCGGCGCGCCGAGCAGGCGGGCTTCGACGGCGTGGAGATCCACGCCGCGCACGGCTACCTGCTCTCGCAGTTCCTGTCCCCGCTGGTCAACCGGCGGACCGACGAGTGGGGCGGGTCGCTGGAGAACCGGGCCCGGATGCTGCTGGACGTCGTCCGCGCGGTGCGCGCCGCCGTCTCCCCGTCGTTCGCGGTCGCCGTGAAGCTGAACTCGGCCGACTTCCAGCGCGGCGGGTTCGACGCCGACGACGCCCGCCAGGTGATCGAGATGCTCGCCCCGCTCGGCGTCGACCTGGTCGAACTGTCCGGCGGCAGCTACGAGAGCCCGGCGATGTCCGGCCGCCCCGCCGACGCCCGCACCCAGGCCCGCGAGGCCTACTTCCTCGACCTCGCGCGGGACCTGGCCGGGACCAGCCCGCTGCCGCTGATGCTCACCGGCGGCATCACCCGGCGCGAGACCGCCGAGCGGGTCCTCGACGGCGGCGTGGCGGTCGTCGGGATGGGCACGGCCCTCGCCGTCACCCCCGACCTGCCCGACCGCTGGCGCCGGGGCCGCGAGGCGGACGCCCGGCTCCGCCCGGTGACGTGGTCCGACAAGTCCCTCGCCGCGGCGGCCTCCATGGCCCAGGTCCGCCACCAGATGCGCCGCATCGCCCGCGGCAGCCGCCCCGCACCGCACACCCACCCGGCATTGGCCCTCCTCGCCGAGCACCGCACGCAACGCCGGGCCCTGCGCCGCTACCGCACCTGGCTCTCGACCACCCGCCGGCCGGTGTAGCCGGACCGGACGGCGGCGAGAGCCCGCGAGGGCCGCGGACGCGACCGCGACTGCCCGCCGGTCCGCGCGCCGGTCCGCCCGCCCGTGCGCGCGGCGCGGACGCGTACCGGTTCCCTGCCGAACCCGCCTCAGCTCTTCCTGTCGTGGCGGCTGACGACCACGGTGACGGGTCCTCCGTCCGCCTCGGCCTCGACCAGCCGCACGATCACGACGCTCCTGCCGTCCGGGCTCCGGACGCAGAAGGGACGCTCGTCGGCCAGCTCGTCGAACGGGAGCGTGGTCACCGGCTCCGTCTCGATGCCCCGCACGCAGTCGGCGGGGCTCAGCACGTATCCGGCGGCGGCGAAGGCGTCGCTGTCCTCCGGCAGGACGAACTCGCCGTCGTCCACCGCCAGATACCAGGTGGCGGTCTCGGCCGGTACGACCTTCCCGGCCGCGAGATCGAATTCGTAGTCGGCGTCGGGAGCGGTGAGTTCGGCGTCCGCGTAGTCCGGCACGTACCGGGGCCCGGCCGGAGACCCGGAGGGCACGGAAGGGTGCGGCGAGGACGGCCGGGGCGCGGGGCGGTGCGGTCGCCCGGAGACGTCCGAGGAGTCCCCCGCCGCGGTCTCGCGACGCTCCAGCAGGTAGCAGGCCGTGCCGGCGAGGACCACGAGCAGCGCGACCGCGAGCACCCCCACGGCCCGCCGCCGGCGGCGTCCGCGGGCAGGGCGCGGGGCATGGTCCGCCCGGTCACCGCCGTCGGCGGCCGCCCGGCCGCCGGCCGGCACCGTGGGAGTCCGTGCCGCGCGCGTCGGCTGGGCGTGGATCCGTTCCGCTGTACGGCCGTACGCCGCGACCTCGTGGCTGACACCGCTCGGAAGCCAGCCGTCGGTGAACTCCAGGCGCCCGCCCAGGGCGGGGTGGGTCCGCACGGCGTCGATCAGCTCGCTCGGGGCGGGCCGGTCCCCGGGGTGCTTGGCCAGACAGCACCGCAGCAGCCCGGTCAGGCCCGGAGCGGTCCGGGACAGGTCGGGCTCCTCGTGGACCACCCGGTACAGCGCGGCGGACTCGGGGCCGCTTCCGAAGGGCAGCACGCCGCCGGACACGTAGGCGGCGAGCACGCCGAGGGCGAAGACATCGGTCGCCGGGGTCACCGTCCGGCCCGTCGCCTGCTCCGGCGCCATGTACGCGGCGGTGCCGATCCGGAGCCCGGTGCCGGTCAGCCCGGTGGCGTCGGCGGCGCGGGCGATACCGAAGTCGATGACGCGGGGCCCGTCCTCGGCGATGAGCACGTTGGCCGGCTTGAGGTCCCGGTGCACGACCCCCGCCCCGTGGACGGCCTGCAGCGCCTCCGCGATGCCCGCCACGAGCAGCAGCACCGTGCGCTCCGGCAGCGGGCCGTGCCGCTCCACCACCTGCTGGAGCGAGGGACCGGGGACGTAGGAGGTGGCCAGCCACGGCGTGGGGGCGTCCACACCGGAGTCCACCACCTGCGCGGTGAACAGGCCGTGGATGCTCCGGGCACTGGCGACCTCGCCGGCGAAGCGCCGCCGGAACTCCGGGTCCGCGGCGAACTCGTCCCGGACCGCCTTCAGGGCGATGGGCCGCCCGCCCGGCGTGTGCGCCAGGTACACGACCCCCATGCCACCGGCGCCGAGCCGCGCGTGCAGGCGGTATCCCCCGATCTCACGGGGGTCGTCGGCCGTGAGATCGGCATGGGCGGACCGCGCCCCGAAGGACTGAGTGGACATGCGGTGACTCTTTCGGCGAGAGGGACCGAGGCGGCGTACGGGCAGCGGCCGACGCCGCGCGGCACGGCACGGCGGCCGTCGGGACGGTTCGAGGGAACGATCGTGCCGTCTACTGAAGTTTCAGTCAATACGGTGCCTCGACGGCCGGATCAGCGCACCTTGCGCCATCCGAGCGCGACGGGCCCGCGGCACAGAGCGCCCATATGCCCTGTGAGCGCAGAACACCACCCACTTTCTTTGACTGAATTTTCAGTCTGTGCCAGAGTCGAGGAAACGCGACCGGATCCGTCCGGCACCACCCCGCCAAGCCCGCCGTGCGGCCCGACCCGCCGGCGGCTAGCTTGGCCCCAACACCATCCCCGGAGCTCACCGTGCCTCCTCTTCCCCCCACGCGCCGCACCGCCCTCCGCACGCTCACCGGAATCGGTGCCGCCGTCCTCGGCGCCTCGGCCTGCGGTCCCGGCGACGACGCTGCGGGGACCGCGGGCACCTCCGACGACCAGGGCACGGCGAGGAAGGGACCGCGCATGGGCGCCGAGTGGGAGAGTCACGCACGCACCTTCATGTCATGGCCCGCCCTGGAGTCGGTATGGGGCGAGGACCTCCCCTACGTGCGCGAGGACATCGCCCGCGTCGCCCGTGCCGTCGCGGAGTACGAGTACGTCGTGATGATGGCCAGGCCCGACCAGCACAAGGCCGCCCAGAAGGCGTGCGGGCGTGCCGTCGAGGTCGTCCCGCTGGAGGTCGACGACCTGTGGGCCCGCGACACCGTGCCGCTGTTCGTGACGGACGGCGGCCGGGTCACCGGCGTCGACCTCGGCTTCAGCGGCTGGGGCGGCAAGCAGGTCCACACCCACGACGCCCGCGTCGGAGCCACGCTCCTGGCGAAGTACGGCGTCCCGCGCCGGCAGGCTCCCTTCGTCGCCGAGGGCGGCTCCTTCGAGACCGACGGCGAGGGCACGCTCCTCATCACCGAGAGCTCGATCGTCAACGACAACCGCAATCCCGGGAAGAGCCGGGACCGGATCGAGGCCGAGATCAAGGAGACGCTGGGCATCGAGAAGGTGATCTGGCTGGCCGGCGTGCGCGGCCAGGACATCACGGACGCGCACGTGGACAGCCTCGTACGGTTCGCCGCCCCCGGCGTGGTGCTGCTGGACACGGCGCACCCCGACACTCCCCCGGACTCCTGGTCCCGCTCGTCCGACCAGGCGAGGTCCGTGCTGAGCAGGGCGACCGACGCCAAGGGCCGGCCCTTCGAGATCATCGACCTGCCGCAGCCCGACCTGTACGAGATCACCGGCGAGGGCGACGACTTCGTGTCGACGTACGCCAACTTCTACGTCGCCAACGACTCCGTGTTCATGCCCAGGTTCGGTGACCGCAAGGCCGACAAGCGGGCCCGGAGCATCCTCCAGGAGCACTTCCCCGACCGCGACGTCGTGCAGGTCCGGATCGACACCATCGCCTCCGGCGGCGGCGGGATCCACTGCTCGACACACGAGGAGCCCGGCAAGCCGGCCGACTGACCGGAAGTCCGCCGGCACGCGTGGTGCGCGTGCCGGCCGGACTTCCGGACGTCCGCCGGTGCGGACGACGGACGGGGCCGGGACCGGCGGTCAGGCGGCCGGCTGCTGCTGGGTGACGCAGTGGACTCCGCCGCCTCCGGTGCCGAGGCTGTCGATGTCGAGCTGCTCGATCGTACGGCCGGGGTAGAGGCGGGCCAGGGTCGCCTTCGCGGCCTGGTCCGCCGACGTGTCCCCGAACTGGGCGGAGACGACGGCCCCGTTGCAGACGTAGTAGTTGGCGTAGGCGGCGAGGAAGTTCCGGTCGGTGGACCGGATCCGGTCGTAGTCGGGGCCCTGGAGCTTCGTCACCGCCATCGCGGTACCGGTGGCCGACCTGGCCGTGGAGAGGATCTGGTACTGCTGGCGGGCGTCCTTCGCGAACGCGTCGGTGTCCGACGCGAGGGGCATCTGGACGAGCGCCCTGCCGGGGGCGAGGAAACGGGACGTGGCGTCGACGTGGTCGTCGGTGATGTCCTGGCCCTTGACGCCGTCGAACCAGATGACCTTCGTGGCGCCGTACGCGTCGCACATCGCGCTCTCCACCTCGCTCTGCGACATCCCGGGGTTGCGGTTGCCGTTCACGAGGCTGCTGCGGGTGGCCATCAGGGTCCCGGCACCGTCCTGCTCGACGGCGCCGCCCTCGCCGACGAGGTCGGCGTAGGTGAAGGGCACGCCCGCGTAGGCGGCGATCCGCTCGGCGACGAGGGCGTCCTTGGCGTGGGTCTGCTTGTTGCCCCAGCCGTTGAAGTTGAGGCCCACGGCGTCCAGGCCGCCGGAACCGTCGGTACGGAAGACGGGCCCCGTGTCGCGCATCCAGCAGTCGTCGACGGGAACGGAACCGATGACGGTGACCGTGGAGCCGCACATCGAGCGGGCCTTGGCGACGGCGGCCGAGTTGGCGCACATGACGACCGGTTCGTACTTCGCGATCGTGCGGGCGATCAGGGCGATGTCGGCCTGGACGCCGCTCAGGTCCCTGCCCCAGATCGCGGTGCGGTCCGGCCAGGCCATCCACGTACGGGTGTGCCGCACGTCCTCGGCGGGGGCCCGGAAGGCGCCCGCGGCCCTGGCGGACCCGGCCAGGCCCTGGGCGGTCGTGGCGACGGCGGCGCCGACGGCGGTCAGACCGGCCGCCGCGAGGAATCCGCGCCGGTTCAGGCCCGGACGTGCGTGGCGGCCGGCGGTGTGATCGTTCATGGTGAGCCTCCTGCTTCGACTGGTTCTGCTGGTCTGCTGGTCTGCTGGTCTGCTCGTTCGGCTGGTCTGCTGGTTCTTCTGGTGCGCGAGGTGCGGCTGGTGCGGCTGAGTGGTGCGGTGGCACCGGTGGGCGGGCGCGTGCGGGCAGGTGTCCGCCCACCGGAGGACATGAGGGCGCCGCCGGGGAGCGTCAGAGCGCGCGGCGGGCGGCGGCGATCGCCCGGGGGTCCCAGCCGGGGCGGGGCACCGACTCCAGCAGGAGCCGGGTGTACGGGTGCTGCGGCGCGGCGAGCACCTCGGTCGTGGGGCCCGCCTCGACGACACGGCCTCGGCGCATGACGACGACCTCGTCGGTGACGCACCGGACCACGCCGAGGTCGTGGGTGATGAACAGGTATCCGGTCCGGGTCTCCTCCCGGATGTCGGCCAGCAGGTTGAGGATCTGCGCCTGGACGGAGACGTCGAGGGCGGCGACCGCTTCGTCGAGGACGAGGACGGCCGGTTCCACGGCGAGGGCTCGGGCGATGGCGACGCGCTGGCGCTGGCCGCCGGAGAGCTGCCCCGGCCGGGCGTCGGCGGCACGGGTGCCCAGGCCGACCTGGTCGAGGAGCCCGCGGATGCGCCGGTCGTGGTCGGTGCCGGGGAAGTGCAGGCGCAGGGTCTCGCGCAGGACCTGTTCGACGCTGGTCCGGGGATCGAGGGAGAGGTAGGGGTCCTGGAAGACCATCTGGACCTCTCGGGCCCGCGCCAGGCGCTGGGCCCGGCCGCGGGGGCCGCGCGTGCCGCGGTCCCGGCCGTGGACGCGGACCTGGCCGGCGTCGGCCCGTTCCAGTCCGACGACGATGCGGGCGGTGGTGGTCTTGCCGGAACCGGATTCCCCGACGATGCCCAGGGAGCCGCCCTCGGGCAGGGTGAAGGACACGTCGTCGACGGCGCGGACGTCGGCGAAGGCGCGGTGCAGGCCGGTGACCTCGAGGACGGGTTCAGGCATCGACGGGGCTCCCTTCGAGACGGCCGGTGTGGTGGCAGGCGGCCCGGTGGTCCGGCAGACCGGGTGCCGGTACCGGCTCGGGGACCTGCCGGTCGCAGACCTCGGTGGCCAGCGGGCAGCGGGCGGCGAACGGGCAGCCGCGCAGCTCCTGGCGCAGGTCGGGAGGCCGGCCGTCGATGGCGGCGAGCCTGGCCGCGGGTGACGCCAGGCGCGGGGTGGAGGCGAGCAGCGCCGCGGTGTAGGGGTGCCGGGGGCGCGCGAACAGGGCGTGCGCGGGGCCGCTCTCGGCGATCCGTCCGGCGTACATGACGTAGACGCGGTCGCCGATGGCGGCGGCGAGGTCGAGGTCGTGGGTGACGAAGAGCAGTCCGGTGCCGAAGCGTTCGCGGAGTTCGGCCAGGAGCGCGACGACCTCGGCCTGGGTGGTGACGTCGAGGGCGGTGGTCGGTTCGTCGGCGAGCAGGAGGGCCGGGTCTCCCATCAACGCGGCCGCGATCATGACGCGTTGCAGCATGCCGCCGGAGACCTGACCGGGGTATTTGCGCAGCGCGGAGGCGTCGAGGCCGACGGCCGCGAGGAGTTCGGCGGCCCGCGCGACGGCGTCCGGCCGGCTCATGCTCCGGGTCAGGGTCACGCTTTCGACGAGGAAGTCACCGATGCGGCGCAGCGGGTTGAGAGCGGCGCGGGGGTCCTGGAAGATCATGGCCACCGTGCCGGTGCGCAGGGCGCGCAGCTGGCCGGCGTTCATGGTGAGGACGTCCCGGCCGCCCACGCGGACGGTGCCTTCGACGGTGGCGCCGGGCGGCAGCAGGTTCAGGGCGCTGCGCGAGGTGAGGGTCTTGCCGGAACCGGACTCTCCGACGAGGGCTACGGTCTCGCCCGTGCCGACGTGCAGGTCGACGCCGTCCAGGACCGGGCGGGCGGTGCCGGGCAGGCTGATCCGCAGCCCCCGGATGTCGAGTGTGTACGGGGATGCGGTCGGGTCCACCGGGTTCACGGGGTCCTCCTGGCGACGCGGTCGGCCCAGCGTTCGCCCACCACGTTGAAGGCGACGACGGTCAGCACGATGAACACGCACGGCCAGATCGCCGACAGCGGGTAGCCGTTCTGGACGGCGGTCTGGCCGTCGAAGACCATGCGGCCCCAGTCCGGGGTGAGCGCGGGGATGCCGAGGCCGAGGAAGGACAGGCCGGCGAGGTCCATGAGGGCGTATCCGAAGTTGATGGTGGACTGGGCGAGGACGACGGGGGCGATGTTGGGCAGGACGTGGCGCAGGCAGATCTGGAGCGCCGAATGGCCCTGGACCCGGTAGGCGTTGACGTAGGGGCGTTCGCGTTCGGCCAGGACGAGGGAGCGGGTGAGCCGGCTGACGTAGGGCAGGTAGGCGATGGAGAGGGCGACGACGGGGGCCGTCAGGCCTTCTCCGTAGACGGCGACTACGAGGATCGCGAGGAGCATCCCGGGGAACGCGAAGACCAGTTCGGTGGTGCGTGACAGCACCGAGTCGAGCCAGCCGCCGCGCCAGCCCGCCGCCGTACCGACCGCGACACCGGCGGCCGTGGAGAAGACCACGACCCCGAGCGGTCCCAGCAGCGAGGTGCGGGCGCCGAGAAGGAGCCGGGAGAAGGTGTCGCGCCCGGCGGCGTCGACGCCGAGCCAGTGATCCGCGGACGGAGCGGCCATCGCGTTGCCGAGGTCGACGGCGTTGGGATCGTGGGGAGCCACCCACGAGGCGAGGACCGCGGCCGTGGTGACCAGGGCGACGAAGACGAGGCAGACCAGGTACAGCGGGGATCCGGCGGCGTGGATCCTGGCGAGGCCGGGGCGGCGGGTCAGGACGGCGGTCATACCTGGGTACTCCTCGTTCCGAGGGCGATCCGCGGGTCGACCAGGGGCAGCAGCAGGTCGACGATCAGGTTCACGGCCATGAAGAGGGCGACGACGATCAGGGAGACGGCCTGGACGGTCGGGAAGTCCTTGGTCGTGGTGGACAGTTCGAGGAGCTGGCCGACGCCGCCGATGCTGAAGGCGGTCTCCACGAGGATCGTGCAGATCAGAAGGGTGGAGACGATCAGTCCGCCGGTGGTGAGGACGGTCCCGAGGGAGTTGCGGAAGACGTGGCGCCTGATGACGTCCCGTTCCGGGACGCCGCGGCTGCGGGCGACGGTGACGTGTTCGCTGTGGAGGACGTCGAGCATGGTGGAGCGCGTCACCCGGGCGAGCATGCCGATCAGGTAGAGCGCGAGGGCGACCGCGGGGAGCGTCAGGTGCCAGAGCCGGTCCGCGAAGCCGTCACCGGCGCCGCTGGTGGGGAACCATCCGAGCTTCACGGCGAACAGGCCCTGCAGCACCACGGCGGCCACGAAGGACGGCGTCCCGACCGCGAGCGTGGTGCCGACCAGGACGGCGGAGTCGATGCCGCCGCCGCGGACGGCGGCGATCCAGCCCAGCCCGAGGCCGATCACCGCGACCACGGCCAGCGCGGCCGCGACGAGCAGCAGGGTGGTGGGGAGGCGGTCGGCCAGCAGTCGTGAGACGTCGGTGCGGTAGGTGATGGACCGCCCGAAGTCGCCGCGCAGGACGTCGCCGAGCCAGTCCAGGTAGCGGACGAAGAACGGGTCGTCCAGGTGGTACTGGGCCCTGACCGCGGCGAGCGCCTGCGGTGAGGCGGAACGCCCCGAGAGCAGGAAGTCGGCGGGGTCGCCGGGCGCCAGGTACGTGGCGCCGAACACCAGGAAGGACGCGCCGAGCAGGGTGGCCGCCATCTCCGCGAGCCGGCGGACGGCGAATCTCAGGAAGCTCACTTCGCGGCCCCCACATCGGCGGCCCACGGGTAGTACATGTACGCGATGGTGGTGGGGGCTCCGGTGATCCTCTTGTTGAGGAAGACCGACGTCGGCCACTCGGCGACCGGGATCCACAGCACCTCGTCGGCGGCCTGCCGCTGCAGCTCGGCCTCGATCCGCATCCGGGGCTCCCGCGGGTAGACGGCGGTGGCCCGGTCGACGAGTCCGTCGTAGCGCCTGTCGCTGTAGCCGGCGAAGTTCAGGTAGGCGCCGGTCCGGAAGTTCGCCAGCAGGTCCAGCGGGTCGCTGATGTTGTAGTACGAGGTGTACGGGAACAGGTCGATGCCCTCGCGTGCCCCGGGGTCGGTGAACAGCGCCGTGAAGGCGTTCGGTGCGATGGTCCGCAGCCGCATGTTCAGGCCGATCCGGGTGCCGGCCGCCTGCACGGCGGTGGCGAGGAGGGAGACGTCCTGGCCGATGGGGCTGGTGGCGACGGTCAGGGTCTTGCCGGTGGCACCGGCCTGCTTGATCAGCGCCTTGGCCTTCTCGATGTCCGGCTTCGCCGACGGCAGCCCGTCGAGGGCGGCCCTGCGGGTCGGCTCCGAGGCCCCGGCCCAGACGGCCCGCGGGGTGATCGAGCCGGTGCTGGTGCCCGCGCCGCCGAGTCCTGCCCTGACGAACCCGGACCGGTCCAGGGCCAGCGACAGCGCGCGGCGGACGCGGACGTCGCCCAGCGGGCCCCGCATGTCGGTGACGTCGACGTTGACCGTGGTCAGTCCCTCGCCGAAGTACAGCGAGCCCGCGCCGCTGCCGCGCAGGCGGCCGTAGCTCTCGGTGGGGATCAGGTAGCCGCCGTCGGCCTCGCCGCTGAGCAGGGCGTTGGTGCGTGCGGACGGGTCGGTCAGGATCCGGAAGACGACCTTCCGGGACTTGGCCTTCCTGCCCCAGTAGCCGTCGAAGCGGTCGAGCTCGATGGACTGTCCCTTGCGCCAGGCGCCGAGCCGGAACGGCCCGGTGCAGTCGAGTCCGCCGGAGGTGCCGTAGTCCCGGCCGGCCGCCTCGACGCCCGCCTTGGAGGCGACGACGCCCGCGGCGGTCGCCATGTACTGCGGGAACTGGGAGTCGGGCCGCTTCAGCCTGACCGTGACCTGGAGCGGTCCGGTCTTCCGTACGGAGGCGACGTTCTGGAAGACCTGGGCCCAGGCCGCGGCGTTCCTGGGATCGCGCTGGCGGCCGAGGCTGTAGACGACGTCGTCTGCGGTCATCGTCCCGCCGTTGTGGAACCGCACTCCGGCGCGCAGGTCGTAGACCCAGGTCTCGGGGTCGGGGTTGGACGCCTTCCGGGCCAGGCCGGGCTCCATGGTGAGCCCCGGTGTCCAGCGCATCAGGCTCTCGCACACGTTGGACAGGACGGTGTTCTGCGGGTAGTCGAACGCCGCCGTGTAGTCGAGCGTGGGAGGTTCCGCGTAGACGGCCCAGGTGAACGAGTCGATGTCGCCGCGGGCCGCGGGCGTGCCGGCCAGGAGCCTGAACTCGCCGCCGGCGCCGGGGTCCCGGGGCGGGCCGGAGCAGGCCGGGAGGGCGGCCAGACAGGTCAGGGCGGCCGTCGCCATGGCCGTCCGCCGGCGTCTGCCGGGGAGACGTCTCCTGCCGCGGAGTCGGGGTGTGGTCATCGTCGCGCTCTCATTCCGGGGGCGAGGGCCGGCGGACCGCCGCAGCGGACCGCCGGGAGCAGTACGTGCGGTTCAGGAGGTGGCGGGTACGGCGGGGAACTGCTGGGTGATGCAGTGGACACCGCCGCCGCCGAAGGCGATCACGGGCGCCCGCACCCCGACGACCTTGCGCCCGGGGTACGCGTCGGCGATGACCGCCAGGGCGTCGTCGTCCTGGGGGACGCCGGCCACCGGGACGACGACACCTCCGTTCGCCACGTAGTAGTTCAGGTACGACACCTCGACGCGGCCCTCGGCCAGGTCGACGAACGCGGTCTGCGGGACGTCGACGATCTCCAGGGAGCGGCCCCGGGCGTCGGTGGTGGCCTCCAGCACGGCCCGGTTGGCCCGCATCCTGGCGTAGTCGGGATGGCCGGGGTCGTCGGGCAGGGAGACGACGACCTTGCCGGGAGCGGCGAACGCGCAGACGCCGTCCACGTGGCCGTCGGTCTCCGTGTCCAGGAGACCGCCGTAGGGAAGCCACACGACCTTCTCGACGCCGAGCCGGGACTTCAGCTCGGCCTCGATCTCGTCCCGGCCCAGCCCCGGGTTCCGGTTGGGATGCAGCAGGCACTGCTCGGTGGTGATCAGGGTGCCCTCGCCGTCGACGGTGATCGCCCCGCCTTCGAGGATCATGTCGGAGGCGATGCGTTCGACACCGAGGTGGGCGAGCAGCAGGGCGCTCACCCGGTCGTCGGAGTCGTACGGCCGGTGCTTGCGGCCCCAGGCGTTGAAGCGGAAGTCCACCCCGGCGCGGTTGCCGTCGCCGTCGAGCACGAAGAGCGGGGCGGAGTCGCGGAACCACGAGTCGTCCTGCGCCAGCTCGACCACGGCGACCTCCTCGCCGCACCTCGACCGGGCGTCCGCGCCGTGGCCGGGCGGCGCGACCATGGTCACGGGCTCGAACCCGGCGATGGCGCGGGCGACGTCCGCGTACTCCTCCTTCACGTCGTCCAGCACGCTGCCCCACAGGTCCTCACGGACGGGCCAGGCCATCAGACACGCCTCGTGCGCGGACCATTCGGCGGGCATACGGAATGCAGTCATCACGGATCTCTCTTCTCGGTCCAGACTGAAAATTCAGTCAAGACAATGGGCAGGCCTGTGCCAGGACGCCGGGAGCGGCGTCAGAGGAAGTACAGGCGGTTCAGGGAGACCTCCTGCGCCGGCCCGGAGCGGACCGGCTCGCGATCGAGGGTCACGAGACCGTCGCGCGGGTCGACGTCCACCCGCCCGAGGCGGGCGTTGCGGATCATGTCGGCCGGGCCGATTCCGCGGGTTCCCCGTACGGCCACGCGCCGGCGCCGGGTGGTCAGCGCGTCGTACGGCGAGCCGGACGACCCCGCCTCCGCGGCCGCGCGGCTGACGAAGGCGACGGACAGGTCGGCGGGAGCGGCCCCGTGGGCGCCGAACAGCGGGCCCAGGACGAGCGGTTCACAGGTGTCGGTGGCGGCGTTCGGATCGCCCGTGACCCCGTAGGCGGGGAAGCCGTTCTTGATGACCATCTGCGGCTTCGCGCCGAAGAACGGCGGACGCCAGAGCACGATGTCCGCCATCTTGCCGACCTCGATGGAGCCGACCTCGTGGGCGAGGCCGTGGGCGATGGCGGGATTGATGGTGAGCTTGGCGATGTAGCGCAGGACGCGGGCGTTGTCGTCGTCCGGGCCGTCGCCGTCGAGGGGGCCGAGTTCGGCCTTCATCTTCGCGGCCGTCGCGAAGGTGCGCCGTACGGTCTCGCCCGCCCGGCCCATGCCCTGCGCGTCGGAGGAGGTGATGCCGATCACCCCGAGGTCGTGCAGGACGTCCTCCGCGCCCATCGTCCCGGCACGGATCCGGTCACGGGCCATCGCCGCGTCGCCCGGCAGGTCCGTCTTGAGCGCGTGGACGGAGACGATCATCCCGTAGTGCTCGGCGACGGCGTCCCGGCCGAACGGCAGGGTCGGATTGGTCGAGGAGCCGATGACGTTCGCGACGCCCGCCATCTTCAGCACGTTCGGTACGTGCCCGCCGCCGCAGCCCTCGATGTGGAAGGCGTGGATCGTGCGGCCCTCCAGCACGCTCAGGGTGTCCTCCACCGACAGGCACTCGTTCAACCCGTCGCTGTGCAGGGCGACTTGCACGTCGTGGTCCTCGGCCACCCGCAACGCCGTGTCGAGCGCCCGGGTGTGCGCGCCCATGTCCTCGTGCACCTTGAAGCCGCAGGCCCCGCCCTCGGCCAGCGCCTCGACCAGGGGCGCCTCGCGGGAGGCGGATCCCCGGGCCAGGAAGCCGACGTTGACCGGCCAGGAGTCGAAGGCACCGAAGCCGAGCCCGAGCGCCCAGGGCGAGTTGACGCCGACGCCCCAGGTCGGCCCGATCTCCTGGCCGATGACCGTGGTGACGCCGGAGGCCAGTGACGCCTCCATGATCCGCGGGGAGAGCAGGTGGACGTGCGTGTCGATCGCGCCGGCGGTGGCGATCAGCCCCTCGCCGGGGATCATCGTGGTGCCGGTGCCGACCACCACGTCGACGCCGTCCAGGGTGTCGGGGTTGCCGGCCCGCCCGATCGCGTGGATCCGGCCCTCACGGATGCCGACGGACACCTTGCGGACGCCGAGCACGGCGTCGATCACCAGGACATTGGTGATGACGACATCGCAGGTGTCACGGACGGCCGCGGCCTTCAGGTGCATGCCGTCCCGGGCGGTCTTGCCGAATCCGGCCAGGAACTCGTCGCCGTACGCCTGCGCGTCCGACTCCACCCGTACGACGAGTCCCGAATCCCCCAGCCTGACCCGGTCCCCCGCACGCGGTCCGTGCACGGTGGCGTACTCGTGCGGGTCGATGTGCCGGCTGCTGCCCGGCGCGCAGTGGTCGCTGTGCCTGCCGGGCCGGCTCACCGCCCCGCTCCTTCCGGCACCACGGCGCCCAGGTAGCCGCCGGCGACGGCGCGCCGCAGGGCCTCCGCCTTCGCGCCGGGCGCGTCCAGATCCCCGTCGACCAGGCCCGCGAACCCGATCGCGATCCGGCTCCCGCCCATCGGCACGAGACCGACCTCGACGACGGCGCCGGGGTCGAAGCGGGTGGACGACCCGGCCGGGGCGGCCAGCCGCATGCCGTACGCGGCCGCGCGGTCGAAGTCCAGGCGGGGATTCGCCTCGAAGAAGTGGAAGTGGGAGGTCACGCTCACCGGGACCGCGGCCGTGTTGCGGACCGCCAGGACGACGCCCGGCTCCGGCCGGGAAAGGACGTCCGTGTGGGGCAGGACGGCGCCGGGTGCACCGTCTTGGTGCTCCACGTCGCCGAACGGAGCGCTGATCACGGCTAGGCGGGTACCGTCCTCGAACACCGCCTCGACCTGGATCTCCGTCACGACGTCGGTGACGCCGGGGAGCACGTCGTCCGGGCGGAGCACACCGCGGCCGCGCGCGACGGCCTCCGCCAGCCGCACGCCGTCGCGGGCGGCCTCGCACACCGTGTCGGCGATCAGCGCGGTCGCCTCCGGCACGTTGAGGCGCAGCCCGCGCGCCAGACGCGTCCGCGCGAGTTCGGCGGCCGTGAAGAGCAGCAGCCGGTCCCGCTCGGTGGGAGTCAGAGGCATGCCGTCCCCCGGCTCTCGGACCTGGTCACACGCATGAGGTCCCGTCCCTTCTCAGGAGTGTCGGACGTGGGGTACGCCGCCCACAGTGACACTGACTGAAATTCCAGTCAAGATTCCGGTCACGGGGATGTGTTTTTCTCCGGGAACCTCGCGCCGGGTCTCCCCCACCCTTGGACGGGAGGCCGCGCCACGGCCGAACGGGCACGCACAGATCCCCCCTCGGGGGTTGGCATCTCCTCGCCCTCGCCCTCGCCTCAGCGGAAAGCCGGGAGGGCGGCGGACGACCGACGGCGGCCGGATCACCCCGGCCGGCCCCGACAGCACAGCGCGGGTACCGGCACGGGACCGGTGCCGGTGCGGGTGCGGGTGCGGGTGCCGATACGGGCGGTCAGCGGCCCAGTCGGTCGACCTCGGCTTCGACGGCCTCGCTCATCAGGGTCCGCGCGTGGGCGATCGGGAGCATGCCGCTGAGCCAGCGCATGCTCAGCCCTTCCATCAAGGCGGTGAGCCGCTCGGCGGCGGCCGCGAGGGCGGCCGCCGAGGCCATGGGCCGCACCTGGCCGAGCAGGGCCGCCACGTCCTGGACCCACACCAGGGTGGCCCGCGCCAGGTCCTCGCGCAGGACCTCGTCGAAGACGGCGCTCGCCCGCAACTCGCCCCAGGCGCTGCTGTTCTCGCGGACCTCGGTCGTGTCCTGGAGCTCCAGCAGGAGCGTCTGCTCCAGCTCCTCCCGCGGGCTGAGCGGCTTCCCGTCCGGATCGACGTGGGTCGTGTAGCGCTCCGCCCGGTCGCTGATGAACTCGAGCGTGCGGCGCAGCACTCCGGTGCGGTCCTTGAAGTGGTAGTAGATCAGCGCGGTGGAGACGCCCGCCTCTTCGGCCAGTTCCTCCACGCGCAGTCCACGGACCCCGCGCCGGGCGATCACCCGGGCCGCGGCTTCCAGGATCTGAGTGCTGCGAGATGCCATGGCCTGAACCTTATCCGGCGCCTTTCCCCGCACGGAATCACGCCCGGCGGCGCATGCAGCGATCTCTAACTAAGAATTCAGTCAGTATGCGACACTGGCATGGTTCAGACCACTCTGGAGAGGATCACGTGGCGACGGACCGCCGTAAGGCCATCTTGGAAGGCGCGGCCCGCCTCATAGCCAGGCGAGGGGTCCGCGGGCTGCGCATGGAGGAACTGGCAGCCGAGGCCGGGGTCTCCACCGCGCTGATCTACTACTACTTCAAGGACCGGGCCGGCACCCTGCGTCACACGCTGGAGTTCATCAGCGACCGCGCCGAACGCTACACGTCCGACGAGGACTTCACCGCCGATCCGCACGACGCCCGCCACGAACTCGAACAGTCGCTGCTGCTGGAGTTCCAGGACACTCCCGAGGTCCGCGAGAACAGCACCGCGTGGGGCGAGCTGCGCGCCAGCGCGATCTTCGAGCCGGACCTGCGCGGCGATCTGGCCGGGGCCACGCTGACCTGGATCCACGAGGTCGCGGCGCTCCTGGGCCGCATCAGCCCGACGGCCGCCGCACCGACCCTCACGGCGTCCGCGGAACGACTCACCGGACTCCTGGAGGGACTCAGCACCCGCTGGCTGAGCGGCGCCCTCCCCCTGCCGCACGCCCACCGCCTGGTACGAGAGGCGGTGTCCGTCGAGATCCGGCACCTGAACCGGCAGGAGGACGCCTGAGCAGGGCCTCAGACGCCCTTCGCCACCGGCTCCAGAATCGCCACGCACTCCACATGATGCGTCGTCGGAAAGGTGTCGGCCTGAGCGAGTCACGGGAAAGACCAGGTCAGAGCAGCTTTCTCGGCTCGCCGCGCAGGGTGAGTGCGCCCGGAGCGTCAAACGAGCGTCACGGTCGACAGCCCATCCCGCCCACACTCCAGACCAACTGGCTCGCAAGGAATCTGCCTCATGTACTGATCTACGAGTACTGCGGTTCAGCTCAGTGGCTCGAAGAACGGGCGACCTGGCGCGAAGTTGCGAGAACACACCGTCACGTCCTCGCGCCTGAAGTAGGCCAGCAGCCATTCGCCGAACGTCATCTCGTGCAGTGTCCATGCCGGACTGTCAAGTTCCGCCACCACGGGCATCAACTCACCCCGGAAAGAGCCGAATTGCCTGACCGTCACCCTGCCTGACCGTCCGGATTTCCTCACACCTCAGCGGGCCACACCGTCTCCATCGCGCCGCAGTCGGCGTCGTACACCCCATCCGCCAGAACGGCGAGTTGCGCGTCTTCAGCCGCCGGTGCCGTCCTGGCGATGCGAGCAACCCTGAAGCGCATGACGGCTTCGGGGTCGCGCAACCACTGCTTCACCCGGCCGGGGAGCCTGGCAGCAGGGGCACGAAGGGCGAGGGTCACCGCCGCCTCGACCAGGCAGGCACGTGCGAGTGCGTGTGGCTCAGCTGCTTCGGCTGCGAGTAGCAGGTCCACGTCGGCCGTCCACTCGACGGACGCGTCGCCCATCAGGGCCGCGGCCATGGACCGCACCTCCGGGTCACCGTCCGTCAGCGAGGGGCGGACAGCGCTGAGGCCCTGGGCCAGGAGTTCCGCCACGGCGGTCTCCCAACCGACCTCGGCGTCGTACAGCCAGGGCTTGGAACTCCATTGTTGTTGCGCTTCCCACTCGCCCAGAGCACAAGCGGTCGCATCGAGAACGCCCAACACATCGGCCACCCATTCGGTACCGCTCTGTCCCAGCAATCGCAGAAGTCCCTGCACCGCTTCCGCTGCCGTGGCCTCGATCGACGTTCCGCCGGCCACGCAGGCCTCTTGCAGTACGCTCCAGGCCGCACGCCTGGCCGCGGCCCGATCGTCCGCCTCGGCCAAGGTGCGCAGGAGGCTCGGGACGTCTGTTGGCGTCACACTCTCTCCGTCTCTCCGTCCGAGGTGCTGTCGGCACAGCCGCTTTAGAAGCTGATACCGAAGTGATTCAGAACGTCTTGACACATGGCACATGGACTGGCCGCAGTCGCATGCAGATCGGCGGTCTCGGACACCACAGATTTCACGAACTGAGTCCTCATCGAGCCACCGCGGATTCCTGCTTCGCCCTCGTTGTTGAACGCATCGATCAGACAGCCGATCTCAGCGCAGCCGCGAGTTTTGAGGCCAGCATCGTCAAGGAGTTTCTGAAACTCCGCCGAAGACAGTCCGTGCTGGTTCGTGCAGTAGTACACCTCTCCGGAGGGAGAGGTGTACTCCGAAGCGTATTGCACGCTCTTCTGGCCCGCCCGGCCCCGCATGGAGTCGGAGAAATTCGTCAGCGGATCGACGTCAGGGCCCGCCGGTGCGCGGTCGCAGCCGCCGTTCGCGCCCTTCGGCTTACGCCCCTTGCCGCTGCCGCCGCCGTTCCCGGCGATCGCGGTCTGCGGCGTGTTCGTGGTCCCTTGGGGCAGGGCGCCGCCCCTTGGCAGGCAGCTGCCCGGGGTGCCGCCGCTGCCGCACCGGCCACCTTCCGGTGCGCTGCCGTTGATCTGCGGAGCCGTCGGCTTGGCCGCCGCGTCCGTGTACACCTTGACCGTGCGGCCGAGGTCGATCAGCGGCTGGGCGTCGATCTTCCAGGTGTGCTTGGTGGGACTGTTCCACCACCTGTAGGCGGTGGTGCCGTTGTCGTAGTAGGTCCACTGGCGGGTGGTGGTGTAGCTGTAGGAGTCGGTGCGGGTGTACAGATAGGTGTCGTCGAACCACTTGGTTGTGGTCTGCCAGGCGGTGGTGGACTGCGTCGTCTTGGTGCCGGTGACAATCGGCTTGGTGGGATGAGGCGGCTGCTCGGTCGGGGTTTTGTCGGGCTTGGTGCCGTCGGCAGGCGGGACGACGTACGGATCGTCTGAGTAGTCGCCGAGTGACGTGCCCGACGCGGCGGCCTGTCCGAGCAGGTACGTCCCCCCGACCACGACGGCCACCCCGGCGATGAACACGACCTCTTCGGGGATGCCGGCCACCACGACGACGCCCTCGACGACCTCCGGCGCCACATCGGCGACGGCCCCCGCCGCCGCTCGGGTGAGGGCTTCGGCGGCTTCGACGACGTCACTGCCGGTCACCGCTTTCAGCGGATTCAACAGGGTGCCCAGGCTGAAGCGTCCGGTGGGGTCGGAGAGGCTGGTCGGGTTGGCGTTGCCGTAGAGATACGCATTGGTCGACGTGGCGGAGGTGAGGTGGGTCGTCTCCGGATCGTGGGAGGCGAACGTGCCGGTGGTGGGGTCGTACCAACGGGCCTCGGCAGCGACTCTGCCCGTGGTGTCCGTCCAGCTGCCCTGGTAGCCGACGCTCGGCTGGGACCCGGACGTCTGGGCGGTCACGTTGCCGAAGGCGTCGTAGGCTCGCGAGGAGGAGACGTCGCCGAAGTCCAGGCCCAGTTCGGCCACCACGTCGCCGTGGCTGTCCTGCATCAGACGCTGGGCGGAGTCGGTGCCCTTCTTCGCGGACAGCAGCGAGCCGTCCTGGGACCGGGCGTAGCTCCAGGTGCCGTCGCTGCTCGGTTCCGCGTCGGTGCCGCCGTAGGTCAGGTGCTGGGTGCTGGTTCCGGTCGCGGCGGTCAGCAGCCGGTCGAGGCTGTCGTAGGAGTAGGTGTGCTGCCCGTCGCCGACCAGCCGGTCGAAGGAGTCGAAGAGCGACGCCGTGTCGGTGGTGGTGCCGTCGCTGGTGGTGCTGGTACGGGAGAGGGTGTCGCGCGCGGTCCAGGTGTAGTGGGTGCTGGTGTCGCCGGGTCCGGCGGCGGAGGTGACACGGTTGCGTTCGTCGTAACTCGCGGTGGCCTTGCCGGTTGTGGTGTCGGCGGTGCCGGTCCAAGAGGTACTGGCCGTGCGGTTGCCGACCGCGTCCCAGGTGTAGTCGGTGCCGGTCGGGGTGGATCCGGCGGCCGAGGCGAGGGTGGCGGAGCGGGTGAGCCGGTTGTCCTCGTCGTAGGTGTTGGTGGTGGTGCCGGTGGCGGTCAGATGACCCGAGCGTGTGGTGGTGAGCAGGTTGCCGTTCTTGTCCCAGGTGTAGGCGATGGAGCTCTGCTGGTCCTGGAAGGGCGCAGCGGGGACCACGGTCTCGGACTTGAGCCGGCCGAGCCCGTCGTAGGCGAGGTTCCGTGTCGGGTAGGAGCCCTCGCCCGCGGCGGTGCCCGTGATCTGCCTCACCTGGCCGGCGGCGTCCCGGTCGTAGGAGACAGTGTCGCCGGTGACGCTGTCGGTGAGGCTGCCAACGTCCTCCAGGCCGTTGTAGCCGTAGGTGACGGTGGAACCGGGGTCCTGCTGCACGCTGAGCCGGCCGAGCGAGTCGTAGCGGTAGCTGGAGCTGCCCTGCGGTCCGTTCGCGCTGAGCAGCAGGTTCCGATCGTCGTAGGAGTAGGTCTCGTTGCCACCGGACGTGCCGGCTGTGATCGTGCGCCCGTCGGCGTCGTAGGCGAAGGTGCGGCTCGCGTCCCCGCCCTCGGCGCCGGTGGCGGTCTCACCGGTGATCCGGCTGAAGCCGTCGTAGGTGTAGGTGGTGGTGACGCCGCCCGGCTCGGTGACGGTTTCCGGGCGCTTGAAGTCGTCGTAGGTGTAGCTCGTGGTGCGGTCGGCCGTGGTGGTCTGACCGGTGGTGGCGGGCTCGACCCTGGTCAGCGGCAGTCCGTTGGTGCCGTAGGTCTCATAGGTCGTGTGGGTGTCGGCGTCGGTGACCCGGGTGGCGTCGCCGAGGACGTCGTAGCCTACGGCGGTGACCGGCGCCGCGGCCTTGGTCCCGTCGGCTGCGGTCGGCGCCGGGTCGGTCAGGGACGTCAGCCGGTTCTCGGCGTCGTAGGCGGCCTGCCAGACGTTGCGGTTGGGATCGACGACTGCGGTGGCGTTGCCGGCGGCGTCCATCGTGTAGTCGGTACGGGCGAGTTCGGTGCCGTCCTGGTCGTAGTTGACGACGGCGCTCGGGCGGCCGGCCAGGTCGTACTCGTTCTCCGTGTACCGGCCCAGCGGGTCCGTGGTCCGGATCAGCCGGCCAGCCAGGTCGTACCTGTAGTTGGTGCTGTCCCGGCCCGTCTCGGACTGCGAGGACAGTTCACCGGCCGCGTCGTAACCGTACTTGGCCTCGAAAGTGGTCCCGGAGATCGTCTGCCAGCTGCGCAGCAGCTCACCGAAGTCGTCGTAGCTGTACTGCGTGATGTCCTGGTCGGGCGTGGCGGTCCCGTTGCGGACGACCTCGTCCAGGGTTTGCGCCCGGTCCATGTCGTCGTAGGTGTGAAGGGTCTGCGCGCCGGTGGGGGTGATGCTGGACAGCAGGTTGGAGTCGTCGTCCCAGGCATAGGTGTAGCCGCCGTAGGACAGGTTGGTGTTCTTGTCGTACGGGGTAGCGGTGTGGACGCGGTTACGGGAGTCGTACGTGTACACCGTCCTGCCGGACCGTACGTTGTCGGTGAGCACGTTGCCCGCCCAGTCGTACGACCAGTTGCCGCTGTTGCCGTCCGGACTGCTGCGCGATGTCAGGTCGCCCCGGGTGTCGTAGTACATCGTGGTGGTGGCGCCCGCGGGATTGCGTATGCCGGTGGTCTCGCTGAAGGCGTTGTAGGCGTAGGTGGTGACCGGGGAGGTCCGGACGGCCGCCGCGCCGGTGCCGCTCTCGGTCATCACCGGCGGGTCCGTCTTGGTGGCCAGCCGGCCCATGGCGTCATAGGTGAAGACCGTGGTGTACGCCGGGTTCGGTGCGGCGGTGGAGGTAAGGGACGCCACCCCGCGCGGGTCGGTGACGGTCAGCACCCGGCCGAAGGCGTCCCGGGTGTACTGGGTGACCAGGTCCTTGCCGGCGGCCAGGTGCACGCCCGACTTCAGCAGCGCCCCGGTGCTGGTGTCGTAGACGTTGGTGGCCGACTCGGTGCGGGTACCGTTGGTGACGGAGGTGCCGGTGAGCAGCCCGGCGGGGTCGTAGCTGTAGGTGGTGGCCCGCTTCAGACCGGCCGGATCGACGGTGGTCTTGGTGTTCTCGTTGGCCGCGTCGTACCCGTAGGTGGTGGTGCGGGCGGCGCTTCCGCCGCCCTCTGTGTCACTGGTGAGGTTGCCGGCAAGGTCGTAGTCGTAGCTGTGGAGCAGGACGTCGCGGCTGGACGTCGGGGTGTCCGGGTCGACGTGGGCGATGTAGGTCTGGGTGAGCGGCAGGTCGTCGTGGGTGTAGGTGTACGAGACGACGTGGCCCTTGGCATCCCAGTAGTCCGACAGGCGGCCGGCGTTGTCGTAGTCGTACGCACTCAGCCGCACGTTGCGGGTGGCCGCGCCGGAGACGCCGGGGGTGTCGGAGTACGCGGGCATGTTGACCGCGGAAAGCTGACCGTGCGAGTCGTACGTGTAGTGGGTCTGCACACCATTGCCGTCCCAGGCGTCCGCAACATGGCCCACGCCGTCGTAGAGCCGCCGGGAGAGTACGTGGCCCTCCTGGACGATGCTGGTCAGGCGGTCCTGGGCGTCGTAGGTGTAGGTCTGGGCCCGGGCGTCGTCAGGATCACCCTCCGCTACCAGGATGTCGTCGGACTTGAGGGAGGCGAGGTTGCCGTCCTCGTCGTAGGTCCGGGTCACGTCGGACTGGTCAAACAGCCCGAGGATCGGGTTGTAGACGTAGGCGCCGACTTCCGCGGTCACGCGGCTGTGCGTGTCGTACGCGTAGGACGTTGAGTATCCCGTACCGCCCACGGTGGTGGACACCGTCTGGTGGTTGACCGTCCCGAGCGGGTTGTAATAGCTGTTCACGACGCCACCACCCGGCGTCTGCTCCATGGTGCGGTCGCCGTAGCGGTCATAGCCGTAGCGGGTGACATGCCCGTCCGGGTCGGTCACGGTGGCGAGCAGGTCGCACGGCTGGGTGCTGCCCGCCGGCGCGGAGGGGTCGTTGACGACCGCGGGTGCCGTGCCACCGTCGCAGGTGTACGCGTATGTCGTCTTCGCGCCGTTCGGGGCAGAGGCGGTGGGCGGCGTGGTGCGGCTGCGCAGCAGCTCACCGTCGTACGTCATCGTCGTGGCATGGTGGTTTCCGTCCGCGACGGACAGCGGGTTGTGGTACGCCGTCGAGTCGTACTCGTAGTGGGTGTTGACGATCGTCCCGCCGGTGTCGCGGTAGCGGTTCTCGTCCTGGAGGCGGCCGCTGATCGAGTCCCACAGGTACTCGGTGATGTTGTCGTTCTCGTCCATCAGTGAGGTGACTCGACCGAGAATGTCGTACTGCCAGCTTCTGGTGTTCCCGTGCGTCGGGGTCGTGCCGCCCCTCCAGCGCGACCACAGCCGACCCAGGTCGTCGAACTCGTACCAGAGGTTGACGCCCGTCGGGTCTGAAGTCTCCACCACCGCAGTGGCGTTGGTGTCGCCGGCCGGCGGGTCCATGCGATGGTAGAACCAGGTGTCCCAGCCACCGCTGACCAGGTCGGAAGGGGTGCTGAGGGTGTAGAGGTAGTCACCCTGGTAGGTGAGCTTGGTGGTGTTGCCGGCCTTGGGGCGGTCGACCTGGGTCAGCCGGGGGACGATGTGGGTGGAGTCAGTGGCACCGTAGGTGTAGGAGGTGCAGCGCGGGGTGGGCTCCGCGTCGCAGACCGTCTTGAGCTGGTTGCCGCTGTAGGTGTAGTTCCAGGTGTTGTAGCGGTCCGTTCCCGTGAGGGAAGTGCCCGCCGACACAGCGGTGATGTGGCTGCCGGTCCAGGTCAGGTAGATCGACCGCTGCGAGGGCGTCTGGTGGATCTCGGTGATGTGGCCGCCGCTGGAGGTGAACTGGAGCTTGCTCCCGTCCGCTGAGAAGAAGGCGGCGATGGGCGACTTGCCGGTGCTGCCGGCGAACTCCGCGGAACTTCCGTCGGAGAAACGCAGCCACGTGACGGTGGTGCCGAGCGTCCCCTCGAACTTCACCGAATCGCCCTCACCGTACGAGGGGGCCCACGTGCCGTCAGGGTCCTTGCCGAACTGGATCTGCTTGCCGTCCTTGAACGTCGCCTTGGCCCACCCCTCCGCGGCGGGCTGGACCGCCATGTCCAGGAGCGACGACCACCCGGTACCGAAGGCGCCCGAGGCGGTTGCGGCGCTGTTGTACACCCGTCTGACGGCCAGCGGTTGTTCGCCGCCGGGGACGGGCACGCTGAGATCGGTTTCGTCTCTGGTGTAGTTGCCGGCGAAGAGCCTGACGCCGGCCGGATCCAGGCTCGCAGAGTCGACGCCGTACTGTGCGCCGCCCGTGGCCGGAGGGACGACCGGGGTGAACGGGCTGGCAGCGGACCAGGGGGCGGTCACCGAGTCCTTGAACCTGGCCCGCCAGTAATAGGTGGTGTTCCACTTCAGGTAACCGGCGGGAACCGGCCAGTAGGAGGCGGCGTCGAAGCTGTCTCCCATGGCGACGGCCTGCCAGCCGGAGTCATGGCAGCCGGTGGTGGCCGCGGCGTTCGCGCACACCTGGAACTGGGAGTAGACGGTCGCGGTCTTGTCCGCAGAGAGATTGGCGTCCAGTTCGGGGGTGAGCGTGGCGACGGTCGCGTCCCACTGCGGGTAGGCGAGTTTGCCGCTGGGTGCGCTGTGCGGGATGGTGAACGACAGGGCCGCGGAGGCCGGAACGCCGTGCGCGGTGAACCACTTGGAGTCGTCGTACACCGTACTGACCGCGAGGTCCCACGCCAGTTTGAAGGCGCCAGCCGGAAGTGGCTCGACATAGGCGAGGACGCGTACGGAGGCACCGACCTTCACGGTGGTGGTGATGTCCGCGCCGTAACCGTTGAAGCTGTAGACGGAGTTGTCTGACCTATACAGGTGATAGCCCAGGTAGACGCTGTTCGCGGCCCAGTTCGTGGTCGAGGTGTTCTTGACCGTCACCCACATGTACCCGTCGACATCGTGCGCGGGCTGCACGGCGAACGGTGCCTCCGGCACGTAGGTGGCGCCGTAGATCGTGGTCGCGGCGGCGACCGCCCGACCGGACGCGGGGTCGGCGGCCACGGCCGCGACGGCTCCGGTCACCGCCGTGGCGTCGGCCCCCTTGGCGGTCGACGTCCCTGTGGTCGCCGTGCCGGAAGCCGACGCCGCGGGCTCCGGAGCATCAGCCTTGGAATCCCCGGCCGGTGCGGAGGCATGGGGCAGCCGGTCCAGCGTCGGCCCCGTCGTCATCCGCTTCAGACCGGAAGGGTGTTTCGGCAGCAGATGCGCCGTGCGCAGCTCGGCGGTTTTCGACGCGGCCCTGCGCCCGGCGGCGGATGCGGGCGTCCGGCTTGGCGCGTGCGCGGTGTTACGTTCCTTCAGCCCGTCTTCGAACGACGAAACCGCCTTGTGCCAGGCATCGTCCGCCTTTCCCTGACTCTGCGTCGGGCGGTCGGGGTCAGGACGCGGGGTCGCCGACACCTGACCCGGCGGCAGCGGATCGGAGACCGTGGGAACCGCCGACGCGGTACCCGGATACAACCCCAGCAGGCCGCCCACCAGGGCGAACACCACTGCGAAAACAAGACGTGCACGGCCGACCGTCCGACGCACGGGTAGCCCCCCCCAGAACACAGTGATCCCGAACGCGGGGAGCCAATCACCGCATGTACATGTGCAGAGAGGTATTGATCGCCCACCAAGTGAACAGACTTCGAACAACCGTTGGGGATCCTGAGGACGGCCGGCCCCGAGCGACGTCAGGCCAATGAAGGGGCACCTCATCGGGACGAGCGTCAGGAAATCGCCCGTAGTGCGCACACGCAAAACGGCAGGTCAGCGGCCCTTTTCGGCAGGCTCCAGAATCGCCACGCACTCCACATGATGCGTCATCGGGAAGATGCACAAATTGGGCCAGCCCGGAGAACATACATACGTGCGTCACCGCCGCAGACGTGCGCCAGGGACACCAGGACCACCACCACATCCCTGGCCGCAGCGTACTCGGCGGCAACCCGAGCAGCCCACGGCGGCGCGAAACGCTCGCAATGCGGTCGCAGCGCTGCGGCGCCTCGACGAACGGCGCTCCCGCTGCCCGCCTCACGCCCGCTGCGCTCCTGCCGCCAGCACCCGCCGATTCCCGATAACGGCGCCGGTGACGGCGTTGATTCGCTCACGCGCGTCGTGCGTCCGCCTGCGTCAGGGAGTAGCGCACCGTGTGCGAGTCGAACACCCGCCGCGAGCCACCGTTGCGTGCTGGGGCATCGTGGGTTCGAGGGCACCTTTGGGGCTCCTGTTTTCAGTCATCCTATTGAGGTGTGGTCCGTGTCGCACCACTGGATGAAGGCCGTTGATACGCAACTGATCAGCCACACCTTACTTCCCCTTAAGTATCTCTTTATGTTTCGATTACTCACGCGCGGTTTATATGCCACCTCTCGACTTTCCCTTGGCATTTTCTTTGTTCAATCGCTTTCGGCCGTGGGGGCGTCGACTCACGGTCAATCCCTGCGAAAAGTTCCACGCCGCGACTACCTTGGCGTCGGCGTTCCGAACGTGTGCGCGAACCGGCAGGGGCGATGGCTCCTCTCCCGGCACTCCGCAGCCGGCTGGGAGCGCGCTGCGAGCGGTGGGGGAGATCGTGCTGGAACGGCGCCATCTACCCACCTGTGACGTGCTTTCCGAGGGGGGTTTCACGCATGTCGAAACTGAGAGCAAACCTGCGTGCTGTCACGGCTGCTGCGGTCCTGACCCTAGGCGCGATGGCCGCGCCGCAGGCGGTGGCCGTCGGCCAGCCCGCCGTTTCGGTCTCGCAGAGAGCCGACGCGGCCACACGGGCTCTTGTCCGGGCCGCCCCACAAGCCGCGGTCGCGGCCGCTACCGTCTGCGGATCCGGTTACACGCTGTTCCGAGCTGTTGCTCTTCCCCAGGATGTGGATCCCAGCCTGCGGCTGGCAACGCTGTACTCCTACGAGAACGCCGGCAAGGGATGCGCCATCCTCGACAACAACGTCGGGAAGTCGCAGTACATGTACCTGCACGTGTGCAAGGTGGACGGCACCGGTTGCGACACGGACTCCGGGAGCTTCAGCGAGTACGCCGGCCCCGTCAACGTCGCCAGCTCTGTCTGTGCGCCCGTGACAGCGAAAATGGGCCAGAGCTCCAGCAGTTTGTACATCAACTTCACGTCCGAGTATATGTTCAGCTGTGACTGACCACCTGCCCGGAAAGAACCGGGCCTCCGCGCAATTCCTGTTAATAGTCCTGGCAGTGGCACCACTTACTCTGACTGCCTGCGGTACCCAGACGAGCCACCAGCCCGACGGCTCCTCCTCGCTGCGGTCCTCGGTAACTGCCGGGGCGGCACCCAAGCCGTCGGCCACGGCCGACAACCTCAGCAAGGCAGCACAGAAAGCAGCTGCCCAGCGCGCGGCCGCCGCCCCCAGCGGAGATCCCGTCAGCCCGACGAACACCGCTGTCCCGGGCCCCGGTGACTACGGGTTCGGCAAGGCCGCGGCCGCAGCAGCGGGGGGCGAGGTCATCGCGTACACGCCGCGTTTGGAGTCGGGACGGGTCGTCGTGCCGCTGACCATTCAGAACACCGACGACAAACGGATGACTTACACAGTCACCGTGACAGTCGTGGGCGGCAAGCGAACATCCCCCTTCTCCGTGACCACGAAGGCTGACGGCATTTGGCCGGGAACCACGTGGCCGACCAAGGTGGACATCACAGCTTCCGGCCTCAAGGAGGCGGCGAAGGGTTCGAAGTTCAGCTTGAAAGTCGTCAAGGGCGACCCGTTCGGCAACGCCCAATGACTCGTCATGCGCGCCTCGCACCTGGCGCCTGCCACGGGCGCTCCACCCCTTCGTAGTTCCGCAACCGGCCAAGGAACCCGAGCAGCCGAGTGCGTCATTGCCCTCGGCTGCGTCCAGGGAGCCATTACAGGCGTCGGAGCCGACAGTCTCGTTGTCGCAGCACGGTAAGACCAGGGTCTTGTGCTACGGCAAGACGGAAGTGGATGTCATGTCCGAGGGCGACGGCGTGTTCACGACCGTCACAGTTGTCAACTGCGTGCACGGACCAGTCCGTTACGACATCGATGTCAGCATCGACGGCGCTGTCGACTGGGTCGCCTCAAACAAGTCTCTAGCCGAAGGCCTGTCCACCCACAACGTCAAAAGCCAGGCCACTACTGCGGGCGGACCACACCTCGGACACCCATTCCGCAGCAATCAGAGATCCAAGCCAACAACTGCAACGGCTGTACTGACCACTTACTGGAAGGACAAACCGGTAGATCATGCGCTCCGCATCACAGGGAAGAAGACGGTGGGGACAGTCATCCGCACTGGTTATCGCCGCAGCAACCGCGTTGATCGCTTCCACCTTCACCACGGGCGCCGCACAGGCGGCGATACCGAACCGGCTGAACAAGTCAGCGCAGAAACAGGCCGTCACACCAGAGAAGGAGTCCACGTCGGCGGTCCCCCTGAAGGATCGTGACACCGTTCTTGGAAGGGGCTGGAAAACCTCCGCAGACCGGGCCGTGACCGCTGTCGCCGACAGCGACGGCCTCCATCTCTTAGTTGCCGACAGCAGGAACGGCTACAGCTGGAAGACGGCAGCCGTACTCAGTGAGCCCCAACTGCCGGCCGACACCTGGATCGGCAACAGTTGCGTCATGGACGATGCCTACGCGGCCGTCGTCTACGCGCCCCGCACCTTCACGAACAAGCCCGACCTGATGATGGGCGGTGCGTTCACCGCGATCGTCGACCTGGACGACGGCAGCGTCACCAAACTGTCGTTCACCGCGTCCCTGGCCTACTTCGACCCCACGTGCAACCCGGCCACGCACACCGCCGTCTTCACCGCACTGCGCGACACCAAGACCCGCCTGGTCACGGTGAACACGAAGGGCACCACGATCGCGGACACCACCGCCGAGGGCGAGATAACCTCCGCCGTCCCCACTGGGGACGGTGAAGTCGCCGCCGCCGGGAACCGGCTCGTGCACGTCGACCGCAAGGGCACGACAGCACAACTCGCGACCACGAAACACGCTCCGTACGGCATCCATGTGACCGGTGACGGTGCGGTCGATTACATCGACCGCACCAGCGGCACCGACGCCCGCATACAGACCTACGCGCACGGCAAGAAGACGACTGTCGCGAGCGGCAGACTCGACGCGATGAACCTGCGTCAGGGCACCGACGGCACGGTCTACCTCATGGGAAAGGCCCGCCACCGGAAGAACTACGCGGCCAGCGGCATCAAGGCACTGAACGTCTCGCCCGACGCGGAACTCTCCACCCGCGGGCGCCTCGCAGTCGACCCGGTCGTCTCCCCGGCCGTGCGGGCGGGCGTCGACAACGTCAAGAACGCCGGTGGCGACTCCACCGGCACCTCAGCCAGGGAACCCGCGGCTAAGACGACTTCGGGCCACAGCAGCCATGCTCTGACCGTCACGGGTACGGTTGCAGGCACGAGCCGACACACGAAACAGCAGATCGCCGAACCCGGCAGCACCGCGGGCGGTAGGCCGTCACCGGCACTGACCGGCTCCCCGAAACCTCAGCTGTCCACGATGAGCATGCTGACCACGGCCGACGACGATGCCAGGGCGCACGACCCCGTCGACACCGATGCCTGGTGCTCAGTGCCCCGCAATGACGTCAAGACCCAGGCCCTCCAACCGACACCGAACCAGGTCGAATGGGCCGTGGACATGGCCGTCCGGAACGATCTGCGCTCCGGCTACCTCACGCAGGGCGGCTGGCGCTCGCAGACGGGGCTCGGCACCATCGACCCGCAGGGCATGTTCCCCGCACCGACACTGACCGGAGGCGGACGAATACCCGCCCAGGTCCAGTTGGGCATCCTCGCCCAGGAGTCGAACCTGTGGCAGGCCGAATCCGGCGCCATCCCCGGCCAGACGGGCAGCCCGCTCGCCGCCGTCGACGGCTACTACGGCCACCAGACAGGGGGAACCCTCGACGAGTTCTGGACCATCCACTGGGACAAGTCCGACTGCGGATACGGCGTCGGCCAGGTCACCGACGGCATGCGCAAGGCCGGCTACGAGAAGCCGGGCGAGACCTCCCGCCCGGTCAGTACGCAGCGCGCGATCGCCATCGACTACACCACCAACATCGCGGCCTCCCTCTACATTCTCGCCGACAAGTGGAACGAGGTGCACCAGTCCGGTCAGACGATCGCCGTCAACAACGACGACCCGGCCAAGCCCGAGAACTGGTTCACCGCCGTGTGGAACTACAACCTCGGCTTCAACAAGAAGGCTGACGCCGGAACCAACGGCAACTGGGGCCTGGGCTGGTACAACAACCCCGCCAACCCCGTCTATCCCGCCTCCCGGCTTGCCTTTCTGAACACCGACCTCGACCCTCTGGCCGCCCGGGACGCCGCGCATCCCCAGAACTGGCCCTACGAGGAGAAGGTGATGGGGTGGGCCGCCTGGTCGCAGGACACCGGCCACTCCTATGCCACCTCGGGCCGCCAGGACTGGCCCGGTGAGTCCGGCTTCTCCTCCGCCGGGTTCTACCCCGCCACCTGGAACGGCACCACCGGGACCGTCATCGACCCGGCCAGCGGCAAGTACCGCCGGGCACGCATCTCACCGCCGCTCGACGCGTTCTGCAACACCAAGAACAACTGCGACGCGGCCAACCCACCCGACTGCCCCGACGCCGCCTGCTACGCCCAGTACTGGTGGCACGAGTCCAACGTCACCTGGAAGTCCGACTGCGCCTCCAGTTGCGGCTTCGAGCACATCAAGTACCTGACTCTGGTCAGTGAGCCCGGCCGCGGTTACCGCCTCCAGTACGGCACACCCGTGTGCTCCGGCGCCCCCTCGGGAGCGAAGGTCGTCGAGTCCGTGCCGGCAGGAACCGACACCTGGAGCGACTGCGGAACGACCGGGACGGACGGCTCTTTCCAGTTCACCTTCTATCCCGACCCGAACGCGACCGGGCCAGGCCTCGGGCAGTACGCAGCGAAGGCCGACCTGCACCAGATCGGTGGCGGCTACGACGGCCACTTCTGGTACGCCCATGAGCGTTCCGCCGATCAACTGGGCGGGGAGCAGGGCAAGATGACCGTCGACGGCTCGTGGAAGCTGAGCGGGCCTCTCGGCAAGAACCAGGCCATGGTCTATGTGAACATCCCAGATACGGGAGCGCAGACCCAGGGAGCGGTCTACGAAGTCGTCACCGCGCTGGGCATCGAGAAGGTGACGATCGATCAGTCCGCGAACTCGTCGAACAAGTGGGTCGCCCTCGGCGCCTTCCGCTTCAACGGCATGACCCCCGAGGTAAGGCTTTCGAACACGACCAGCAATGGAACCGCGGACAAGGACATAGCCTGGGGTGCGGTCGCATTCGTTCCCGGTGACTTCGACGTGCCCGGGGGCAGGATCGCAGGTCTGGAACTACCTGATCCGGACGACAATGCACCGGACGTCGACTTCATCGATGACGACCAGCAGAAGCAGCCCACCCCCGTCGGTCTGGAGTCCAATCCGCTGTTCCGCTCGCTCACGGGGGACGACTCGTGTTCCGGAAGTCCGGGAAGCGGTCAGGGCCGCCAATGCGTCACTTTCAAGCCGCTGGCCAAGCCGACGGCAACGGTGGGAGTCACCCCTGCCGTCAGTGTTCCCTCCACGACGCTGGTCACATGGTGCGCTCAGGCAGGTCTGACACAGACCTACACGATTGAACGCCGTGAGGGGTGTCTGGCGTTCACCACGTTGGTCCACTGGACGAAGAAGGACCCGGACGGAGCCGTGGAGACCGCTTCCGCCGCATTCAACGTGTTCGTCGAAACCCAGACGGCGAACTCGGCGACGTTCACGGAACGCATGTCGATCGTTCCCGTTGATATGGATGCCGTTCTCGGCGGCGTATCAGTGGACTACTGGGACAGCCCGTGCACTCCTGACTGCGACACGGCATACACGACGAACTGGAGTAACGCTACGTGGGCCAGTGTGCTTGACAACCACTGGGCCAGTGCGACAAAGACAAACACGTGGAACGCACCGACAGCCGGCACCTCCCAGGAGTTCGATCGTGGCGTGTATCTGAGCTTCAAGGCCGAAAGTCCCGATTGGAAGGGCCTTGTTCCGGTCGACAAGCCCGAGGTGGCCCTGTTTGACCAGGTCCGCTGTGACAACGGGGTGTCAGTTCCGAACTCAACCGGTTGCATCTTCGCCAAGCACATTCCGACCTTCACTCTGAACACCGCGAAATACCCTGCTGCTGCCGCTTACTACTGGCTGCTGAGGGAGGAGTTGCCGTCGCACCCGGGCAGTGAGGAACACAGGACGCCGCTCCACAGAGAGAGGGACGGAACAGTGCGGGAAGCGAACAGGCGGAAGGTGTGCCCCGCGTCCTTCACGCCCAACACCAAGGCGACACCCCAGGCGACGAAGAACAGTCCCGACGGCCGACAGTGTGACGAGTTTCCGTTTGCCGCGACGAAGGAGAGCGGTGGCCAGATCATAGATAATGGTAAGGAATGCGTCCAACTGTATGCCCAGAAGAGCGACAGTGACGGGAAGTGGCGCCTGTACCCGGACGAAGGCTACCCGCCGCCGACATGGAAGGAAGTCTGTGGCCGGGCTTCGATGTCGGCGAAACAGAACGAGGACGCGGGGCGGGGCCTCTCAGCCTTCTATACGATGGCGCGCATGGCCGACAATGACGCTTTCTACATCAAGGCGCCGTCAGTGGAGGGCTGCCGACCCGATGAGATCTGCGTGGTCACCCCGTAATTCCTGACCCGCTTGGCAGGGCGGCGGTCCGGCGCGTACACGCATCGGACCGCCGCTCACTTCTACGCCCACCTCACGAAGGCTTGGTCATCGCTGCCGGAGAGGCGAGGTGTTACCGGATCGGCATAGCCGTTCAGGCGGATTTCCGTCCCGTCGGTCAGGGCGGAGAGGAGATCCTGGAACATGTGCGCCAGGCTGTCCCACACCTTCACCGGGCCGTCTGTGTCACCGGCTTGCAGGCCATAGAGCACGTTTCCGAACCGGTCTCCATCGCGGTGATCGACGATGAGCTTGCCTCCGGTGATGTCCGTGGCGATGGGAACCCATCGGACGTGGAAGACGTATCCATACATCCCGTCATAGATGTCACGCAAGCCGGGATCTTCCGACTCGTTCTCGTCGATCCACTCCGCGATCGCTTCTTCCAGCGCTCGTTGACCTGCACACATCGCCGTCGCGTCGTGCAATACGAACCCTTCGGGGAGAATGACGCCGGGGCCGTTATGGCCCTTCGCGGCCGTGACGCCGTCGTGACGTTCCAGCCACGCCACCAGATCGGGATGCAGAGGGAACCGGTAGCCGGCGATGGCATCGATGTCCTCCCGCGTAGCCGGTGAGTTCAGGGCGGCGTGGTCAGCGGGTGCGTTTTCCTCCAGCCATGCGTCGAGGCGGTCGAGCACAACGTTGAGGTCGTCAGTCATGTGCGAACTCTACGAGTTGCAGGTGTGGTTCACCCTTGTTCCTGGCCCCGCGGTGCCGTGGCACCCATGCTCAGCTCGCCACCGGGTCCGGGAAAGCGATGACGACCGCTTGTCGCTCAAGGGGAAGCCGACGGACATGCCTGCGTTCTGCTCATAGTCGCGAAGGATGACACCGTGGAGGGTCGACCGCCGCTCGACACCGTGTCCTTTATGTCCGGGTGGACGCTTGTCCGATAAGCGCCGCAGGGTCTGGCGTGGTCCACAGCGGGTCGCGGCGACGACCGAAGAGGCGTTCCGTATCCCTGGACGACTACTACGCGTCCGGCGCTCCGGGCCGGAGACCTTCACCCTGCATGTGTGACGGCGGACAGCATCTGCGGCACCCGCAGTTGCCCGACCTGCCGCTGCCCGGACCTCGAGGCGGCCGCAGGCCGCATGCTTCGGGCGGAGGCAGCCTGGGAATCCTCGCGGGATCTCGCGGGGGGGGGCTCAGGGAATGCGATGCGTACGTTGCGTCAGCGCACGCATCACGTCCTGTGGACATTCCTCGAAGCATCTCGTCACGCTGGGTGCCGCCGGGCGTGGGGCGACGGACAGTGCGTGACGTATGTACGGAACGAGAGGTGGCCGCGCATGACGGGCGGTATCGACATCATGGCCGATGCATCGACGGGTAGCCGGCCGGCGGTGAGCTGGATCGTGAGCCCGATCCCTCGGACAGTCTGCGGACATTCGGTGCGGTGGCCCGGGCGCTGCGCGAGCATGCGGGGTACAGCAGGGCCGAGTTCGCGGAGCCGGTCCGGTACTCCAAACACAAGGTCACGTCCTTGGAGTTGGGGCGGCGGCTGGCGGTCGAGTCGTATGTGGAGCGGTCCGAGGAACTGCTGGGGAACACCGGGGCGCTGGGATGCGGGGCTGGCCGGCCTGGTTCCGGCAGTGGGCCCGCTGCGCGGGGAGCCAAAGGCGATCCTGCCGGCCTCCCAGATGGTCAAGATGCCGGTCCCGGGCTATGTCATCGAGGACCCCACGCTCGCGGCAGTGGTCGACGAGCAGCATGCCGACCGGCTGTGCCAGGCGCTGGCCGGACGCCACGTCGGCGACTACCTCCCCCATACGGCGACCGCATCTCCCATCGCCGACCCGGACGACAACGCACTGGAGGTCGCCGCGCTGACGACGCAGGTGCGCAGCCCCCTGCTCTCCACCGCGCCGCCCGCGACAAGCCAGGCCAAGAGACCCAAACCACGTGGGCTGCCCTGCTGCGGCCCAGCAGCAAGGAAACGTGAGAATACGAGGAAGCCGGCCAGCTCGCCTCCGCACCTGTTCCAGGCCCTCCAACGTGCGCATGTCATCCGGCATCGTCCGCCTTGACCCGTTCCCACCTCCCAAACAGGTCGAGCCGAAAAGAAATATCAGAAGGCTGCAGGTCAAGGGCGTTTTCCAGTGGGCTCCAGAATCGCCACGCACTCCACATGATGCGTCATCGGAAACAGATCGAACGCCCGCAGCGTCCGCACCCGGTAACCGCCGTCCCGGAAGTACCCCAGGTCGCGGGCGAGGGCGGCCGGGTCGCAGGCCACGTAAGCGATGCGGCGGGCGTTCAGGGACGTCAGGTGGGCCACCGTCTGGCGGCCGGCGCCCGCGCGGGGCGGGTCGAGGACGATGAGGTCGACCTCGGTGATGCCGGTGCGGGGCAGGACCGACTCGACCTTGCCCTGTTCGACGCGGACCCGCGGGAAGCCCGCGAGGTTGTGGCGGGCGTCCTCCACCGCTCGCTTGCCGGACTCGATGCCCAGCACCGCGCCCTTCTCGCCGAGGCGGTCGGCGAGGGCGCCGGCGAACAGGCCGACGCCGCAGTAGAGGTCGAGGGCCATCTCGCCCTTGCGCGGGAGGAGGCCCTGCATGACCGCGGTGACCAGGGTGTCCGCTGCCTTCGGGTGGACCTGCCAGAAGCCGCCGCTGCCGACCCGGTGGGTGCGGCCGTCGGCGCGCTCGCGCACGAAGCCGCGGCCGTGGACGCGGTGGATGCCGCCGTCGTTCTCGTCGACCCGCATGACGGAGACCGGCCGGTCGAGTTCGACCAGGGGCAGGCGGGCGCCGGGGCGGGGCTCCAGGATCACCATGCGGTCCTGCGACCCGGTCGCGGCGATCGCGTCCACCGACGCCATGCCCGACCAGTCGCGCTCCTCGATGCCGAGTTCGGTGACGCCCGGCGCCGCGATCATGCAGTGCTCGATCGGCTCCACCTCGTGCGAGCGGTGCCGGCGCAGCCCCGCGTTGCCGTCGGCGTCGACCGCGTACTGCACGCGCGTGCGCCACTGCGGCACCTCGCCCGGCGGCAGCTTGTCGCCCTCGGCGGGCATCACCGTGCCGTCCCAGCCAGCTTCCTCCGGGGTGAGGCCGGCCAGCCGCTGCAGCTGCTCGGCGATCACCTCGCCCTTGAGCCGGCGCTGGGCGCCCGGCTTGGCGTGCTGCCAGTCGCAGCCGCCGCACCGGCCGGGGCCCGCGTAGGGGCAGGGGGCCTCGACACGGTCCTTGGACGCGTCCACGATGTCGACCGCGTCGGCGCGCAGGAAGCGCGCCCCCTCCTCGCCCTCGGTCACCCGGGCCACCACCCGCTCGCCGGGCAGCGCGTGCCGGACGAAGAGCACCTGGCCCTCGGCGGTCCTGGCGATGCAGTGCCCGCCGTGCGCGACCGGGCCCACCTCGACCTCGTACTCCGTCCCCACCAGAGATTTCTTCGGTTCTGCCTGCATGGCGGGGTGACTCCAGATCAGCGAGAGGGGGTACGGCCGCGCGCGGGCCGACGACAGCCCACCAGTCTACGTGCTCGCGGCGGGCGCCGACCCCGGCGCGGGCGCCCCGCCCGGTTCACCCGCCGCTGTGCTCCTTCGCCCGGTGTTCCGCCGGACCGCGCCGGACGGCACCCGGGGCGTTCCAGTCCTGCCGCTTGCGGGCCCGGTTCCTGGCGGCCTCCGAGGACGCCAGCTGGTAGGGCACCGAGGTGACCATCACACCGGGGGTGAACAGCAGCCGGCCCTTGAGGCGCAGGGCGCTCTGGTTGTGGAGCAGGTGCTCGTACCAGTGACCGACCACGTACTCGGGGATGATCACGGAGACCGCGTCCCGCGGGGACTTGGCGCGCAGGCCCTTGACGTACTCGATGATGGGCCGGGTGATCTCGCGGTAGGGCGAGTCCAGGACCTTCAGCGGTACGTCTATGCCGCGCCGCTCCCACTCCTCGCGCAGCGCCTTCGTCTCGGCCGGGTCGACGTTGACGGTGAGCGCCTCCAGGGTGTCCGAGCGCATCAGCTTGGCGTAGGCGAGGGCGCGCAGGGTGGGGCGGTGGATCTTGGAGATCAGGACGACGGAGTGCACGCGCGACGGCCGGACCAGGTCGTCGTCGGGTTCCGGGGGAGCCGAGATCTCCTCGGAGACCCGGTCGTAGTGCTTACGGATCGCGGTCATCGTGGCGTAGAAGATGCACATGCCGAGCAGCGCCACCCAGGCGCCGTGCGTGAACTTCGTGACCAGGACGACGACCAGCACCAGGCCGGTGAAGAAGGCGCCGAACGCGTTGATCGCGCGGGAGCGGGTCATGTGGCTGCGCTTGGCCGGGTCCTTCTCGGCCGCCAGGTGGCGGTTCCAGTGCCGGACCATGCCGGTCTGGCTGAGCGTGAAGGACACGAACACGCCGACGATGTACAGCTGGATGAGGCGGGTCGAGTCGGCGCCGTAGATGACCACCAGCAGGGCGGCGGTGCCGGCGAGCAGCACGATGCCGTTGGAGAAGGCGAGGCGGTCGCCGCGGGTGTGCAGCTGGCGCGGCAGGTAGCGGTCCTGGGCGAGGATCGAGCCGAGCAGCGGGAAGCCGTTGTACGCGGTGTTCGCGGCCAGGAACAGGACCAGGGCGGTGGCGGCGGCGAGCACGATGAACAGGAAGCTGCCCTTGCCGAACACGGCCTCGGCGACCTGGGAGATGACCGGGTTCTGGACGTAGCCGGAGCCGACCCCGACGCCGTTGTGGATCAGGTCGGTGGCCGGGTTCTCGGCCATGCGGACCTTGGTGACCATGGCGAGCGCGATGATGCCGCAGAACATGGTGACCGCCAGCAGGCCCATCATGGCCAGCGTGGTCGCCGCGTTCTTCGACTTGGGCTTGCGGAAGGCCGGCACGCCGTTGGAGATCGCCTCGACGCCGGTCAGGGCCGCGCAGCCGGAGGAGAAGGCGCGCAGCAGGAGGAAGACGAGCGCGAAGCCCGCCAGGCCCTGGTGCTCGGCCTTGATGTGGAAGTCGGCGGTCGGCGCCCGCATGGTGTCCCCGAGGACCAGGCCCCGGAAGGCGCCCCACGCGATCATGATGAAGACGCCGCCGACGAACACGTACGTCGGGATCGCGAAGAGCTTGCCGGACTCCTTCACGCCGCGCAGGTTCATCAGGGTCAGCAGCACGATCACGGTGACCGCGCAGAAGACCTTGTGCTCCACGACGAAGGGGATCGCCGAGCCGAGGTTCTCGATGCCGGAGGCGATGGAGACGGCGACGGTCAGGACGTAGTCGACGAGCAGGGCGCTCGCCACGGTGAGGCCGGCCTTGTTGCCGAGGTTGGTGGTGGCGACCTCGTAGTCGCCGCCGCCGCTCGGGTAGGCGTGCACGTTCTGCCGGTAGGAGGCGACGACGGTGAACATCAGCACGATGACCGCGAGCGCGATCCAGGGGCTGAAGTGGTAGGCCGACACACCCGCGATGGACAGGACCAGCAGGACCTCCCCCGGCGCGTAGGCGACGGAGGACAGCGGGTCGGAGGCGAAGACGGGGAGGGCGATGCGCTTCGGCAGGAGCGTCTCGCCCAGCCGGTCACTGCGCAGAGCGCGCCCGATCAGAATCCGTTTGGGCACGTCGGTCAGTTTGGACACGAGAGAGGATCGTAGGCCTTTCACCTGCCAGGTCTCCAGCCGCAGGGCGGGATCTGCCTCCCGAGTGAAAAAGGTGACGGCTGGAACTGCGGATTCCGCAGCTTACGCCCGATCCGTGCCTAGATGACAGATCCCGCCTGTCATCGCACTTCGGAGGTCCCATGCCCGCGACCGCAGAACTGATCGGTGCCGCGGTGACCCTGCTCGGCCTCGGAATCCTCACCGCCTGGAGCGTGCGCAGCATCACTCGGCGATGACCTTCGCCGAGGGGTGCCCGGCCGGGACGGTGCGTGTGTAGCTTGGGCGTCGGTCTGAGACCCTGATGGGGCTGAGCAGTAACTTTTGGACACCGGAAGGACGGTCGTGCACATCGTCATCATGGGCTGCGGCAGAGTGGGTTCCGCTCTCGCCCAGACCCTGGAGCAACAGGGGCACACGGTCGCCGTGATCGACCAGGACCCCACCGCCTTCCGCAGGCTGGGCCCGGGATTCGGCGGCCGCCGGGTCACCGGGGTCGGCTTCGACCAGGACACCCTGCGCGAAGCGGGCATCGAGGAGGCCGGCGCCTTCGCGGCCGTCTCCAGCGGCGACAACTCGAACATCATCTCGGCCCGGGTGGCCCGCGAGATGTTCGGCGTGGAGAACGTCGCGGCCCGCATCTACGACCCGCGCCGTGCCGAGGTCTACCAGCGCCTCGGCATCCCGACCGTCGCCACGGTCCGCTGGACCGCCGACCAGATGCTGCGCCGGCTGCTGCCCTCGGGCGCGGAGCCGCTGTGGCGCGACCCCACCGGCGGTGTGCAGCTCGCCGAGGTGCACGCGTCCCCGAAGTGGGTCGGCCACAAGATCAGCACGCTCCAGGAGGAGACCGGTGTCCGGGTCGCGTTCCTGACCCGGCTCGGCGAGGCGATGCTGCCGACCTCGCAGACGGTGCTGCAGGAGGGCGACCTCGTGCACGTGATGATGCGCACGGACGACGTCGACAAGGTCGAGGCCGCCTTCGCCGGGGGTCCGGAAGAGGAGAGCGGTCACTGATGAGGGTCGCCATTGCCGGAGCCGGCGCCGTCGGCCGCTCGATCGCGGGCGAGCTGCTGGAGAACGGCCACGAGGTCCTGCTGATCGACAAGGCCCCCACCGCCATCTCGGTGGAGCGGGTCCCGCAGGCGGAGTGGCTGCTCGCCGACGCCTGTGAGATCACCTCCCTGGACGAGGCGGCGCTGCAGCGCTGCAACGTCGTGATCGCCGCGACGGGCGACGACAAGGTGAACCTGGTCGTCTCGCTCCTGGCGAAGACGGAGTACGGCGTTCCGCGCGTCGTCGCCCGGGTCAACAACCCGAAGAACGAGTGGCTCTTCAACGAGTCCTGGGGCGTGGACGTCGCCGTCTCCACCCCGCGTCTGATGTCCGCCCTGGTCGAGGAGGCGGTGAGCGTCGGCGACCTGGTCCGGCTGCTGCGCTTCAGCCACGGGGACGCGAACCTGGTGGAGCTGACGCTGCCCGAGGAGTCGGCCCTGGCCGGTACCCAGGTCGGCGACGTGGAGTGGCCCGAGGACACCTCGCTGGTCACGATCATCCGCGGCACCCGGGTCCTGACCCCGTCCCGCGAGGACTCCCTGGAGGCCGGCGACGAACTCCTGTTCGTGGCGGCCCAGGCCCGCGAGGAGCAGCTGGAGGACCTGCTGTCGGTGCGGCGGGAAGACGTCTGACACGGCGGTACGCACGAAGGGCGCCCTCCGTGGTGGAGGGCGCCCTTCGTGCGTTGACAACCCGGCGCTACCTGCGGTGGCGTCCGCCGGAGGGCTCGCCGTTCTCCGCGGCCAGTGCGGCCTTGCGCTCCTCCTCGGCCTTCTCCTCCGCCTCCATCTCGGCGAAGACGTCGATCGGCGGCGGCGCCTTCGCGAGGAAGACCCAGGTGAGCCAGACCGCGAGCAGGAACGGCGGGATCTTCAGCGCGACCAGCACCCAGCCGAGCTGGGCGGTGTTCGCCCACCAGTACAGCGGGAAGAGGACCGCGCACTTGGCGAGCAGGATCAGGCCCCAGGCCCAGCTGGCCTTGGCGTACGCCTTCTTGCGGCCGGGGTTGCGGGTGCGCCAGGAGAGGTTCTCCTTGAATACCGGACCGAGGATCAGGCCGATCAGCGGCACCCCGCACAGCGTGGTGATGATGTAGGCCACCGCCAGACCCAGCGTGTAGAGCATGCCGGGCAGGTAGAAGTCCTTGGCGTTGCCGGTCATCATCGCGAAGACGACGCCGAAGGCCACGCCGAAGACGCCGCTGAAGGCGTGCTTGACGGTGTCCTTCATGACCAGGCGCACCACGACCAGCACCACCGAGACCGCGAGGGCGGCGATGGCCGACCAGTGCAGGTCCTTGTTGATGGTGAAGATCGTGACGAACAGCAGGCCGGGCAGCACCGTCTCGACCATGCCGCGCACGCCGCCGAAGGCCTCGAACAGCGCGGCCTCGGTCACCGCCCGCGCGTCGTCCGTGGCCTGGGTGTCTTCGGTCGGCTTGTCGAGCGACGTCACCGGCTACTCCCTACCGAGGGGTCTCAGTTCGTACTTGGGGTTGAACAGCACCCGGCGGCCCCGGCTCAGCGAGATCCGGCCCGACGCGATCAGCCTGCGCCCCGGTTCTATGCCCACGATGGAGCGCCTGCCGAGCCACACCACGTCCAGCGCCGCGGAGCCGTCGAACAGCTCGGCCTCCAGGGCCGGGACTCCGGCGCGCGGTCGCAGGGTGACCGTGCGCAAGGTACCAGTAACGGTGACGATCTGCCGGTCCTGGCAGTCGCCGATCCGGATGCAGCCCGCCGTGTCTGCGTCCTCGCGAAGCTCCTCGGACTCCAGGTCCTCCTGCGACGAGGACAGCCGGCCCAGCATGCGCCGGAACCGGCCGGCCGGCTTTTCGGAACGAGGGACAGCACTCATGTCTGAAAGCCTACCGGGGCTCGCCGGCACCGCCGTAGCGCAGCTCACGTCCCGGCTCACTTCTCGAAGCGGTAGCCCATTCCCGGTTCGGTGATGAAGTGCTCGGGGTGCGAGGGATCCGCCTCCAGCTTGCGGCGCAGCTGCGCCATGTACACCCGGAGGTAGTTGGTCTCCGTCCCGTACGACGGCCCCCACACCTCCTGCAGCAGCTGCTTCTGGCTGACCAGCCGGCCGGTGTTGCGGACCAGCACCTCCAGCAGGTGCCACTCGGTGGGGGTCAGCCGGACGTCCTTGCCCGCCCGGTTGACCTTCTTGGCGGCCAGGTCGACGGTGAAACCCGCGGTCTCCACCAGCACGTCGTCCTCGCCGCCTCCGGCGACCGGCTCGGCGCGGCGGACGGCGGCCCGCAGCCGGGCCAGCAGTTCGTCCATGCCGAAGGGCTTGGTGACGTAGTCGTCGGCGCCCGCGTCGAGCGCCTCGACCTTCTCGTCGGAGGAGTGCCGGGCGGACAGCACCAGGATCGGCACCCGGGTCCAGCCGCGCAGCCCCCTGATCACCTCGACGCCGTCCATGTCGGGCAGACCGAGGTCGAGGACGACCACGTCGGGGTGGCGGGAGGCGGCCAGTTCCAGGGCGGTACGGCCGTCGGGGGCCGCGTCGACCTCGTACTTGCGCGCCTTGAGGTTGATCACGAGGGCGCGCACGATCTGCGGCTCGTCGTCGACCACGAGCACACGGGTCATGAGGCCTGCCTTTCCGGTTCCGCCCCGGCTTCCGCCACGGGTCGTGCTGCCGCGCCGGCCGGTCCTGCCGCGCGGAGGGTGAGGACCATGGTCAGGCCGCCACCGGGCGTGTCCTCGGCGTCGAGGGTGCCGCCCATCGCCTCGGCGAAGCCCCGGGCGACCGCGAGCCCCAGGCCGACCCCGGCGCCGCGCGGAGCGTCACCGTAGCGCTGGAAGGGCTCGAAGATGCGTTCTTTGGCCTCGTCGGGCACGCCGGGCCCGCGGTCCACGATCCGCAGCTCCACGCGGTCGGCGATGGCGCTGGCGGAGACGGCGACCACATGGCCGGGCCGGTCGGCCGGGCTGTACTTGACGGCGTTCTCGACCAGGTTGGCCACCGACCGCTCCAGGAGGCCGGCGTCGGCCTCGACCATCGGCAGGGTCTCGGGGACGTCCAGTTCGACGCTGCCCTCGGGCACCCCGACCAGTGCCATCGGGACCACCTCGTCGAGGTCGGTCTCCCGGACGATCGGGGTGACGGTGCCGGTCTGCAGGCGGGACATGTCGAGGAGGTTGCCCACCAGGTGGTCCAGCCGGTCGGCGCCCTCCTCGATGCCCTCCAGCAGCTCCGCCCGGTCCTCGTCGGACCACTCGACGTCGTCCGAACGCAGCGAGGACACCGCCGCCTTGATCCCGGCGAGCGGGGTGCGCAGGTCGTGGCTGACAGCGGCCAGCAGGGCGGTGCGGATCCGGTTGCCCTCGGCGAGCGCGCGGGCCCGCTCGGCCTCCTCCTGGAGCCGCCTGCGGTCCAGGACGACGGCCGCCTGGGCGGCGAAGGCGGCGAGCACCCGGCGGTTCTCGGCGGGCAGCACCCGGCCGGTCAGGGCGAGGGCCATGTGGTCGCCTATGGGTACGTCGACGTCGGCGTCCTCGGGCCGCGCCAGGGCGGGTCCGACGCCGGCCCGGCCCGCGCAGCTCCACGGCTCGACGTCGCCGGCCCGCTCCAGGAGGGCGGCGGACTCCATGCCGAAGGTCTCCCGCACCCGCTCCAGGAGTTCTTCGAGGCCCGTCTCGCCTCTGAGCACGTTGCCGGCGAGGAAGGAGAGGATCTCGGACTCGGCGCGCAGCCGGGCGGCCTGGTGGGTGCGGCGGGCGGCGAGGTCGACGACGGAGGCGACGGACAGCGCCACTCCGAAGAAGACCACGATGGCCACGATGTTCTTCGGGTCGGCGATGGTCAGCCGGTGCAGGGGCGGGGTGTAGAAGTAGTTCAGCAGCAGGGACCCGAAGGCGGCCGAGGCGAGTGCCGGGAAGAGGCCGCCGAGCAGCGCCGCCGCGACCGTGAAGGTCAGGAAGATCAGCATGTCGTTGGCGAGGCCGAGGTCCACGGTGTTCAGGACCACCGCCATGACGGCCGGGCCGGCCAGGCCGAACAGCCAGCCGGCGATGATCCGGCCGCGGCCGAGCCGGGCGCCGCGGGCCACCGGCAGGCCGCGTCCCTTGGCGACCTCGCCGTGGGTGACGATGTGGACGTCGAGGTCGGGGCCCGACTCGCGGGCGACGGTGGCACCGACGCCGGGCCCCAGTACGTACTGCCAGGCCTTGCGCCGGGAGGAGCCGAGGACGATCTGGGTGGCGTTGACACCGCGCGCGAAGTCCAGGAGGGCCGCCGGGACGTCCTCACCGACCACCTGGTGGAAGGTCCCGCCGAGATCCTCCACCAGGGTGCGCTGGACGGCGAGTTCCTTCGGGGAGGCCGAGGTCAGACCGTCGCTGCGGGAGATGTAGACGGCGAGCACCTCACCGCCCGCGCCCTTCTCCGCCAGCCGCGCCGCCCGCCGGATCAGCGTCCGGCCCTCGGGACCGCCGGTCAGCCCGACCACGATCCGCTCCCGCGAACCCCAGATCGCCGACACCCGGTGCTCACTGCGGTACTGCTTCAGATACGCGTCCACACGGTCCGCGACCCACAGCAGCGCCAGTTCCCGCAGAGCGGTCAGATTGCCCGGCCGGAAGTAGTTCGACAGCGCCGCGTCCACCTTGTCCGACTGGTAGATGTTCCCGTGCGCCATACGCCGCCGCAGCGCCTCGGGAGACATGTCGACCAGCTCGATCTGGTCCGCCCGCCGCACCACCTCGTCCGGCACCGTCTCCCGCTGGCGTACGCCCGTGATGGACTCCACGACGTCACCCAGGGACTCCAGGTGCTGGATGTTGACGGTGGAGACCACGTCGATCCCCGCCGCCAGCAGCTCTTCGACGTCCTGCCAGCGCTTGGCGTTGCGCGAGCCGGGGATGTTGGTGTGGGCGAGTTCGTCCACCAGGGCGACGGCGGGGGCGCGGCGCAGGACGGCGTCGACGTCCATCTCCGTGAAGGCGGTGTCCCGGTACTCCAGTTCCTGGCGCGGGATCTGCTCCAGGCCGTGCAGCATCACCTCGGTGCGCGCCCGGCCGTGGTGCTCGACGAACGCGACCACGCAGTCCGTGCCGCGCTCCACGCGCCGGTGGGCCTCCGCGAGCATGGCGTAGGTCTTGCCCACGCCCGGTGCCGCACCGAGATAGATCCGAAGCTTGCCGCGTGCCATGGTCCCATTGTCTTCCGCTTACCGCCGCCTACGCAGCGTCGACCTTACGGCCAACGGTCCCGGTCAGCGGGTCCGGCGGTCCGGCGGCGGGCATCTTTGACAGAACCCTGATGGTGCCCCGCGGGCCTCCCGGCACCGGCCGCGGGGCACCGGGGCGGCTCAGTTGGGGTTGTCGCCGTGGGTGAGGGTCTCCCAGGCGACGAACAGGTTGTTGCTGCCCGCGGGGCGCTGGTTCTGGGTGAGCGTCTGGGTGTTGGTCATGGCGATGCCCAGCCGGTTGTGGAGGGCGTTGTAGCCGACCTCGGTGACGGGTCCGAGCCCGAGGTTCAGCGAGCCGCCGCAGAGCCAGCTCGGGACGGCGGTGCCCAGCTGGTACTTGGCCTGGAAGCCGAGCGCCTGCCGCAGCCGCTCGCCGACGTCCGTGCCGTACAGGTCCTGGCCCTGGATCCGGCTGGTCTCGGCGACGTGCGAGATCGAGGAGATGCCGTAGCCGGTGTGCGTGAAGTCCCGGCAGGTCTCCTGGGTGAGGCCGGTGACGAAGGTGGACTGGCCCTGCCAGTAGGAGACGATCTTGGCGGTGGTGTCGAGGTTCTGGCTGGGCACGGTCTTGGGCACCGACCCGTCGGAGGCGAGGTAGACGTAGGCGGCCGTGCGGGTGCGGAACCTGGCCATGGCCGAGTCGTACGACGCCTTGTCCTCCAGGAAGACGGAGATGCCGACGGCGGCCTCCGTCATCGTCAGCTCCCAGTTGCCGTTGGAGTTGGAGCCCTTGATGACGGTGGGGAGGTAGACGTTGCGCAGCATGGTGGCGAACCGGCCCTCGTTCGCCCAGCCGCCGGTGTACGTGTACCGGATGATCTCGGCGGCCTTGGGCCAGGAGGAGCCGGCCCAGCCGGTCTGCAGGGGCGCGTTGCTGTTGGTGTGGCTGGTGATGGTGGCCGACCAGGCGTCCATGATCTGGATCGCCTTCTGGGCGTAGCGGGCGTCCTTGGTGATGTACCAGGCGAGGGCGTCGGTGTAGGCGGCGATCGCGTCCTCGCGCTCGTCGGTGCACCCGTAGTTGGGGTTCGAGTAGGACCCGCACTCGACGGTCGCCCGGGGCTTGGGCGTCCGGTTCAGGTCGGCGTACTTGCTCGCCATCATCTGGTCGTAGGCCGACTTCCAGGGCTGGGCGCCGGCCAGCACCTCGGTGCGGGCGAAGTCCAGCTGCGCCTTGGAGACGGTGACTCCGGGGTGCACGAAGGTGCTGGGGGCCGAATGGGCGGCGGGGGCCGTGAAGACTCCCAGGAGCAGGGCTCCCGCGGCCGCGAGCAGGGGGATGCGACGCACAGCGACTCCGTTCTACGTTCTCGTATGTGAACCTGGAGCGCCTCTGTGAACGAAGGCGTGCCGAGACCGTAGGTACGGACCAGACTTCCGTCAAGGTGTGAAGGAAGGGTCGGCCGTTCACACCCGCGCCTGCGGGCATGTGAAAGGGCCGCACCCGCAAGGGGTACGGCCCTCCGTCGCGCGTCGCGCCGTCAGCGGACCTCGGTGATCTCCGGTCCGCGCTGGAGCTGGCCCATGCCGCCGGAGAAGCGCGAGGACTCCTCCTGCTGAACGCCCTCGGGAACCATCTGGGCGTCGTTCGGCAGCTTGAGGACGATCGGGTCGCGGGGGGCCATCGGGCCCTCGCCACGGACCACGACGGTGTCCCGGAAGATCTGCTCCAGGAGCCCGGCGGCCTGCGGCTGCACCGCGCCCTGCCCGGAGATCACACCGCGCAGGAACCAGCGCGGACCGTCCACACCGACGAACCGCACGACCTGGTAGCCGCCCGTGCCGTCGGGCAGCTGGACCGGCACCTGGGCACGCAGCTCCCAGCCGAGCGGGCCCTCGACCTCGTCGACGATGCCACCCTGCTGGGTGATGCCGGAGCCGATCTCCTCGCGCACCTCGCCCCAGATGCCCTCGCGCTTGGGCGCGGCGAAGGCCTGCAGCTGCACGGCGCTGTCCTTGAGGACCACGGTGGCCGCGACGATCGCGTCGCCCGCGACCTCGACCCGCAGTTCCATGCCGTCGACGCCGGGCACGAACAGCCCGCCGAGGTCCACCCGGCCCTCGCCCGGCTCACGCACCTCGGTGGCGTCCCACGGCCCGTCGGGCCGGGGCTCCGGCTCCAGGCGTACGCGCTCGCGCTCGCCCTCGTCCGCCTGGGTGTCGATGCTGTCGACGACCTGCTCGGCCTCGCCGGCCGCGTCCTCGGCGGCACCCTTCTTGTTGCGACGTCCGAACACGTCACTGTCCTTCCCGGTCGGATACGACCGAAGCGTATCGATTCCCACCCGTCCGACCGCCCTCGGCGGCCTGACCGCTTGTGCCGCTCACGTCGCCCACCGCGGCATGCCCGCCGGTGGACCCGAAGCCCCCCTCGGCCCGCGCCGAATCGGGAAGCTCCGCCACCTCCTGGAAGCGGACCCTCTCGACCTGCTGGACGACCAGTTGGGCAATCCGGTCGAAGCGCTCGAACCGTACGGCCTCGTACGGGTCGAGATTCACCACGATCACCTTGATCTCCCCACGGTACCCGGCATCAATCGTCCCCGGGGCATTCACGAGGGCCACACCGCACCGGGCGGCGAGCCCCGAACGGGGATGCACGAAGGCCGCGTACCCCTCCGGGAGGGCGATCGACACCCCCGTGGGCAGTACGGCCCGCTCACCGGGCTTCAGCTCGCGCGCCTCGGTGGTCCGCAGATCGGCTCCCGCGTCACCGGGGTGCTCGTACGCCGGAAGCGGTACGTCCGGGTCGACGCGGCGGATGAGGACGTCGAGAGGGTTCACGCGGGGTGCGGGGTTCACGGGTTCACCTCGAAGGCGCGGGTGCGCCGGATCCGGTCCGGGTCGTTCATGGCGGCCTTGATCTCTTCCTCGCGGCCGTGGTCGGTGAAGTGCTCGACCGGGACCTCCACGAAGAGGGCCTCGGCACGGACGGCGACGGGTCCGTCGGGGGCGTCCAGGCGCCCGGTGGCGGTCGAGTAGATCTTCCGGCCGGACACCGCGGCGACCTCGGCCGCCAGGTACAGCGTGGTGCCCACGGGCACCGGCCGTACGAAGTCCGTCTCCAGCCGTCCGGTGACGGCGATCTTCCGCAGCAGCCAGTTCAGCGAGCCGAGCGTCTCGTCGAGCGCCGTGGCCAGCACACCGCCGTGCGCCAGGCCCGGAGCACCCTGGTGGGCGGCCCGGACGGTGAACTCGGCGGTGAGGGAGACCCCCTCGCCGGCCCGCACCTCCAGGTGCAGCCCGTGCGACTGCCCGTGGCCGCACCCGAAACAATGTTCGTAGTGGGCGCCGATGAGCTCGCCGGGCGCGGGGGCGTCGGGGTGCCGCACCGGTTTCCGGGCACTGGCTGGAGGCTGAAGAGCTGCGGAACTACCACTCACAGGCGCAGACCTTACCCGCGCGTCCGGTGAATCAGGACACCGTGCCAAGCTTGGCTCCATGCAGCTCTCCGCCACCCCGTACGAAGAACGCCTCACGGCCCCCCGGTCGTGGTGGTTCCTCAGCTTCCTGATCGGCGTCTCGTGCGCCCTGGTCCTGCTGCCGTTCGGCACCCTGCCGACGCTCGGCGGCCTGGTCGGCGGCACGGCGGCGGCGGCGGTGGTGGCCAGTTCGTACGGCTCCCCGCGCATCCGCGTGGTGGGTGACCAGCTGATCGCGGGCGAGGCGAAGATCCCGGTGTCCGCGCTCGGCACGTCGGAGATCCTGGACCCGGAGGAGGCACGCGCCTGGCGCACGTACAAGGCCGACGTCCGCGCCTTCCTCCTGCTGCGCGCCTACATCCCGAGGGCGCTGCGCGTGGAGGTCACCGACCCGGCGGACTCGACGCCGTACCTGTACCTGTCGACGCGGGAGCCGGAGGCCCTGGCGGCGGCGATCGAGGCGGCGAAGCGGGACCGGTAGGTCCCGGCCGCACGAGCGCCGGCCGCCGTCAGCCTCCGAAGTCCTCCGGCAGCTCGGCGATCGGCAGCGGCCGCGCCGGTTCCTCCAGCGGCGGCAGCTCGGGCAGTTCGTCCCAGGGCACCTGGATCTTTCTCAGGTCCGCCCGGATCCGCGCCGCGAGCTTCTTGGTGTCCCGGCGGTTCATGACCGCGCCCACCGCGGCGCCGACCATGAACGGCATCAGGTTGGGCAGGTCCCGCACCATGCGCTTCATGATCTGCTGGCGCAGCTCGCGCTTCATGTGCCCGCCGAGGGCGCCGTTGATCGTCGACGGTTTCATCACGTCGATCCCGCGCTCCCCCGACCAGGAGGCCAGGTACGCGGTGCTGCGGTCCTTCAGGTTTCCCGGCGGCCGTACGCCGTAGACCTCGTGGAGTTCGGCGATCAGCTTCAGCTCGATGGCCGCGACCCCGGTGATCTCCGCGGCCAGTTCGGTCGGCATCGCGGGCGGCACCGGCAGCATCGCCGCCGCGCCCACACCGGCACCGACCGCCGAGGTCCCGCCCGCCGCACCCGCCACGAGCTTGTCGGCGAGCTGCTCGGGTCCGAGATCCGGGAACTGCCGGCGCAGGGTCGCGAGGTCGCGTACGGGGACACGAGGGGCGATCTCGATGATCCGGTCCGCGAGGTAGGCCAGCCCCGCTCTCGCCCGGCTGCCGCCCTTACGGGCGCCTTCCCGGGCCAGATTCACGGCCTTGTCGCGGATGCCCCCGGCCCGTCGCCTGGCGACGGGCGCGGGCTGCTCCGCCGGCGCCGGGAGGTCACCCCGGTCGGCCGCCGGTTCGAGCGAGGCTCCCGGATCGGATGAGCCTCGCCCGTCGTCACGCGCGCGCGGGCCGTCGGACGGCCCCGAGTCCGCTCCCTTCAGGGGGAAGCGGCGCTTCCGGGGTGGGGTCGAGCCAGTCATGCCCGACCCCTCCTCAGTCGCAGTCGCGGCAGATCGGCTGACCGTTCTTCTCCCGGGCCAGCTGGCTGCGGTGGTGCACCAGGAAGCAGCTCATGCAGGTGAACTCGTCCTGCTGCTTGGGCAGCACCCGGACGGCCAGCTCCTCGTTCGAGAGGTCCGCGCCGGGCAGCTCCAGGCCTTCGGCGGCCTCGAACTCGTCCACGTCCACGGCGGACGTGGACTTGTCGTTCCTCCGTGCCTTCAGCTCTTCAAGACTGTCCGAGTCGACGTCGTCGTCGGTCTTGCGTGGAGTGTCGTAATCGGTTGCCATGGTCGCTCTCCCCCTCTGGGTGTCTGCGGTGTCTCCAGCGCACGTAACGCGTGAGAGGCCGGACTTGTGCCCGACCTGAGGCGGAGATTTTGCCTCACATCAAGGTCTGTTACTCAATCGACACCCAACCGGATCCCCCGAGAGTGATCGGGTTGAATGGCGATGGGGACCGTACACGGTCCTCACGAGGCACCTCAAAGGCGCCTCACCCTGTACTTCCCGTGATCAAGACACGTGAAAACAGGGATTTTCCCGGCTTTATTCCCCCAGCCATGATCACGGAGAGTGGATGACCGGAAATCCGCCCTTGTGATCGATCACACATGGGGTACCACGACGCACCGACCGAAAATTCCGCGCAAAGCGAACATCCGCCGCGTGTGTCGCGATCTTGTAACACGTCAGACCGGCAAGGTGACCCTCATCACGAGACCACCGCCCTCGCGGGGCCGTGCCGCGATGTGGCCGCCGTGCGCCCGGGCCACGGACCGGACGATGGACAGGCCGAGGCCGACGCCCTTGTCGCTGCCCGTGCGTTCGGTACGGAGCCGCCGGAACGGCTCGAACAGGTTGTCGATCTCATAGGCCGGCACCACCGGACCGGTGTTCGACACGGACAGTACCGCCTGGCCGTGCTGGATATCGGTGTCGACCTCGACCCAGCCGTCCTCGGGCACGTTGTAGCGCACCGCGTTCTGCACCAGGTTCAGCGCGATCCGCTCCAGCAGGACGCCGTTGCCCTGCACGACCGCCGGCTTGCGTACGCCTCGGATGGTCACGCCCTTGGCCGCCGCCTCGGCGAGCACCTGGTCGACGGCCTGGGTGGCCACCTCGGCCAGGTCGACCGGTTTGCGCTCGACGATCTGGTTGTCGCTGCGGGCGAGCAGCAGCAGGCCCTCCACGAGCTGCTCGCTGCGTTCGTTGGTCGCCAGCAGGGTCTTGCCGAGCTGCTGCAGTTCCACCGGCGCGCCCGGGTCCGAGAGGTGCACCTCCAGGAGCGTGCGGTTGATCGCCAGCGGCGTGCGCAGCTCGTGGGAGGCGTTGCCGACGAAGCGCTGCTGGGCGGTGAAGGCCCGCTGCAGCCGCTCCAGCATGTCGTCGAAGGTGTCCGCCAGCTCCTTGAGCTCGTCGTCCGGGCCGTCCAGTTCGATCCGGCGGGACAGGTCCGAGCCGGCCACCGCGCGGGCGGTGCGGGTGATCCGGCCGAGCGGGGACAGCACCCGTCCGGCCATCGCGTAACCGAACGCGAAGGCGATCACGGCCAGGCCCAGCAGGGCCAGCAGCGAACGGCTCAGCAGGTCGTCCAGGGCCGCCTGGCGCTGGCGGTCGACGCACTGGGCGATCGCGGCGTTGAACTCCGAGATCTGCAGGTTGGGCGTGCCCGTGATCGCCGCGCAGTTGTCGCTGGAGACCCTGATGTTGGAACCGTCGATGATCTTGAAGAAGGGCTGGTTGCCGGTGCTGATCGCCTGCGCGGCGAGCAGGTAGATGATCGACAGCAGCAGGATGCCGGCGATCAGGAACATGCCGCCGTACAGCAGCGTCAGCCGTATCCGGATGGTGGGCCGCAGCCACGGGAAGACCGGCTGCGGCCTTCTCGGGTCCCAGGTCGGCTTCGGGGGTGCCTGCGGAGGTGCGGGAGTGGTCGCCACGGCCGTCAGATCCGGTAGCCGGAACCGGGGACGGTGACGATGACGGGGGGCTCACCGAGCTTGCGGCGCAGCGTCATCACGGTCACCCGCACGACGTTGGTGAACGGGTCCGTGTTCTCGTCCCAGGCCTTCTCCAGGAGCTGCTCGGCGGAGACCACCGCGCCCTCGCTGCGCATCAGCACCTCCAGGACCGCGAACTCCTTGGGCGCGAGCTGGACCTCCTTGCCGTCGCGGAAGACCTCGCGGCGGTTGGGGTCGAGCTTGATGCCGGCGCGCTCCAGGACCGGAGGCAGCGGCACGCTGGTGCGGCGGCCGAGGGCGCGCACGCGGGCGATCAGCTCGCTGAACGCGAAGGGCTTGGGAAGGTAGTCGTCGGCGCCGATCTCCAGGCCCTCCACGCGGTCGCTGACGTCACCGGACGCGGTGAGCATCAGCACGCGCGTGGGCATGCCCAGCTCGACGATCTTGCGGCAGACGTCGTCGCCGTGCACGAGGGGCAGGTCGCGGTCGAGGACGACCACGTCGTAGTCGTTGACGCCGATGCGCTCCAGGGCGGCCGCACCGTCGTACACGACGTCGACGGCCATGGCCTCCCGGCGCAGTCCGGTGGCCACCGCATCGGCGAGCAGTTGCTCGTCCTCGACGACGAGTACGCGCACGTCGCTTGTCCTTCCTCTGTCCACCCGCGTAGCGCGCACCGGCGCACGCGGGCAGGGGTCTGCTCGGGGTGTAGGACCTCCATCCTGCCCTTTTCGGCCATAAGTCGGCAGTAAGGCAGGGACGGCGACGGCGGGATCCGCGCCGCCGGACGGGAATGCGCGATTTTCTCTTCGGGTTGAGGTTTCCAGCGAAGGGAGCGGGGGGAGGACGGCATGTACACCCCGCGATCACGCTCTGCATGTGCCGCAGCACCATGCGGTACGTACGTCGCCGCTACAGCAGAGTGGACGATGGGGGTGTCCGGCACCGTCGCCGCCCAGCCGGGCAGCGCTGGGCACCCGCGTGAGACGTGATCGCCCCTTCAACGGCACACCCCCGTGCCACCGACCCACGACCCAGGACGAGGGGGCGCAGCATGGACGCATTCACCACAGGACTTCTGCAGCGCATAAAGGCGACCGAGTCCGACATCACCCGGGCTCGTGACGAGGGCGACGACTTCCTTGTCGAGGTGGAGCAGGCCGAGCTCGACGACCTGCACCGCCTTGCCGCCGAACATGGCGTGGAAGTCGGCGTGACCAGCGTCTGACAGTCCCGCATCAGCAGCTCACCGGCACAGGAGCAGGGCCCCGGCGAATCCAGCGCCGGGGCCCTGCTTATGGGGTGACCCCTACCCGCGCTGACACGTTCGACTCATCGGGATCGCGGAAACCGGGAAACCGGCCGGTCTCCCCGCCTCCGGCGTCCCGGTCTCGGTTGGGGTCAGGCGTCCGGGACTCCGTCGTGCCAGGCGCCGAAGGTGTCCAGCAGCCGCTGGAGCGGCTCGAAGACCCCGGGGGTGGCCGCCACCGTCAGGTCGCGGGACGGACGCTCCCCCGGCCGGCCGCCCGTGAGGGCGCCCGCCTCGCGCGCGATCAGGTCGCCCGCGCCCCAGTCCCAGGCGTTCAGCCCGCGCTCGTAGTACCCGTCCAGCCGTCCGCAGGCGACGTCGCACAGGTCGATCGCCGCCGACCCGCTCCGCCGCACGTCCCGCAGCAGCGGGATCAGCCGGGCGGCGACCTCGGCCTGGTGGGTGCGGACCTCGGTGACGTAGTTGAAGCCGGTCGACACCAGTGCCTGGTCCAGGGGCGGCGCCGGGCGGCAGCGCAGCTCCCGCTCGCCCTCCCAGGCGCCGGTCGCCCAGGCCCCGCCGCCCCGTACCGCGTGGTACGTCTCGCCGCGCACCGGTGCCGCCACGACCCCGGCCACGGTCTCGCCGTCCTGCTCGGCCGCGATGGAGACCGCCCAGGTCGGCAGCCCGTACAGGTAGTTCACCGTGCCGTCGAGCGGGTCGATCACCCAGCGGATCCCGCTGCTGCCCTCGGTCGACGCGCCCTCCTCGCCGAGGAAGCCGTCGTCGGGGCGGTGAGCGGAGATCAGGTCGGTGATCAGCTTCTCCGCCGCGATGTCCATCTCGGTCACCACGTCGATCGGGCTGGACTTGGTCCGGGCCACGGCGAGGTCGGCCGGGCGGCCGTCCCGCAGCAGCTCGCCCGCGCGGGCGGCCGCCTCTCGGGCGAGCCGGAGCAGATCGGTGTGCAGGGCGTCGGTCACGGGGCTCCTCACGCGTAGGGGCTGTCGGCGCCGGCCGCGGCCGGACGGGGGGCGCGCGCCGGGCAGCAGCCGACCGGGCACAGGTTGTGGCTCGCGCCCAGCGCGCCGAGCGCGCACGGCGTGACCGCCCGCCCGCTCTCCACGCCCGCGCGCTCCAGGACCAGGTCCCGGACCGCGGCGGCGAACCGCGGGTCGTCCCCGACGGTCGCGGACCGCCGTACCGGCAGACCGAGCTCCTCGGCCTTGGCCGTGGCCTCGGTGTCGAGGTCGTAGAGGACCTCCATGTGGTCGGAGACGAAGCCGATCGGGGCCATCACGACGGCCGGGACCCCGGCGCCGTGCAGCGTCTCCAGGTGGTCGCAGATGTCGGGCTCCAGCCACGGGATGTGCGGGGCGCCGGAGCGGGACTGGTAGACGAGCCGCCAGGGGTGGTCGACGCCGGTGCGCTCGCGGACCGCGTCGGCGATCAGCTGGGCCACGTCCAGGTGCTCCTCGACGTACGCGCCGCCCTCGCCGTGGGCCTCCGGCGGACCGGAGGTGTCGGCGCCCGCGGTCGGGATGGAGTGAGTGGTGAAGGCGATGTGGGCGCCCGCGCGGACGTCCTCGGGGAGGTCGGCGAGGGACCGGAGCACCCCGTCGGTCATCGGGTCGAGGAAGCCGGGGTGGTTGAAGTAGTGCCGGAGCTTGTCGATCCGCGGCGGTTCGAGTCCCTCGGCCGCCAGTTCGGCCAGCGAGTCCGCGAGGTTCTCGCGGTACTGGCGGCAGCCCGAGTAGGAGGCGTAGGCGCTGGTGGTGAGCACCAGGACGCGGCGGCGCCCGTCGGCGACCATCTCGCGCAGGGTGTCCGTCAGGTACGGCGCCCAGTTCCGGTTGCCCCAGTAGATCGGCAGGTCCAGGCCGTGCTCGGCGAAGTCCTTGCGCAGGGCGTCCAGCAGGGCGCGGTTCTGGTCGTTGATCGGGCTGACCCCGCCGAACAGGAAGTAGTGCTGCCCGACCTCCTTGAGACGTTCCTTCGGGATACCGCGCCCGCGCGTCACGTTCTCCAGGAACGGAACCACGTCGTCCGGACCTTCCGGGCCGCCGAAGGAGAGCAGGAGCAGGGCGTCGTAGGGGGTGGCATCGAGCGCGTCTGACATGGGGCGATCCTGCCACCCGGCACTGACGGCCCGGAAACAGGAGGGTGAAGAGTCGGATTCAGGAGATTTATCCCCCGTACCGACGGGGTGTAACCGGGGCACCTCACTCGTAAGCTGTATCCACCGCATTCGCGCCTTACCCAGCCTGTCGGAGACCCACGTGCCCAGCCCCTATCGCGCCCTGTTCGCCGCTCCCGGCACCAAGGGCTTCTCCACCGCGGGCTTCGTCGGCAGGATGCCGCTGTCCATGATGGGCATCGGCGTGGTCACGATGATCTCGCAGATCAGCGGGCGGTACGGGCTGGCCGGCGCGCTCTCGGCCACCATCGCGCTGTCCGCCGCCGCGGTCGGCCCGCAGGTCTCCCGGCTGGTCGACCGGCACGGCCAGCGCCGTGTGCTGCGTCCCGCGACGCTGCTCGCGCTGGCGGCGGCGGCCGGGCTGCTCCTCGCCGCGCACTACGGGTGGCCGGACTGGGTGCTGTTCGTCTGCGCCGCCGGGATCGGCGCGGTGCCGAGCCTGGGCGCGATGATCAGGGCCCGCTGGGCGGCCCTGTACGGGGGCACGCCCCAGCTGCACACCGCGTATTCGTTCGAGTCCGTCGTCGACGAGGTCTGCTTCATCTTCGGGCCGATCATCTCCATCGGCCTGTCCACGGTCTGGTTCCCGGAGGCGGGGCCGCTGCTGGCCGCCTGCTTCCTGGCCGTCGGCGTCTTCTGGCTGACCGCCCAGCGCGCCACCGAGCCCGCGCCGCACCCGCGCGAGCACCACACCCGCGGTTCGGCACTGCGCGCGCCCGGCCTCCAGGTGCTGGTGGCGACCTTCACGGCCACGGGCGCGATCTTCGGGGCGGTGGACGTGGTGACCGTCGCCTTCGCCGACGAACGCGGCCACAAGGGGGCCGCCAGCGTGGTCCTGGCGCTGTACGCGGCGGGCTCCTGCCTCGCCGGCGCGGTCTTCGGTCTGATGCGGTTCGCGGGCAAGCCGGAACGCAGGTGGCTGCTGGGCATATGTGCGATGGCCGTGAGTATGATCCCCCTCCTACTGGTCGGAAACCTGCCGCTTCTGGCCGTGGCGCTGTTCGTTGCGGGCCTGTCCATCGCACCGACGATGATCACGACGATGTCCCTCATCGAAAAGCACGTACCTCGCGCGAAGCTCACCGAGGGCATGACCTGGGTGAGCACCGGCCTCGCGGTCGGGGTGGCGCTCGGCTCCTCGGTCGCCGGCTGGGTGATCGACGCGGCCGGGGCCCGCGCCGGGTACGGGGTTCCGGCCGTGTCCGGGGCCGTCGCGGTCGCGGTCGGTTTCCTCGGGTACCGCCGGCTCAACAGGCCGGTCACGGGTCGGGGAGGCACCGTTGAGCAGTACAGCGAGCGGGAAGAGCGGCACGTGGCGTAACTGGGGAGGGACCGTCACGGTCAGTCCCGCGCGGGAGGTCACGCCCGCCTCCGTGGACGAACTGGCGGCGGCGGTGCGGCAGGCGGCCGAGGACGGCCTGAAGGTGAAGGCGGTCGGCAGCGGCCACTCCTTCACCTCGATCGCCGCGACCGACGGCGTCTCGGTCCGCCCTCAGCTCCTCACCGGGATCCGCCGGATCGACCGCAAGGCCATGACCGTCACGGTCGAGGCGGGCACCCCGCTCAAGCGGCTCAACATCGCCCTGGCCCGCGAGGGCCTGTCGCTGACCAACATGGGCGACATCATGGAGCAGACGGTCTCCGGGGCCACCAGCACCGGCACCCACGGCACCGGCCGCACCTCCGCCTCGCTCGCCGCCCAGATCAGGGCACTCGAACTGGTCACCGCCGACGGCTCCGTGCTCACCTGCTCCGACCAGGGGACCGAGGAGGAGCGCGCGGTGTTCGCGGCCGCGCGGATCGGCCTCGGCGCGCTCGGGATCGTCACCGCGATCACCTTCGCCGTGGAGCCGCTCTTCCTGCTCAGCGCGCGCGAGGAGCCGATGCCGCTGGACCGGGTCCTCGCCGAGTTCGACCAGCTCTGGTCCGAGAACGAGCACTTCGAGTTCTACTGGTTCCCGCACACCGGCAACACCAACACCAAGCGCAACAACCGCAGCGCGGGGCCGGCACAGCCGGTGGGGCAGCTGGCCGGCTGGTTCGAGGACGAGTTCCTCTCCAACGGCCTCTTCCACGGCGTGCAGCTGCTCGGCCGCGCGGTGCCCGCCGTGGTGCCGACGGTCGCCCGGATCTCCAGCACGGCGCTGTCCGCGCGGTCCTACACGGACATCCCCTACAAGGTCTTCACGTCTCCGCGCCGGGTGCGGTTCGTGGAGATGGAGTACGCCGTGCCGCGCGAGGCCCTGGTGGAGACCGTGCGCGAACTGAGGGCGATGGTCGACCGGTCCGGCCTCCGGGTCAACTTCCCGGTCGAGGTGCGCACCGCCCCGGCCGACGACATCGCCCTGTCCACCGCCTCCGGCCGGGACAGCGCCTACGTCGCGGTGCACATGTTCCGGGGCACGCCTTATCAGGCGTACTTCACCGCCGCCGAGCGCATCTTCACCGCGCACGGGGGCCGTCCGCACTGGGGCAAGGTGCACACCAGGGACGCGGAGTACTTCGCGAAGGCCTACCCGCGGTTCGGCGAGTTCACCGCCCTGCGGGACCGGCTCGATCCGGACCGGCTGTTCCAGAACGACTACTTGCGGAGGGTTCTGGGGCAGTAGCCGGGGAACCGGTCGGCGACGGGACCGCGTCCGGCTGCTCGCCGACGGACCCGCTCGGGGACGGCGTGGGCGTGGTGGCCCCCTCGCTCGCGGGTGTCCCCGCCGGGTCCGGGGAGGACGAGGGCGACGGAGTGGGCGAAGCGTTTGTCCCGGCGCCGGACTTCGGGCCGGAGGAGTGGGACGGGCCGGGGGAGCCGGAGGGGGCCGACGGCTTCGACGGCCCGGCCTTGCCGCCGGTGACGGCGCCGCTGACGGTCGTACCGGAGCCGCCGCTGAAGCTGCTCCCGGAGACCAGTTCGTAGGTCGTGATGCCGGCCATGGCCACCGCGAACACCAGGGCCGCCGCGAGCACCGGACGGCGCCAGGTCCGGGCGCGGGCGCGGTAGACGGTGCCCGCCGTGAACTCGCCGGGCGCCGGGGCCGCTTGCTCCCGGGGCCGGGGCGTCACCGTCGCGTCGCGCAGCTGCTCCCCGGTGCGTCTGAGGAAGTGCTGGAACAGCGTGCCGCCGCAGGTGGCGATCACGCTGACGACGCCGGCGCCGAGGATCGTGCCGTACACCCCCACGGACGAGGCGAGTTTGGCGGCCACGACGGCGGCCACCGCGCTGCCCGCGACCTGGGCCACGCTCAGGTCGATCCGCTTGACACCTCCCGTCACCTCCTCTCCCGCACTGGTCTGGTCACCGGAACCGGGCCTTTCACGCATTCCCGAACCTTGCCTGCCCTTCCCGTACTTGTTCGACCGACTGCATGAGAAAGGGACGTACGGACGAAACCATTGGTTCCGTTTCTGCCGATTCCGTGAAGTACGCCACGTTCAAGATCGTCGGGAATGGGCAACCGGCGGCCGGGGAAGGCTCGTTGCCAGAAGTTGGGCGGCGCGCCAATCCACGCACGTGGCCCGAATGGAGTACTGTTGCGAGCCCTGGGTCCGGCCTCCCGCCAGGGCATCCGCGGCCTCGCAGGACCGCCGGGAGGGGGCTAGTTGCACAGGGTGACGGAGTTGGTCACTTAGCGTTGCGAATAGGTAACCGTGCCATAACGGCGGACCCGGGCCCATGCCCGACACGCCGGGCAACTCGGCAAGGTTGTGGCAGGCTGCACCCGGGCAGGCCACACTCGACTAGCGGAAGCAGCGACGCACGTGACGTCGGCAGGCACCACCCGGGAGGTCCCCATGCCCGAACTGCGTGTCGTGGCCGTCTCCAATGACGGCACACGGCTGGTGCTCAAGGCTGCCGACTCTACGGAATACACGCTTCCGATCGACGAACGGCTCCGTGCCGCCGTGCGCGGCGACCGGCCCCGGCTCGGCCAGATCGAGATCGAGGTCGAGAGCCATCTCCGGCCCCGAGACATCCAGGCGCGGATACGGGCGGGCGCGACCGCGGAAGAGGTCGCCCAGCTCGCCGGGATCCCCGTCGACCGGGTGCGGCGCTTCGAGGGTCCGGTACTGGCCGAGCGCGCCTTCATGGCCGAACGAGCCCGCAAGACACCCGTCCGCCGGCCCGGCGAGAACTCCGGTCCGCTGCTCGGCGAGGCCGTGCAGGAGCGGCTGGTGCTGCGCGGCGCCGACAAGGACACCGTGCAGTGGGACTCCTGGCGCCGCGACGACGGCACCTGGGAGGTCCTGCTCGTCTACCGGGTCGCGAGTGAACCGCACTCGGCGAGCTGGACCTACGACCCGCCCCGGCGGCTCGTGCAGGCCGTCGACGACGAGGCGCGCTCGCTGATCGGCGAGTCCGACGACCTCGCCGTGCCGGAGCCCAGCTTTCCGTTCGTACCGCGGATCGCGCGGCTGCCGCGTGACCGTCCGCTGGACCGTTCCGGCGACCGGGACCGGCCGAGCCTGCCCGCGCAGTCGTCCGAGCCTCTCGAGGAGACGACGAGCGAGCGGGACTCGCTGACCAGCCTGCTGGAGGCGGTGCCGAGCTTCCGTGGCGACATGGTGGTCCCGGAGCGGCCCGCCGAGGCCGTCCCGGAGGAGCCGCCCGCCCCGGAACCGGCGGCCGAGGAGCCCCCGGCTCCCGCGGCCTCCGCCGGCTCCGCCTACGCGGACGTCCTCATGCCCCGCTCGGTCGGCAGCCATCGCGACCGGCTGATCGGCGCCACCGACCGCCAGGCCGAGGCCGACGGCGTCCGCCCCGGCCGCCGGGCCGCGGTGCCGAGCTGGGACGAGATCGTCTTCGGCACGCGGCGCAAGAAGCAGGAGTAGCCGGGAGCGGCCCGCGCCGCACGACCGGCAGGAGGAGGGGGCACGCGCGCGTGCCCCCTCCGTCCGTCGTCCTACTGCGGGTCGGGGCCGACCGCGACCGGACGGGACGGGTCCGCCGACCACTCCGACCACGAACCGACGTACAGCGCCGCGTCGATGCCCGCCACGGCCAGCGCCAGCACCTCGTGCGCGGCCGAGACGCCGGAACCGCAGTAGACGCCCACCGGAGCAGCCTCCAGGGCGCCCAGCGCCTTGAAGCGGTCACGCAGTTCCGCCGCGGGCAGGAAACGGCCGTCCGGGCCGACGTTCTCGACGGTCGGCGCGGAGACGGCGCCCGGGATGTGCCCGCCGATCCGGTCGACCGGCTCCACCTCGCCCCGGTACCGCTCACCCGCACGGGCGTCCAGCAGCACACCCGCACGGGCCAGCGCCGCCGCCCCGTCCGCGTCGAGCAACTCCAGCGCGCCGGGCGCGGGTTCGAAGTCGCCCTCGGCCGGCTCCGCGGGCTCGGTCGAAAGGGCGCCCGCCCAGGACGGCAACCCGCCGTCCAGCACACGCACGTCCGGGTGACCCGTCCAGCGCAGCAGCCACCAGGCGCGCGCCGCCGCCCAGCCGTGCCCGCCGTCGTACACGACCACCGGCCGGCCGGCCGAGACACCCGCACGGCGCATCGCCGCCGCGAAGAGGGCCGGGTCGGGCAGGGGGTGCCGGCCGTGCTCGCCGGGCGCCGCGGCCAGTTCCGTGTCGAGGTCGACGTAGCGGGCGCCCGGCAGGTGCCCTGCGGCGTACTCGGCCGGGCCGTCGAAGGCCGCGCCACCCTTGGTGGTCAGCTGCCAGCGCACGTCCAGCAGCACGGGCGGGTTGGGCCCGGCCAGGTCGTCGGCGAGTTCGGTTGCGGTGATGATGGCTTCCATGGCCTCATCCTTACGCCAGGGGTGGCCGTGGCGTCCAGGTACGGCTACTCTGCTCGGCCGGACAGGCTCGATCACCCGGCGTGCGGGATCGGGCACATGCTGTACGGCTGATGGCCACCCGGCGGCAATCGACCGGAAACGGGCGAGAATCGGCAGACCAGGCATCCTCGCGGCGAAGGCCGCCGCCACCGCCTGGGCGCGAGCCGCCACGGAGGGTGCGAGCATCGGCACGGGGCGTGCCCGCGGCAGCGGCACCGCCGGTCCAGGGAGCGGAAGCGACACGGCCACCGCGAGGGGCCGAGGAGAGAGTGACGATGACCGAGGTAAGGGGATCGGCCGGCCCGAACGGCGGTGCGCACGCCCGGCGCGCGCCCGGCACCCCCTGCTGGGTGAGTCTGATGGTGCACGACTTGACCGCGACCGAGGAGTTCTACGAGGCGCTGTTCGGCTGGGAGTTCCAGCCCGGTCCGCAGCAACTCGGACCCTACGTCCGGGCGCTGCTCGACGGGCGGGAGGTCGCTGGCATCGGGCAGCTGCCGCCGGACCTGCACCTGCCGATCGCCTGGACGCCGTACTTCGCCTCGGAGGACGTGGACCAGACCGCGGAGACGGTCCGGCTGTGCGGCGGCACGGTGGGTGTCGGCCCGCTGGACGCGGCCGAGGCCGGGCGGATGGCGATCGGCTCCGATCCGTCGGGGGCGGTGTTCGGGATCTGGCAGGCCTCCGCCCACCTCGGCACGGCCGTCACCGGCGTCCCCGGCACGCCCGCCTGGAACGAACTGCTCACCTTCGAGACGGCGAGCGTCGCCAAGTTCTACGAAGCGGTCTTCGGCTACGAGGAGGAGCCGGTGGTGTCCGCCGACTTCGACTACGTGACCCTGCACGCCGAGGGCCGCCCCGTGGCCGGCATCCACGGCGTCGGCCTCGCACTCCCCCGCGACCGCGGGCCGCACTGGCTGACGTACTTCGAGGTGGCCGACGCCGACGCGGCCCTGCGCGAGGTCGCCGGACTCGGCGGACGGGTGCTGAGACCGGCCCGGGACAGCGACCACGGGCGGGTCGCGACGGTGGCGGATCCGGAGGGGGCGGTGTTCTCGGTGATCGAGGGGCCGCGCTGAGTCAGGTCGTGACCGGCAGGACGTCCGGGGACAGGGCCGCCGCGCGGGCCGACGCGGCGGTCATCCGGCGCCGGTGATGACGCCGGCACAGCACCTCGTAGCCGACCTTCCCGGCCGATCCGTTGACGTCACCCACCACCACCTGCGCCCCCTCGACGACCATCTCCCCGCCCACCGTGCGGGCGTTGTGGGTGGCGCGGGCGCCGCACCAGCACAGGGCCTCCACCTGGAGGACCTCGACGCGGTCGGCCAGCTCCACCAGTCGCTGGGAGCCGGGGAACAGCTTGGAGCGGAAGTCGGTGGTGATGCCGAAGGCGTAGACGTCCAGGCCCAGGTCGTCCACCACGCGGGCGAGCTGGTCGATCTGGCCGGGCGCCAGGAACTGGGCCTCGTCGGCGATGACGTAGTCCGCGCGGCCGCCCTGCGAGAGGTGGTCGACCAGGTAGGCGTAGAGGTCCTGGCCGTCCTCCACCTCCACGGCGTCGGTGACCAGGCCGAGGCGGGAGGACAGCTTGCCGTGGCCGGCGCGGTCGTCCCGGCTGAAGATCATGCCGACGAGACCGCGGGCCGACCGGTTGTGCTCGATCTGCAGAGCCAGCGTCGACTTCCCGCAGTCCATCGTTCCGGAGAAGAAGACCAGCTCGGGCATGGGGAGGTGAGCACCTTTCGGGGGCGGTGGGGTCAGGGGCGCTAGGAGCGTACTTCGAGCAGCGGGACGAGCTGTTCGACGGGGGTCATGGAGCCGTGGTTGCCGACCATCGCCGACTCCTTGGGCTCCCGCTCGGAGGCGATGATCAGGACGTCGTCGTGGGCGGCCGCGACGACGTCGCCGATCCGTCCGCGGACCCGCTCGTCGAACCGGTCCGGCGGGCCGAACCAGCCGGCCGCGATCGCCTCGTCCCGGGAGGCCACCCAGAACTGCTCGCCGAGCACCTCGCGCCAGCAGGTCAGCACGTCGTCCGCGGCGCCCGGGACGGCGTACACGTGCCGTGCCCGGCCCTCGCCGCCGAGCAGGGCGACACCGGCGCGCAGCTCCCAGTCCTCGTCGAAGTCGATGCGGTGCTGCTCGTCGAACGGCACGTCGAGCATGCCGTGGTCGGCGGTGACGTAGAGCGCGCTGCGCGGCGGGAGCTGCTCGGCGAGCCGCTGCACCAGCCGGTCGACGTGCATCAGCTGGCCGCGCCAGGTGTCGGAGTCGACGCCGTAGCGGTGCCCGGCGCCGTCCAGTTCGGCGTAGTAGGTGTACACCAGGGAGCGGTCGCCCGCGGCCAGTTGCTCCGCCGCGAAGTCCATCCGTTCCTCGCCGGTGAGCCGTCCGTGAAACGTTCCGCCGCTGAGCGCGACCTTGGTGAGCGGGGTGTGCTGGAAGGTCGGCGAGGAGACCTGGGCGGCGTGCACACCGGCGTCGGCGGCGAGCTGGAAGACGGTGGGGTACGGCTGCCAGGCGGCCGGGTCGGTCCACGGCTGCCAGCGCAGCTGGTTCATCAGCTGGCCCGTGGCCGGGTCGCGGACGGTGTAGCCGGGCAGGCCGTGCGCGCCGGGCGGCAGGCCGGTGCCGACGGAGGCGAGCGAGGTGGCGGTGGTCGCCGGGTAGCCGGCGGTGATCGGGCGTCCGGTGCCGCCGCGCGAACTGCCGAGCAGCGAGGCCAGGAAGGGCGCCTCGTCCGGGTGGGCCCGCAGCTGTTCCCAGCCCAGGCCGTCGACCAGGAAGACGCAGTTGCGGTCGGCCGCGGTCAGTTCCGTGATCGCCGCGGTCATTCCCGGTACGGCCATTCCGGCGGCCAGGGTGGGCAGCAGGTCGGAGAGGGAGCCGCTGCCGTACTCGGGCAGCGGGGCGGAGCCGAGGGCGAGCGGTTCCGGATGGTCCCAGGCGGCGTAGGCCATCAGTGCGCGACGTCCGCGGTCGCCTCGGAGATGGCCTGGGCGAAGACGAGCGCCTGGCGCACCGTCTCCGGGCCGTCCCCCGCCTCGCTGACGCGCAGGCTCAGGTCGTCCGCCGTGGAGTTGCCCGTGTAGCCGTGGTCGGCCTCGCAGTTGGGGTCGCCGCAGGCGGCGGGCTCCAGGTCGATGCGCGAGACGGCGCCCCAGCCGATGGTCAGCACGATCTCGCGGGGCAGGGTGCCGGGCGTGTACTGCTCCGGGTTGGCGACCACCCGGCTGACCACGACCGACGAGATCCGGCCGAGCTTGACCGACTCGGTGGAGGTGGTGGCGTACGGCGTCGGGGAGGTGCTGTCGGCGGCCTGCTCGTCGGTGTGGCTGACGATGAAACGGTTGCCGGTGAGGACGAGCACGGTCACGTGCCGCCGCACCTCGTTCTGGTCGAACGTCGTCTCCTGGTGGACCAGGTACGACCGGATCGGCTCGCCGCCCACGGCGGCCTCCACCGCCTCGGCCACGAGGGCCGGGTAGTAGCCGCTGCGCTCGATCGCGACGCGCAGCCCCTGGGTCGTCGTACTGGTCTTGGCCATGGCGTCCATCCTAATCCGTGGGCAAGGGGGGTCCGGGCCAGTCGGCGCACCCTGGTGCAAACCCACCACGGGGCCGGGTGCGGCGGTCAGTAGGCGGGCAGGGTCCGCGGCCCCAGGTCGTCGCGGGCCGGCGGGGGCGCCAGCCGGACGGTGGCACCGAGGACGCTGACGCCGTGCCGGGCGACCACGACCGGCTCCAGGGTGACCGCGACCACCTCGGGGTGGTCGTCGACCAGCCGGGAGACGCGCAGCAGCAGTTCCTCCAGGGCGGGCGTGTCCACGGGGGTCGAGCCGCGCCAGCCGAACAGCAGCGGCGCGGTGCGGATCGACCGCACCAGCGAGGTCGCGTCCCGGTCGGTCACCGGGACCAGCCGGTGGGCCGTGTCGCCGAGCAGCTGCGAGGCGGCGCCGGCCAGGCCGAAGGACAGCACGGCTCCGGCGGCCGGGTCGATCACGGCCCGTACGACGGTGTCGACACCGCGCGGTGCCATCCGCTGCACGACCGGGCGCAGTTCCCCGGGCGGCCCGAACAGCTCGGTCAACTCGGCGTACGCACGGCGCAGTTGCCCTTCGTCCGCCAGGTCGAGCCGGACGCCGCCGAGGTCGGCGCGGTGCCGCAGGTGCGGGGCGGTGGCCTTGAGGGCGACCGGGTAGCCGAGGTCGGCGGCGGCGCTCACGGCGGCCTCGGGGGTGGGCGAGGGCAGGGACTGGTGCACGGGGATGCCGTACCGGCCGAGGAGCGCGCAGGTCTCCTCGGTCCCGAGGGTGAGTCCCTCCCCGCGCTCCAGCAGCGTGCCGATCAGCTCGGCGGCCCCCTTCTCGTCGATGTCGTCGTACTCGGGCACCTTTCCGGGGTCCACCGACTCGCGCCGCCACTGGGCGTACTTCACGGCCTCGGCGAGCGCCCGGACGGCACGCTCGGCGGCCGGGTAGGCGGGGATCAGCCGGGAGCCGGGCTGGGCGGCGGGCGGCCGGACGTCCTCCGTGACGGCCGCGGGAGGGGTCCGGGCGGCGCCCGGTACGGCCGGTGCCGCGCCCGGCCGTACCGCGGACCCGACGGACGGGGAGGCGGGCGGCTGCACCGTCGGCGCCGCGGGCGGGGTGTCGGCGGCCGGCTGCGGGGTGGCGGTGCGGGGGCGCTGGGGGCCGCCGAAGGCGCCGGGTGCCATGACGTGCGGCTGCGGCGCGGTGCGGCCCGCGGCCGACAGCGCCTCAGCCAGCCCGCCGAGTTCGACGTGCACCACGAGCACCGGCTTCCCGTGCGCCCCCTCGGCCGCCGACCGCAGCGCCTCGGCCAGTTCGCCGTCCCCGACCGCGCCCTCGCCGATCGTGGGGATGGCCGTGACCACCACCGCGTCGCACGTGTCGTCCGCCAGCGCCCGCGACAGCGCCCGGTGGAAGTCCGCGGGGGTCGCCGTGGTCGTCAGGTCCAGCGGGGGTGCCGGGCGCAGGCCCTCGGCCAGACAGCGGTCGTAGGTCAGCAGTCCGAGGGACTCGGAGTTCCCGAGGATCGCCACCCGGGGGCCGGCCGGCAGCGGCTGCCGGGCGAGCAGCAGTCCCGCGTCGACCAGTTCCGTGATGGTGTCGACGCGGATCACCCCGGCCTGCCGCAGCAGCGCGGACACGGTGGCGTGCGGCAGCCGCGTGGCCCGCACCGCGTGGCCCTGCGGCGCCGATCCGGCGCTCTGCACCACCACCAGCGGCTTCGCCGCCGCCGTGCGCCGCGAGAGGCGGGTGAACTTGCGCGGGTTGCCGATGGACTCCAGGTACATGAGGACGACGTCGGTCTCCGTGTCGTCGTACCAGTACTGCAGGACGTCGTTGCCCGAGACGTCCGCGCGGTTGCCGGAGGACACGAAGGTCGAGACGCCCGTGGTCCCGGTGACACCGCCGCCGCGCCGGTGCAGCCGGGACAGCAGGGCGATCCCGATCGCGCCTGACTGGGCGAAGAGGCCGATGCGGCCGGGGCGGGGCATCTCGGGGGCGAGCGAGGCGTTCAGCCGAACGCCGGCGGCGGTGTTGATGACGCCGAAGGCGTTCGGGCCGATGATCCGCATGCCGTACGTGCGCGCGTGCCGGACGAGTTCGCGCTGGCGTTCTCGGCCGTCCGGGCCGCTCTCCGCGTAGCCGGCGGCCAGCACGACGAGACCCTGGACGCCGTGTTCGCCGCAGTCGGTGACGACGCCCGGGACCTGCTCGGCGGGGACGGCGACCACGGCGAGGTCGACCGGCCCGTCGATGTCGCGCACGGAGCGGTGCGCGGGCACGCCGTCGACCTCCTTGAGGTCGTCGGGGTAGGCCTGGTTCACGGCGTACAGGCGACCGGTGAAGCCGGCGTCGCGGAGGTTGCCGAGGACGCTGCGGCCGACGCCGCCGGGCGCCCGGCCGACCCCGATCACGGCCACGGAACCGGGGGTCAGGAGCCGTCGGACCGAGCGGGCCTCCGCGCGCTGCTCCCGCGCGCGCTGGACGGCGACCGAGCGGTCCGTGGGCTCCAGGTCGAACTCCAGCCGGACCACGCCGTCCTCGAAGCTGCGCTGCTGGGTGTAGCCGGCGTCCGTGAACACCTTGATCATCTTGTTGTTGGCGGGCAGCACCTCGGCGGCGAACCGGCGGATGCCGCGCTCGCGCGCGACGGCGGCGATGTGCTCCAGGAGGGCGGAGGCGACGCCCCGGCCCTGGTGGGCGTCCTGGACGAGGAAGGCGACCTCGGCCTCGTCGGCGGGCGCGGAGGCGGGCAGGCCGCCGGGGCCGATGCGGTCGTAGCGTACGGTGGCGACGAACTCGCCGCCGATGGTGGCCGCGAGTCCCACCCTGTCCACGAAGTCGTGGTGCGTGAAGCGGTGGACGTCCTTGGCGGAGAGCCGGGGGTAGGGCGCGAAGAAGCGGTAGTACTTCGACTCGTCCGAGACCTGCTCGTAGAAGCTGACCAGGCGGTCGGCGTCGTCGACCGTGATGGGCCTGACGCGCGCGGTACCCCCGTCGCGCAGCACGATGTCCGCCTCCCAGTGGGAGGGGTACACGTGCCGGTCCTGTCGGTCCGCCGGGGTCTGCATGGGCCCCAGAGTACGGCTCGCGTCCGACACGGGCGCGAGGCAGTCTGTGGGGGACGGGAGCCGGTCCGAGGCCGCGGTCCGGCTTCACGCCCGTGCGGGCTTCCGCCCGCTCCGGGCATGCTTCACGATATGGGAAACTGGTCTAGACAACCCTGAACACCGAAGGGCAGCATCACATGGCTGAGCGCCGCGTCAACGTCGGCTGGGCCGAGGGCCTCCACGCCCGCCCCGCTTCCATCTTCGTCCGAGCCGCCACGGCCACAGGCGTCCCGGTGACGATCGCCAAGGCCGGGGGCGACCCCGTCAACGCGGCCTCCATGCTGGCTGTGCTGGGCCTGGGCGCCCAGGGCGGCGAGGAGATCGTCCTCGCCTCCGACGCCGAGGGCGCGGACGCCGCCCTCGAACGCCTGGCCAAGCTGGTCGGCGAGGGTCTCGAGGAGCTCCCCGAGACCGTCTGAGCGCCACGGCGCCCGCACCACCGAGGCCGCGTCACCCCTGCGGGGGCGGCGCGGCCTCGCCGTTGCCGCAGCACTGTCCGTGGGCGGCCTCGCCGTGCCCGGCACGCCTTCCGCCGGCACGGCCTCGCCGTACCCGGCAGGCGCGCTTTTCACCGGGGGCGCCGGATTTCCCGCTCGGAGATCAGGTTCCGCGCCGGGCGCACGGAATTACAGGCAGGGCGCACTTCATTACGCGCCTGGGCACATCAAAGGCGCGCCCACGAAATTCCGGACGCGCACGAAATAAGGACGGCAGAGCCCGGCAGCGGGCGCCGGAAATACTGCTCCACCGAATAACATCTCTTTGTATACGGTGCCCGTGTTAATGCCGCGGGCCCGACATGTTTACGGGATGTTGCGAAGTCCTCACACCACCGGCCCGGTCCAGGCCGCCGGGAAAGCGCAGCCGGTGGGAGACGCCGGACCGCTCGGTGTGCAGCGCGGTGATCGCCCGCGCGCGCTCGCCGTCGCCGCGGGTCACCGCGTCCACGATGGCGCCGTGCTCGGCCCAGGACTCGACGGGATCGGGCGCGGCGTCGACCACGTACATCCAGGCGATCTTGTGCCGCAGCTGGGTGAGCGCCGAGGTCAGGGCCTGGCTGCCGGTGGCCTGGGCGAGCGTCTCGTGGAACCAGCCGCCCAGGGACCGCAGGTCCTCGCTGCCGCCCCGGCGGGCCCGCTCCTGACCCAGCCTGACCAGGCCGCGCAGGACCTTGAGGTGGGCCTCGGTACGGCGCTGGGCGGCCCGCAGGGCGCCGAGCGGCTCCAGGAGCAGACGCATCTCCAGCAGGTCGGCGGCCTCCTGCTCGCTCGGTTCCGCCACGCACGCGCCCGCGTGCCGGCGCGTCACCACGAACCCCTCGGCCTCCAAGGTGCGCAGGGCCTCGCGGACGGGGACGCGCGAGACGCCGTAGCGACGGGCCAGGAGTTCCTCGGTGAGCCGGCTGCCGCGCTCGTGGACGCCCGCGACGATGTCGTCCCGGATCGCCGTGCATACCGAGTGCGCCGGAATACGCATGTCCGACCTCCGCCTTAATCCCCGTGAAACGCCGTCGAGTGGCGCCCGTTCCGTGACTCTATTGCAATGAGCGGGAATTTCCGACGGCGGCCCTGAATCCATGCATATTTTTTGGACACCGGACCCACGAAAACGACGAAAGCCCCGGCTCGGCGGCCGGGGCTTCGGAGACTGTCGTCGGAACGCGTCAGACGTTCACACCGTGCTTGCGGAGGTAGGCGACCGGGTCGATGTCCGAGCCGTACTCCGGGGTCGTCCGGGCCTCGAAGTGGAGGTGGGGTCCGGTCACGTTGCCGGTCGCGCCGGAGAGGGCGATCCGCTCGCCGGGGGTGACCTTCTGGCCCACCGAGACGCCGATCGACGACAGGTGACCGTACTGGGTGTACATGCCGTCGGCCATCTTGATGACGATCTGGTTGCCGTACGAGCCGCCCCAGCCGGTGGAGACCACCGTGCCGGTGCCGACCGCGTGCACCTCCGTGCCGGAGGCGGCGTGGAAGTCGATGCCGGTGTGGGCGCCGGAGGACCACAGCGAGCCGCCGGTCTTGTAGCCGGTGGAGACGTACGAGTCGGATATCGGCACGACGAAGGCGTTGAGACGCTTGCGCTCGGCCTCCCGTGCCGCGCGCGCCTTCGCCTCGCGCTCCTTCTCGGCCTTCGCCGCGGCCTTCTTGCGCGCGGCCTCCTCGGCCGCCTTGCGCTCGGCGGCGGCCGTCTGCGCGGCGGCCTGGGCGTCGATCCGGTCGGCGACCGAGTCGCTGACCGTGATCACCGGAGTGAGGCCGGTCTGCTCGACGGAGTTCTCCGCGGCGAGCGCCGGGGCCGCCGAGACGGTGCCGATGACACCTGTGGTGGTGAGGGCCGCGATGCCGGCGGCCTGCGCGGTGGTGCGCTTCACCCGGCCGGGACGACGGTGCTTCCCGGAGGCGCACATGAACGCCATGTAGAGGCTGGTCCTTTCCTTCCCTCTCGCCTACCGGGTTAGCTGACGGGTTCGGAGCAGGAAGGTCTCCTACGGGCCCCCTCGCGGCTCGCGCGGGCGCCCGATTCACCCCAGGGACTGCATGGGTCCCCGGCTCCCCTGGCTCGCGCCGTACGGGGACTCGGCGATGACTGTCCGGTGCCGCGGGCGCGGCGCAGTTCGGCGGACAGCCCGGAAGAACCTACGAGGGCGTTCTCGCAATCCTCAAACGGATCAGGGTTTTTGTCGCGTATCCCACAGGGCAGACAGGCAACCTCCGCATCAATACGGACATTTCAGAGCCCTGGTGACCGGTGGGTCACCAGGGCTCCGGACGCGCGTGCCGTCACTCGGCGGCGACGACCGTCACTTCGCCGATGCCGAGGGCCTCGACGGGCTCCTTGATCTGGGCCGCGTCGCCGACCAGGACGGTCACCAGGTGGTCGCCGGGGAAGGCGTTCACGACGGCCGCGGTGGCCTCCACGGTGCCGGTGGCGGCCAGTTGCCGGTAGAGCGTGGCCTGGAAGTCGTCGGGCAGGTGCTGCTCGACCTGGTCGGCCAGGGTGCCGGCGACGGCCGCGGCCGTCTCGTACTTGAGCGGCGCCACGCCGACCAGGTTCTGCACGGCGACGTCCCGCTCGGCGTCCGTGAGGCCCCCGGAGGCGAGGGTGCGCAGCACCGTCCACAGGTCCTGGAGCGCCGGACCGGTGTTCGGGGTGTCCACGGAGCCGCTGATGGCGAGCATCGAGGCACCGCTGCCGTCGGGAGCCGACCGCAGCACCTGGCCGAAGGCGCGGACGCCGTAGGTGTAGCCCTTCTCCTCGCGCAGGACGCGGTCCAGGCGGGAGGTGAGGGTGCCGCCGAGGCAGTAGGTGCCGAGCACCTGGGCGGGCCAGACGCGGTCGTGCCGGTCGGCGCCGACGCGGCCGATGAGCAGCTGCGTCTGGACGGCGCCGGGACGGTCCACGATGACGACGCGGCCGGTGTCGTCGGCGGTGACCGCGGGCACCGGGCGGGGCTCGGCGGCGGTGCCGCGCCAGGCGCCCAGGGTCTCGCCGAGCAGGTCGTCCAGGTCGATGCCGGTCAGGTCGCCGACGACGACCGCGGTGGCCGTGGCGGGCCGTACGTGCCGGTCGTAGAAGCCGCGCACGGCGGCCGCGTCGATCTTCTCGACGGTGTCCTCGGTGCCCTGGCGCGGCCGGGACATCCGCGCGGTCGCCGGGAACAGCTCCTTGTAGAGCTGCTTGGCGGCCCGGCGGCTGGGGTTGGCCAGCTCGTGCGGGATCTCGTCGAGGCGGTTGCGGACCAGCCGCTCGACCTCGCTGTCGGCGAAGGCGGGTGCCCTCAGCGCGTCGGAGAGCAGCCCGAGCCCCTTGCCCAGGCGGGAGGCGGGTACCTCCAGGCTGAGCCGGACACCGGGGTGGTCGGCGTGCGCGTCCAGGGTGGCGCCGGCCCGCTCCAGTTCGGCGGCGTACTCCTCGGCGGAGTGCTTGTCGGTGCCCTCGGAGAAGGCGCGCGCCATGATCGTGGCGACGCCGTCCAGGCCGGTCGGCTCGGCGTCCAGGGGGGCGTCCAGGAGCACCTCCACGGCGACGACCTGCTGGCCGGGGCGGTGGCAGCGCAGCACGGTCAGCCCGTTGTCCAGGGTGGAGCGCTCGGGGGCGGGGAAGGCCCACGGCCGCGCCTCGCCCGGCTGGGGCTGCGGATGGAAGTCCATGGTGGCGAGCTCGGTCACTTGGCCGTCTCCTCGTTGTTGTCGCCGGCTTCGACCGTGGCCTCGGCCTCGGGGTCCTCGGGAACGTCGGCGTCCTCGACGGTCTCCGGGGACTTGGGCTCGTAGACGAGCACCGCGCGGTTGTCGGGGCGCAGGCGCGCCGCGGCGACCTCCCGGACCTCCTCCGGGGTCACCGCGAGGACACGCTGGACGGCCGTCAGGGCGAGCTGCGGGTCGCCGAACAGCACGGCGAAGCGGCACAGTTCGTCCGCGCGGCCCGCGACCGTGCCGAGCCGGTCCAGCCACTCGCGCTCCAGCTGGGCCTGGGCGCGCTCCATCTCCTCGGGCGTCGGGCCCTCCTGGGCGAAGCGGGCCAGCTCCTCGTCGATGGCGGCCTCGATGACCGGGACCTCGACGTCGCCCGAGGTCTTCACGTCCAGCCAGCCCAGGGAGGGCGCGCCGGCCAGGCGCAGCAGGCCGAAGCCGGCGGCGACGGCCGTACGGTCGCGCCGGACGAGCCGGTTGTACAGGCGGGAGGACTCGCCGCCGCCGAGGACGGTCAGGGCCAGGTCGGCCGCGTCGGACGCGCGCGTGCCGTCCTCCGGGAGCCGGTAGGCGGCCATCAACGCGCGCGCGGGCACCTCCTCCACGACGACCTCGCGCAGCTGCTCGCCCATGACCTCGGGGAGCGAGCCGTCGCGCGGGGCGGGCTTGCCGTCGTGGGCCTCGATGGAGCCGAAGTACTTCTCGATCCAGGCGAGGGTCTCCTGGGGGTCGATGTCGCCGACCACCGAGAGCACGGCGTTGTTGGGCGCGTAGTAGGTGCGGAAGAACGCCCGCGCGTCCTCCAGGGTGGCCGCGTCCAGGTCCGCCATCGAGCCGATCGGCGTGTGGTGGTAGGGGTGGCCCTCCGGGTAGGCGAGCGCGGTGAGCTTCTCGAAGGCGGTGCCGTAGGGGACGTTGTCGTAGCGCTGGCGGCGCTCGTTCTTGACGACGTCGCGCTGGTTCTCCATCGACTCGTCGTCCAGGGCGGCGAGCAGCGAGCCCATGCGGTCGGCCTCCAGCCAGAGGGCGAGCTCCAGCTGGTGGGCGGGCATGGTCTCGAAGTAGTTGGTGCGCTCGAAGCTGGTGGTGCCGTTGAGCGAGCCGCCGGCGCCCTGGACTAGCTCGAAGTGCCCGTTGCCCTGCACCTGGGCGGAGCCCTGGAACATCAAGTGCTCGAAAAGGTGAGCCAGACCGGTACGTCCCTTGACTTCGTGCCGGGAACCGACGTCGTACCAGAGGCAGACCGCCGCGACCGGGGTCAGGTGGTCCTCGGAGAGCACCACGCGCAGACCGTTGGCCAAGCGGTGCTCGGTCGCTGTCAGGCCTCCGGAGCCTGTCTCGGCCGTGGTCGTGTGACCCATGGGCATGTACGTCCCTTCACTCGCGTCACTCACTCGCGGACGCCGTCTCGGACCGCGGTTCTTCTGCCAGTCCTGCCACTGTATGCAAGCGCGCGGGGACCGGGCGAAGTTCCCGCACCACGTACGCCCACAGCGGATCGCGTAGCCTGCGTCCGACTCGCCCGCGCACGCCACCGAGGCACCGGGGCGGGCCGCGGAGACCGGGTCCTGGCCCGGCCTGTCAGTACCGCGGTCCACAATGGTCAGCGTCAGATCCCGTTCACGCATGAGCAAGGAGCCGGCAGCGATGGCCCGCCGCAGCACGAAGACCCCGCCGCCCGACGACTCGTACGAGGAGAGGATCCTCGACATCGACGTCGTGGACGAGATGCGCGGCTCCTACCTCGAGTACGCGTACTCGGTCATCTACTCGCGCGCTCTGCCGGACGCCCGCGACGGCCTCAAGCCGGTGCACCGCCGCATCGTGTACCAGATGAACGAGATGGGCGTGCGCCCCGACCGCGCCTACGTGAAGTGCGCGCGCGTGGTCGGCGAGGTGATGGGCAAGCTGCACCCGCACGGCGACGCGTCGATCTACGACGCGCTGGTGCGCATGGCCCAGCCGTTCTCGATGCGGGTCCCGCTGGTCGACGGCCACGGCAACTTCGGCTCCCTGGGCAACGACGACCCGCCGGCCGCCATGCGGTACACCGAGTGCCGGATGGCCGAGGCGACCAGCCTGATGACCGAGTCCATCGACGAGGACACGGTCGACTTCACGCCGAACTACGACGGCCAGGAGCAGGAGCCGGTGGCGCTGCCCGCCGCCTTCCCCAACCTCCTGGTCAACGGCTCCTCGGGCATCGCGGTCGGCATGGCGACGAACATGCCGCCGCACAACCTGGGCGAGGTGATCGCGGCCGCGCGCCATCTGATCCGGTACCCGAACGCGGACCTGGACGCGCTGATGAAGCACGTGCCGGGCCCCGACCTGCCGACCGGCGGCCGGATCGTCGGCCTGGACGGCGTGCGGGACGCGTACGAGACGGGCCGCGGCACCTTCAAGATCCGTGCCACGGTGGCGGTGGAGACGGTCACGGCCCGCCGCAAGGGCCTGGTCATCACCGAACTGCCCTTCACGGTCGGCCCCGAGAAGGTCATCGCCAAGATCAAGGACCTGGTCAACTCCAAGAAGCTGCAGGGCATCGCGGACGTCAAGGACCTCACCGACCGCGAGCACGGGCTCCGCCTGGTCGTCGAGATCAAGAACGGCTTCGTGCCGGAGGCGGTCCTGGAGCAGCTCTACAAGCTGACGCCGATGGAGGAGTCCTTCGGCATCAACAACGTGGCCCTGGTCGACGGCCAGCCGCTCACGCTCGGCCTGAAGGAACTGCTGGAGGTCTACCTCGACCACCGGTTCGACGTGGTCCGCCGCCGCAGCGAGTTCCGCCGCACCAAGCGCCGCGACCGCCTCCACCTGGTCGAGGGCCTGCTGACGGCCCTGGTCGACATCGACGAGGTCATCCGGCTGATCCGCTCCAGCGAGAACAGCGCGGAGGCCAAGCAGCGCCTGATGGAGCGCTTCTCGCTGTCGGAGATCCAGACCCAGTACATCCTGGACACCCCCCTGCGGCGCCTGACCAGGTACGACCGCATCGAGCTGGAGGCGGAGAAGGAGAAGCTCACCGCGGAGATCGCCGAGCTGACCCGGATCCTGGAGTCGGACGCGGAGCTGCGCAAGCTGGTCTCGGGGGAACTGGCCGCGGTGGCGAAGAAGTTCGGCACCGAGCGGCGCACGGTGCTGCTGGAGGCCTCGGGCGCGCCGGCGGCCGTGGTTCCGCTGCAGGTGGCCGACGACCCGTGCCGGGTGCTGCTCTCCTCGACGGGCCTGCTGGCGCGCACGGCGAACGGCGAGCCGTTCCCGGAGGACAGCGACGGCAAGCGGGCCAAGCACGACGTGATCGTCTCGGCGGTCCAGGCGACCGCCCGCGGCGAGATCGGCGCGGTGACCTCCACCGGCCGTCTGCTCCGCGTCAACGTGGTCGACCTGCCGCAGCTCCCGGAGACGGCGAGCGCCCCGAACCTCGCGGGCGGCGCGCCCCTGTCGGAGTTCCTCTCCCTGGCCGACGGCGAGTCGGTGGTCTGCCTGACCACGCTGGACGAGTCCTCGCCGGGTCTCGCCCTCGGCACCGAGCAGGGCGTGGTCAAGCGCGTGGTCCCCGACTACCCGTCCAACAAGGACGAGCTGGAGGTCATCACCCTCAAGGAGGGCGACCGGATCGTCGGCGCGATCGAGCTGCGCACCGGCGAGGAGGACCTGGTGTTCATCGCGGACGACGCGCAGCTGCTGCGCTACCAGGCCTCCCAGGTGCGCCCGCAGGGCCGTCCGGCCGGCGGCATGGCGGGCATCAAGCTCACCGAGGGCGCCAAGGTCATCTCCTTCACGGCGGTGGACCCGGCGGCCGAAGCGGTGGTCTTCACGGTGGCCGGCTCGCGCGGCACGCTCGACGACTCGGTGCAGACGACGGCCAAGCTGACCCCGTTCGACCAGTACCCGCGCAAGGGCCGCGCCACCGGCGGGGTGCGCTGCCAGCGGTTCCTGAAGGGCGAGGACTGCCTGGCGTTCGCCTGGGCGGGACCGGTTCCGGCGAAGGCGGCCCAGAGGAACGGCACCCCGGCCGAGCTGCCGGAGATGGACCCGCGCCGGGACGGCTCCGGCGTGTCGCTGGCGAAGACGGTGTCGGTGGTGGCGGGGCCGGTCTAGGAGCCGTAGGCCTCGAAGTCCTCTTCGGGGCCCTCTTCCAGGCCCTGTACGTAGCGCAGGACGCCCCACATGCCGTGTTCGTCGGCGTGCGGGGCGTCGCTCGTGCAGGCGTCGAGTTCCTTGCGCAGGGCGGCGCCGTCGATGCCGGAGCCGATCAGCACGAGCTGGGTCAGCCGCTCCTCGTCGCGCGGCCAGGGCTCGGGGTAGAAGCGCAGGAACCGTCCCACGGCGTGCACGGCGTAGCGGTTCGCGCTGTCGTGGGGCCCGAAGTCGACGTATCCCTTGATCCGGTAGAGCCCTTCGGGCCTGCTGTCGAGGAAGGCCATGAGCCGGCGCGGGTCGAGGGGCCGGCCGGAGACGAAGGACAGCGTGTCGTAGCGGGTGTGCAGGTGTCCCGCGTGGTCCTCGCCGTCCCGGTGCGTGTGCAGGTCGTCGAAGGACAGCTGGCCGACGCGCTCCTCGCCGGGCCGGCAGTCGAAGAGGAACTCGGGGTCGACGCGGCCGTAGGTGGCCGGGACGACGGCCGCCCCCTGGTCGCTGAGCGACCGCACGAGCCCGAGGACCCGCTCGCCGCCCTGTCCGGCCCGGTCCAGCTTGTTCACGACGACCAGGTCGGCGAGGGCGAGGTGCCGGTCGATCTCGGGGTGCTTCGCGCGCGTGGCGTCGAACTCGGCTGCGTCGACGACCTCGACGAGGCCGCCGTAGACGATGCCGGGGTGTTCGCTGGCGAGCAGCATCCGGACGAGTTCCTCGGGCTCGGCGAGGCCGCTCGCCTCGATGACGATCACGTCGACGCCGGTGGCCGGGCCGGCGAGCCGTTCCAGGTAGTCGTCCAGTTCGCTCGCGTCGACCGCGCAGCACAGGCAGCCGTTGCCGAGCGAGACGGTCGAGTCGCCGAGGGCGCCGGCCACGGCCATCGCGTCGATCTCGATGGCCCCGAAGTCGTTGACGATCGCCCCGATCCGGCTGCCTCCGCTGCGGTGCAGCAGGTGGTTGAGCAGCGTGGTCTTCCCGGAGCCCAGGAATCCGGCGAGCACGACGACCGGGATCTGCTGGGGGCTGCGGCGGTGCTCCAACGGGGGCCTCTTTCGTGCGTACGGCGGTCCGGCCGGTCCAGGATAGGAAACGCCCGCCGCCATCGCGGCCCGCGCCCGCCGTGCCGCGCCCGCCGGGTCCGGGCGGGCCCGCCGTGTCCGGCTCGGCGGCGGTCCGTGCCTACCGGGTGGCGGCCGGCGTCCTCGGCTCCGGGCCCACGTACCGGGCAACCGGCCTGATGATCTTCGAGTCCGCCGCCTGCTCCAGGATGTTGGCGCTCCAGCCGACCACGCGGGCCGCCGCGAACGTCGGGGTGAACATCTCCCTCGGCAGGCCGCAGAGTTCCATGACCACGCCCGCGTAGAACTCGACGTTGGCGTGGAGTTCGCGGCCGGGCTTCAGTTCGGCGAGGATGCGCTCCACCCGGCGCTCGACCTCGACGGCGAACGCGACCCGGGGGCCGCCGAAGTCCTGTGCGATCCCACGCAGCATGCGCGAACGCGGATCCTCCGTACGGTAGACGGCGTGCCCGAAGCCCATGACGCGGTCTCCGGAGAGGACCCGGGCCCGGATCCAGGGGTCGATCCGGTCCGGCGTCCCGATGGCGTCCAGGGTGTCGAGCGCCCGGCTGGGCGCGCCGCCGTGCAGGGGCCCCGACAGCGCGCCGACCGCCCCCACGAGGCAGGCCGCGACGTCCGCGCCGGTGGAGGCGATGACCCGGGCGGTGAAGGTTGACGCGTTGAATCCGTGGTCAATGGTTGAGATCAGGTATTGCTCGACCGCACGGGCACGCCGGGGGTCGGGTTCGGAACCCGTCAGCATGTACAGGTAGTTGGCCGCGTACGACAGATCCGCGCGCGGCTCCACCGGGTCGAGTCCGCGCCCGAGCCGGTACAGCGCGGTCAGGAGCGTCGGTACGGCCGCACAGGCGGCGACCGTGTCGGCCCGCCGCAGGTCCGCGTCGATGTCGTACACCGGCCGGAACCCCCGCGCCGCGCCGAGCAGCGAGAGCGCGGTGCGCATCCCGGCCAGCGGCCCGGAGCCGCCGCTCGCCGCGGCCACCGCGGGCAGTGCCGTGCGGACCTCGTCGGGCAGGTGCCGCAGCGCGGCGGTCTCGGCGGCGAAGGCGGCGGAGCGTGCCGCGTCCGGCAGTCCGCCGTGGACCAGGAGGTGCCAGACGTCCTCGAAGCCGCGGGTGCGGGCGAGTTCGACGGCCGAGTACTGCCGGTAGTGGTAGAAGCCCTCGGCCCCCCGGACGTCCCCGACCTCGGTGTCCGCGACGACGACACCGGCGAGCCCGCGCGGCACCTCCACGAGGGTCGACGCGCTCCTGTTGACGGCCATGACGTGCCTCCGCTTTCTCTCCCTGAACTTGATCCGACTGTCCATGCTTGACTAGATCTCTGTCAATATTGATTGAATCAATACATATGGAACGCGGCTACGGTGGCGCCATGCGCGATCAACAACCCGCTCCCGGCAGCCCCGCCCGGCGGCTGAGCACCAAGGAGACCGCCGAGCTGCTCGGAGTGAAGCCCGAGACCGTGTACGCCTACGTGAGCCGCGGCCAGCTCAGCAGCGCGCGGGCGCCCGGCGGCCGCGCCAGCACCTTCGACGCCGCCGAGGTGGAGGCGCTCGCCCGGCGCAACAGGCGGGACGCCGCCGGGACTTCGGGCGCGGGCGCAGACCTGTCCGTGCGCACCCGGATCACGCTGATCGAGAAGGACGGCTACTTCTTCCGCGGCGTCGACGCCACCGAACTGGCCGTGCGGCACTCCTACGAGGAGGTGGCCGAGTGGCTGTGGACGGGCCGGATGACGCCGGGCGCCACCCTCACCGCCCCGCGGGCCGCCGTCGCCGTGGCCCGGCGGGCGGTCGACGCGCTGCCCGAGCACACCTCCCCCACCGACCGCCTGCGGGTCGCCACGATCGCCTCGGCCGCCGAGGACCCCCTGCGCTTCGACCTGTCCGAGGACGCCGTCCTCGGCACCGCGCGGGCGCTGATCCCCACCATGGTCGCGGCGCTGCCCGCATGGCGCGAGAACCGGCCCGACGACGGCCCGCTGGCCCTGCGGCTGTGGCACCGGCTGACCGGCATCGACCCCGGTGACACCGCGCTGCGCGTCCTGGACACGGCGCTCGCCCTGCTCGTCGACCACGACCTGGCCGCCTCCACCCTCGCGGTCCGGCTCGCCGCCTCCGCACGCGCCCACGCCTACGCGGCCGTCTCGGCCGGGCTCGGCGTCCTCGAAGGTCCGCTGCACGGCGCCTCCAGCGGCCTCGCCCACCGGATGCTGCTGGACGTCCTCGACCGGGGCACCGCGGTCCCGGTGATCGCGGACGAGCTCCGTGCGGGCCGCCGCGTCCCCGGCCTCGGCCACCGGCTCTACGAGGGCGAGGACCCGCGCGCGCGGGTCCTGTTCCGCCTCCTGGAGGACGTGCCCCGCGCGCAGCCCGCCCTGCTCGCGGCACGGGACGTGGTCGCCGTGACCGCCCGGCACGCTCCGCTGCACGCCAATGTGGACCTGGCGCTGGCCGTGTTCACGGCCTCCTGCGGCATGCCCGCCACCGCGGGCGAGACGATCTTCGCCGTCGCCCGCACGGCGGGGTGGATCGCCCACGCCCTGGAGGAGTACGGGGAACGCCCGCTGCGGATGCGCCCCAGCGGTCACTACGTCGGTCCGAGGCCGCCGCAGCCGCTGCCGGAATAGCCCGGGCGGGGCGCCCGGCGGGCGTGCCGGACGGGGCCGGAAGTCATCCGGGGCGAAGTCAGGTTAGGCTCACCTCTGTGAGTAGGTGCACAACCGTCTCCCGGCTGCTGGACGAGCCCGTTTCCGGCACCGCGGCCACCGCGACGACGTGGCTGCTGCTGGAACAGCCCGGCCCGTGGGGCGCCAAGGCGCTCACTTCGAGCCATCTGGACCCCTTGCTCGGCCGCGCCCTGGAGGCCGCCGCCCAGGGGACCGGCGTGCGGGTCGCGCTCATCCGCCGCCCCGGCCGCCACGCCGACCCGGGCACGCCCGCCGTACGCCGGGTCTACGCGGCCCACACGGTTCCCGGCAACGTCTGGCTGCACGCGGCCGCCATCCGCGACCCGGCGCGGCTGCTCGGCCTCGACCTCGCCGCGCTCGGCGCGGGCGACCACCGTTCGTTCGGCACGGCGCTCGGCGGCCGGCCGCACACGGGCGGCCCGCTCGCGCTCGTCTGCACCAACGGCAAGCGCGACCGCTGCTGCGCCCTGCTGGGCCGCCCGCTCGCCGCCGAACTGGCCGCGTCCGGCGTGCCGGGCATCTGGGAGGTCACCCATCTGGGTGGTCATCGCTTCTCGCCGACGGTCCTCGTGCTGCCGTACGGCTACGCGTACGGCCGTGCCGAGGCGCATGCCGTCAAGGAGGTCCTGCACGGCGCCCAGGAGGGCCGTGTGGTGCTGGACGGCTGCCGCGGCCGCTCCGCCTGGGAACGGCCCGCGCAGGCGGCCGAGCTGGCCGTGCGCGAGGCGGTGGGCGAGTACGCGGCGGGCGCGCTGAGCGTCGTACGGACCGAGGGGTCGGCTCCGCGCTGGGACGTCACCGTCGCCCACACCGACGGCCGTCGCTGGCGGGTCGGCGTGGCCCAGGGCGCCTCGCTGCCGCCCCGCGCGGAGAGCTGCGGGGTGTCGGTGCTCGGGTCGCCGGCCCGGATGGACGTGGTCTCGCTGCGGCAGGCCGGGACGGCGACGGCGCTGGCGAGCTGACGCGGCCGCGGAACCGGACGGCCCCGGCGGACGATTTCCCCAAGAAACAGTCAAGAGATCCGCGCCACACCCCCTGTGACCGGGCCCGCACCCCCACGTACCGTCATGGGCATGAGCCCCACTCCTCCCGCACGCCGCCTGCGCATCGGCCTGCCGCGACGGGCGTTCTCGCAGGTCCTGCTGATGCAGGTGGTGATCGCCGCCGGCGTCGCGGTGCTGGCGACCGGGCTCTTCCTGGCGCCGCTGAGCAAGCAGCTCGACCAGGAGGCGATGCGCCGGGCACTGGCGATCGCGCAGACCACCGCACAGGACCCGCAGATCGCCGAGGGCGTCCTCACCACGCGGCCGAGCACGACCGGCCCGGTGCAGCGGGAGGCGGAACGGATCCGGAAGGCCACCCACGCCGAGTACATCGTGGTGATGGACCTGCGGGGATTTCGCTGGTCGCACACCACGCCGTCGGAGATCGGCCGGCACGTCTCGACCGACCCCGGGGAGGCGCTGGCCGGGCAGGACGTCATGCAGATCGACAACGGCACCCTGGGCCGCTCCGCGCGCGGCAAGGTGCCGTTGTACGACGCGGAGCACCGGATCATCGGCGCGGTCTCGGTGGGCATCGCGTACGACAGCGTCCGGGCGCGCCTGCTCAGCGCCATCCCCGGGCTGCTCGCCTACGCGGGCGGTGCGCTCGCCGTCGGTGCGCTGGCCGCCTGGCTGATCTCCCGGCGGGTGCAGCGGCAGACCCGCGACCTGGCCTTCTCCGACATCTCGGCGCTGCTCGCGGAGCGCGAGGCGATGCTGCACGGCATCCGGGAGGGCGTCGTGGCGCTGGACCGCGGCGGCCGCATCCGGCTGCTGAACGACGAGGCCAGGCGCCTGCTCGGCATCGGCGACGAGGCCGTCGGCCGGTCCCCGGACGAGGCGCTCGGCGAGGGCCGTACGACCGACGTGCTGGCCGGCCGGGTGACCGGCACCGATCTGCTCACCGTGCGCGGCCACCGGGTCCTGGTCGCCAACCGCATGCCCACCGACGACGGCGGTGCCGTCGCCACCCTGCGCGACCGCACCGAACTGGAGCAGCTCGGCCGCGAACTGGACTCCACGCGCGGGCTGATCGACGCCCTGCGCGCCCAGGACCACGAACACGCCAACCGGATGCACACCCTGCTCGGACTGCTGGAGCTGGAGATGTTCGACGACGCCGTGGACTTCGTCGGAGAGGTGGTGGGCGACCACCGGGTCACCGCCGAACAGGTCACCGAGAAGATCCAGGACCCGCTGCTGGCCGCCCTGCTGGTCGGCAAGGCCACCGTCGCGGCGGAGCGCGGGGTCGCCCTGTGGGTGTCGGACCGCACCCGGCTCCCGGACCGGCTGGTCGACCCGAGAGGGCTGGTCACGGTCGTGGGCAATCTCGTGGACAACGCGCTGGACGCGGTGGCCGGCACTCCGCACGCGCGCGTGGAGGTCGAGTTGCGTGCCGAGGGCCGCGCGGTCGTCCTCACGGTGCGCGACACCGGGCCCGGAATCCCCGCGGAGCAGCGGGAACTGGTCTTCACCGAGGGGTGGTCCACGAAGAAGCCGCCCGCGCACGGCAAGCGCGGCATCGGGCTCTCGCTGGTGCGCAGGCTCGCCGAACGGCAGGGCGGCAGCGCGGTCGTGGGCGAGGCGGACGGCGGGGGCGCGCAGTTCACGGTCGCGCTCCCGGAGGCACTGACCGGGCCGGAACCCGTGCTCGTCCCGGCCGCCGAGGAGACACGATGATCGAGGTCCTGGTCGTGGACGACGACACCCGGGTCGCCCGCGTGAACGCCGCGTACGTCGAGAAGGTGCCCGGCTTCCGGGTGGCGGGCGAGGCCCACAACGCGGCCGAGGCGCTGCGGCAGCTGGGGGCGCTGCCCCGGCTCGACCTGGTCCTCATGGACCACTACCTGCCCGACGACACGGGTCTGGCGGTGGTCCGGGAGATGCGCAGGCGCGGCCACCAGACCGATGTGATCATGGTGACGGCGGCCCGGGACGTGTCGACCGTGCAGGCGGCGATGCGGCACGGGGCGCTGCAGTACCTCGTCAAGCCGTTCGCCTTCGCCGGGCTGCGCGCCAGGCTGGAGGCGTACGCCGACCTGCGGCGCACCCTGGACGGCGGCGGCGAGGCCGAACAGGCCGAGGTGGACCGGATCTTCGGGGCGCTGTCCACGACGTCCGAGCCGGACCTGCCCAAGGGGCACTCCCCCACCACCGCCGAGCTGGTGCGCCAGTCCCTGATGAACGCCTCCGGGCCGCTGTCGGCCCAGGAGATCGCCGAACGGACCGGCGTGAGCCGCCAGACCGCCCAGCGCTACCTGAAGCTCCTGGAGCGCACGGGACGGGCGCGGCTGACCCTCAAGTACGGCGACGCGGGCCGCCCGGAACACCGTTACGTGTGGGCGACCCGCGGCTGAGGCGTCCTACTTCGCAGCCTCGACGAACTCCGTGGTGTAGGTCTTGCTCAGGTCGACGTCGGCGTTTTGGATGTTGGTGTTGAACGCCTTGAGCACCTTCTCCACGGTCTCCGGGCCGTTCTCGGGCATCACGCCGTCGTCGGTGAACATCGGCAGCGTGCTCTTGATCGACTCCGTGTAGAGGGCCTTGTCGCCCTGGGCGTAGTCGGCGGGCATCCTGGCCGCGATGTCGGCGGCGCTGTGCGTGGACATCCACTTGAGCGTCTTGACGAATGCATTGACCAACTTCTGGACGGTCTCCTTGTGACCGTTGACCCAGTCCGTCTGCATGTACAGGCTTGACGACGGGTAGGGCCCGCCGAGCGCCTTCTGGGACCCTTCCGGCGTCCGCATGTCGACCAGGACCTTGCCCGCCTTCTTGTCCAGGATGGTCGCGACGGTCGGATCGGTGGTCATGCCGCCGTCGATGGAACCCTGCTGGAGCGCCGAGATGAAGGTGGCGCCCGCGCCGACCGCGACCGGCGAGAACTCGCTGACCTTCACGCCGTTCTTGACGGCGAGGTACTTGGTGAGGAAGTCGGTCGACGAGCCGAGGCTGGTGATGCCGAGCTTCTTGCCCTTGAAGTCCTTGGGCGAGGTGATGTCACCGGCCGCCTTGGCGGAGACGACCTCCACCTCACCGGGGGCGTGCGAGAACTGCACGACGGACTCCACCGCCTTGCCCTTGGTCTGGAGGTCGAGCGTGTGGTCGTAGAAGCCGACCGTCCCCTGGACCTGCCCGGCGACGAGCGCGGTCTCGGCCTGGACACCGGCCGGTTCGGTCAGCAGCTCGACGTCCAGGCCCTCGGCGTCGAAGTAGCCGAGCCGCTGGGTGAGCATGGCCGGCATGTAGATGACCTTGTCCAGGCCGCCGACCATGATCTTGACCTTCGTGCCCTTGCCGTCACCCTTGCCGGCGGAGCCGCTGGAGGTGGTGCTCGCCGCGTCGTTGGCGCAGGCGGTGAGGGAGGAGAGGGCGAGCAGGCCGGCGGCGGCCAGGGTGGAGTATCTGGCGGACTTGCGCATGACGGTTCACGTCCTTGTGAGAAGGCGGTGCGGGAGGTTCGGGGGGCGGGTCAGCTGTCGGAGTCCGACGGCTTCCAGCGGAAGATGCGGCGCTCGGCGAAGGTGAGCAGCCCCTCGGCGGCGAGCGCGACGACGGCGAGGATGACCATCGCCGCGTACACGCCGGCCGCGTTGAAGGTGCCCTGCGACTGCGCGACGAGCAGGCCGATGCCCTTGGTGGCGCCGATGTACTCGCCGACGATGGCGCCGATCAGGGCGAAACCGAAGCTGACGTGGAGGCTGGTGAAGATCCACGAGGTGGCCGACGGGATGACGACCTGGAGGGTCACCCTGCGGTCGCTGGCGCCGAGGATCCGGGCGTTGGCGACCAGGTTGCGGTCGACCTCGCGGGCGCCCTGGAAGGCGTTGAAGAACACCGGGAAGAAGACCAGGACGACGGCGGAGGCCACCTTGGAGGAGGCGCCGAGCCCGAACCAGATCACGAAGATCGGGGCGAGCACGATCCTGGGGATCGAGTTGAGCACCTTGATGTAGGGGCCGAGGACGTCGGCGAGGAAGGCGATACGGCCCAGGGCGATACCGCAGACCACACCGGCGACGACCCCGATGACCCAGCCGAGCAGCGCCTCGTACAGCGTGTACCAGATCTGCTCGCCCAGGGAGCCGAGGGCGGTGCCGTGGGTCACCCAGGTCCAGACCTGGTCCCAGATCTTCGAGGGCATCGAGAAGTTGAACGGGTCGATCACCTCGGCCCGGGACAGCACCTCCCACAGGCCGAGGACGGCCACCAGGAGCAGCACGCGCACGGCGAACACGACCGCCTTGCGTCTGCGGGCGGCCTGGGCCCGTGACCGGGCGCGGTCCGGGGTCTTGGCCGTGTCGACGACCGGTGTGCTGAGCGTCTCAGGCGACATGGGCGGCACCCCTCTCACGCGTGATGCGGACCTCTTCGCCGAGGGACTCCCAGATCTCGCGGTAGATCTCGATGAACCGCGGCTCCAGACGTACCGACTCGACCTTGCGGGGGCGGGGCAGGTCGATGTCGAAGACCTGCTTGACGGTCGCGGGCCCGGCGGTCATGACGACGACCTTGTCGGCCAGCGCGATGGACTCCTCCAGGTCGTGGGTGACGAACACGACGGAGGCGCCGGTGCCCTCCCACAGTTCCAGGAGTTCGTCCGACATCAGGGCCCGGGTCTGCACGTCGAGCGCGGAGAACGGCTCGTCCATGAGCAGGATCTCGGGGTCGTTGACGAAGGTCGCGGCGAGCGCGACGCGCTTGCGCTGGCCGCCGGAGAGCTGGTGGGGATAACGGTCCTCGAAGGCGGCGAGTCCGACCCGGGCCAGCCACTCGCGGGCCTTCTCCTTCGCCTCCGCCTTGGGCACGCCACGGAAACGGGGCCCGGCCATCACGTTGGACAGCACGGTCCGCCACGGGAAGGTGGCGTCCTGCTGGAAGACGAATCCGACCTTGTCACCGACGCCGGCCACCGGCGCACCGGCCACCAGAACCTCGCCCTGACTGGGCTCCTCCAGACCGCTGACCAGGGTCAGCGTGGTGGACTTGCCGCAACCCGTCGGCCCTACGACGGCCACGAACTCACCACGCCCCACGGTGAGGTCGAGGTCGCGGACCGCCGTGTGCAGACCCCCCGACGGGGTCTTGAAGATCTTGCTGGCGCCCCGCAGCTCGATGGCGGGGCTGGTGTCTGCGTTCATGGGCCGGGACGGTAGGTGTGACCCGGACCACGGCAGCAGTCTTCTGGGCGCAAGCCGTTCTTTTGCTCGCAAGCATCTGTTGTGCTCGTTTTGCGCGCGCTAGAACTGCGCAGACGAAACACGGGCTTAACGCTCGCCGGCCTTGAAGGAGAGGCCTGATGATTGACGTCCTGGTGGTCGACGACGACTTCCGCGTCGCAGAGATAAACGCCAAGTACGTGGGGAAGGTTCCCGGCTTCCGGGTGGCCGCCCGCGCGCACAGTGCCGCCCAGGCCCTCGCCGCGGTGGAACGCGGCACCATCGACCTGGTCCTGCTGGACCACTACCTGCCGGACCGGACCGGCCTCGAACTCGTCCACCTGATGCGGGAACAGGGCCACGGCACCGACGTCATCATGATCACGGCAGCCAGCGACGTGACCACCGTCCAGAAGGCGATGCGGCTGGGCGCCCTGCACTACCTGGTCAAGCCGTTCACCTTCGCGGCCCTGCGCACCCGCCTCGATTCCTACGCGGCCCTGCGCCGCACCGTCGACCGGGTCGGCGGCCGCGGGCTGACCGGCCAGGAACAGGTCGACCGGATCTTCGGCGCCCTGCGCACCTCACCGGCCCCGTCCGCGCCCGGCCTGCCCAGCGGCCACTCCGAACCGACCACCGACCTCATCTGCGGCGTCCTGCACCGCGCCGCGCACCCGCTCTCCGCTCACGAGGTCGCGGCCGAGACCGGCCTGAGCCGGTCCACGGCCCAGCGATACCTCCGTCACCTGGAGCAGGTGGGCCGGCTCCGCCTCTCCCTCAAGTACGGCGACACCGGCCGCCCGGAGCACCGGTACGCCTGGGTGGCGCCGTAGCGGCCGCGCGACGGGTCACACGGCGCCCGCCCCGGTCAGCGAGCGCACCTCGGTCTCGGCCTGCTTGGCCTCGTCCGGTACCTCGTCCGAGGTGACGGTGCCGAGCCAGCCGGCGAGGAAGCCGAGCGGGATGGAGACGATCCCCGGGTTCTGCAACGGGAAGTACTGGAAGTCCACGCCCGGGAACAGCGCTCCGGGACTTCCCGAGACCACCGGGGACAGCACCACCAGTCCCACGGCCGGCACCAGCCCGCCGTATACGGCCCACACCGCGCCGCGGGTCGTGAAACCTCGCCAGAACAGCGAGTACAGCAGCGCGGGCAGGTTCGCCGAGGCGGCCACCGCGAAGGCCAGCCCGACCAGGAAGGCGACGTTCATGTCGCGGGCCAGCAGGCCGAGGGCGATCGCCACCACTCCGATCACGACCGCGGCCTTCCGCGCCACCCCGACCTCGCTGCGCTGCTTGGCGTGCGGCCTGCGCAGCGAGGCGTACAGGTCATGGGCGACCGACGCCGACGAGGCGAGCGTGATCCCGCCGACCACGGCGAGAATCGTCGCGAAAGCGACCGCGGCGACGACCGCGAACAGAATGGTCCCCCCGGTGGAGCCCACGCCGCCGCCCAGATCGAGCGCCAGCAGCGGGACGGCCGTGTTGCCCGCCTCGTTCGACGCACGCACCGCGTCCGGGCCGACCACGGCGGCGGCCCCGAAGCCGAGCACGATCGCCATCAGGTAGAAGCCGCCGATCAGGCCGATCGACCAGACCGTGGAACGCCGGGCCGCACGGGCCGTCGGCACCGTGTAGAAGCGCGACAGGATGTGGGGCAGCCCGGCCGTGCCGAGCACCAGCCCCAGGCCGAGGCTGATGAAGTCCAGGCGTGCGCTCCACCCGCCGCCGTACTTGAGTCCCGGCGCCAGGAACGCCCTGCCGTGTCCGCTGCGGTCCGCCGCGGTGAGCAGCAGCCTGTCGACGTCGCCGTGGAAACGCAGCAGCACCAGCACGGTCAGGGCGACCGTCCCGCCCAGCAGCAGCACCGCCTTGACGATCTGGATCCAGGTGGTCGCCCGCATCCCTCCCAGCGACACGTAGATCACCATCAGCGCGCCGACCCCGATGACCGTCCACACCTGCGCCGCCTCGCTGGTCCGCCCGAGCAGCAGCGCCACCAGGCTTCCCGCGCCGACCATTTGCGCCACCAAATAAAAGACGGACACGGTGATCGAGGAAGTTCCCACCGCGATCCGCACCGGCCGTTCCCGCATCCGGGCCGCGATCACGTCGGCGAGCGTGAACCGTCCGCAGTTGCGCACCAGTTCGGCGACCAGGAACAGCACGACCAACCAGGCCACGAGGAAGCCCACCGCGTACAGCAGGCCGTCGTAGCCGAAGAGCGCGATGAGTCCGGTCACGCCGAGGAAGGAGGCCGCCGACATGTAGTCGCCCGCGATGGCGAAGCCGTTTTCCATCGGGGAGAAGAGCCGGCCGCCGGCGTAGAACTCCTCCGCCGAACCGTGCCGCCGCCGGCTCACCCACGTGGTGATCCCGAGCGTCACCGCGACGAACGCGCTGAACAGCAGAAGGGCCAGGGTCTGGTGATTTCCCGTCATGACACTCCACCCCGGGCGCCCCGGGTCAGCTCCTGGGTGTCCCACCGCAGTTCCAGCGCGGCGCGGTCCCTGCGCAACCGCGCGTGCCGTGAGTAGGCCCAGGCGAGCAGGAACGTGCTGAGGAACTGTCCGAGGCCCGCGACCATCGCCACGTTCACCGCCCCCGCGACGGGCTTGGCCATCAGTCCCGGCGCGGTCGTCGCCGTCACCACGTACCCCACGTACCAGGTGAGGAAGACGACCGTGCCCGGCACCACGAACCTCCGGTAGCGGCTGCGCACCTCCTGGAAGGCCGCACTGCGCTGCACCTCCAGGTACACGTCACGGGCGCGCACCGCGGCGCCCTCCCGCTCGGTCCGCGCGGCCGGCACGGCGGGCACCGGCACCCCCGGACCGTCCGACTCGCCCCAGCCGGAGGCCAACGCGTCGTACCAGGGATCCTCGTACGGGACCTCGCGGGGGGCCGCGCCGAAATCGCCCTGGTCGTGGTCGTGCTCGGCTGAACTCTCGGGACCGCCCCCGCCGTCGCGGTGGCGACCATTGCTTGACTGCATGCCCAAGGATGGACAGACCGGGAAGATCCCCGACACTTCTTCCCGGGGCTCTTCACCCCATCAGGTGACTCAATTCCCTGGTGGGCGCACCAGTCCCTTGCCATAGGCGTAACGCACGGCCTGCGCACGGTCCTTGAGGCCCGTCTTGGCGAACAGGTTGTTGATGTGCGTCTTCACCGTGGCGGTGGAGACATGCAGCCTGCGGGCGATCTCCTGGTTGCTGAGTCCCTCGGCGATCAGCACCAGCACCTCGGTCTCCCGCGCGGTCAGCCCGTCGGGCGCCTCCGTCGCCGCGACCGCCGGTTCGGGCTGCGACAGTCTCTCCAGCAGCCGCCGTTGGATGCTCGGCGACAGCCCGGCGTCTCCCGAGAGCACGCTGTGCACCGCCCGCACGATCTCGTCGCCGCCCGCGTCCTTGGTGAGATAGCCACGGGCACCGGCCTTCAGCGCCGGGAACAGCGACTCGTCGTCCGCGAAGGTGGTCAGCACCACGACCTGCGTCCCCGGATACTCGGACCGGATCCGCCGGGTCGCCTCCACCCCGTCGCAACGCGGCATCCGCAGATCCATCAGCACCACGTCCGGGGCGAGTTCGGCGACCAGCCGCACCGCTTCCTCCCCGTCCCCCGCCGCGCCGACGACCTCCACGCCGGACAGCAGCCCCAGAAGCATCACGATGCCTTCCCTGACCACGGTCTGATCGTCGGCGACCACCACCCGCGCGGTCTTCGTCTCGCCCTCTGTCATACGGGCACCCTCAACGTCACCGCGAACCCCTCGTCCTCACGCCCTGCCTCCAGCGACCCGCCCAGCAACTCCGCCCGCTCCCGCATACCGAGCAGACCGTATCCGCTGCCCGCGCCGGTGAGATCGCCGGGACGGCCGCCCGTGTCCCTGACGTTCAGGGTCACTTCGTGCTCCTGGTAGTCGAGCCGCACCTGGACCTTGGCGCCGTGGGCGTGCTTGCGGACGTTGGTCAGCGCCTCCTGCGCGACGCGTCGTACGGTCTGCGACGCCTCCGCCGGCAAGCCCCTGCGTTCGCCCGTGACGGTGACCTCAGCTCCGTCGGTCGACGCGACGATCTCCGTGAGGAAATCCTCCAGCGGGGTCATCTCGCCGCGCAGGGCGGACAGCGCCTGCCGGGTCTCGGCCAGTCCGTCCCTGGCCATCCCCCGGGCTGCCACCACCCGTTCGAGGATCTGCTCCCGGTCCGCCCCGCGCTCGATCAGCAGCCGCGCCGCCTCCAGGTGCACCATCTGGGCCGAAAGGCTGTGGGCCAGCACATCGTGGATCTCCCGCGCGATCCTGGTCCGCTCCGCGAGCGCAGCCGACTCCGCCTCGGCCGCTCTCGCCGCGCGCTCCTGGGTCAGCATCCGCTGCGCGTGCCCACGGGCCTCGGCATCGAGCCGCATCACGTAACCGGCGAGAGCCAGTCCGACGACCGTGGCCGCGGTGGTCAGCCACACGTCGTTGTTGAAGGCCGAGAACGAGGCCAGCGCCACCGATGTGACGGGTACCGCGACGGCGATCGGCAGCCGCTCCAGGGCGGAGATGCCGCATCCGCACCAGATCACCAGCGCGGGTCCCCGGAATCCGCTGGCCTCCGCCAGGACCGCGATGGCCAGGAGGACGCCGATGAGGACCAGGGAGGGCAGGAGCCGGTGGCTGTATGTGGTCCGGTAGAAGCCCCAGGAGGCCACCGCGGTCACGCCGACACCCGCCACCGCCGCGACGATCTCCCAGCCTCGGACGTGTGATCGGCTGAAAGCACCCCACAGCAGCAGTGCGAGGACCACCAGACGCACGGACCAGGCCAGCATGCGCCGGGGCTGGGAGATCCCCGCGCGGCCCAGCGCCTCGCGCGAGGGCCAGCGCGTCCAGACGTTCTCCGTCACACGCTTTCCTTCCTGGTGACCCGGGCCATGCCGTCACGGTACGCCCGGGCGGGTCCGCTCGCGGGGGTGGCGGAGGGGAGGGACTGCGCACGCCAGACGAGGATGCCGGCGCGGACGAGAAGGGTGACCGCCAGTCCGAGCATGAGGGCCGAGCTGTTCTGGTGGACGCCGATGAGCAGGCCGAGGCCGACGAGACCGACGCGCACGGCTATCCCGAGGAACCAGACCATCGCACTGGCCTTGGTGCTCTTGGTCCAGACAGCCCCGTCGGGCTCCGTCCACACGCGGGTGGTCCAGGCCCACGCGGCGCCCATACCGAGTGCCACCAGCAGTTCCGCACCGAGCAGCAGGGCGGACGCGGTGCGGTGGTGGTTCTCGAGTATGCCGGGGTCGCGCAGCGCGACGACCGCGAGGATCACGGGCAGCAGCCACCAGCGCCGGCCGGTGTCGATCCGGCGGGCGCGGAACTGGCGCACGATCACCACCACGACGACTGCCACGATCAGCAACGCGTTGACGAGCCCGGGCATCAGAGCCTCCGTGAGCGGGAAGGGGCGGCGCCGGGAGCGGGAGCTGCCGACACCACCGACGCTACGGAAACACGCAGGTCAGCAGATCGGAGTGTGGGTGGATCACGGGTGGAATCCAGCGAGCGGAATCCCTCCACCCGCGGGTGGAGAGCCAGGCGCGGAGCTGCACGGAGCCGTACGAGGACGCTGGCTCCGTGCGAGGACGCTGGCTCCGTGCGAGGGCTGCGCGGGCCCGACCCGGCAGGGCCGTGGCCAGATGTGCCACTCAGCGGATGGGCTGCTCATCGGACACCCCATGAGCAGCCCGGCGGGCAGGCGGTCGAGTACCGCCCGGGACACGGTCGTCTGCCGCCCGGGACACGGTTGTCCCACATGGCTCGGGCGGCGCCCGCCCCGTCACGGAGCGCACGCCGCCCTCGTCCCACATGCAGTGCCGACCGGCGTCCCGCCGCCCCGCCCGCCGTCACGGGCCGGACGCGGCGGGCGGCTACGCGTCGATCCGCGACCGGTCCAGCGTCGCCGCCGAGCCGGAGATGAACTCCTTCCGGGGCGCCACGTCGTTGCCCATCAGCAGGTCGAAGACCTGCTCGGCCGCTTCGAGGTCGGAGAGGTTGATCCGGCGCAGGGTGCGGTGGCGCGGGTCCATCGTCGTCTCCGCCAGCTGGTCGGCGTCCATCTCGCCGAGACCCTTGTAGCGCTGGATGGAGTCCTTGTACCGGACGCCCTTGCTCTGGAGCTCCATGAGCTTCTCGCGCAGCTCGCGGTCCGAGTACGTGTACACGTACTTGTCCTGGCCCTTCTTGGGCTGGACGATCTCGATGCGGTGCAGCGGAGGCACCGCGGCGAAGACCCGGCCGGCCTCGACCATGGGCCGCATGTAGCGCTGGAACAGCGTCAGCAGCAGGCAGCGGATGTGGGAGCCGTCCACATCGGCATCGGTCATCATGATGATCTTGCCGTAGCGGGCGGCGTCGATGTCGAAGGTGCGGCCGGAGCCAGCCCCTATGACCTGGATGATCGCGCCGCACTCGGCGTTCTTGAGCATGTCGGTCACCGAGGACCGCTGCACGTTGAGGATCTTGCCCCGGATCGGCAGCAGCGCCTGGAACTCGGAGTTCCGGGCCAGCTTCGCCGTACCGAGCGCGGAGTCCCCCTCGACGATGAAGAGCTCGCTGCGCTCGACGTCGTCGCTGCGGCAGTCGGCGAGCTTGGCCGGCAGGGACGAGGACTCCAGGGCCGTCTTCCGGCGCTGCGCGTCCTTGTGCTGGCGGGCGGCGATGCGGGTCCGGGCGGCCGCGACGACCTTCTCCATGACCACGCGGGCCTGGGCGGCCGAGTCCCGCTTGGTGGAGGTGAGGAACGCCTTCAGTTCCTTGGTGACCACGTTGTTCACGATCCGGCGGGCCGCCGAGGTGCCGAGGACCTCCTTGGTCTGGCCCTCGAACTGCGGCTCGGCGAGGCGGACGGTGACGACGGCGGTCAGGCCCTCCAGGGCGTCGTCCTTGACGATGTCGTCCTCGGCGACGCGGAGCAGCTTCTTGGCGCGCAGCACCTCGTTGAGGGTCTCGCGCACGGACTGCTCGAAGCCCGCCATGTGGGTGCCGCCCTTGGGCGTGGCGATGATGTTGACGAACGACCTGAGGGTCGTGTCGTAGCCGGTGCCCCAGCGCAACGCCACGTCGACGCCGAGTTCGCGGGTGACCTCGGTGGGGGTCATCTGGCCGTGGTCGTCCAGGACCGGGACGGTCTCCTTGAAGGTGCCCTGCCCGGAGAAACGGAGGACGTCGCAGACCGGCCGGTCGGTGGCCAGGTACTCGCAGAATTCACTGATGCCGCCGTCGAAGCGGAAGGATTCCTCGCCCTTGCTGCCGTCCGCGCCGAGACCGTACTCGTCCCGGACGACGATGGTCAGGCCCGGCACCAGGAAGGCGGTCTGGCGGGCCCGCTGGTGGAGGGTCTCCAGGGTGAGTTTGGCGTCCTTGAGGAAGATCTGGCGGTCGGCCCAGTAGCGCACGCGCGTGCCGCTGCGGGTCTTGGGGATCTTCTTGGTCTTGCGCAGCCCGCTCTTGGCCTCGAACTTCGCGTCCGGGCCCTCACCTGCGAAGGCGCCGGGGACGCCGCGGCGGAAGCTGATGGCGTGCACCTGGCCGCCGCGGTCCACCTCGACGTCGAGCCGCGCGGAGAGCGCGTTGACCACCGAGGCGCCGACGCCGTGCAGGCCGCCGGAGGCGGCGTAGGAGCCGCCGCCGAACTTGCCGCCGGCGTGCAGCTTGGTCATCACGACCTCGACGCCGGACAGACCCGTCTTGGGCTCGACGTCCACGGGGATGCCTCGGCCGTTGTCCCGGACCTCGACGGAGCCGTCGTCGTGGAGGATGACCTCGATGTGGTCGCCGTAGCCGCCCAGGGCTTCGTCCACGGCGTTGTCGATGATCTCCCACAGACAGTGCATCAGGCCGCGACTGTCGGTCGAGCCGATGTACATACCGGGGCGCTTGCGCACTGCCTCGAGGCCCTCGAGGACGAGCAGGTGCCGCGCGGTGTAGTTGGAGCCGTCCCGGTCTGCTCCTGCCAGCAGCGCTGTGGACGGCACGGACGTATCGGCGGTCACGCGGTTCGCTCCTCGCTGAATTTCAGTGGAGCCCCTTTTGGGTAAGGGGCCGGCTTCGGTCGCCGTTCAGAGGGTACCGAGGCCTGGTAGAGCCGTTGTAACGCCACCCTCGTCGCGAACTCACAGTAGTCCAGGGTCGCATACGTGTTCGATCCCTCGATGGAGTGAAGTACATATCACGTTCCCTTCGAGGCATGAACCATTTAGGCTCCGGGCACGTCCTCACAAACAACCGGCAACCCGGCCGGGAGGATGAGACCGACCGAACCGCGCGAACCCGTAAGCACCGAAGACGACGCAATACGGCACATTCGCCGCCAACCGGCAGCAGACGGCCACCTCGAAAGAAATTTTTCGAGGAGAAGCCCCGAGCGGGAACGTTTTCGGGCTGGTTGGATGTTGACCCTGGTACGACAGCTCGTCGAGCTAGAGAAGAGGCGACGTGACTACTGTTCTGACCCCCGCGAGCCACCTGACGGCCGCCGATCGCTGCGACCGCTGCGGCGCCCAGGCATACCTGCGCGTCGTGCTGCTCAGCGGCGGAGAACTGCTCTTCTGCGCCCACCACGGACGCAAGTTCGAGCCGGAACTCAAGAAGATCGCCGCTGAGATACAGGACGAGACGGAGCGGCTGACGTCCGTTCCGAACACCGCCTCCGAAGATGAGCGCTGACCTCTCGCACACACGACGAGCCAGCTCCGGCCCAGACCGGTGAACGGGCGGTCGCTCCCCCAGGGGAAGCGGCCGCCCGTCGTCATCTGCCCGCAGCGGCCCTCAGGAGGGCTCCTGCGGGCTTCGCGAGTCGTTGAAGGACCCGTCGGGCCCGAGCGCCCTCACGACCTCGGAGACGCGCGTGTAGACGCCGGGGCTCCCCGGGCGTCCACAGCCGCTGCCCCACGACACGAGCCCGATCAGCCGCCCCTTCGCCACCAGCGGTCCCCCGCTGTCGCCCTGACAGGCGTCGGGGCCGCCCAGCGCCTCTCCGGCGCACACCATCGAATCCCCCCGGTAGGTGCCGTCGGCTCCGCCGGGGTAGGCGCGCTCGCACGTCTCGTCGGGCAGCACGTGGACCTCCGCGGCGTAGAGCCGGCGCGCGTAGTCGCCGCCGCCCGTGATGTCGCCCCAGCCGGAGACCAGGGCGGTGGTGCCCGGCGAGTAGCCGGCGTCGCCATCGGCGGCCATCTTGACCACGGCGTCGGCCGGCAGCTGCCGCGCGAGCGTGAGGACGGCGAAGTCGCCGGTGTTCGCGTCGGCGTCGTACCGCGGATTGACCCGGGCGACGGTCACCGGGATCTCCTGGCCCTGTGTCGACAGCAGGTCCGTGCGGCCCGCGATGACCTTGAGGTCCCGCACCGGGCCGCCGGGCCCTCCGATCACGTCGTCGGCGAGGCAGTGGGCCGCGGTCAGGACCGTGGTCCGGCCGATCGCCACCCCGCCGCAGAACTGGCCCGCCCGGGTACCTCCGAACCGGTCACGACTGGACAGCGCGACCGTCCAGGGAGCCTGCGAGACGTCGACGGGGAACCCGCCGACGACCACGCTGTCGGCAACGGCAGGAGGTGGGCCGGCCAGCGGTATCACGGCGGCGACGGCCGCCAGGACCAGTGGTCGGATCAGGGCCGGGGCAATGGGACGGCGCATGCACGTTCCTCACTCTGAGTGGTGTCAGGACACCCAGAGTCATCCAGCGCAGCGCGGCCCGCAGCCCGAAGGCCCGGCCCCCCATGGGGAGACCGGGCCTTCGACGTCGTACGACCGCGACCTAGTCGAGGTAGTCGCGCAGCACCTGCGAACGCGACGGGTGGCGCAGCTTCGACATGGTCTTGGACTCGATCTGGCGGATGCGCTCACGCGTGACGCCGTAGACCTTGCCGATCTCGTCGAGGGTCTTCGGCTGGCCGTCGGTGAGACCGAACCGCATGGAGACGACTCCGGCCTCGCGCTCGGACAGGGTGTCCAGCACCGAGTGCAGCTGCTCCTGCAGGAGCGTGAAGCTGACGGCGTCGGCGGGGACGACGGCCTCGGAGTCCTCGATGAGGTCACCGAACTCGCTGTCGCCGTCCTCGCCCAGCGGGGTGTGCAGGGAGATGGGCTCACGGCCGTACTTCTGGACCTCGATGACCTTCTCGGGGGTCATGTCGAGTTCCTTGGCCAGCTCCTCCGGGGTGGGCTCGCGGCCCAGGTCCTGGAGCATCTGGCGCTGCACGCGCGCGAGCTTGTTGATGACCTCGACCATGTGCACCGGGATACGGATGGTGCGGGCCTGGTCGGCCATGGCGCGGGTGATCGCCTGGCGGATCCACCAGGTGGCGTACGTGGAGAACTTGTAGCCCTTGGTGTAGTCGAACTTCTCGACCGCGCGGATCAGACCGAGGTTGCCTTCCTGGATGAGGTCCAGGAAGAGCATGCCGCGGCCGGTGTAGCGCTTGGCGAGGGAGACCACCAGACGGAGGTTGGCCTCCAGGAGGTGGTTCTTCGCGCGGCGCCCGTCCTCGGCGATGATCTCCAGCTCGCGCTTGAGCTTGGGCGCGAGCTTGTCGGCGTTGGCCAGCTTGTCCTCGGCGAACAGACCGGCCTCGATGCGCTTGGCGAGCTCGACCTCCTGCTCGGCGTTGAGCAGCGGGACCTTGCCGATCTGCTTGAGGTAGTCCTTGACGGGGTCGGCGGTGGCGCCGGCCGCGGCGACCTGCTGCGCGGGCGCGTCGTCCTCGTCCTCGTCGGACAGGACGAAGCCCGCGCTCTCGGTGCCCTCGGGCTCCTCGGCACCCGCCTTCGCCTCTTCGAGGACCTCGTCCTCGAGAAGCTCGGCGTCGTCCTTCTTTGCGGCGGTCTTCTTCGCCGGCACCGCCTTCTTCGCGGCGGTCGCGGTCTTCTTCGCGGCGGCCTTCTTGGCGGTGGGGGCGGCCTTCTTGGCGGCGGCGGCCCGCTTCATGGGCGCCTCCTCCTCAGCCGGGTCGTCGGCTGCCGAGGGGGACACGGCGGGAGCGGCCGTGGCGGTGGCCTTCCTGGTGGTCACCGCCTTCGCCGCGACGGTCTTGGTGGCGGCGCGCTTGGCCGGACTCTTCGCTGCGACGCTCTTTCGGGTGCGCTTGGGCTCCGCGGCACTGACCATCAGCGTCACACCCTCTTCCTCAAGGATCTGGTTGAGGCTGCGCAGTACGTTCTTCCACTGAGTGGCCGGAATCTGGTCAGCTTCGAAGGCCCGACGCACATCGTCGCCGGCGATCTGCCCCTCAGCCTTTCCCCGCTCAATGAGAGCCATGACAGAGACGGACTCGGCGATCTCCGGCGGGAGCGTACGGGATGTGCTGGCCGACACGAACAACCTCTCGGAACGTTGGAAAACGGCTTCCGGCCCCGTCCTGGACGGACTGGAGCCGACCGCCGGCTTGGGGATGGGCCGACGGCGCGGGCGGGGGGCCGGGAAGATACACAGCGCCATGAATGGCGTCCGTATTCCCTCCGCGGCTGTCACCTATTAGGTCATCGCGCTGTTCGCAAGAGCGTTACGCCCAATCTACGTGGCCCGAGTCACACCCCGTAAGCGTTCAAAAACGGTCAGACATGGACAGAGGTTGTCGTTGATGATCTCTCCGGGCCGTTCGGACGCCTGCTCGCGCACCGTACGACCGCTCCGGAGCCCGCTGTCCCGGACCGCTCGACCGCTCTGGCTTCCGTCCCGCGGGTGCCGCGCCCGTCCCCCCGCCGGACCCCGCCGGAGCCCTGAGGGATCCGGCGGGGTCCGGCGGAAGCGGGATCCCGGGTAGACGGCGCCGCCGGAGCGCGGAGCCGACCGAGTGCACCGCTCTCAGCGCGGGTCAGTGCTCACGCGGGGCGGGAACCACGCGCTCGACCTCGGGGTGGACGGTGAGCAGCTGCCGCATGGCCGACTCGGCCGCCGTGCCGTCGCCGGTGCCGAGCGCGTCGACGATCCGCGCGTGCTGGGCCAGCGAGGTCTCGTTCGGCCGCTCGCAGCCGGTGACGGGGCCGCCGGAGACCTGGAGGGCCGACGTGACGATGCCGGAGAGGTGCTCCAGCATGCGGTTGCCCGCGATCTGGATGAGCATCGAGTGGAACTCGGCGTCCGCGCGCGAGAAGGTCAGGGCGTCGCCCTGCGCCATCGCGTGGCTCATGATCTCGACCATGTCGGACAGGCGCTGCTGGACGTCCTCGCGCCCGTGCCCGGCGGCGAGGCGGGCCGCGAGCGGCTCGATCGTCCAGCGCAGCTCGTTGAGCTCGCGGCGCTGGTCGTCACGCTGCGGTCCGAAGGCCCGCCACTCGATGATGTCGGGGTCCAGGAGGTTCCAGTCACTGACCGGACGCACGCGCGTGCCGACGTTCGGGCGCGCGCTGACCAGGCCCTTCGCCTCCAGGACCCGGAGGGACTCACGGACGACGGTACGGGAGACCTCGAATCGCTGGCCGATCTCCTCGGGCACCAGCGGGCGGTCCGCGCCCAGGTCGCCCGATACGATCATCTGACCGAGCTGTTGGACGAGCTGACCGTGCAGTCCGCGGCCGCGGCTGCCCGCGGCGCGCCGGCCCACACGGCCGAGCTCCGGTTCCGGGCCCTCCCAGGAGGGCGCACCGACCCGATCGGTGACGGGGGCATCCACGTACGGGTAGCGGTCGAGTTCGCCCGGGCCGACCAGACCAGAGTCTGCGGAGCGGGCGGCGGTCATCATGGTGTGCGCAAGGGTACTCACGGATCCTTTGTCGGCGTTGCCTCCAACTCCCTTGAGGTCTTTGGTGAAAAGCACACGAAAGGGTGATCGCTCACCCCATCGCAATTGACGCCTTATCAGAAAGAAATGGACTTTCTTCGGGGAGTTGTGCGCGCGGGAGGATCGGAAGCGCCCGGTCCGTGGTCATCGGAGCCTGGTTCGCAGGGTGGTGCACAGGTAGGCGCAGAGCAGCGCGGCAAGCGACAACGCCATTGCCCCGCCCACGGGTTGGGCCACCACCCGGACCGCCGCGACCAGATATCGCTCACCTCCGAAGGGCCACTGCAGCAGCAACATCTCCCGCATCCGCACCGGGAGTCCGGCCGCCATCCGCACACCTGACCCTTGCAGCGCCTTGTGTACGACGGGCACGACGAGTACGGGTACGGCGAGCACCGCGGCGAGGCCGGCCGTGGTGGACCGGAAGATGCCGGCCGCCAGTACGCCGGCCCAGGCGCAGCCGACGATCAGTCCGAACCAACTTGCGGTCATCGGAAGCCAGTCCGCGGGAACCTTCGCGAGTTCCCCGCCGTAGACGAGATAGAGCATTTCGGCGTCGCAGCCGAGGGTGAGGAACGAGAGCAGTACGGCGGTGGCTCCGGAGACCGTCAGTTTCGCGGTGAGCAGCCCGAGCCGACGGGGCACGGTGCCGCGGTCCGCCGCCAGCGCGGGGTGGCGGAACTCGTCTCCGAAGGCCAGCGCGCCGAGCAGCCCGGCGCCGAGCGCCGCGGGCGGCAGCGGCAGTTCCTGCGGCCAGGCGGCGAACAGCCGGGCCTGCGGGGTGTGCCCGAGCCGGGCGAGCAGCACGGCGATGAGGGCGGACACCATCAGGACGGCACCGCAGGTGACAAAGCCCGCGCCGATACCGGCGGCCCGGCGCAGTTCGTAACGCAGGGGACGGAGCGGTCCGGTGGCGGACCGTACGGCGATGGCCGGCGGGAGCTGGGAGGAGTCGCCCGGCGAGGCGGTCAGGGACCGCCACCCGGACCCGGCCGAAGCGGGGGTGGCCACACCTTCGCCGGTCGATGCCGTCTGCCGGGGCTTCCTGGTGAAGACCTTGGCGATCAGGGCTTCGCGACCGTGCGGCTGTTCGACGGGAGGCCGAGCGGGCCCGGCTTCGGAGGTTTCGGCGGGAGTCGGTGACTGCGAAGAGGCGGAACGGGCGGAGGAACCGTCCTGGAGCGGGCGGAACGACGATCGCGGGGACACCGCGGAGCCCTGCGGTCGGGTGGCCGCGGTGACTCCCGTCTGGTGAGCGGCGGAGACGGCGGCCGTCTGCGCGGCATCGGCGGCGGAGGGCGGCTGGGCGGGGACCGTGGCGGAGATCAGGTCGGGGGCCGAGGCATGGTTCGGGGGTTCGGGTGCCGTGGCCGACCCGGCGGGCGACGACGGTGCGCTCGACGCGGGCCGGGCAGCCGCGGAGGTGCCTGGCATCCGGGCGGCGACGGTGGCGGCCGGGGCCTCGGTGTCGTCGGCGGCGTCCGGACGTTCCGCGCGCGAAGACCCGGTCGCGGCCGCCGTGTCGTCGGCACGTACGACAGTGGTTCCGTGCGGCTGCCGCTCCGCTGCGACGGGGTCCTGCGCAGGATGCGAGGCCGGGTCGCTGCCCGGTTCCTGATCGGTCGTGCACGACGGGCCGACCGGCCTCGGCCCGTTCGACGCCCGAGGCTGCGGGGTGACCGGCGAACCGCCGGTGTCCTGCCGTCGATCGGTGCCGGGCGTCTCCCGTGGATCGGCCGCCCTCTCGCCGGCCGCCCGGCGCCCCTCCATCGCGGCCTGCTCGTCCGCAGCCGACTGCCGCGCGGCAGCCTCCGGTACGGCGTCCGACGGCGGCTCCACTCCCGCGCCCGCACCCATGTCACCCACCTCGTCGGCGAGTTGGTGAACGAGGATGCCGTGGCGGAACGCGGCCTCGCCGACCTCCGCCGTCGTGCTGCCGTACACCGAGAGGCGGTTGCCGCCTTCGCTGACGACCTCCACCGAGCGGTGGGCGGTACGGGCCTCCTTGGTGAGGAGGGCGGCGAGCCGCGCCGCGTGGGGGCTGCGGACCGCCACGCGCGGGCGCAGCCGGGTGCGTGCGAAGTCCGTGGCCTCCTGGTCGGCGACGAGCCTGCCGGCCTTCAGGGTGACCACGCGGTCGGCTGCGCGGGCGGCCTCCTTGGAGTCGGAGGTGGCGAACAGGACCGTGCCTCCCCGCGCGGCGTGCGCCCGGAGCATGCGGTGCAGCCACTGGCCCTCACGGCTGGAGAGGCCCTGCGCGGGTTCGTCCAGGACGAGGGTGTGCGGGTCGGGAAGCAGGGCGCACGCCAGGCCCAGCCGTCGGTCCACGCCGCGCGACAGCGTGCCCAGGCGCTCCTCGCGCAGGCTGACGAGCCCGACCGCTTCGAGTACTTCGTCGGCACGCCTGGCCGGAACTCCGGTCGCCGCGCACAGCATGCGCAGGTGCCCCCGGACGGAGCGGGCCGGATGTCCGGGAACGTCACCGAGGAGAACGCCGACCTCGCGTGAGGGGTGGGCGATGCGGTGCAGGGGACGGCCCTTGAAGTAGGTGAGTCCACGGCCCTGTTGGAGTTCGAGCATCAGTCTGAGCGCCGTGGTCTTTCCCGCGCCTGTCTCGCCCAGGAGTGCGGTGACGCGGCCCGCGCGCGCTTCGAAGGTCACGTCGTCGACGGCGGGCGGGTGCGCCTTGCGGGGATTGCTGGTCAGTCCGAAGGCCTCGATCACCTTAGGGAAGATAGCGTGGAATGACCGTTTTTCCAGTTATAGAGGGGTTTAACTCGGTGGTGTTCGCGCTGTCGGGCGGTCAGACCTCCGGTCGCAGCATCGGCGGGTTGAGGAGAGTCGCACCACCGGCGCGGAAAAGCTGGGCCGGACGGCCTCCCTGACGGGTCGTCGTACCGCCCGTGGGGACGAGGAAGCCGGGGGTTCCCGTCACCTTGCGGTGGAAGTTGCGCGGGTCGAGCGCCACGCCCCACACCGCCTCGTAGACCCGGCGCAGTTCACCGACCGTGAATTCGGACGTGCAGAACGCGGTGGCCAGGGACGAGTATTCAATCTTGGAACGGGCGCGCTCCACCCCGTCGGACAGAATCTGGGCGTGGTCGAAGGCGAGCGGCGCGACGGGCTCACCGTCGCGCTCGTAGCCGGTCTGCGCGAGCAGTTCCTCGACCGGCGCCCAGCGCGCGTTGCTGGCGTCGCCGCCCGCTCGGGGTGCGGGCAGGTCGGGGGCGAGGGCGAGATGGGCGACGCTGACCACCCGCATCCGGGGATCGCGCTTGGGATCGCCGTAGGTCGCCAGCTGTTCCAGATGGGCCCCGCCGTCCTGGGCGGAGGCTTCCGGGTCATGGGCGCGCAGCCCGGTCTCCTCCGCGAGTTCCCGCGCCGCCGCCTGCGAAAGGTCCTCATCGGCCCGTACGAAGCCGCCCGGCAGGGCCCAGCGCCCCTGGAAGGGCTGCTCGCCTCTGCGTACCGCCAGCGCGCACAGGGCGTGGCGGCGCACAGTCAGCACGACCAGGTCCACGGTGACGGCGAAGGGCGGAAAGGCTGACGGGTCGTAGGGCATGCGGTGATCATAGTCGTCTGCCTGACGATAAACACTCCCTTCGCAGCTCGCTTCGACAGCTGATCCACTTCGCTCCGGTATGCCCCGCGCGGTTCGTTCCCGCGGACGTCCGACGCCCGGCCGCCCGCTCGTCGCGGCGGTCGCGTCACACGCTCCGGCCCGGGTCACGCCCCCAACTGCAGGCCGTTCGCGGCCTCCTCGACCATGGCCAGACCGAGTCGGCTGACCCGTATCGAGAACGGTGCGCCGGCCACCCGCAGGCCGGTCAGCCCCAGTTCGCCCAGGGGTGCGCTGCGGACGGGTCGCAGGGTGACGGTCCCGGCCGGGGCATCGGGACGGATGCCGGCGAGCGTGGCGAGGAGCAGCACCCCGGAGGCGGCCGCCGTGGCCGCCGGGCGGCAGGCCGCGGGATGCGGAAGGGGCGCGCTCCCGTCGGTGCGCTGCTCACCGGCGAACATCTCGGGCAGCCGGTGGCCGAAGTGCTCGGCCGCCGCCAGCAGGCCGCGCAGCAGCCCGCCCGCCTCCTTCTCGTAGCCCGCTGCGGCCAGTCCGGCGACGGCGAGTGCCGTCTCCTGGACCCGGACGGCTCCGGACCGGTGGCCGAACGGATTGTGTCCCGTCTCCTTTGCGCCGAGTCCGCGCAGCCCCCATCCCGAGTCCATGGCCGGACTGCCGAGCAGCCGGGCGAGTTGCTCGGTCTGCACCTTGTCGAGCAGGCCGACGGCCGGTGCACCGGCGCCGAGCAGGCCGGTGTCGAGCAGGTGGACGGCGGCGGAGCCCAGGTGGGTCAGGGCCCGGCCGTCCGGTGTCAGCGCCGCCACCGGGCGGCCGCCGCCTGCGTCCGCGTTCCAGAAGTCCTTCCGGAACGCCGCTCTGAGCTCACTCGCCCACTGCCGCAGCCCGGTGCCGCCCGGACGGTCGTACGCGTCGAGGAGGTCCGCGCCGAGCAGCGCGGCCCGGTGGGCGTGGGCCTGGATCTCGCAGCGCACCGGGCCCTCCGGTTGCGGGTCGCCGAGGTAGGTGTGGTCGCCCGCCACGGTGCGCAGCCACGTCAGGCAGCGTTCGGCCGCGGGCAGCAGTTCCCGGATCTCCTGGTCCGGGAGCCCCCAGCGGCGGGCCTCCGCAAGGAGTACGGGGAAGAGCAGCGTGGCCTCCGTGCCCGTGCAGCCAGGGGGCAGATGGGTTCCGGCGTCGCGGCGCGGGCCGGGGATCATTCCGGCCTGCGATTCCGGTCCGCGCAGCTGGGTGCGGGCGAGGGTGCGCAGGGTGCCCGCGGCGAGGCGGGTGCCGAGGGGCAGAGTCATCCGGGCGGCGGCCAGTGCCTCGGCCGGGGCCAGGCCGCAGCGCCAGGGCGCCCCGGCCCCGAGGTAGGTGTCGGAAGGATGGGCGGGGTCGCGGAGCAGCAGTGCCTGAAGATCCTCGATGCCGGTCCTGAGCAGCGCCACGGCTCTCGGGTCGTCACCGGTGGCCCTGGCGGGTGCCAGCGGGCTGGTGGCGGCGCGTCCCACGGCGCGCAGCGGACCTGTGCGGTCCGCACGGACTCGCAGTTCCACGCTCACCGTGCCGCCCGGGGGCAGGTCGAACTCCCAGCGCAGCAGTCCCGCGGAGGCCAGTGCGTCGGCCGGTGACGGGTGCGCCGTGACGGACGACGTGGCGGTGGGCGTGGTCCAGCGCAGTCCGGAGTCGTGGACGCCGGCGGCGACTTCGGGGCCGGAGCTGCCGGAGGCGATGGCACTCAGCTCCGCCAGGTCGGTGCCGAGGGCCACCTCCAGGGGCAGACGCAGGGGGTGTCGCGCGGAGCTGCGCAGGGTGATGCGCTCGGTGCCCTCTGCGTGGCGGACCCGCTCCACGACGACGTCCGGATCCGGGCCTGCCGCCGGAGATACCCGCAGGGCACCTACGAAACGGGCGCTGTCGGCGCCCGTCATGCGCGCCAGCACGGGGAGCGGTTCGCGGCCCGCGACCCGGACCTGGCAGCGTGCGAGCAGTCGCCGGCCGGCCCGGTAGAACCCGTCCAGGCCGCGGCCGTTCAACTGGCCCTGTTCCGTGGAGATGGCGAGGCCGGGCAGCGCGACGCAGATCAGCGCGGCGTGCGTCGGCGGCAGCCCCTCGGCCGGCCCCGGACTCTGGGCACCTGATGGGGATCGCGGAGGTCCGGGTCGAGCCGTGCGGTCGCGCGGCTGTCCCGGCAGACCCTCCGCGACTGGAAATCGCGGCGAGGGGCCGTCTCGGAATCGGTGCGCGTCGTCGGCGACGGAGGACTGAGTCAGGTGCTGCATGGAAGGCTCCTTCCGCGCTCCGTGCGCCCGGGACGTGCCGGGCGACGGGCGGAGGGCTCCGGAGGGACAGGGGACGGGCGGCGGCACGACCCGTCCAGGCGTTCCGCCACTCAGGTGAACGGAGCAGGACTCCTCCTGGTCACGCATCCGCCCGCCGAACCCGGTCGGACGGCGGTGCGAGACCGCACCCGGCTCGTCGCCCCGCCGGCGCCTGCGGGCGCCGAGGACCGACGATCCGCTGCCGGGCCGGCCAAGAGGTGAGCGGTCGCGGAACCGCTCCAGTCCGACGAGGATCCGTGCCCAGCGCCGGACAGCACCGCCCCGAATCCGTCCCTGTGCCGCCAGTGATCGGCCCCCGTTCACTCGTCGTCCTCGCCGCGGCCCTTGCGGGCGGGTGAGTCCTCCCGCGCGGTCCGGCCGCCCCGGAGGCGGGTCCTGTCCGCATCTCGGGTGCGCTTGCCCGCGCCGGGTCCGGACACCCCGGGGCGGGTCCGGGCGGGTCCCGCTTCTGTCGGGCGCGGACGGGACCTCTGCGGCCGCGGCAGCCGCAGGTCGGGGCCGCCCTCCGGGCGTGGGCGGCGACGGCGTCGGGTTCCGGGCGCGGCAGGCGCGGTCGGTTCGAGGCCGTCGGCCGGGTCGACCGGGCCGATCTGTCCGAGGCCGTCGATCGGGTCGATCGGGTCTTGGGGGTCGCTCACATCGTCCGCGGCGGTGGCGCCGATGGCTGCCGGGCTTTCCGCCGGCTCGCGGACCATAGAACCGGTGGACTGTGTGGATCCCGCGCGCAGGCAGCGGCGGATCGACTCCGGGTCCAGGCCCTCGTTGCAGGCGCGGTGCAGCAGGCGGGCGAAGAGGTACTCGGGATCCGCGCCCAAGGCCATCGCCAGCGCCTCCCGCGCCTCCAGTTCGTCGCCGGTCGACCATGCGACCCAGCCGGCCAGGGTCAGGGGCGCGGCGGCGTGTTCGCCGTACGAGCCGACACAGCGGCGGGCGAGGGCTCGCCACAGGCGCAGGGCGGGTCCGGCCTGGTCGCCCTCCATCCAGGCGGCCGCCCGGTCGCGGGTGACGCGGTCCTGCAGCCCGAGGATCAGCCGCGCGGCCTCACCGTGGTCCAGCAGGGCGTCGTCGCGGAGGTCTGCCTGGTGGATGCCGGACACCGGGACGGCCGCGGCATAGCGGTCCTTGAGCTGCTCGGCGAGGGCGAGTGTCTCCTCGGCCACTTCCGCGCGCGACACCTCGTCGAGAATGCGCGGCACCATGGCCATTCCGGCGCGGTCCAGGGCGGCCTCCTGTTCCGGCGCCGCGCCGCTCTCCCAGGGCTGCAGCCTGGCTCGCAGCTCGCGCAGGGTGCCGCGCACCTGGATCCCGGCGTAGGTGGCGGCTGCCGCGAGGACGGAGGTGCCGGGCAGGCCCATGGGCGAGCCCTCCGCAGGACAGCACTCGTCCGCAGGGCAGCAGTACGACCAGAAGCGGCCCTCGGACACGCACAGCGCCTCGATCACCGGCACGTCGAGGCGACCGCACTCGGTGCGCAGCAGCTGGGCCAGTGGGGCGAGCCGGCGCATGACGTCCCGGCCCGTCTCCCCCGGCGACGGCTCCTGACAGACGTAGGCCACCATCCGCTCGGGGCGGGTCCCGCGCCGTTCGCTGCCTGCCACCAGGCCCTGGGCGAGCTGGCGTGCGGCCGATTCCCAGTCGTCCGTGTGGGCGGGGATGCCGAGCCGGGCACGGCCGCCGAACCGGCCACGGCCGCCGCGGTCGTGCAGGGCCACCAGCACCATGCTCTCCTCGGGGCGGTAGCCGAGGAGATAGGGCAACGCGTCGGCCAGCTCTGCCGGGGTGCGCAGGGTGATCTGAGTGCCGTGGGTAGAACAGCCGAGGGGGTCGGCGGCTCCGGTGATGTCGCCGTTTTCGGAGGGTCCTGTGGTTTCGCTGTGATTCGTCATGCGCCGACGATCTCGCGGATCATCAAATTCCGGTTTGCCCTGTGGACAACTCGAATCAGGGACACGCCAAAGCCGGTCCCGCTCGTCCACAGGCCGCCCGGCTGTCGGTCCCGTCCTGTTGTATGGGACGCATGGAGCACACGAGCAACGCGGAACTCCGGACGCGGGCGGATGCCGTCCTCGCCCGTCTCGTCGGCGACGACACGGGCGCGGCCCGGCTGCGCGAGGACCAGTGGCGGGCCATCGAGGCACTGGTCGCCGACCGGCGCAGGGCCCTGGTGGTGCAGCGCACCGGCTGGGGCAAGTCCGCGGTGTACTTCGTGGCGACCTCACTGCTGCGCGCCGCGGGCAGCGGCCCCACGGTGATCGTCTCTCCGCTGCTCGCGCTGATGCGCAACCAGGTCGGCGCGGCGGCCCGGGCGGGCATCCACGCCCGGACCATCAACTCCTCCAACACCGAGGACTGGGAGGCGATCCAGGCGGAGATCGCGGCCGGCGAGGTCGACGTCCTGCTGGTGTCCCCGGAGCGTCTGAACAACCCCGACTTCCGCGACGAGGTCCTGCCCAAGCTGGCCGCCGCGACCGGGCTGCTCGTCGTCGACGAGGCGCACTGCATCTCGGACTGGGGCCACGACTTCCGTCCCGACTACCGGCGGCTGCGCACCATGCTCGCCGAGCTGCCGCCGGGTGTGCCGGTGCTGGCGACCACCGCCACGGCCAATGCCCGCGTGACCGCCGACGTCGCCGAGCAACTGGGGACCGGCGGTGGCTCGGACGCGCTGGTGCTGCGCGGCCCGCTGGACCGGGAGAGCCTGAGCCTGGGTGTGCTGCGGCTGCCGGACGCCGCGCACCGGATGGCGTGGCTCGCGGATCATCTGGACGATCTGCCGGGCTCCGGCATCGTGTACACACTCACCGTGGCCGCCGCCGAGGAGGTCACCGCCTTCCTGCGGCAGCGCGGGCACACGGTGGCGTCCTACACGGGAAAGACGGAGAACGCCGACCGGCAGCAGGCCGAGGACGACCTGATCGGCAACCGGGTCAAGGCCCTGATCGCCACCTCGGCCCTCGGCATGGGTTTCGACAAACCCGATCTCGGGTTCGTGGTGCACCTGGGCTCGCCCTCCTCCCCCATCGCCTACTACCAGCAGGTGGGCCGTGCGGGACGCGGTGTCGAGCACGCCGAGGTGCTGCTCCTGCCGGGCCGGGAGGACGAGGCCATCTGGGAGTACTTCGCCTCGCTGGCCTTCCCCTCGGAGGACCTGGTGCGCCGCACCCTGGACGTCCTCTCCCGCGCCGCCGGCCCCGTGTCACTGCCCGCGCTGGAACCGCTCGTGGAACTGCGCCGCTCGCGGCTGGAGACCATGCTGAAGGTTCTCGACGTGGACGGCGCGGTCAAGCGGGTCAAGGGCGGGTGGATCGCGACCGGTCAGCCGTGGACGTACGACGCCGAGCGGTACGAGTGGGTGGCCCGGCAGCGGGCGGCCGAGCAGCAGGCGATGCGTGAGTACGCGGCCACGACGGACTGCCGGATGGAGTTCCTGCAGCGCCAGCTCGACGACGAGGGCGCGAAGCCCTGCGGCCGGTGCGACAACTGCGCGACGCCGCGGTTCACGGCGGACACCTCGACCGCCGCCCTGGACGCCGCACGGGTGGATCTCGGCCGCGCGGGTGTGGAGGTGGAGCCCCGCCGGATGTGGCCGACGGGCCTGCCGGCCATCGGCATCGACCTCAAGGGCCGCATTCCGGCCGGTGAACAGGCCTCGCCGGGGCGGGCCCTGGGACGGTTGTCGGACATCGGCTGGGGCAACCGGCTGCGGCCGCTGCTCGCGCCCCAGGCACCGGACACGGCCGTTCCGGACGATGTCGCCCGTGCCGTGGTCGATGTCCTGGCCGACTGGGCGAAGGGTCCGGGCGGGTGGGCCCCAGGCGCGGCCGAGGCGCAGCCGCGCCCCGTCGGTGTGGTCACCGTCTCCTCACGCTCCCGGCCCCTCCTGATCGACTCCCTGGGCGCCCGCATCGCGGAGATCGGCAGACTGCCCCTGCTGGGTTCCGTGGAGTACGCAGGAGAGGCACCGCATCTCTCACGCAGCAACAGCGCCCAGCGCCTCAAGGCCCTGGACGGCGCGTTGACCGTGCCGCCCGCCCTGTCCGCCGCGCTCGCCGCGGCCGAGGGGCCGGTGCTGCTGGTGGACGACTTCACCGAGACCGGCTGGACGCTGGCGGTCGCGGCCCGTCTGCTGCGCAGGTCGGGGGCGCGCGGAGTGTTGCCGCTGGTCCTGGCCGTTCAGGGATGACGGGCCCGGCTCTGTTCGCATAGGGGATCGCGTGCGGTGCCCGTACGGGTCCGGCTCGGACGCCGCTGCGTCCTCGGGGGCCTCACTGGGTAGGGATATAAGTCACGGACCGCCAGATAGCGGTCGGTGGCCCCATTTGCTCGTTGCCGCAATCAAGTTCGACAGGAAGAATTGAAGTCCGCTCCCCGCACGGCTCGTCCGTGATCCGGTTGGGCCTTACTGCGGTGCGCGCTCCCCCGAATCCGATCTCGCCCGCTGTGTGGGCGCGTAGCCGAAGGGAGGAACGTGACCTTCGGATTCGCTCCGTCCTCGACAGCATCGTTGTCGACGTCCGCGTCCGCCGCTTCCGCCAGCCGCCTGCTCGAACCGGCGGAGTGGGCCGATGCCGGTATACCGCTGCTGCGCAACCCCCGTGAGGTGGTCAGCGGGCTGCACGCCAGGCACCGTCCCAAGCCTTCGACGGCGATCGTGGCCGTCCTGGACCCGGAGGAACGTCTCTGCGCCAGCGCCTCGTTCATCAGGCGCCCGGCACCGGCCGACGGCTGGATGTTCCGCAACGCGCTGCTCGCGCAGTTGCGCCGGGTCATCCCGCACGATCTGCGCCGCCGCACCCCGGTGCGGACCGCCGTACTGCTCTACTGCCGCGAGGGGGACGGGCGTTGGACGGAGGAGGACGGCGCCTGGATGTGGGGGCTGCGGGACGCCTGCACACTGCACGGGCTGCGCTGCGGGTCGTACATCACGCTCACCCATGACGGCTGGCAGGTGCTCGGTGAAGGGCGCGGCGGGCGGCGCCCGAACGCCGACTCGCCTCCCGAACCGCTTGCCCTGTCAGAGGCCCCGCCCCTGTCACCGCGTACCGGCGGCGCCGTCTCCGAGGTGCTGCGGCGCGCGGCCGCCCGCTGAAGCCGGCCCCCCCACGTGGGGGCACCGGCCGAGCACGCATCGCCGGGCACGGCCGGAGCGGGCCGCGCGAGATGCCTCGGCGGGGTGACACAGCCCTCTCCTGACTCCGGAAGACCGCAGGCCCGTCCGGGCGTTCGGCGGATCCGGCCGGTGCCCGCGTTCCGGATCTTCCGCCCGCCGAACGGCGGCGTCCCCGGCACCCGTGTGCCTCGCCAGGTGTCCGGGCATGCCGAAGGCACCACCGTGCGAGTACGCCACCGAGCGCACTCGGGTACCTCCGGAGTCCAGAGGCGCCGCGAGTGACTCAGACGCCGACGCCGAGGACCGAGTTGATCCGCTGCGGGTCGCCGCAGACGATCAGCAGGGCACCGGCCCGCGAGAGGGCCAGCGGCAGGGCGGTGGCGGCGACGTCGTCGGGACCGCCGTTGACGGCGACCACGACGACCGGGCGGGTCGCGGCACGGGAGGCGACGGCGGCGTCCGTGTAGAAGACGTCGTCACCCGCGTCGTGCTGCGCCCAGTAGGAGGCTTCACCGAAGGACAGCTCGTGGCCGGCCCACGGATGCTGCGTACCGGTGGTGATCACCAGCACGTCACCGGGGGCACGGCCCGAGTCGAGAAGCAGGTCCACTGCCTCCTCGGCGGAGTCGAGAGCACTCTCGACGGATGCCGGGATCAGCTGGATCTGCGGGGCCGCCGCTGCCGCGGCGGGCACGGCCGGGCCGGACGGGCCTGGCTTGGCCGTGTCACGCGGCGTGCGCTGCACCGGCGGCGTGGGCCGCAGAGGGCCGGGACGACCGGGACGCGGCGGAGCCACGGGGCGGGGGCCGGGTACGGGACGAGGGGTCGGCGCGGTACGGCCACTGGCCGAAGTGGCGCGGGGACCCTGGGCACTCTCGTGAATCTGAGGCTCCTCGGGAATGAGAGGCATGAGCTGATATCTATCAAACGTTGGTGCAGGTCACGTGAACTGGGTGGCACAACAGTGCGACTGGAACGTCAGAAGTCGAAGCCGAGCTGACCCTCGATCTCCGGAACGCTTCCCTCCGCCCAGCTGCGGACCTTCTTGAGGTGCTGCCACTGGGGCAGCGCATCAAGATACGCCCACGACAACCGGTGGTACGGGGTGGGCCCCCGCTCCTCCAGTGCGGCCTTGTGCACGGGCGACGGATACCCGGCGTTGTCCGCAAATCCGAAGTCTGCATGGTCGATACCCAGTTCGGCCATCATTTTGTCGCGCTGAACCTTGGCGATCACCGAGGCCGCCGCGACGGCCACGCACGATCGGTCACCCTTGATGACCGTACGCACCTGCCACGGCAGACCGAGGTAGTCGTGCTTCCCGTCGAGGATGACCGCGTCCGGACGGACCGGAAGGGCCTCCAGCGCACGGACGGCGGCCAGCCGCAGCGCGGCCGTCATCCCGAGGCTGTCGATCTCCTCCGGCGAGGCATGGCCCAAGGCGTAGGCCGTGACCCACGTCCGGAGCACCTCGGCAAGTTCCGTGCGGCGCTTGACGGTCAGCAGCTTGGAGTCGGTGAGACCCTCGGGGGGTCGGCGAAGACCGGTGACCGCGGCACAGACGGTGACGGGCCCGGCCCAGGCGCCGCGCCCCACTTCGTCGACACCGGCGATGACCTTCGCTCCGGTCGTGGCGCGCAGAGAGCGCTCGACGGTGTGAGTAGGCGGTTCGTACGGCATGGCGACCTCAGGGTACGCCGCGCCGATCCCCGAGCGACACCCCGCCCTTCCCTTCGGGTGCGCGGGCCGCCGGAGCGGCGGATCAGGCCCCGCGTGACCGGAGCAGCGGAAGCATGAAGTGGTCGATCATCCGCTCAAGATCCTGGTCGCTCCATTCGCTTCCAGAAATCTTGTTGCGGTACATCATCATCGCCGGAATCGCGTCGAGGACGTACTCGTTGACGGCGTCCGCGCGCACCTCCCCCCGTTCGATACCACGGCGGACGATGTCACCGATCAGCTTGGTGGTGGGCCCCACGACACCGTCGAAGATCACGCCGTGGAACCGCTCGACCTGTGTCGGATCGCATTCGTGAATCACCGACCGCAGTGCGAACCCGGGGCGCGAGAACATCGCGTCCCGGGCCTGCCGGCAGAGGGCCAGCAGGTCGTCGCGCACACTTCCGAGGTCGGGCGCCTCCTCCAGGCGCGGCAGACCCGCCTGCAACGCGTCGGCGACCAGTTCCTCCTTCGAGGACCAGCGCCGGTACACCGCGGCCTTCCCGGTCTGCGCGCCCGCGGCGACGCCCTCCATGGTGAGGCCGTTCCAGCCGACCGTACTGAGCTGCTCCAAGGCGGCGTCCAGGATCGCACGTTCGAGGACCGCGCCGCGCCGCCTGGGGGACGCCGCCTTGGGAGGAGCGGCGGTCCAGCGCGAGGTTTCCATCTGAGTTTCTCCAGCGAGCGAGGGGAGGCGGGGATTCCGGAGCGGGGGTCGGGCACGGCACGCGACGACGAAGGGGGACGCGGCGCGCGACGCGCATTAAGTGAACGCTTGCGTTCTCTACCGAGGACTCACTACCGTTGACGCGACAGTGAACGCGGGCGTTCACTAACACCTTCGTGGGGGATCCACCGTGACAACCTCTCAATTGATACCCGATCAGAAACCCGGTGCGGCCCGCAGGCAGGGCCGCCCCGGCATCGCGCTCACCGTGATTGCCGCCTGCCAGTTGATGGTCGTACTCGACGCGACGATTGTGAACATCGCGCTCCCGCACATTCAAGACGCACTCAAGTTCAGCACCACGGACCTCACCTGGGTGGTCAGCGCCTACACGCTCACCTTCGGCGGCCTGCTGCTGCTCGGCGCGCGGGCCGGTGACATCCTCGGCCGGCGCCGGGTGTTCATGACCGGCATCCTGCTCTTCACCTTCGCCTCGCTCCTCGGCGGTCTCGCCCAGGAACCCTGGCAGCTCCTGGCCGCACGCGCCCTGCAGGGCATGGGCGGCGCGATCGCGTCGCCGACCTCGCTGGCGCTGATCACCACCACCTTCCCGGAGGGACCCGAACGCAACCGCGCGTTCGGCGTGTTCGCCGCCGTCTCCGCGGGCGGCGGTGCCATCGGCCTGCTGGCCGGAGGCATGCTCACCGACTGGCTCGACTGGCGCTGGGTGTTCTTCGTGAACGTGCCGATCGGGCTGCTGATCGTCGCCCTCACCCCGCAGTACATCAACGAGTCCCAGCGGCATCCCGGGCGGTTCGACATCGCGGGTGCGCTGACCTCCACGCTGGGCATGGTCTCGCTGGTGTACGGCTTCATCCGGGCCGCGGAGGACGGCTGGCGCGACTCGCTGACCCTCGGGTCCTTCGGTGTCGCGGTGGTGCTGCTGCTGGCGTTCGTCTTCATCGAGGCCAGGGCGAAGGAACCCATCACCCCGCTGCGGATGTTCGCCGACCGCAACCGCTCCGGCACCTACGTGATCATGCTGAGCCTGGCCGCCGCGATGTTCGGCATGTTCTTCTACATCGTGCTGTTCGTGCAGAACGTGCTGGGCTACAGCCCGATCCGGGCCGGCCTCGCCTTCCTGCCCGTGACGGTGGCGATCGCCGTCGGTGCCGGTCTGTCGCAGCGGTTCCTGCCCCGGCTCGGTCCCAAGCCGTTCATGATGACCGGCTCCGCGCTCGTGGTCGTCGGCCTCACCTGGCAGACGTTCATCAAGCCCGACAGCTCGTATCTCGGCGGGATCCTCGGACCCATGCTCGTCTTCGGCTTCGGCATGGGCCTGAACTTCGTGACCGCGACCGTCACAGCGGTCTCCGGGGTCGCACCTCACGAGGCCGGAGCCGCCTCCGGACTGCTCAACGCCATGCAGCAGGTGGGCGGTTCGCTGGGGCTGTCGATCCTGACCACGGTCTTCGGCTCGGCCAGCAAGGACGAGGCGAACAAGCAGTTGCCGAAGTTCCTCGCGGATGGCTCGCAGGAGCAGAAGGCGGCGTTCGCCAAGACCCACCAGCTGCCCGCACCCTGGGGGCACGAGGTGCTCGCGCACGGTATCTCGACCGCGTTCGTCCCGGCGGCCGCCATGGCCGGTCTCGGCCTGCTCACCGCCTGGCTGGTGATCAAGGTCAGGAAGAGCGACCTCGAAGCCCTCGCGGGCACGGCCGGTCCCGGCCTGGGCTGACGGCCCCGCCAGGCCCGCGCGAAGCCGTGGACGGCCGGACCGACGCCACAGCACAGGCGGCGGAGGCGGTGGTCCAGCCGTCCGCACCACGGCGAACCGCGGCACGGCGCACCGAGCCACGAACATCATCAGCAAAGCCGTCACGGCCCACACCGCCGGCACCTCCCCCGCGACTCGGCTCTCTCCTTCGCCTTCGTCCTCCGCACTCGGACGGAGCGCGGAGGGGATGCCGGGAAAACGCGCGACGGTCACGCAGAGTTCCCGTCAGGCACGGAGAGTTCCGGCCCCCTGAGCACCGGCACCGCCGGCACTACGCGGACGCGCTGCCGTCACCCGCCCCGGCACCCGTCGGCGCCCACTGCGGCAGCGCCTCCGTCCGCTCCGCCCACGCGACCGGGGGCGCTCCCGCCGCGCCGGCAGCGAGCACGCCGCCGACGATCGCGCAGGTGGTGTCCACGTCGCCGCCCACTCTGGCGGTCGTCCAGAACGCCGTCTCGTAGTCGCCGAGAGCACGTGCCGCCGACCAGAGGGCGAAGGGGACGGTGTCATGGGCACTGGTGCGCCGCCCGCAGCCGAGGACGGCCGCCACGGTGCCCGCGTCGTCGTAATCGAGCATGTCGCGGGCGCGTCGCAGGCCCTGGCCGACGGCGCTCCTGGGGACGAGCGCCACGACCCCGTCGAGCAGCTCCTCGGGGCCGGGCGGGCCGTCGGGTGCCGCCGCCAGGGCCGCCGCCGCGGCGACCGCCATGGCGCCGACCACGGCCTCGCGGTGCTGGTGCGTGGGGTAGGCCGAGATCTCGGCCTGATGGGTGGCCTGCTCCGGATCGTCCGCGTACCAGGCGCCCAGAGGTGCGATCCGCATCGCCGCGCCGTTGCCCCAGGAGCCTCGCCCGTTGAAGAGCGCGGCGGCCAGTTCGCGCCAGTCGCCGCCCTCCCTGACGAGCCGGAGCATCCGGTTGACGGCGGGACCGTAGCCCCGGTCGAAGTCGTGGTGCGTGGCGAAGGAGTGGGCGAGCGCGTCCTGGTCGACGCGGTGGTGGGCGGCGAGAATGGCGACGACGGAGCAGGCCATCTCGGTGTCGTCGGTCCACTGCCAGGTGCCCGGTGGCAGCTCGCGGCGCTGGAGCAGCGGGTAGTTCACGGGGACGAAGAACTGGGAGCCCAGCGCGTCGCCGGTCGCGAGCCCGCGCAGGCTGGCCAGGGCGCGCTCCAGGCGCCCGGCGTTCGGAAATTCGGAGGAAAGGGTCATCGCGGCCAGCCTAGCCGCTCATCCAGTTGACCTCCGGGTCCCGCCAGCGGTCGAACGGCCGGTCGAGCGTGTACTTGCCGTCGTCCCCGAGAACGAGCATGCGCATCTCGGCGTTCCCGGGGTTGGACAGCGACTCGAAGTCCGCGACCGTCCAGTGGAACCACCGCATGCAGAACAGCCGCATCGCCAGTCCGTGGGTCACCAGGAGCACGTTGGGCGGATGGTCCGGCGCCTCGAAGCTGCGGAACAGGCTCTCCAGGAAGCCGCCGACCCGGTCGTACACGTCGGCCCCGGACTCACCCTGGGGGAAGCGGAAGAAGAAGTGGCCGTAGGCGTCCCGGTAGGTCTTCTGCAGCCGTACGTCGTCGCGGTCCTGCCAGTTTCCCCAGTCCTGCTCGCGCAGCCGGGGTTCCTCGCGCACGCGTATGAGGTCCGGGTCGAGGTGGAAGGCGCGGAGTGTCTCGTGTGTACGGCGGTACGGGGAGACATACACGCTGACGGGCTCCTGGCCGAAGATCTCCCGGATGCGTTTTCCGGTCTCCTCGGCCTGCCGCCAGCCCCGCTCGGTCAGGGCCAGTGAGTGGTCGGGTTCCCGCTCGTACACGGAGTCGTCGACATTGCCGGTTGACTCGCCGTGCCGGACAAGGACGATGCGCCGTGGTCGTGCCATGCCAAAACCCTAGATTGAGTGGCGGAAAATCGAGCACTCGGAAGGGCCTCATACGGCGTAGGTCACACATATCCGGGTTGGAGGTTCACACGATCCAGCTCGGTTCGAGCTCCACGATGTCGCCCGTGAGGGCCGTGATGTCGGTCTCCGTCTGGGCGCGCAGTGCCAGACGCTCCACTCGTTCGGTGCGGTACTTGCCGTGTTCGGCGGCGGCCCGCCACATCGAAAGGATCATGAACTCGTTGGCCGGGGCCTCCGCGAACATGCCTCGGATCATGCCGGGGGAGCCCGCCATCGCCGGGTTCCAGACCTTCTCCTGCATCAGCGTGAAGTGCTCGACGCGGTCCTCGCGCACCCGGCAGTGGGCGACCCGGACCAGGTCGGAGTCCGTGAAGCGCGGTTCGAAACCGGTCTTCACGTCGAACCGGTACTCGAACAGCCTGACCTGCTGATCCTTGAACGTACCGGCCTGTGACGCGGCCAGACGGTCGTGCGAGCGCGCCATGAAGGAGTCGTAGAAGGCACGGCTCTCCCAGAAGGCGAAGGTGTGCGCCACTCCGGCCCGCTGCCGGCTCCAGCCACCGCCCTGTCCCCGAAATCCCGGCTCCCCCAGAAGCCCCGCCCATTTCCGCTGCCCCCGCTCGAAGCCGCGGCGGTCCACCACGGTGCAGCGAATCCACTTGACCAGCACCGCGCCATCGTAAGGCCAAGGGACGTGGCGCCGGTCACGCTCCGGCGGAGATCACCCGCGCACGCGCCCCCGCGTACATGGCACGATGGACAAAGAGCCTTGGCAGCCCCGTAGTTGGGGTAGTGGATCTCCCGGGGGAAGGGGACACGTGATGAGCGGTTTCAGCAAGGCGATCGGCAAGGTCGAGGTCGCGCTGAAGTGGGATCCCAGTCCGGCCGGGCAGCCGCCCACGGATCTCGACATCATCGCCGGTACGTACACGGCGGACGATCCGTACGGGAGCCCGGCGTACCTCGTGCACTTCGACAGCCGCTCGCCCGACGGGACGATCTTTCTCAACCGGGACAGCCAGGACGGCAAGGGCTTCGGCTGGGACGAGGTGATGACGCTCGAACTCGACCGGCTCGACGCCCGGTACACCCGCGTGGTGGTCGGGGCCGTCATCCAGCAGCGTTCCGCGCACCGGACGTTCGTGAACGTCCTGAATCCGGAGGTACGCGTGCGGGAGGGCTACAACGTGCTGGCGGAGGACGACTTCGGCTCGGTCCTCGGGGCGACGGCGGCCGCCGTCGCGGAGTTCGTGCGCGACGGTTCGGGCTCCTGGAGCTTCCGGCCCGGCCTGCACGGTTTCGAGGACGACACGGAGGACTTCACCCGTGCCATGGGCGGCCTCGGCCGGCCGTGACGGCAAGGGAACCGGAGCAGCGGTAAGGGGCGTCGGCCAAGGCCGACGCCCCTTACTTCATCTCATGTCAGTGCGTCAGCTGCAGCCGCTCGTCGAGCCGCAGCCCTCGCAGATGTAGCAGGAACCGGCCCGCTGCATCTTCGTACCGCAGGAGAAGCAGAGCGGAGCGTCCGCCTGGATGCCCAGCTGCATCTCCACCAGTTCGGCGCTGGTGTGGGCCTGCTTCGGAGCGGGCTTGGCGACCTCGGCCTCGGCCTTCGGCGACGCCACGGCCTTCAGCTCCTGGGCGCGCGGCGCCGACTGGGCCAGACCCTCGACGTCGACGTCGGCGTCCTCGAGGGACTGCTCGTACGAACCGGTCTCCAGGTGCCGCTGGCGCTCCTCGGCGGAGTGGATGCCGAGCGCGGAGCGCGTCTCGAACGGCAGGAAGTCCAGCGCCAGGCGACGGAAGATGTAGTCGACGATCGACTGCGCCATCCGCACGTCCGGGTCGTCCGTCATGCCGGCCGGCTCGAAGCGCATGTTGGTGAACTTCGAGACGTACGTCTCCAGCGGCACGCCGTACTGGAGGCCGACGGAGACCGCGATGGAGAAGGCGTCCATCATGCCCGCGAGGGTCGAACCCTGCTTGGACATCTTCAGGAACACCTCGCCCAGGCCGTCGTCCGGGTAGGAGTTGGCCGTCATGTAGCCCTCGGCGCCGCCGACGGTGAAGGACGTGGTGATGCCGGGACGCCCCTTCGGCAGACGCTTGCGGACCGGGCGGTACTCGATGACCTTCTCGACCGTCTCGCGGATGGTCGCCTCGGCCTTCTCGGTGACCTCGGTCTTCTCCTTCTCCTTGGTCTTGGCGGAGAGGGGCTGGCCGACCTTGCAGTTGTCGCGGTAGATCGCGAGCGCCTTGACGCCGAGCTTCCAGGCCTCGAAGTAGATCTCCTCGACCTCCTCGACGGTGGCCGTCTCCGGCATGTTGACCGTCTTGGAGATGGCACCGGAGATCCACGGCTGGATCGCGGCCATCATGCGGACGTGGCCCATCGGGGAGATGGCGCGCTCGCCCATGGCGCAGTCGAAGACCTCGTAGTGCTCCGGCTTGAGGCCGGGGGCGTCGATCACATTGCCGTTCTCGGCGATGTGGGCGACGATCGCCTCGATCTGCTCCTCCTGGTAGCCCAGGCGGCGCAGGGCCTGCGGGACCGTGCCGTTGACGATCTGCATCGAGCCGCCGCCGACCAGCTTCTTGAACTTCACGAGCGCCAGGTCGGGCTCGACGCCAGTGGTGTCGCAGGACATCGCGAGACCGATGGTGCCGGTGGGGGCGAGGACGGACGCCTGGGAGTTACGGAAACCGTTCTTCTCGCCGAGGCGGACCACGTCCTGCCAGGCCTCCGTGGCAGCGGCCCACACCGGGGTGTCCAGGTCGTCCGTACGGACGGCCACGGCGTTGGCGTCGGCGTGCTGCTGCATGACCCGGTTGTGGGCGTCCGCGTTGCGGGCGTAGCCGTCGTACGGGCCGACGACCGCGGCGAGCTCGGAGGAGCGCTTGTACGCCGTGCCGGTCATCAGGGAGGTGATGGCACCGGCCAGCGCACGGCCGCCGTCGGAGTCGTAGGCGTGGCCGGTCGCCATCAGCAGGGCGCCGAGGTTGGCGTAGCCGATGCCGAGCTGGCGGAAGGCGCGGGTGTTCTCGCCGATCTTCTGGGTCGGGAAGTCCGCGAAGCAGATGGAGATGTCCATCGCGGTGATGACCAGCTCGACGACCTTCGCGAAGCGCTCGACGTCGAAGGACTGGTTGCCCTTGCCGTCGTCCTTCAGGAACTTCATCAGGTTCAGCGAGGCGAGGTTGCAGGACGTGTTGTCCAGGTGCATGTACTCGCTGCAGGGGTTCGAGCCGTTGATGCGGCCGGACTCCGGGCAGGTGTGCCAGTGGTTGATCGTGTCGTCGTACTGGATGCCCGGGTCGGCGCACGCCCACGCGGCCTCGGCCATCTTGCGGAACAGGCTCTTGGCCTGGACCTCCTCGATGACCTCTCCGGTCATCCGGGCGCGCAGACCGAACTGTCCGTCCTGCTCGACCGCCTTCATGAACTCGTCGTTCACGCGGACCGAGTTGTTGGCGTTCTGGTACTGGACGGACGTGATGTCGTCGCCGCCCAGGTCCATGTCGAAGCCCGCGTCGCGCAGGGCGCGGATCTTCTCCTCCTCCGTCACCTTGGTCTTGATGAAGTCCTCGATGTCGGGGTGGTCGACGTCCAGGATCACCATCTTGGCGGCGCGGCGGGTGGCGCCGCCCGACTTGATGGTGCCGGCGGAGGCGTCCGCGCCGCGCATGAAGGAGACCGGGCCGGAGGCGTTGCCGCCGGAGGAGAGCAGTTCCTTGGAGGAACGGATCCGGGAGAGGTTCAGGCCGGCGCCGGAGCCGCCCTTGAAGATCATGCCCTCTTCCTTGTACCAGTCGAGGATCGACTCCATGGAGTCGTCGACGGACAGGATGAAGCAGGCGGAGACCTGCTGGGGCTGCGGCGTGCCCACGTTGAACCACACGGGGCTGTTGAAGCTGAAGATCTGGTGCAGGAGGGCGTAGGCCAGCTCGTGCTCGAAGATCTCGGCGTCGGCGGGTGAGGCGAAGTACTTGTGGTCCTCGCCGGCCTTCCGGTACGTCTTCACGATGCGGTCGATCAGCTGCTTGAGGCCGGTCTCGCGCTGCGGGGTGCCGACGGCGCCCCGGAAGTACTTGCTGGTGACGATGTTGACCGCGTTCACCGACCAGAAGTCGGGGAACTCGACGCCACGCTGCTCGAAATTGACCGAGCCGTCGCGCCAGTTGGTCATGACGACGTCACGGCGCTCCCAGCTCACCTCGTCGTACGGATGCACGCCGGGGGTGGTGTGGATGCGCTCGATACGCAGTCCCTTGGTGGCCTTGGTTCCCTTCGCGCGGGAACTCCGTGCCGGACCGCTCGCCGTCTCTGTCATGCCGCCTCCCTCTACGGGCGAAAACGCCCTGAAATGCCACGATGTTCCCGTGACACGCTGTTCTGTAGTCACGTCGCGGACACCCTCAGCTGCCATCCGCGACAAGTCCTGGATCGCCGTCCGACAACCGGATCCGAGTCCTCCGCCCGGTTCCGGTCCGCCCGTCAGCCGGTGATGTGGACGGGCTCGGGCGTGCGGGTGCCTCCGCCCGGCCCGTCGTCTTCCTGGCTCCCCGCTCCCGCGTCTTCGTCGTCCGCGACGGGGCCCTGTGCCGCCTGCCTGAGCTCCGCGATAGCCGTCTCGAAGTCGTCGAGCGAGTCGAAGGCCCGGTAGACGGAGGCGAACCGCAGGTAGGCGACGAGGTCGAGTTCCTGCAACGGGCCGAGTATGGCCAGCCCCACGTCGTGGGTGGTCAGCTCGGCGCTTCCGGTGGCCCGCACCGCCTCCTCGACCCGCTGGCCGAGCAGCGCGAGCGCGTCCTCGGTGACGGGCCGCCCCTGGCACGCCTTGCGCACGCCATTGATGACCTTGGTACGGCTGAACGGCTCGGTCACTCCGGACCGCTTCACCACCATGAGCGAGCACGTCTCCACGGTCGTGAAACGACGGGAGCAGTCGGGACACTGGCGGCGCCTGCGGATCGACGTGCCGTCGTCGGTCGTACGGCTGTCGACCACACGGCTGTCGGGGTGCCTGCAGAAGGGGCAGTGCATGATCTCCAACCCTCCTCACAGCAGACTCGATGACCTCGCCAGGCCACTCGGGCCCCGCGAAGCAGCCCCAAGCATAGGCGATCTCAGAGCCGCCGGAGACCCGGGGGACCACAACTTGTGGGCCGCCTTCGAAATCCAACCACTAGATGTGGTGATTGGCTGATACATCGCCAGGTTGCGCGTGTCGCACACGTACCGCTACCGCGGATACGGAGATACCGTGGGCGCCGCACGGAGGTCACGTGCGACTCCGGCGCAGATGGGGGCAGTGGTCCCGGTGGGCGGCGGTCCGGATGGCAGACTGGGCGCACCCACAAGGCCATCGGTCCGGCGGTGAAGAGTACAGCAATGGAACCTTTTGTCCGCCGGGTGCCGCGTGAGCCATACACCCAAACATGTGGTCGCGTACGGTGAACCGCGGTTTTTCACTCGAACGTGTGTTTGGCGCAACCTTTCGAAAGCAACTACCGTTGTCCAGCAGGGAGACCATCGAGAGGGGCCGACGTGACCACGACCGCAGACAGTGCCACCATCACCGCCCAGGACCGCTCCCAGGGCCGACTCGACCCGGTGCATGCCATGAACGAAGCCGTGAACCCCGAGGGACACAAGCGGTCCCTACCGGGCCGACCTCCAGGCATCCGGGCGGACAGCTCGGGCCTGACCGACCGGCAGCGGCGGGTGATCGAGGTGATCCGGGACTCGGTGCAGCGCCGGGGCTACCCGCCGTCGATGCGCGAGATCGGCCAGGCCGTCGGGCTGTCCAGCACGTCCTCGGTGGCGCACCAGTTGATGGCGCTGGAGCGCAAGGGCTTCCTGCGCCGCGACCCGCACCGCCCGCGCGCGTACGAGGTGCGCGGCTCGGACCAGGCCGTGAGCGTGCAGCCCACGGACACCGCCGGCAAGCCGGCCGCGTCCTACGTCCCGCTGGTCGGCCGGATCGCCGCCGGTGGCCCGATCCTCGCCGAGGAGTCCGTCGAGGACGTCTTCCCTCTCCCCCGGCAGCTGGTCGGCGACGGCGAGCTGTTCGTGCTCAAGGTCGTCGGTGACTCCATGATCGAGGCCGCGATCTGCGACGGCGACTGGGTCACCGTCCGCCGCCAGCCGGTCGCCGAGAACGGCGACATCGTCGCGGCCATGCTCGACGGCGAGGCCACGGTCAAGCGCTTCAAGCGCGAGGACGGCCACGTCTGGCTCCTCCCTCACAACGCGGCCTATGAGCCGATTCCCGGCGACGACGCGACCATCCTGGGCAAGGTCGTCGCGGTACTGCGGCGCGTCTGACGCCGACGGCGGGCGGTCACTCCGCCCGCCCTCCGATCGGGCCCCGGGACCTCTGCGCCGGTTCCGGGGTCTTGCACTGTCCGGAAGCATCCGGGACCACCTCGCCCCGGACCCCCGGCGACCGCGTCTTTCCGATCGGGGGTTAGCCTGACCCGGCGCCGGGTCAGGCTAACCCCCGATCACTGCGCCTCCGCCTGCTGCGCCGCCGCGTCGATGGCGGCCAGCGATCGCCTGACCTGGTTACGGTCCGTCGTATACCAGAAGTCGGGCAGTGACGACTTCAGATAACCGCCGTACCGGGCGGTGGCCAGCCGCTGATCGAGCACGGCCACCACGCCCCGGTCACCGGACGCCCGGACCAGCCGGCCCGCGCCCTGGGCCATGAGCAGCGCGGCATGCGTGGCGGCTACCGCCATGAAGCCGTTGCCTCCGGCGTCCTCGACGGCCTTCTGCCGGGCGCTCATCAGCGGGTCGTCCGGGCGCGGGAACGGAATCTTGTCCATGACCACCAGCTGGCAGCTGGGGCCGGGCACGTCGACGCCCTGCCACAGGGAGAGCGTGCCGAAGAGGCAGGTCCGCGGGTCCGCCGCGAAGTTCTTGATCAGTTCGCCGAGGGTCTCCTCGCCCTGCAGCAGCACCGGGTACTCGGGGATCCGGACGCGCAGTTCCTCGGCGGCCTGCTGGGCGGCCCGCATCGAGGAGAAGAGGCCGAGGGTGCGGCCGCCGGCCGCCTGGATCAGCTCGGTCAGTTCGTCGAGCATGTCGGCACGGTCGCCGTCCCGGGCGGGACGCGCCAGATGCTTGGCGACGTAGAGGATGCCCTGCTTCGGATAGTCGAACGGGGAACCGACGTCGACCCCCTTCCACTGCGGCAGGTCGTCGCCCTCGGTGCCCTCCGGGGCGAGCCCCAGGGAGGCACCCACGCCGTTGAAGTCGCCGCCGAGCTTGAGCGTCGCCGAGGTGAGGGTGACCGAGCGGTCCGCGAAGAGTTTCTCCCTGAGCAGGCCCGAGACGGACATCGGGGCGACCCGCACGGAGGCGCCGAAGCGGTCGTGGCGTTCGTACCAGACGACGTCCCACTCGGAGCCGTTCACGATCCGCTCCGCCACGTCGTGCACGCCCTCCACCGAGGCCAGTGCCTGCTTGCGGACCGCGTCCTCGTCCTGGACCGACTTGTCGCGGGTGGTGCCTATGGCGGAGATCACCGTACGGGCGGCGTCCCTGAGCGCCGCCAGGGCATAGCCCAGATCCTCCGGGATCTCCTCCAGGCGGCCCGGCAGGGCCAGCTCCATCAGCCGCTCGAAGCCCTCGGCGGCGGTCTGGAGCTGGTCGGCGGCCTTCTCGTCGACCAGCTTGGCGGCGCGCCGGACCGCCCGGTTGACCTGTCCCGGGGTGAGCTCGCCGGTGGCGACGCCGGTGACCCGGGAGACCAGTTCGTGCGCCTCGTCCACGATCAGCACCTCGTGCTGCGGGAGCACCGGGGCACCCTCGATGGCGTCGATCGCCAGCAGCGCGTGGTTGGTGACGACGACGTCCGCGAGCTTCGCGCGCTCGCGGGCCGTCTCGGCGAAACACTCGGGGCCGTAGGCGCACTTGGACGCGCCCAGGCACTCCCGCGAGGAGACCGACACCTGCGCCCAGGCCTTGTCGGAGACGCCCGGGGTGAGGCCGTCACGGTCACCGGTCTCGGTCTCGTCCGCCCAGTCCCGCAGCCGCAGGAGGTCCTGGCCGAGCTTGCTGGTCGGGGCGGCCGCCTCGAACTGGTCGAAGAGGCCCTCCTCCTCGTCCTGCGGTACGCCCTCGTGCAGCCGGTGCAGACACAGGTAGTTCGACCTGCCCTTGAGCATCGCGAACTCCGGGCGGCGGCGCAGCAGCGGGTGCAGGGAGTCGACTGTACGCGGCAGGTCCCGCTCCACGAGCTGTCTCTGCAGGGCGAGGGTCGCGGTGGCCACCACGACCCGCTCCCCGTGGGCCAGCGCGGGCACCAGATAGCCGAGGGACTTTCCGGTGCCGGTGCCGGCCTGGACCAGCAGATGGGATCCGTCGTCGATCGCTTCGGCGACCGATTCGGCCATGGTCACCTGGCCGGGGCGCTCCGTACCGCCGACAGCTGTGACAGCGGCGTGCAGGAGTTCAGGGAGAGAGGGCTTCGTCATAGCGCGACCACCCTACGGCCCGGCACTGACAATCGGGCGATCACGGCGAGGACAGGGGCCGGGACCGGGCGGGGTGCTCCGGAGGGGGCGGGTCGGGCCCGGAGCACGGGAAGGCCGGGCAGGGCGCGGGGCAGGCGGGGGGCGTCACCTGGGTCCTTTTCTTCTGCCTGCTTCTTCTTCTGCCTGCGTCCGAATTTCTTCGCGGGCCGGGAACTTGATCGGCGGCCGCTTCGTACTACATGTGTACGCGCCATCACTCAGCGCTACATCAGATGACGTAGGGGCCGGTCACGGATCATGAGGGCGGCCCGTTTGGCAGGCAGGTCGAGTTCGGCGGCGTAGCGGAAGCCCGCGCCGAGGAAGGCGGCCAGGGAGGGGGTGTTGCGAAGATCGGGCTCCGCGACGACGCGCGCGCAGGCGGGCCGGTGATCGAGTACGAGATCGGCCACGGCTCTGAGCAGGACGGACCCCAGTCCACGACCCCTGTCGGCGGCTTCGCCGATGAGGACGTGGAGTCCGGTGTCGTGCGGACGGGCCGGATAGTGGCGGGCGAGCGGGTCCAGGTCGGCCCGGTAGATCTCCCAGTAGCTCATCGGGGTGCCGTCGAGGCTGCCCAGGCAGGGCACGCTGCGGCCGTCGCCGGCGAGCTGGGCACGCAGGTGGTCCTCCGTCCGCGCCGATGAGCCTGCCAGCTGCCAGAAGGCGGCCACCGCGGGGTCGTTCATCCAGCGGCTGATGACCGGCAGGTCGCGTGCGATGTCGACCGGTACGAGGCGGAAGGTGCCGACGGGGGTCTCGGTGGGAGCCCAGCCGGCCGGCTGGTCGAGCAGGTCCAGGGTGTCGAGCGGGCCGAGCTGGTCGTGGACGGCGACCGGCCGGTCGTGACCGGGTACGGCGGATCGGTCGTCGTCGAGCGTGGCGGCCCGGTCGTGGGCGGGGGCGGCGGCTCGTCCGGGAGTCGCCGGTGCGGGAAGGTCTCCGCTTCCTTGGTCGGGGGCGGTCGCCTTCTGCGAGAGGAGGGTGAGGAGGTCGGCGGGAAGCCGGAGATCCAGGGTGTCCTCGCAGTCGCGGGTGTCCTCGGCGGGACCCGAGCGAGCGGAGGGATCGGAATGAGCGGGTGGGACGGGGTGGACCGGTACGGGGCCTGCGTCGGCGGTCGCGTCGGTGGGAGGCATGGTGCGCTCCTTCAGAAGACGAGGTGGGTCATGTTCCTCGGTCGGGAGGTGAATGGAGGTCGGTGGACAGAGGTCCGGGGACGGAGGTCAGGCAACGGACGCCGGTGAGGCTGTCGGCGGCCGATGGCTGGAGGGCCGGTGCCGAAGTCGGTGCCGGCGGGACGGTCGGACGGATCGATGGACGGTCAGGACAGGAGGGGGTTGGCGATGGTCACGTAGACGGACTGGGTGTCGACCGGACCGATGAGTTCGTCGAGTCCGTGCAGCCGGGTCAGCAGGTTGGCCTTGCAGCGCAGGACAGGTGAGTCGAGGAGTCGACCGGGAAGGGAGGTGCGCAGCCGGGCAGGCCCGGAGGCCACGTCGGCTAGGAATCGGCGGAAGGCCGCGAGCAGCACGCTTTCGTCGGCGAGCCGTTGGGAGCCGAAGGCGCCGATCAGGCCGAGGACGTTGTTGACACCGAGGTAGTAGGTGAGGCGTTCATCGGCGACGTCGTCGGGGACGAAGGTGTCACTGTGCTCGCCGATACCGGGCAGCCGGGCGTCGAGTTCAGCCCGTCGGGACTCCCGGAAGTAGTAGCCCTGGTTGTCCCGGTAGCGTCCGCCGGTAGGCCAGCCGTCGGCGTCCAGCAGGAGCAGGGTGTTCTGCTGGTGTGCCTCCAGGGCGATTCCGGCCTCGCCGTCGAGCCAGAGCACCGGGCGCACCACCTGCTCCAGGTAGCGCAGGAACCACTCGGCGCTGACGGCGCCGACGGGGCGGCCGCAGCGTTCGCCGAGCCGGGCGACCACCCGGGCGAGCCGGGAGCGGTACGGCCGTGGACCGCCTTTCGCCGCCGGGACGTCGAGGGGTACGGGTGCTGTCAGTCCGGCGAGGCAGGACACGTCGTCGGCGGGGGTGAACGGGTTGTGCCGGATCACCACGTCGAGTCCGGGCACGGGCCGCCCGTCCTGACCGTCCACGCCGAGCCAGGCGGGGTCGCGCACGATGTTGAAGCCGGGGTGGGCGGCCTGCCAGTGCTCGGCGAGGCCGGTGCGTAGCAGGCGGTGCACCTCCACACCGCGGTGGAGTTCCTTGCGCAGGTTCTCCCGGCGGGAGTTGGTGATGCGCAGGCCCAGTGACAGCTTGAGCATCGCGGGGGCGCCCCCGCGGTACACGGTTCGTACGGAGGAGGTGGGATGCCAGGGGGCGCCGAGGGGCCCCAGGTCGCGCAGGAGTCCGGCGTCGAGCAGGGCGGCGACCGCCTCGCGGTGGCGGATCTCGCGGGCCTGCCAGGGGTGCAGGGGAAGGGCGGCGGCGCAGCCGTCGGGAAGGGGGAGAGCGGTGCCGGCCAGGTTTTCCATGAGGTGGGCCGCGGGGACGGGGCGGCCGCGTTCGGTCCAGGCGGAGTCGGTGGCGAGGAGAGAGGAGGAGACCGCCATCCAGTGCAGGGGGAAGGCGCCGCGCAACTCCGGTGAGTAGAGCCGGGCCTCGGCGTCGGTCAGGCCCTCGCGGCTCTTCGGGGTCGGGTGCAGCGGGTGACCGAGCAGGAGAGCTTGCTCGGCGGTGAGGAAGCGGTCGGGTCCGTCGACCGGTTGGGCTCGCCTGTCCGCGATGAAGGTGACCGTACGGCGGAGGGAATCGGCGACTCGGGCGACGAGGTCACCGGCGGCGGGAGCCGCCGGTGTGCGGACGGTGCCGTGGGCGGGGCTGGACGGCCCGTCGGGGTGCACATCGCCTCCGCCGCGGTGGGATCGGTTGCCGTCGGGTCCGTCGACGGCGTTCTCGACGGGGCGGCTGGCAGGGGCGACCGAGCCGGTGCCGCTGTGGACCGGGCCGGTGCGGCCGCGGTCTTCGGCGACGGCGCTCTCGATGTGGCCACTGGCAGCCTCGACCGGGCCGGTGCGGCCGTGGACCGGGCCGGTGCGGCCGCGCTCTTCGGCGACGGCGCTCTCGAAGGGGCCGCTGGTGTGCTCGACCGGATCGGTTACGCCGGGCGCTGGGCCGAGGCTGCCCTCGGCCAGGCCGGTGCCGCCGTGCACCGGCGTCGGTCGGCTGCCGCCCTCGGTCTGAGCTGGTACGCCCTCGGCGGGTCGGGGGGCCGTGGCTCCCGCGGCGACCGGCGTCTCCCTGGCGAGGAGTGCGGCGAGGGTGAGGGCGTCGACGGGTGGGGCGGTGTCGGGGGCGCCGGCCAGGCGCGGCGGGCCGAAGCGGTGCCAGCCGGTCGGGGACCAGTGGCGGACCGGGGTGATCAGGGCCGTGCCGCTGGCGGGCAGCGGGATGTGGAGGGTGCCGGTGTCGGGGGCGGGGAGGTTCGTCTCTCGTGCCCAGCAGCGCAGCAGGTTCTCCACGGCGGCGGTCTGGGCGGCGATGTGCGGGTCCTGGTGTTCCAGGAGGTCCCCCGCGTCGTCGCGGTGCGGCTCGGTCAGGACGGTGCGGGCGCGTTGCTGGGGAACCGCCTCGGCGAGCGGAACGGGGTGTCCCTGCGGACCTTGGTCTCCGTGGTCGTCGGGGGCGGGGGTGGCGTTCAAGGCGGTTCCTCGGGGGCTTCGGCGGTGCGGTGCCGGCCGGTGGTCGTCGGCCGTCGCCTGCGGCGACTTCGGCCGGCCGGGGTGTGGATCGGGTGGTGGTGGTCGTGACGGAAGAGGAGTGGACGATGTGGAGTTCGAGGCGTGACCCGGTCGGGCCGGGTGAGTCGGTGAAGGCCTGCGGGGGCGGCAGCGACGCGGTGCGTCGGCGTCGGCGTCGGGCGGACGGGGTGCTGACGGCGATGGTCCGGCGGTGCCTGGCCGCCGGGAGGCCGGCCGTGTTCCGGGGAGGGCGTGGCTTGCCGGTGGTCCGGCGGGCCGATGCTCTCCGGGTCGTCCGTTCGGCTCGGCCGCCCCGGGCGCGTTGGCCGGTCGGCCCGTTCCGGACGGGTCGCCTAGCCGGACGGCTCGTCGCGGTCGTCCGGTCGGCGGGGTGGTCGTACGCCGTGGGCCACCGGGTCGCGGGCCACGGCCGCCACGGCGTCGGCGAGGCGGTCCAGGACGGCGGCGGCCTGTTCGTCGGTGATAGTCAGCGGCGGCAGAAGGCGTACGACACCGGCGTGGCGGCCGCCGAGTTCGACGATCAGTCCGCGCTCCAGACAGGCGCGCTGCACGGCGGAGGCCAGTTCGGGGGCGGCCGGGTGCGGCCGGGACCGGCTCCCGTCGTCCCACCCGCTCAGTGCGCCCCCGTCCCATCCGCTCACCACGGCGCCGCCGAGGCCGCTCCCGCCTCCGGCATCGCGGTCCGCACCGACTCCGTCCACGGCGGCGCCCCGTGGCCCCACCGGCGTGTCCCGCGCCGAGCCCCGGAGCCCGTTGTCACCGTCCCACGGGCTCGCCGGGCGGTCCTGCGACTCCCGTGTCGGCAGCGCGCGTCCGTTCCGCGTGGCCTCCGTGCCCCGCTCGCCCTCCGCCTCCGGGTCCACGAACTCGACCCCGATCATCAGGCCCCGCCCCCGCACATCGCCCACGCACGCGAACTCGTCCTGCAGAGCACGCAACTGGGAGAGCATGCGGGAGCCGAGCAGGGCCGCGCGTTCGGAGAGGCCGTTCTCACGGACGTGGGCGAGGGTGGCCGTGCCGGCGGCCATGGCGAGCTGGTTGCCGCGGAACGTTCCGGCATGGGCACCGGGTTCCCAGACGTCGAGGTCGTCGCGGTAGACGACGACGGCGAGCGGGAGGCTGCCGCCGATGGCCTTGGACAGGACCATCACGTCGGGGACGACTCCGCTGTGCTCGACGGCCCAGAAGGCCCCGGTCCTGCCCACCCCGGTCTGGATCTCGTCCGCGATGAGAGGGATGCCGCGGTCCGCGGTGAGCTGTCGCATCCGGCGGAGCCAGGCGTCGGGCGCGGGGAGCACCCCGCCTTCGCCCTGGACGGGTTCGAGGATCATGCCGGCGGGCAGCGGGACGCCGGACTTGGGGTCGTCGAGGACGGACTCCGTCCAGCGGGCGGCGAGTTCGGCACCGCCGGGGCCGCCGACTCCGAACGGGCAGCGGTAGTCCTGCGGGTAGGGCAGCCGGGCGACCCGTACGTCGCAGGCGCCGCCGGAGGCGGCCAGTGCGCCGCTGGTCATGCCGTGGTAGGCACCGGTGAAGGCGAGGACGCCGGTGCGGCCGGTGGCGGCCCTGACCAGTTTGAAGGCGGCCTCGACGGCGTCCGTGCCGGCGGGCCCGCAGAACTGGACGCGGGCGCGGTCGGCGAGACCGGGCGGCAGGGTGCGGAACAGTTCGGTGGTGAAGGCGTCCTTGACGGGGGTCGCCAGGTCGAGGATCGAGAGTGGAGCGCCGGAGTCGAGGACCTTACGGATCGCCTCCAGCACGACCGGATGGTTGTGGCCGAGCGCGAGGGTGCCGGCACCGGAGAGGCAGTCCAGGTAGCGGCGGCCGTCGGCGCCCTCGATGGTCAGGCCGCGGGCGCGCACCGGCACGATGGGGAGGGCGCGGGCGTAGGTCCGGGCCCGCGACTCGCGCGCCGACTGGCGTCTCAGGATCCCCTCGTGCGCCTCGCGCGCTCCCCCGGACGTCTCCCCGGTCACCGACTCCGTCACGGCCACGGCTCGCTGTCCTCCCCGCTGTCCAGAGGCGAGTTGATCGGCGGGCACCGGGCACAGGCAGCGGGACCCCCACCGTTACCAACCCCGGACCGGCCGGTGGGTTACGGGTTGCCCCAAGATCATTACCTGGACCGTGCCGAGGGACCCGCAGACACGTCGCGGCAGGCCCGATCGAGCGGCGGCGCTGCCCTCGGCGAGACCGGTGCGCCGTGTGGAGTCCGAAGTGCCACCGCCTCCGGGCCCGTAGCGAAACCGTTGCCCTTCGATGGGCGGGCCCGCACAGCGAGCGCATAGTGTGACGCCGAAGTTCCTTACCAACAGGGGGAGTCACCAGCATGCGATCCATCCGGCCGTCGTTCACCCGTCGAGGGGGCGCGCCCCGGGCGCTGGCGGCCGTCGCCCTCGCTTCGGCGCTGGCGCTGACCGCCACCGCCTGCGACAGCTCCGGCGACGACAACGCGAGCGGCCCGGCGTCCGCGTCCGCCACGGCCGACACCGGCGACGGCAAGATCAAGATCCCGGACGACATCAAGAACAAGCTCAAAGAGCACGGGATCGACATAGACAAGTGGAAGAACGGCGCCTGGAAGAACTGGGACAGGTCCGACTGGCTGCGTGAGGCCAACGACTTCGTCAACCCCATCATCAAGGGCCTGTGGGACCCGAAGCGGATGCGGAACGCCGACGATCCGAACCAGGACAGCGGCGTCGACGAGAACGACCTCTCCGGTGACCAGGGCGTGACGGATCCGACGCCGGCCCCGGTCGAGGCGAAGGCCGTGCGGCCGTCGTACCACGCCAACGCGGCCACGTCCGGGAAGGTGTTCTTCGACTCCCCCGAAGGCACGATGGTCTGCTCGGCGACGGTCGTCGAGGATCCGGCGCACCCGGGCAAGTCCAACCTGGTGTGGACGGCGGGCCATTGCGTGCACGCAGGCAAGAGCGGCGGCTGGTACCGCAACGTCGCGTTCGTGCCGTCGTACAACGATCAGGGGCTGACGGGTACGGCGCTCACGCAGGCGGGGCGCTCCCAGATAGCCCCGTACGGGGTCTGGTGGGGTGACGGGGCGCAGACCTCGCAGCAGTGGATCGACCAGGGCGGGGAGACGGGCGGTAACGGCGCGTCGTACGACTACGCCGTGATCCATGTGACGCCCGAGCAGGGAAGTGGCGGCAAGTCCCTTGAGGAGACCGTCGGTTCGGCGCTTCCGGTGAACTTCGCCGGGCCGGCCGTACCGAAGGTGCCGAGCATCACGGCCACCGGCTATCCGGCGGCGAAGCCGTACGACGGGTCGCTGATGTACCAGTGCGCGGACAAGCCGGGTCGGCTGTCGGTCGACGCGTCGGCGCCGACGATGTACCGGATCGGCTGCACGATGACCGGTGGGGCGTCGGGCGGCGGCTGGGTGGAGACGGGTGCCGACGGCAAGCCGGCGCTGGTGTCCAACACGTCGATCGGTCCGGTGAGTTCGGGCTGGCTGGCCGGGCCGCGGTTCGGTGATGTGGCGAAGGGCGTCTACGAGGGGGTCAGCAAGGAGTTCGCCGGCCAGTGAGCGGGGGTCCGGCCGCCGTCGCACCCCCGCTGTCTGTGAGAGGTGCTACGGCGGCCGGCCCACCGAGGCCGCCGTGGCCGCCGCCGGGCGGCTCGCCGCGCTCCGGCAAAGCTGAAGGGCCGGCCCCCCGGGAGGGGGCCGGCCCTTCATGCAGTGCTCGTCATGCAGTGCTCGTCATGCGGCCGGGGCCGGCACGTACGGTGTGAGTTCCGCCGCGAGTTCCTCGTGGACCCGGACCTTGAGCAGGGTGCCCTCGGCGGTGTGCTCCTCGGAGAGGACCTCGCCCTCGTTGTGGGCACGGGCAACCAGCTTGCCGTGCGTGTAGGGGACGAGCGCCTCGATCTCCACCGACGGGCGGGGCAGCTCGTCGTCGATCAGGGCGAGCAGTTCCTCGATGCCCTGGCCGGTGCGGGCCGAGACGGCGATGGACCGCTTCTCGTTGCGCAGGAGCCGCTGGAGGACCAGCGGGTCCGCCGCGTCCGCCTTGTTGATCACCACGACCTCGGGTACGTCGGTGGCACCGACGTCCCTGATCACCTCGCGCACGGCGGCCAGCTGCTCCTCCGGCACCGGGTGCGAGCCGTCGACCACGTGCAGGATCAGGTCGGCGTCGCCGACCTCCTCCATGGTGGAGCGGAACGCCTCGACCAGGTGGTGGGGCAGGTGGCGCACGAAGCCGACGGTGTCGGCCAGCGTGTAGAGGCGGCCGCTCGGGGTCTCCGCGCGGCGGACGGTCGGGTCCAGGGTCGCGAACAGGGCGTTCTCGACCAGGACACCGGCGCCGGTGAGGCGGTTGAGCAGGGAGGACTTGCCGGCGTTGGTGTAGCCGGCGATGGCGACGGACGGCACCTTGTGGCGTTTGCGTTCCTGGCGCTTGATGTCGCGGCCGGTCTTCATCTCCGCGATCTCCCGGCGCATCTTCGCCATCTTCTCGCGGATCCGGCGCCGGTCCGTCTCGATCTTGGTCTCACCGGGACCACGGGTGGCGAGACCGCCGCCCGAGCCGCCGCCCATCTGCCGGGACAGCGACTGACCCCAGCCGCGCAGTCGCGGCAGCATGTACTGCATCTGCGCGAGCGCGACCTGCGCCTTGCCCTCTCGGGACTTGGCGTGCTGGGCGAAGATGTCCAGGATCAGGGCGGTCCGGTCGATGACCTTGACTTTGACGACGTCCTCCAGCTGGATCAGCTGGCCGGGGCTCAGCTCACCGTCGCAGATGACGGTGTCCGCACCGCTCTCGACGACGATGTCGCGCAGCTCCAGGGCCTTGCCTGAGCCGATGTAGGTGGCCGCGTCGGGCTTGTCGCGACGCTGGATGACACCGTCGAGCACGAGTGCGCCCGCCGTCTCGGCGAGGGCGGCCAGTTCCGCGAGGGAGTTGTCCGCGTCCTGCACGGTGCCGGTGGTCCACACCCCGACCAGCACGACCCGCTCCAGGCGGAGCTGGCGGTACTCGACCTCGGTGACGTCCTCGAGCTCGGTGGAGAGGCCCGCGACGCGGCGCAGGGCCGCACGCTCGGAGCGGTCGAACTGGTCGCCGTCCCGCTCTCCGTCGATCTCGTGGCTCCAGGCGACGTCCTCTTCCATCAGGGCATCGGCCCGAAGACCTTCGGGGTAGTCCTGCGCGAGGCGCCTGGTGTCCTGGGAAGGGGAAGAAGAGGAGGTCATTGGGTCCTTACGTCGATGGGGATGCCGATATCGGCGTTCGCTTCACTCAACGTACGAGTACCCCGGGAGATTCCCCGCGACCCGTACCGCGCCGACCCCATGATGGTCGCACGGTACGGGTCGCCCCGGCACCGTGTTATTCCGGGGGCCGCCCCGCCGTCACTTCTTGGACTGCTTGGCCGGGGCCGCGACCTGCTTCCAGTCCGGGTGGCCGGGCATCGGCGGGGTCTTCGCGCCGTACAGCCAGGCGTCGAAGAAGCCGGTGAGGTCGCGGTTCGCGACCGCCGACGCCAGCCGGACGAAGTCGGCGGTGGTGGCGGTGTCGTCCTTGTGCTGCTGCACCCAGATCCGTTCCAGGCGCTCGAAGGCGGGCCTGCCGATCTCCTGGCGCAGGGCGTAGAGGGCGAGGGCCGCGCCGTCGTAGATGCTGGGGCGGAAGATGCTGATCTTCTGGCCGGGGTCGGGCACCTTGGGCCGGGCGGGCGGTCCGCCGGCGGCCCGCCAGCGGTCGGAGGCGCCGTACGCCGCCTTCATGCGGTTGATCATGGGCTGCTTGCCCTTCTCCTCCGCGTACAGCGCCTCGTACCAGGTGGCGTGCCCCTCGTTCAGCCAGACGTCCGACCAGACGCGCGGGCTGACGCTGTCGCCGAACCACTGGTGGGACAGCTCGTGCACCATGATCGACTCGATGTACCACTTGGGGTAGGCGGGCTCGGTGAACAGGTTCTTCTCGAAGAGCGAGAGGGTCTGGGTCTCCAGCTCGAAGCCCGTGGCCGCCTGTGCCATGAGCACGCCGTACGTCTCGAACGGGTAGGGCCCGACCTTGCTCTCCAGCCAGGCGATCTGGTCCGGGGTCTTGGCCAGCCAGGGTTCGAGGGCCTTGGTGTCGGCGGCCGGGACGACGTCGCGGACGGGGAGGCCGTGCGGGCCCTTGCGGTGCAGTACGGCGGAGCGGCCGATGGAGACCTGGGCCAGTTCGGTGGCCATGGGGTGCTCGGTGCGGTAGGTCCAGGTGGTCCGGCGGCCGACCCGGGCGGAGCCGGTGGGGATGCCGTTGGCGACCACGGTGTAGCCGTTCGGGGCGGTCACGTGGAAGGTGAACATCGCCTTGTCCGACGGGTGGTCGTTGCACGGGAAGACCAGGTGGGCGGCGTCGGCCTGGTTGGCCATGGCGAGCCCGTCGGTGGTCCGCACCCAGCCGCCGTCCTGCCCCTTGGCGGCCACCGGGTCGCTGGTGTGCTTCACGGTGATCCGCGTCCAGCTGTCCCGCCGCAGCGGCCGGTCGGGGGTGACGACCAGGTCCTCGCCGGCGCTCGCGAAGGCGGCGGACCGGCCGTCGACCACGACGGACTCGACCTTGCCGTGCGCGAAGTCCAGGTTGAGGCTGTTCAGGTCGGCGGTGGTCCAGGCGTCGATGGTGGTGACGGCCTGGAGCGGCTTGTCGTTGCGGCCGGGATAGGTGAAGGAGAGGTCGTACGACGCCACGTCGTACCCCGGGTTCCCGAGGGAGGGGAAGAGCCGGTCGCCGATGCCCAGCGGCGCCGGCGGGGCGCTCGCGCCGAGCAGGGCGACGACGGAGACGGCGGAGGCGAGCAGCGCGACGTGCCGGCGCCGGGGCCGACGGACGCGGAGGGTGAGCGACATGGACCACCGTTACCAGCGCGCTCCCGGCCCGCGGTGACGCCTCGCACCCGATTCACTCGAATGGGTGCCTACTGGTGTTGCGCTCGGTCCACGTCGTACACACCGGGCACGTTCCGCATCGCGCGCATCAGGGCGGGCAGGTGGGCGGCGTCGGGCAGCTCGACGGTGTAGGTGTGGCGGACGCGCTGCTCGCTGGGCGGTTCCACGGTCGCCGAGACGATCTCCGCGCCCTCCTGGGCCATCGCCTCGGTGAGGTCGGCCAGCAGGTGCGGGCGGCCGAACGATTCGGCGAACAGGGTGACCCGGCAGGCGGTGCTGTCGCCCCAGCTCACGGCGGTCTCGGGGCGGCCGCTGCCCTTCATGTGCGCGACCGAGGCGCAGGCCAGGCGGTGCACGGTGACCACTCCCCCGCGGACCGCGAAGCCGGTGACCTCGTCGGGCGGTACGGGCGTGCAGCAGCCGGCCAGCCGTACGGTCGCGTCGGGCCGGTCGACGACCACGGCGCTGGCGGTGCGAGGCGCGGCGCTCTGGGGCTCCGGGACCGGGCGGGTGGGCACGGTCACCGGGGTGTGCGGCTCCTCGGCGCTGTCCGGGTGGGTGGCGAGCCAGCGTTGGATCGCGATGCGCGCGGCGGGCGTGTGGGCGTGGTCCAGCCACTCCCGGGAGGGTTCGGAGGCCGGGTCCTGGCCCATCAGCAGCTGGACGCTGTCGCCGTCCTTGAGGACGGTGCTGAGGGTGGCGAGGCGGCCGTTGACGCGGGCGCCGATGCAGGCGTGCGCGTCCTCGCCGTACTGGGCGTAGGCGGCGTCGACGCAGGTGGCGCCCTCCGGGAGGCCGAGGGTGCCGCCGTCGGGGCGGAAGACGGTGATCTCGCGGTCCTGGGCGAGGTCCTCGCGGAGGGTGGACCAGAAGGTGTCGGTGTCGGGCGCGGCCTTCTGCCAGTCGAGGAGGCGGGAGAGCCAGCCGGGGCGGGTCGGGTCGGCGCGCTCGCCGTCGTCCGGGGCGTCGGCGGCGGGTGCCTCGCCGGCCGGGGCGTAGGGGTTGCCGAGGGCGACGACGCCGGCCTCGGCGACCTTGTGCATCTGGTGGGTGCGGATGAGGACTTCGGCGACCTGCCCGTCGGCGCGGGCCACCGCGGTGTGCAGCGACTGGTAGAGGTTGAACTTCGGTACGGCGATGAAGTCCTTGAACTCCGAGACGACCGGGGTGAGACAGGTGTGCAGTTCACCGAGGACGGCGTAACAGTCCGCGTCCTCGTTGACCAGCACGAGCAGGCGGCCGAAGTCGGCGCCGCGCAGTTCGCCGCGTTTGCGGCCGACGCGGTGGACGGAGACGAAGTGGCGCGGCCGGATGAGGACTTCGGCGGGGATGTCGGCCTCGCGCAGCACTCCGCGCACCTCGTCGGCGATGTCGGCCAGGGGGTCGTCGGCGCGGGCCGCGTTCTGTGCGATCAGCTCTCTGGTGTGCGTGTACTCCTCGGGGTGCAGGATGGCGAAGACCAGGTCCTCCAGCTCGGTCTTCAGGGCCTGCACGCCGAGCCGTTCGGCGAGCGGGATGAGGACGTCGCGGGTGACCTTGGCGATGCGCTCCTGCTTCTCGGGGCGCATCACGCCGAGGGTGCGCATGTTGTGCAGACGGTCGGCGAGCTTGATCGACATCACGCGGACGTCGCTGCCGGTGGCGACGAGCATCTTGCGGAACGTCTCGGGTTCGGCGGCGGCCCCGTAGTCGACCTTCTCGAGTTTCGTCACCCCGTCGACCAGATAACGGACCTCCTCGCCGAACTGTTCCCGCACCTGGTCGAGGGTCACGTCGGTGTCCTCGACGGTGTCGTGGAGCAGGGACGCCGTCAGGGTCGTGGTCTCGGCGCCGAGTTCGGCGAGGATCAGGGTGACCGCGAGGGGGTGGGTGATGTAGGGCTCGCCGCTCTTGCGCATCTGGCCGCGGTGCGAGGACTCGGCCAGTACCCAGGCGCGGCGCAGGGGTTCGAGGTCGGCGTCGGGGTGGTGGGCGCGGTGGGCCTCCGCGACGTGGCCGATGGCGTCGGGGAGCTTGCCGCGCGCGGCGTTGCCGAGCAGCGCGGCCCGGCCGAGCCGACGCAGGTCGATCCGGGGGCGGGCCTTCCTGCGGGCCGCTGTGGGCACTACAGGTCCGGGCGTCGCAGGGTTCGTGGCCTCCGCACTCATGGGCACCTCCGGCTCGTGAACCGGCGGACGGGGCCCCAGGGCATACGAGGCTCAGGGATCGGTGGCGTTCCCCCGTCCGTGCCGGTGCTTGATGCTATCGAGCCCAACACACCCGACTGACCGCCTCTCGCCCAGCGTGAAACGGATCACCCATTCGAGCGACGACTTGGAGGTTTACGATTTTGCGCCACCTGTTCGGGGGGTGGCCGACGTTTCTCGCCGTCGGGGGCAACACACGCCGTGGATCCGGGTGTTGTACGACGCCCCGGACCATGGTTCACGGCGTGGGACCGGTTCAGCGGGTGGCGTTTTCCAGCCACTCGGAGTCGATCTCCCCTTCGGCCACGATCACGGCCGGGCCGGTCATCTCGACCTCGCCGTCGGGCCGCTCGGTGATGACGAGGCGTCCGCCGGGCACGTCCACGGTGTAGGTGGCCGGGGTTCCGGTGACCGCGGGGTCGGCGCCGTCGCGGCGGGCGGTGGCCACGGCGACCGCGCACGCGCCGGTGCCGCAGGAGCGGGTCTCACCGGAGCCGCGCTCGTGCACGCGCATGGCGACGTGGCGGGGGCCGCGGTCGACGACGAACTCGACGTTGACCCCGTCGGGGTAGACCGAGGCCGGGCTGAAGGGCGGCGGGGTGCGCAGGTCGCCGGCGTCCGCGAGGTCCTCGACGAAGGCGACGGCGTGCGGGTTGCCCATGTTCACGTTCCGGGCGGGCCAGGTGCGGTCCGCGACGCTCACCGTGACGTCGGCCCCGGGGAGCCGGGCGCGGCCCATGCCGACGGTGACGTCCCCGTCCTTGTCGATGTGGACGGCCTTGACCCCGCCGCGGGTGGCGACGGCGAGGTCGCCCGCCGGGACCTGCCCGGCGTGCTGGAGGTAGCGCGCGAAGACGCGGACGCCGTTGCCGCACATCTCGGCGATCGACCCGTCGCCGTTGCGGTAGTCCATGAACCACTCCGCCTCGGCGGCCATCCCCCTGGCCTCCGGGTGCGCGGCGGACCGGACGACGTGCAGCACGCCGTCGGCGCCGATCCCCGCCCGGCGGTCGCACAGGGCGGCGACGTCGGCGGGGGTGAGGTCCAGGGCGTTGTCCGGGTCCGGGACGATCACGAAGTCGTTCTCGGTGCCGTGGCCCTTGAGGAAGGGGATGCGCATACTCAGATCGTACGGGAACGGCTCTCGGGACGGTCTGAGCCAGGGTCGCCCGTGGGCATGTCGTGGCTGGTCGAGGGGGTCCCGGTGCTCCGTCACTCGGCGCGCTGCGGTGAGCGCGGTCACAGCGCGGACGGCCGCGCCGTACGCCGCTCAGCGCAGCCGGGCCACGCGCCAGACGGCCAGCACGACGACGATCGCGACCAGGACGACGTATCCGATCACCACGCGCCAGTCGGGTCTGCGCTCCGAGCCCCTGGCGGGGAACCCGGGCACGGTGTAGCCCACCCTGCGGGCCGCCATCATGCCCCAGCCGGCCGCGCACGAGCAGATCAGCAGGCCCAGCATCGCGATCACCGCGCCGCTGTCGCCGAAGTCGAAGGCGAGCGGGAAGGCGAACATCAGGGAGCCCACCGCGGCCAGGCCCACGATCGGGGCCAGCTGCCACAGCCGCAGACGGCGCTGCGGACGGAGCTCGACCTCGACCTCGGGGCCGCCGGCGAACATCTCCTCCGGCTCGGGGCCGTCGGCGGTCACCCCGCCGCCCACCGTGTCGTCCGGACCGTCGGGCGTCAGCCGGTCCGCGCCCTCGTCCGGATCACCCGGTTCCACGGCGACGTGCTCGGTGTCTCGTGCGGTGTCGCGAGGGCCGGCCTCCATCGCCACGCGCCCTCCCAACTAGGACTCCACTTGCGATCGAAGCTCGATGATGGCACGGCGCCGAAGGCCCCGATGACCGGTGGCGCATCCCGATGCCATCACGTGATCAGGCTGTGACCGGTCGTTCGAGCAACGCCAGAGCCAGGCGCGGAAGTTCCTCGCGGTCCGCCGCGGCCCCACTCAGCCAGTGCACCCGGGGGTCGCGCCTGAACCACGAATCCTGCCGGCGCGCGAAGCGTTTGGTGGCGCGGACGGTCTCGTTCCGCGCCTCCGCTTCCGTGCACTCACCGGCGAGCGCCCCGAGGACCTGCTGGTAGCCGAGCGCCCGCGACGCGGTACGGCCCTCGCGCAGCCCGCGCGCCTCCAGGGCGCGCACCTCGTCGACGAGTCCGGCCTCCCACATCCGGTCGACGCGCAGCGCGATGCGCTCGTCCAGCTCGGGGCGGGCCACGTCCACGCCGATCTGGACGGTGTCGTAGACCGAGTCGTGGCCCGGCAGGTTGGCGGTGAAGGGCCGGCCGGTGATCTCGATCACCTCGAGGGCCCTGACGATGCGGCGCCCGTTGCTGGGCAGGATGGCGCGGCCGGCCTCCGGGTCGGCGGCGGACAGCCGGGCGTGCAGGGCGCCGGAGCCGCGCAGCGCGAGCTCCTCCTCCAGGCGGGCCCTCACTTCCGGGTCGGTGCCGGGGAACTCCAGGTTGTCGACGGCGCCGCGGATGTACAGCCCGGAGCCGCCGACCAGGATCGGCCAGCGGCCCTCGGCGAGCAGCGCGTCGATGCGGGCACGGGCGAGCCGCTGGTACTCGGCGACGGAGGCGGTGACGGTCACGTCCCAGACGTCGAGGAGGTGGTGCGGGACGTCGGCGCGCTCCTCGGGCGTCAGCTTGGCGGTGCCGATGTCCATCCCGCGGTACAGCTGCATGGAGTCGGCGTTGACGACCTCACCGCCGAGCCGTTGGGCCAGGAAGACGCCGAGGTCGGACTTTCCGGCCGCGGTGGGGCCGACGACGGCGATGACACGGGGGGCGAGGGGTGCGCTGCTCACCGCACCAGTCTCGCAAACCTCGGCGGCGGGTCTCGAACGAGTTACGTGACAGTCCGTGTCCGCCTTCGTTGCCCGTTGCGAGGTTCCCGCCGCCGACGAGAGGCGGTGACCGGGGTGGCGCAGTCGTGTGCACCGGGTCACGCGGGATTTCGCTCGCACGAGTAACGTATGGAGTGGATATGGGCGTTTTTGCACGGTTCCTCGGAAAGAAGCGGAAGGCCACGGAGGAGCCGGTCACCGAGGCGCCGGCCGCCTTCGAGCCGGACGGGTCCGCGGCGCGGGACGCGGCGGAGAACACGGCGGAGGAGACGGCCGGGGCGTCGGTGACCGAGGGGCCGGACACGGACGGCGGCGGGAGCGCGGAGGTACCGGCGCAGCCGACGCCGGTCGCGGCCGGTGGCGCCGAGAGCACCGAGATCCCCAGGCAGCAGTCCGCCAAGGAGGCCGCCGACAACGAGGTCGGTGAGGGCGCCCGCACATAGCGGCCCGCGAGGGAAGCCACAGGGAAGGTAGCCATGGGTCTTTTGGACAATTTCAAGGCCAAGCTCGGCCCGGCCAGGGACCGGGTCTCCGATCTCGCGCAGCAGCACGAGGACAAGATCGACAAGCTCCAGCACGGCATCGACAAGGCCGCGCGGGTCGTCGACGAGAAGACCAAGGGCAAGTACAGCGACAAGATCCAGACGGGTACGGGCAAGGCCAAGGACGCCATGGACCGGTTTGTGCACCCGGATGCGACCGACCCCACCGCCCCGCCCCGCCCCGGGGACCAGCCACCGGCCCCCTGAGCCGGACGGACCCCGCAGATCGGCGGACGGCCGAGAGTCACCCGACTCCCGGCCGTCCGCCGTTTTGCCAGGGGGTGCCGGTGCGTGGGGGCGTCTGTGCGGGGACGCGCCGGTGGGCGGGGGTGCTGCCGTGCCGGTGCGCGGATGTGCCGGTGGGCGAGGCTGCCGTCGCGCCGGTGCGCGGACGTGCCCGGTGGGCGAGGCTGCTGTCGGGCGGGAGGGGTCAGGACCAGGTCGCCACGAGGTAGCAGACGCCGTACGGCGCGTCCTCGTGGAGGAGCGCCCCGGCGAGGCCCGCGCCCTCGGCCGCGCCCGCCAGGACCTGCCAGGGGGCCCGGCCCGAGGCCTGGAGCTGGGCGGCCAGGTCCGCGTCGAGCCCCTTGATCGCCGCGAGGTCCGCCGAACCGAGCGCGCGGGCCGCCTCGGCGTCGAACGGGGCCGCCCGCTCGTCGAGGTAACCCGGCGCCTTGAGGGTGCGGCAGGCGCTGGCATCGCCCATGACGAGCATCGCCACCCGCTCCGCCCGCCCGGCGATCTCCCGGCCGGCGCTGACACACCGCTCGGGCTCCAGGGGCTCGCCGACCCCCAGCCCCTCGATCGGCGCGTCGGCCCATTCGGTGCGCTCCAGCAGCCAGGCCCCGACCGCGAGCGAGGCAGGCAGCTCCCGCTCACCGGCTTCGCCGCTGCCCAGCCGTACGCCGACGTCGACGCCGAAGCCCCGGAAGGAGCCCCGGCTGCCCTGCGGGAACACACCCCGCCCGGACGGGTCCGCGGGTCCGACCACGACCAGCAGGTCGGGCCGCGCGGCGGCGAGCACGCCCAGCGCGTCGGCGCAGGCGGCCCGCGCGGCGTCCAGCTCGGGGGCGGCGCCCGCGGCGACCTCGGGCACGAGGAGCGGCGGGCAGGGGCAGACGGCTGCGGCGACAAGCATGATCGGCAGCGTAGTCGCGACGACGGCCCCGGACCGCCCTCCGCTCAGCCGGTCACGCGGGCCGCCGGGACGGTCGCCGTCACGACGGCTCTGACCGCCCGGGACATCGGGACGAGCGACCCGAGCGCCGGGATCCGCTCAAGACCCGATCCGGCCGGCCGGCCGGCCGGCCGGCCGCCGGGACGTACCCCGCCCGGTACCGCGAGGCCCGGTCCGCCGGGCCGCCGGGACCATGGCCGACGCGACAGGTCCGATTCCGTCAGTCGCAGCCGCAGCCGCTTCCCGCGGCCACCGGCAGCGGCTCCGGCACGCCGATCTTCGGCAGCCCGAGCAGCACACCCGCCGGCTTGGCGGCCTCCGCCGCGTTGCGCTTCTCCCAGGCGTCGCCCGCGCGGGTGCGGCGTACGTCCAGGACGGCGCCCTCGGCGAGGAGGTGGTGCGGGGCGGCGTAGGTGATCTCGACGGTGACGACGTCCCCGGGCCGTACTTCCTGGTCCGGCTTGGTGAAGTGGACCAGCCGGTTGTCGGGGGCGCGGCCGGAGAGGCGGTGGGTGGCACCGTCCTTGCGGCCCTCGCCCTCGGCGACCATCAGCTCCAAGGTACGGCCGACCTGCTTCTTGTTCTCGTCCCAGGAGATCTCCTCCTGGAGGGCGACGAGACGCTCGTAGCGCGCCTGGACGACCTCCTTGGGGATCTGGTCCTCCATGGTGGCGGCCGGGGTGCCGGGCCGCTTGGAGTACTGGAAGGTGAAGGCCTGGGTGAAGCGGGCCTCGCGGACCACCTTCATGGTCTGCTCGAAGTCCTCCTCGGTCTCGCCGGGGAAGCCCACGATGATGTCGGTGGTGATCGCCGCGTGCGGGATCGCGGCCCGCACCTTCTCGATGATCCCGAGGTACCGGTCCTGCCGGTACGAGCGGCGCATGGCCTTGAGCACGGTGTCCGAACCGGACTGGAGCGGCATGTGCAGCTGCGGCATCACGTTCGGCGTCTCGGCCATGGCGGCGATCACGTCGTCGGTGAAGTCGCGCGGGTGCGGAGAGGTGAAGCGGACACGCTCCAGGCCCTCGATCCGTCCGCAGGCGCGCAGCAGCTTGCTGAAGGCCTCGCGGTCGCCGATGTCCGAGCCGTACGCGTTGACGTTCTGGCCGAGCAGGGTGATCTCGGAGACGCCCTCGCCGACCAGCGCCTCGATCTCGGCGAGGATGTCGCCGGTGCGCCGGTCCTTCTCCTTGCCGCGCAGGGCCGGGACGATGCAGAAGGTGCAGGTGTTGTTGCAGCCGACGGAGATCGACACCCAGGCCGCGTAGGCGCTCTCGCGCCGGGTCGGCAGCGTGGAGGGGAACGCCTCCAGCGACTCGGCGATCTCCACCTGCGCCTCCTCCTGCACGCGGGCGCGCTCCAGGAGGACCGGCAGCTTGCCGATGTTGTGCGTACCGAAGACGACGTCGACCCAGGGGGCCCGCTTCACGATGGTGTCGCGGTCCTTCTGCGCGAGGCAGCCGCCGACCGCGATCTGCATGCCGGGGCGCTTCGTCTTCATCGGGGCGAGGCGGCCGAGATTGCCGTAGAGGCGGTTGTCGGCGTTCTCCCGGACGGCGCAGGTGTTGAAGACGACGACGTCGGCGTCACCGTCCGCGCCCTCGGGCGCGCGCACGTACCCGGCGTTCTCCAGCAGCCCGGACAATCGCTCGGAGTCGTGGACGTTCATCTGGCACCCATAAGTGCGGATTTCGTAGGTTTTAGATGAACGAGGGTCCACTGCCGGGCTCCGGTCGCTGTTGCTGGTCATGCCTAAAGGGTAGGCGGTCCCGCCGACACCCCGGCCCGGACCGCCCTCGCGACTCCCCCGCTCCGCCGCTCCCCCGGTCCTCACGGCCTTCCTGGCCTCCTGGCCTTCCGAGCCGCCCACGGAACGAAGCCACGGCACGGCTCGTGATCTTCTCGGACCCTGATCCGACGCGCGGAAAGGTCCGTACCGGCTGCGTCAAGGCTTGTAGAAGCGAGGTGATCCGAAGCCGGTCGAACGGTCGGAAACCGAAGACGGCGGGCGTCCGGCGCGGGGTACCGGTGCCCGGATCGGCCTCGTGTCGCCGAATCGGCGGCAACTTCGTTGATTTCGGCTTCAGTTGTTGACGGCGGACACCGCTGGGTCTACAACCCGAGGGAGCGCTCTCAGATCTGCTGTTGCTCCATCCCCACCAACGCCGAACCGGCTTGAGGAGACCCGCATGCAGAGTTACGCCGGCGTGCCCACCCGCAGACCACCGTCCGGTGCCGTGCGGCCGCGCACGGCTCTCGGACTGGTCGTCGTCCTGATCGCCGCGTTCTTCGCGGTCCTCGCCCCCACACCCGCGCACGCGGCGGACCAGCTGCTGTCCCAGGGCAGGCCGGCCACCGCCTCCTCGACCGAGAACGCGTCCTTCCCCGCGAGCGCGGCGGTCGACGGCAACACCGGTACCCGCTGGTCGTCGGCCTTCTCGGACCCGCAGTGGCTGCAGGTCGACCTCGGGTCGGTCCAGCAGCTCAGCCGGGTGAGCCTGACCTGGGAGGCGGCCTACGCGACGGCCTTCCAGATCCAGACCTCCACCGACGCGGCCACCTGGACCACCGTCTACTCCACCAGCACCGCCACCGGCGGAACCCAGAACCTGACGGTCAGCGGCAGCGGCCGCTACGTCCGCCTCTACGGCACCGCCCGGGCCACCCCCTACGGCTACTCCCTGTGGGAGTTCCAGGTCTACGGCCCCGGGTCCACCACCCCGCCGGACGACTTCTGGGGCAGCACCAGCGACATCCCCGCCGCCCACAACGCCGTCGAGGTGAAGATCCTCAACCGCACCAACGGCAAGTACCCCGACAGCCAGGTGTACTGGAGCTTCAACGGCCAGACGCACTCCATCGCCGAGCAGCCCTACCTCGACATGCCGGCCAACTCCGCGGGCCGCATGTACTTCTACCTGGGCTCACCGAACAGCTCGTACTACGACTTCATCGAGTTCACGGTCGGCAACAACGTCTTCAACGGCAACACCACCCGCGTCGACGCCTTCGGCCTGAAGCTGGCCATGCGCCTGCACAGCAAGGACGGTTACGACACGGAGGTCGGCGAGAACCGGCAGACCTTCGCCGAGGACCGCGCCACCACCTTCCAGCGGTTCACCAGCGCGGTGCCGGACCAGTTCAAGGTCCTCGCGCAGACCCAGGCCCCGTACCGGATCATCGCGCCCGGCAGCGACCCGAGCTTCCGCGCGGGCGGCGCCAACGCGAACTACTTCACCTCCTACGCCCAGTCGGTCGGCGTGAACGCGGCCACCTCCGACATCTTCGGCTGCGCGGCCTCCCTGGCCTCCAACCCGGACATGTGCGCCGCGCTCAACCGGCACGTCGCCACCCTGCCGGCCTCCCAGCAGTCCGACCCCAGCCGGTTCTACACGGCGGCACCGGCGAACTACTACGCCAAGTTCTGGCACGACAACGCCATCAACCACCTCGCCTACGGCTTCCCCTACGACGACGTGGCGGGCCAGTCCTCGTTCATCTCCCACGCCAACCCGCAATGGCTCCTGGTCGCCGTCGGCTGGTAGCCGCCCCGGTGTCCCCGCCCTCGCCCGCACCCTGACCCACCGCACCACCGCACCACCACGGCCCGCCTCCGGTATCCGGGGGCGGGCCGTGGCCATCTGGGAGCGGGCCGGAACGCCGGGGGCGGGCCGTTGCGGCAGGCGCGGGGCCGTCAGGCAGGCCCCGCGCCTGCCGCCCGGTCCTCCGGTGTCCGGCTCACCGCGGGGCCGGGGCCGCGACCGTGACGACCGAGGCCACGTCGTCCGCGGCGTGGCCGCCCGCGATCGCCTCGTCCCAGCGCTTCAGCAGGGCCTCGGTGAGCGGAAGTTCGAGTCCCCAGTGGTCGGCGGCCGCCAGGGCGAGGGCCGCGTCCTTGCCGGCGTGGTGCAGCGGGAATCCGGGGGCGAAGTCGTGCTCGACCATGGCACGGCCCTTCGCCGTCGCGTACGCGGATCCGAGCGGGCTCCCGGTGAGGGTGGCCAGCAGCAGGCCGGGGTCAAGGCCGAGCACGCTGGTCAGGCTGACGGTCTCCGCCATGCCCTCGACCAGGACCGCGAGCCAGTTGTTGAGGACGAGCTTGAAACGGCTGCCGTCGCCCAGCCGGTCCAGCCACAGCGTCCGGCGGCCCAGCGCGTCGAACACCGGCCGCACGCGGGGCCGCAGCGCCCGCTGCCCGGAGGCGAGGACGAGCAGTTCGCCGCGTTCGGCGGGCCCCGAGCTGCCGGAGACCGGTGCGTCGACGAACTCCACCCGCCCGTCGGCGAGTTCCAGCAGACTCCGGGTGGCGTGCAGGCCGACCGTGCTCATCTGGATCCATACCGCGTCCGGGCCGAGCGCGGTCAGCGCTCCGTCGACGCCGCTCATCGCGGCCGCCACGGCGTCGCCGTCGGTGAGCATGGTGATCAGGAACTCGGCCTCCGCGGCGGCCCCGGCGGGAGTGGCCGCGACCCTGGCGCCCTGCCCGGCGAGCGCCTCGGCCTTCCGCCGGGTCCGGTTCCACACCGTCACGTCGAACCCGGCGCGCAGCAGGTTGCGGGCGATGGGGGCGCCCATGGCGCCGGTACCGAGGACGGCGACCCGAGGCCTCCCGGTCATCGTCCGCCCGGTCGGCACGGTCGTCGGGATCGGTTCAACTCGCTCGGTCATCACGCGCTCTCCAGGGACGGTACGGCGATCGGGGTGGCCGCCCGGTCCTCCGATCCTCGACGGCGGTATCCGTCGGCGGTGAATACCGGTCCTCCGGTCATTCGCCGTCGTACATACCAACGCCGGGGAGGCGCGACTGTTTCCCATTCGGGACGAATAGTCGGGGATAAGTGTTATCGCGAAAGTGGATCGCCGGGCCGGGCGTCCGCCGTCACCCGGGCATTGGCGGTCTCTCGGACCTCCGCCGCCGCTCGGATCTCCGCCGTCATTCGGGCGTCCGTCGGAACAGCTCGTTCAGGTCCGTCTGCGCGATCTGGTGTTCGGCGTAGGAGAAGGTGCCCCGGTCCTTGAGTTCCTTCGCCGCGCCGAGCAGGTGCGCGTACATCGCCCGGGCGATGCTGCCGCCGACCGTGACCCGGCGTACCCCCAGGTCGCGCAGGCCGGCCAGGGACAGGGCGGCGCCGGTCAGGCCCATGACCACGTTCAGCGGGCCGTCGATCTCGCGGACCAGGGTGCCGATCGTGTCCGCGTCGGCCGCTCCCGGCACGAACGCGCAGTCCGCGCCGGCCGCCAGGAAGGCGTTGGCCCGCCGGACCGCCTCGTCGAGCGGCCCTCCGGTCAGCAGCACGTCGGTACGGCCGACCAGGACGAACGGCTCGCCCGACGCGTCGACGGCCTCCCGGGCGGCACGGATGCGGTCCGCCGACAGTTCCGGTTCGTACAGGGGACGGGAGCGGTCGCCGGTGAAGTCCTCGATGTTGCCGCCGGCGGCTCCCGCCGCGAGGGTCATCGAGATCGTCTCGGCCACGGTCGCGGGCGCCTCGCCGAACCCGTCCTCCAGGTCCGCGCTCACCGGGATCCGCACCTCGGCGGCGATCTCGCCGATCCGGCGGATCATGGTCGTACGGTCCACGCGGTCCCCGGCCGACTCGTCGTCGGCGTAGTCGTGGTCCGGGCGGCCCAGCGAGAAGGCCACGCCCGCGCTGGTGGTGGCCACGGCCGGGAATCCGGCCGACTCCAGGACGCGGGCGCTTCCCGCGTCCCAGGCGTTGGGCAGCAGGAAGCAGCCCTCGCGGTGCAGTTCGACGAAACGTGCGGCCAGTTCCCGACGCTGAGTGTCCACGACGGCAGTCTGTCAGCCGCCACTGACAGCGAGGCTCCTCCGCGCCGCGGGCCGGTGCGCGGCGGTGCCGGTGACCGGCTCCGGCGGGTCCGTCGGGCCACCGCCGGAGGGCGTACTGTCGTGCGCGTCCGGCACCCGCGCCCGATGGACTTCCCAGGAGGAACCGCCCCCGTGACCTGCCGAGTCATCCTCGTAGCCCCGGCGATCACTCCTTCGCTGCGGCGGGCCCGCTTCGACGACGGCGACTCCATCGAGAACCCGGGAGCGGTGGCGCTGTCGCTGCCCGCGGGCCGGGCGGTCAGTTCTCCGAGCGTCCGTTGCCGTGAGACGGCCGCCGCACTCGGGCTCGACGCCGTCGCGGAGCCCGGCCTCGCCGGCCTCGACGCGGGCCGCTGGCGGGGCCGAACGCTGGAGGAGGTGAGCGCCGCCGAGCCCGAGGCGCTGGTCCAGTGGCTGTCCGACCCGGCGGCCGCGCCGCACGGAGGCGAGTCGGTACGGGAGTTCTGCTCACGGGTCACCGACTGGCTGGAGAGCACGGGCCGTACCACCGGCCGGACCGTCGCGGTCGTGGAGCCCGAGGTGGTGCGGGCCGTGGTGCTGCACGCGCTCGGGGCGCCGGAGGCGGCGTTCTGGCGCGTGGACGTGCCGCCGCTCGCCGCGACGGAGATCACGGGCGGCCCCGGCCGCTGGAACCTCCGCCTCGGCCGGACGGGCAGCTAGCACCCGCCCGGCGGACAGAGGCGACCGCGGACCGCCGGATCCGGTTGCCCCCGGGCCGTCCGAGCCGGTTGCCGCAGGCCGTCGGATCCGGTTGCCGCAGGCCGTCCGAGCCAGTTGCCGCAGGCCGTCGTAGAAGGCCACCCGGGCCCGCCGGAATGGGTCACGGCGGCCTGAAGTCGCCGTGGTTCAGGTCACGTCGGGCCGTGGCCGGATTGTGGAGGCCAGGTGTCCGCGGGCGTGGCATGCTCTGGGCCACACCGAGTTACCGGCCGGTTCTACTCACCGGTAGCCCTCGTCGGTGTCTCTTCGTCACCCCCCACCCCCAGGACTGACCTTGCGCAGACGCACGAGGCTCGGGCATGCCCTCATGCCCGCCTACGCCGTGACCGCCCTCCTTCTCGCCGTGGGCTGTTCGGCGCCCCCGCAGCAGAGTTCCGCCGCCGGCCGCGCCGGGGAGACCGCCCGGGTCTCCGGCGACACCACCGCGGCCGCCGCCCGGACGGACGGAAAGTCGCTCGCCGTCGCCGCCGCGCCCGCCGCGACCGCGACCACGGCCACCGGCTCGGCGGGCGCCGGCCGCAAGGCGCACCGCACCACGCTCACCGTCAGCGCGTACGACGGCAGGACCCGGCGCGCCGTCATCTCCGCGCCGGGCAAGGGCAGTTCCGCGTCCCCGTCCGCATCGCCCGGCACCTCGTCCCGGCCGTCGGCACCGGCGTCGGCGTCGCCGTCCGCCGGGCCGGGTCGGGCCGCCGTCGGTGACGTGATCGCCAGCGCTCCCGCGCCCGGTGCCCCGGACGGGCTGCTCGCCAAGGTCACCCGGGTGATCGGCGAGACCGCCGAGGGCACCGAGGTGCAGACCGAGCCCGCCACGCTCGACGCGCTGCTCGGCGACGACACCGCGAAGGGCACCGTGCCGGTCGCCCCGGACGCCTTCGCCGTGGACAAGCTGCTGCCCGACGTCGAGGTGTCCTGGGCCCGGCCGGGTGACGTGCGCGTCGGCCCGGAAGGGGCCACCGTCCCCCTCGGCAGCCTCCGCCTGGACGTCAGCGCCGAGATCCCGGCCGCGGCGGGCGCTCCGGCCTCCGCCTCGGCCATGGTGTCCGGCTTCGTCCAGGTCGCTCCACAGGTCGACTTCGCCTACGGCGGCGCCGGCGCGGGCAGCGCGCCCGGCTCCGCCTACCTCGGGGTGTCCGGCGACTGGGACTCGGGCTGGGCGGTGAAGGGACGGGCGGCGGCCACCGCCACCCCGCTGCGCATCCCGTTCGCGAAGCTGCACGCCGACCCGGTCCTCCAGGTCGGCCCGGTGCCCGTCGTGGTCAACCTCGACCTGACCTGCTACCTCCAGATCACCGGCGACGGCAGGATCACCGTCGACGTGCGGCAGAGCCTCAAGGGCGACTTCAAGGCGGGCGGCACCTTCGGCACCGCCCGGGGCTGGACGCCGGTCAGCGGCACCGACATGACCGGCACACCGGTGCGGGCCTCGGCGACCACCGCGGGAGAGGTCAGGACCGCCCTGGGCGCCGAAGCCTCGGTCGGTCTCTACGGCGCCGTGGGCGTCGTCGCCGACCTTGCGCCCTACCTGCGCGGCGAGGCCTCCGGTACGGTCACCGCCGACTCCGCGACCCCGGGTGCGCAGGCCCACGGCGCCTGGAGCCTGTACGGCGGTGTCGACCTCTCCGGCACCCTCCGCCTCCAGCTGTCGGTCTTCGGCACGCCGGTGCTGCGGCGGAACGTCCCGCTGGGCGTCCTGCACCGCGAGTGGAAGCTGGCGGACGGCTCGCTCTGAGCCCGGATCAGGCCTCGCCGCCCGGCGTCCAGCCCTGGCGGCGCAGTTCGGCCGAGACGTCCGGCGCCCGGTAGTGCTCGCCCTTCAGCACCTTGCCGTCGGCCCGGCGGGCGACCTGTCCGTCGGGCCCCAGCTTGCTCATGTTGGCGCGGTGGATCTCGGCGATCACCGCGTCCAGGTCGACACCGTGCACCAGAGCGGTGCCGTACGCGACGTAGACCACGTCCGCCAGTTCGTGCGCGAGCCGGTCCAGGGGCCCGGCGACGGCGACCTCGGCGACCTCCGCCGCTTCCTCGGCGAGCAGCTCTCCCCGGTGCGCGGCCAGCTCGGGGGAGACCTCCGTCGGCGTGCTGCGGGTGTCCAGGCCGAAGGCGTGGTGGAACTCTCGGACGAGGCGGGCGGGTGAGGAGCTGGTCATGCGGACGACTGTAGCCGCCGCCACGGACAGTCCCGGTCCGCCGCCGGGCACCCCGGCCCTGGTCAGGAAGGGGACCGGCTGGCAGGATCGCGCGCATGTCCAAGGTGCTCCCCCGGATCGGCAGGCGCCGCGCCCTGCAGGGCTCGGCCGCGGCCGTCGTCGCGTTCGGCCTGCTGCTGTGGTGGCTGCTGCCGCTCGGCGACGCCCCGCCGACCGGGACGATCACCTTCAGCACGGGCACGCTGCGCGGGGTCTACCAGGAGTACGGCACGCGGCTGCGCAGCGAGCTGAGCCGGGACATGCCGGGCCTGAAGGTGAAACTGGTCCAGAGCGCGGGGTCGTACGAGAACGTCCAGCGGGTGGCGACCGGCGAGGCGGACTTCACCATCGCGGCGGCCGACGCGGTGGAGACGTACGAACTGAACGGCGGCCGCGGTGCCGACCGGATGCGCGGGGTGGCGCGCCTGTACGACGACTACGTGCAGCTGGTCGTCGCGCGCGACTCGGGCATCTCCAGCGTGGCGCAGCTGCGGCACAAGCGGGTGGCGATAGGGCTGCCCGACTCGGGGGTCCGGCTGATCGCCAACCGGGTGCTCAGGGCCGCCGGGATCGATCCCGCGAAGGACATCACGCCGCTGGCCGACGGCATAAACACCGGCCCGGACCGGCTGCGCGAGGGCAAGATCGACGCGTTCTTCTGGTCGGGCGGGCTGCCGACCAAGGGGCTGCTGGACCTCGCGCGGACGTTCGGCTTCAGGTTCGTGCCGATAGACGGTGCTCTCGTCGCCAAGCTGCACTCCAAGAGCGCGGCTGCGCTCTACTACCGGGCGACCGACATGCCCGAGTCGGCCTACCCGTCGGTGCAGCAGGGCACGTCGGTGCCGACGATCGCGGTCTCCAACCTCCTGATGACCCGCGAGGACATGGATCCGCGCCTCACCGAGTGGGTGACCCGCACGGTCATCAAGAGCCGGGACGACATCGGCGCCCACGTCCACTCGGCCCAGCTGGTGGACCTGCGCACGGCGATCTACACGGATCCGCTGCCGCTGCAGGAGGGTGCGAGGCGGTACTACCGCTCCGTGAAGCCCTGAGGCCCCGTCCCGTCAGCCGCTCCGCGGCACCGAGACGGTCACCCGCAGGCCCCCCGTCTCGTGGTGCTCGTAGGACAGTGAGCCGCCGCCCGCCGAGAGCAACGACCGGGTGATCGACAGGCCCAGCCCCGATCCCTTCACGTTCTGGTGGCGTCCGCTCCGCCAGAACCGGTCGCCCACGCGCGCGAGTTCCTCGTCGGTGAGCCCGGGGCCCGTGTCGGTGACCACGACCTTGGACACGCCGCCCTCGGCCGCGACGTCCACCTCCACCGAGCCTCCGTCCGGCGTGAACTTCACGGCGTTGTCGATCACCGCGTCCAGCGCGCTGGAGAGCGTGATCGGGTCGGCCCACGCGGTGGTCGCCGGGCACTGCCCGCTCAGCCGGACGCCCCGCGCCGCGGCGGCCGGCGCCCACGCGGCGACCCGCTCCGCCGCCAGCCGCCCGATGTCCGTCAGCATCAGGTCCGCCTCGGCGTGCTCGGCCAGCGCCAGGTCGAGCAGGTCGTCCAGCACCGTGGCGAGCCGCTTGCCCTCGGTGCGGACCGAGGCGATCTCCTCGTTGCCCTCGGGGAGTTCGAGGGCGAGCAGTTCGATGCGCAGGAGCAGCGCGGCCAGCGGGTTGCGCAGTTGGTGCGAGGCGTCGGCGACGAAGGCGCGCTGCTGCTCCAGGACCTCTTCGACGTTGTCCGCCATCTCGTTGAACGCGTGGGCCAGCCGTCTGAGTTCCGGCGGGCCGCCCGCCGCCGCGACCCGGGACTTGAGCCGGCCGCTGGCGATCGCGTGGGTGGTGGCGTCCAGGACCCGTACCGGCAGCAGCACCCAGCCGGTGAGCCGCAGCGCCGCGCCGACGGCGAGCAGCATCGCGGCGATCTCGCCGGCGCCGATGAACAGCCAGCCGCGCAGGGTCCGTGACCGCATCGGCCCGGTGGGCGAGTCGGTGACGACCACGGCGACGACGTCACCGTCGCGGATGACCGGCGACGCCACGACGAGCCGGTTGCGCTGCCAGGGCCACACCTGCTGCGGGTCGTGGCTGCGCCGGCTGAGGAGCGCCTCGTCGTAGGCGGCGCGCACCTCGCCCGTCTTCGGCAGCACCCAGTCGTCGGGCGCGTTGGCCATGGAGGACGCGTTGCGGTAGAAGACGCCGGCACGGATGCCGTACACCTCGTAGTAGCTGATGAGTTCGCGGTGCAGGGTCTCCTGGCGGTCGTCGGTGCGCATCGGGCGCGAGGCGCTGGGTGTGCCGTCGACGAACTGGGCGAGGGCCGCGAACCGCGCGGTGTCGTCGATGCGGTCCACGACGACCTTCTGCTGCTGGGCGGCGGCCACGCTGACGGCGAGAGGGACGCCGAGCGCGAGCAGGACGGCCGCCATCAGGACGATGAGCAGCGGGAGCAGGCGTGTGCGCACCCGTCCCCGCTACCCGGCCGGAGCGACGAGCCGGTATCCCACGCCTCGTACCGTCTCGATGAGCGCGGGCCTGCGCAGCTTCGCGCGCAGGGAGGCGACGTGCACCTCCAGGGTGCGGCCGGTCCCCTCCCAGCTGGTGCGCCAGACCTCGCTGATGATCTGCTCCCGGCGGAAGACCACACCGGGCCGCTGGGCGAGCAGCGCCAGCAGGTCGAACTCCTTGCGGGTGAGCTGGACGACCTTGCCGTCCACGCTGACCTGGCGGGTGGGCAGTTCGATGTGGACGGCGCCGAGCCGGAGCGCGTCGTCGCCGTCGACGGTGCCGTCCTCGTGGTGGGTGCGCCGGCTGACGGCGTGGATCCGGGCGAGCAGTTCCCCGGTGTCGTAGGGCTTCACCACGTAGTCGTCGGCGCCGAGGTTGAGGCCGTGGATGCGGGAGCGGACGTCGGAGCGGGCGGTGACCATGATGACCGGCGTGGCGGTGCGCTTGCGGATCTTGCCGCAGACCTCGTAACCGTCCTGGTCGGGCAGTCCGAGGTCGAGCAGGATGACGTCGTAGCCGTCGCTCTCCGGGACGAGCGCCTGGAGGGCCTCCTCGCCGCTGCGGGCGTGGGTGACGGCGAACCCGTGCCGGGCCAGCACCGCGGAGAGCGCCGCGGCGACGTGGTTGTCGTCCTCGACGAGCAGCAGTCTCATCCCGGCCCCCTCCGGTTCAGCGGTCGTATCGCCCTGGTTCGCTCTCGGCTTGCCTGCGCAGAACCCGCGCCTTGTAGAAATCGCGTGCACGCGCGCGTGCACGATGGCAGTCACGCCGATGGACGACGATGACGTCAAGTGAGACGGGGCGGCGCGCGGGTTCCGTTACCCGGCCGATACGCGCACAGGTCACGACCACTACGACATGTGCCCGAATGCTATCGGATCGTGATGCTCAGATCTCCCTCAGATGTGATGACGCTGATCACGCGCGCTCACTACATTCCTCCGAAACCGAGGAGGACGGAGCCCGATAGCGATGACCGAAGTATCGGCGGCCAAGGAAGACGCGGCCGCGACCGGCGAACTGGTCGTCCTGAGGAGCGTCAACAAGCACTTCGGCGCGTTGCACGTGCTCCAGGACATCGACCTGACGATCGCCCGCGGCGAGGTCGTCGTGGTGATCGGGCCCTCCGGGTCCGGCAAGTCGACCCTGTGCCGCACCGTCAACCGCCTGGAGACCATCGACTCCGGAACGATCACGATCGACGGCAAGCCGCTGCCCCAGGAGGGCAAGGAGCTGGCCCGGCTGCGCGCCGACGTCGGCATGGTCTTCCAGTCCTTCAATCTCTTCGCGCACAAGACAGTGCTCCAGAACGTGATGCTCGGTCAGGTGAAGGTCCGCAAGGCGGACAAGAAGCAGGCCGAGGAGAAGGCCCGCGCCCTGCTCGACCGCGTCGGCGTGGGAACCCAGGCCGACAAGTACCCCGCCCAGCTCTCCGGCGGCCAGCAGCAGCGGGTGGCGATCGCCCGCGCGCTGGCGATGGACCCGAAGGTCATGCTCTTCGACGAGCCGACCTCGGCCCTCGACCCCGAGATGATCAACGAGGTCCTGGAGGTCATGCAGCAGCTGGCCCGGGACGGCATGACGATGATCGTCGTCACCCACGAGATGGGCTTCGCGCGGTCGGCCGCGAACCGGGTGGTGTTCATGGCGGACGGCCGGATCGTCGAAGAGGCCACGCCCGACCAGTTCTTCAGCAACCCGCGCAGCGACCGGGCCAAGGACTTCCTCTCGAAGATCCTGCACCACTGAGTCCCGGCAGGGCCCGCTTCCTTTCCACAGTCGTCTTCACCGAACGAGGGATGTTCAACATGCAGCTCCGCAAGGTCACCGCCGCCTCGGCCGCCGTGCTCGCGCTCGCCCTGTCCGCCACGGCGTGCGGCGGCAGCGACGACAAGAGCGACGACGGCTCCTCGGGCGGCGGCAAGATCAAGGTCGGCATCAAGTACGACCAGCCCGGCCTCGGCCTCCAGGAGCCGGACGGCTCCTTCTCGGGCTTCGACGTGGACGTGGCCACGTACGTCGCCGGACAGCTCGGCTACAAGCCGAACCAGATCGAGTTCGTGCAGACCAAGAGCGCCGACCGCGAGAACGCGCTCGCGCGCGGTGACGTGAAGTTCATCGCGGCCACCTACTCGATCACCGACGAGCGCAAGCAGAAGGTGGACTTCGCCGGCCCGTACCTGCTGGCCCACCAGGACCTGCTGGTCAAGAAGGACTCGAAGATCACCAAGGGTGCCGACCTCAACGGCAACAACCTGTGTTCGGTGACCGGTTCGACCTCGGCGCAGAACATCCAGAAGACGATCGCCCCGAAGGCCAACCTCAAGGAGGTCAGCACCTACTCGGAGTGCATCGCCGGCCTGCAGAGCGGCTCCGTCGACGCCGTGACCACGGACGACTCGATCCTCGCGGGCTTCGCCGCCCAGGACAAGTACAAGGGCCAGTTCAAGCTCGCGGGCCTGAAGCTGAGCAACGAGAACTACGGCGTCGGCGTCAAGAAGGGCGACTCCGCCACCCTCGACAAGATCAACAAGGCGCTGGAGAAGATGGTCTCCGACGGCTCCTGGCAGAAGGCGGTCGACGCCAACTTCGGCCCGGCCGACTACAAGAACGAGCCGGCCCCGAAGATCGGCACGATCGTCAAGTAAGGCGCGATTCCGCGCGCCCCGCGGAGCCTCCGCCGACGCGGGGATCCGGCAGGTCGCACGGTTCCTCGGGCGCGCCGCCGCCACCGCTTCCCCAGGCAGCGGCGCGCCATGCCCTCCACCTACGCCACACACCCGGAAGCGCGGGAAATCGTGTTCGACTTTCTTCAAGGCTACGACGTCCTAGGGGCGTTCTGGACGACGGTGAAACTGACCGTCTTCTCCGCCGTGGGCTCCCTCGTCTGGGGCACCCTGCTGGCCGCGATGCGGGTCAGCCCGGTCCCTCTGATGCGCGGGTTCGGCACGGCCTACGTCAACATCGTCCGGAACATCCCCCTGACCGTCATCATCATCTTCACCTCGCTCGGTCTCGCCGACATCTTCGGCGTCACCCTGGGCGCCCACGACTTCAAGGTCCAGGGCTTCCGGCTGGCCGTGCTCGGACTCGTCGCCTACACCGCGGCCTTCGTCTGCGAGGCGATCCGCTCCGGCATCAACACGGTGCCGGTCGGACAGGCCGAGGCGGCCCGCGCGATCGGCCTGAACTTCTCCCAGACGCTGCGGCTGATCGTGCTGCCGCAGGCCTTCCGCGCGGTGATCGGCCCGCTGGCCAACGTCCTGATCGCGCTGACCAAGAACACCACCGTGGCCGCCGCGATCAGCGTCGCCGAGGCCGCCGCCCTGATGAAGACGATGATCGAGAACGAGGCCCAGACCGTGGCCATCGGCGCCGTCTTCGCCTTCGGCTTCGTGGTCCTGACCCTCCCGACCGGCCTGTTCCTCGGCTGGCTCGCCAAGCGCCTGGCGGTGAAGCGATGACCTCGGTTCTGTACGACGCCCCCGGGCCCCGTGCCAAACGACGCAACGTCCTGCTCTCGGTCGTCTTCGTCCTGCTGCTCGCCCTCCTGCTGTGGTGGGTCTGGCAGAAGATGGACGACAAGGGCCAGCTCAAGTGGGCCCTGTGGCAGCCGTTCACCACCTCCGAGGCGTGGACCACCTATCTGCTGCCGGGCCTCGGCAACACCCTCAAGGCCGCGGCCCTCGCCATGGTCATCGCCCTGCCGCTGGGCGCGGTCTTCGGCATAGCCCGGATGTCCGACCACGCGTGGATACGCGTCCCGGCCGGCGCCGTCGTGGAGTTCTTCCGCGCGATCCCGGTCCTGCTGCTCATGCTGTTCGCCATGGAGTTCTACGTCCGCTCCACCGGCGTCGCCAGCGAGGACCGGCCGCTGTACGCGGTCGTCACCGGCCTGGTGCTCTACAACGCCTCGGTGCTCGCCGAGGTCGTCCGGGCCGGCGTCCTGGCCCTGCCCAAGGGACAGACGGAGGCGGCCTACGCGATCGGTCTGCGCAAGGGGCAGACGATGGCCGGCATCCTGCTGCCGCAGGCGGTCACCGTGATGCTGCCGGCCATCGTCAGCCAGCTCGTGGTCATCGTGAAGGACACCGCGCTGGGCGGGGTCATGCTCCAGTTCACCGACCTGCTCAACGCGCGCGGCACCCTGGCCGCCAACTACGCCAACGTCATCCCGAGCTTCATCGTCGTGGCGATCGTCTTCATCCTGCTGAACCTGGCCCTCACCACGTTCGCGTCCTGGCTGGAGGGCCGGCTGCGCCGCAGCACCCGCGGCACCGGCGCCGTCCTGGGCGCCGAGGACGTCAGCGAACTGAACGCGGCCGAGATCTCGGGCACCTACGCCACCGGGGCGGACTCGAACCTCCGCTGACATCGGGTCAACCCGCGCGACGCGCCCGGAGGCGGTGGCCGTACGGTCACCGCCTCCGCCGTTTTCCCGTGCGCCACGGGGCCCGCGCGCCCGCCATGCTGACGTGTCCCCGGGTGCGCCGCTTGACCGGGTGCCGCCCAGTCTGTTGCATACGTTCTGTGATCGTGCACCCTGCTCCACCGACCTGTTCATCCGTCTCCGTCGGGACTCGCGTACGGGCAGGGGGCGTCGCGCCGTGGACCCGGTGATCATCGTAGGAGCGGGGCCCGTGGGGCTCACGCTGGCGCTGGCGCTCGCGCGCCATGAGGTGCCCTCCGTCGTCCTGGACGAGGGGTCCGGCAAGGACGAGCCGCGACCGGCGCGCACGGTGGTGCTGCGCGAGGACACCGCGGCCCTGCTGACACGGCTGTCCGGCGCCCCGCTGGACGAGCTGGGCACCCGCTGGACCGGCTGGCGCTCGATGCGCCGCAAGCAGGTGACGCGCGAGGTCGTCTTCGACGCGGCCGGCGAGCCGTCGCCGCTGCACATCGCCCAGCACACGCTCACCCACGCGCTGCGCACCGCCGTCGCAGCCCAGCCGCTGGTCGAGATCGCCACGGACAGCAGGCTCGACACCGTCGAGCAGGAACGCTCCGGCGTCACCGCGCACACCCGCGGCCCCAACGGCACCTGGTGGCGCGGCAGTCACCTGGTGGGCTGCGACGGTCCCCGCTCCACCGTCCGCAAGCTCATGGACATCCGCTTCCCGGGCCGTACGGCCGTCGAACGGCACGCGGTCGCCGCGCTGCGCACGGAACTTCCCTGGCCCGGCCAGGCGTTGCTCCACCGGACGCCGCCGTGGCGGATGTCCGGGCCCCCGGCCGCGGAGGTGACCGCCCGCCCCCTGCCGGACGGCGTCTGGCGGCTGGACTGGCTGCTGCCGCCGGGGAAGGACCTCGTCACGCCCGAGCTCCTGGTGAACCGGATCCGGGAGACCCTCGCGGGCTGGACGGACGGCACCACCCCGCCGTACGACCTGCTCGACACCGGTGTGCACACCGTCCACCACCGTCTCGCCCGCCGCTGGCGGGCGGGCCGGGTGTTCGTCGCCGGGGACGCGGCGCACCTCCTCGGCGCGTTCGGCACGCACGGGCTGGAGGAGGGCCTGCGCGACGTGGACAACCTCGCCTGGAAACTGGCCCCGTCCTGGCACCACGGACCGCACGAGGCCCTGCTGGACAGCTATCAGACCGAACGGCGCGCGGTGGTCGCCGGCCGGCTGCGCGCCGCCGACCAGGTGCTGCCGCTGCTGCGCGGCGGTGGCGGGCTGCGCGGCATGGTGCCCGGCGCGGCCCGCGGACACGACGCGCTCCTCACCGACGGTCACCTGGGGCACGGCCCGCTCGGCGCGCCGGGCACGTACGCCGGCTCGCCGCTCGCGCCCCGGCATCTGGAGCACGAGATCCCGGTGGACACCCCGCCGGGGGCGCCCGTGACCGACGTCCGGGTCACCGCGGAGGACGGCACCTTCGTCCAGCTGCGCTCCCGGCTCGGCCGCGGTGCGCTGCTCGTCGTCCTCATCGCGCCCGGTACGGGGGTCTGGGACCGCAAGCACTGGGTCTCCGCCGGTGTCATGCCCCGGCTCGCCGCGGCCGTGACCGCGCTGCCGCACCCCGCCGAGCTGCTGGTCGCCGAGGAGTACCCGGGCGCACCGGCGCACTCGGTGCTGCTCGTGCGCCCCGACGGCCATCTGGTCACCGCCCTGAGCGGCGTCCGCCCGGCCGATCTGTACGCGGCCGCCGAGGCGACGCTCGGCGGCAAGGACCCGGAGAAGACGCAGACGGAGACAGAGACGGAGGAGGCGGCGGAGGCCGGATCGCGCGCCCGGTGAGCGTGCGGTCCACATGCTGACAGTGAGTTGACCCGCCTGCACCGGCGTGGTGTACTCCGCAACGTGAACGACACCACTGTGCGCCTGTGGCGGAAGGTCCATGTCGACCTGGTCCGCTATGCGGGCTGCGTGTGTCTTCCGTCCTGCTGATTTCGCTTTCTCTTCCTCCTTCGCGGGGCGCCGTCGGCGCCCCCCTTCGGCGAATCTTCATCAGGAACGGTGCACGTGTCTGCCTCTCTCTCCACCTCTTCCTCCTCCGTCTCTCCGTCCGCCTCCGCGCCCGGCGCCGCGCCCACCCAGGCGGACCTCCTCGACTTCGTCCGCCGTACGGCCGCGGACACCGAGCTGATCGCCTCGCTCCCGCTCGACCCGGAGGGCCGCACCTGGGTGCGGCTCGACGGTCCCGGCGGCAGCGAGGCGTGGCTGATCGGCTGGCCGCCCGGTTCCGGCACAGGCTGGCACGACCACGCCGAGTCGGTCGGCGCTTTCCTCACCGCCGCGGGTGAGCTGCGGGAGAACTCGCTGGCCACCAGGCTGCCCACCGACGGCTGGAAGACCCTGGAACTCTCCGAGGACGTCGACCGGGAGCGCCGGCTGCCCGCCGGCAAGGGCCGCTCCTTCGGCCGCGACCACGTCCACGAGGTGCTCAACGAGTCCACCGAGCGCCATGCGGTCTCCGTCCACGCCTACTACCCGCCGCTGCCGCGGATCCGCCGCTACAGCCGCAGCGGACCGGTGCTGCGCCTGGAGCAGGTCGAGCGGCCGGAGGACTGGCAGTGAGCGGCGCCGCAGAACACCCCGTGGGCATCGACGAGTTGCTGGAGCGGGTCCGCGGCGGCTACCGGCGCGTGGCGGCGCGGGAGGCGTACGAGGCGGCGCGTTCCGGCGAGGCTCTGCTGGTCGACATCCGGTACGCGGCGCTGCGCGAGCAGGACGGCGTGATCCCGGGTGCCCTCGTCATAGAGCGCAACGAGCTGGAGTGGCGCCTGGACCCCCAGGGCAGCCACAAGGTCCCCGAGGCCACCGGTCACGACGTCCAGGTCGTCGTGATCTGCAACGAGGGATACGCGTCCAGCCTGGCCGCGGCCTCCCTGCACCAGCTGGGCCTGCACCGGGCCACGGACCTGATCGGCGGCTTCCAGGCCTGGAAGGCCGCGGGACTGCCGGTCACTCCCTGACGAAGGCGCCGACCGGCGGCGCCGACGGCCGGTACGGGATCCGGGACGGTCCCGGATCCGACGGCCCGTCAGAAGTCCCCGCCCTCGAGGAAGTCGGTGTCCTCGCCCTCTTCCTCCAGGGCTCGCCGGACGACCCTGAGGGCCATGCCCTCGGGATACCCCTTGCGGGCGAGCATGCCGGCGAGGCGGCGCAGGCGGCGGTCCCGGTCCAGGCCCCGGGTGGAGCGGAGTTTGCGGGCGACGAGTTCGCGGGCCGTCTCCTCCTCCTGTTCGGAGTCGAGCTGCCCGACGGCCTCGTCGATGAGCGTCGAGTCGACCCCCTTGGTCCGCAGTTCCCGGGCGAGTGCGCGCCGGGCCAGCCCCCGGCCGTGATGCCGGGATTCCACCCAGGCGTCCGCGAACGCGCTGTCGTTGATCAGTCCGACCTCCTCGAACCGGGACAGCACCTCCTCGGCGACGTCATCGGGGATCTCCCGCTTGCGCAGGGCGTCCGCGAGCTGTTTCCGGGTGCGCGGGGTCCCGGTGAGCAGGCGCAGGCAGATCGCCCGTGCCTGCTCAGCCGGGTCCGCCGGAGACTCCCCCTGCCCGGCCCTCGACGAGGAGGAGGAACCTCCGTCCTCACCCGACGGCTCCCCGAAGCCACGCCGGCGGCGCGTCCCGGGCCGCCGCGAGCCACGGCCGGGTGATCCGTGTCCGCGGGGCCCGTCCGGGCCGTCCTGCGTGCCGTTCCCGTACTCGTCGTACGGGTCGGGCGGGCCGTCGTCCTCGTACGCGCCGTCACGCCCGTACGAGCCGTCGCTTCCCGGTGCCGCACCCCCGTCCCGGCGCCGACGCGGCACCGGCCGTCCCCCGCTGTCGTCCCCGTATCCGTCGCCGCCCGTGCCGTGGGCCGTGGAACCGTCCCCGGTTCCCCTCCCCCGTGGGGCGCCGGGGGACGTGTACTCGTGGTCGGCCCAGTCGGTTCGTCGTGTCACGGCGTCAGCTCTTGGCGGTGGCGGCCTTGGGCTTGGTGACCTTGGCGGCGGCCGGGGCCGGCACCGTCTTCGCCGCGTCGTCCGCGGTGGCGACCGCCGCGTCCGCGCCCGGCTCGGCGGCGGGCTGCTCCGGGCGGACACCGACGCCCAGCTTCTCCTTGATCTTCTTCTCGATCTCGTTGGCGAGGTCGGGGTTGTCCTTGAGGAAGTTGCGGGCGTTCTCCTTGCCCTGGCCGAGCTGGTCGCCCTCGTACGTGTACCAGGCGCCGGCCTTGCGGACGAAGCCGTTCTCCACGCCCATGTCGATCAGGCCGCCCTCGCGGCTGATGCCCTGGCCGTAGAGGATGTCGAACTCGGCCTGCTTGAAGGGCGGGGCCACCTTGTTCTTGACGACCTTGACGCGAGTGCGGTTGCCGACCGCGTCCGTGCCGTCCTTCAGGGTCTCGATGCGGCGGATGTCGAGCCGCACCGAGGCGTAGAACTTCAGCGCGCGGCCACCGGTCGTGGTCTCCGGGGAGCCGAACATCACGCCGATCTTCTCGCGGAGCTGGTTGATGAAGATCGCGGTGGTCTTGGACTGGTTGAGCGCGCTGGTGATCTTCCGCAGGGCCTGGCTCATCAGCCGGGCCTGCAGGCCGACGTGGCTGTCGCCCATCTCGCCCTCGATCTCCGCACGTGGGACGAGCGCGGCGACGGAGTCGATGACGATGAGGTCGAGGGCGCCGGAGCGGACCAGCATGTCCACGATCTCCAGGGCCTGCTCGCCGTTGTCGGGCTGGGAGAGGATCAGGTTGTCGATGTCGACGCCGAGCTTCTGCGCGTACTCGGGGTCGAGGGCGTGCTCCGCGTCCACGAACGCGACCTGGCCGCCGGCCTTCTGCGCGTTGGCCACCGCGTGCAGGGTCAGGGTCGTCTTGCCGGAGGACTCCGGCCCGTAGATCTCCACGACCCGGCCGCGCGGCAGGCCGCCGACGCCGAGGGCGACGTCGAGCGCGGTCGACCCGGTCGAGATGACCTCGATGGGCTCCTTCGTCCGGTCACCCATGCGCATGACCGCGCCCTTGCCGAACTGCCGTTCAATCTGTGCGAGAGCGGCTTCCAGAGCCTTCTCGCGGTCGGTACCTGCCATGGGTTCCACCCGGTTTGCTTGAGTCGATCGCTTCACGTCAAAGACGCTAACGCCTGCCACTGACAATGCGCCCCGACGCCGGTCCGACCTGTGGACAACTCGGGGACATACCCACCCGGACCACGTCGAACTGCCACTGGGGGTTCTCGCCGAGGACCTCGCCGGAGCTTCCATCAGAATGGATGTTCGAATTCCGTGTCAAGCGCACCACGCGGCACTCCCGCACATCTCCACCGGGGCGGCGGGGGCGCGAGGCGGGGACGCGGGGCAGCCCCGGAACCGGGGCGTGCGCGGCACGTGTGCGGGAGCGCGCGGCACTCCGGGGGCGGCGGTCCTGACCGGGCACCGCGCCAGGGCGACCCGTGCCCCCGGGAGGCGTTCACCCGATCGTGGCTTCCCGCATGCCGCTCCCGCCGCGTGGCGATCCTCGAAGAGGCGGCCGGCGGACGGCGCCCCTGTGTGCCGTGGATGGGAGAACGCATGACACGTGAGACGGTACGACGCGGCCTGGACGAACAGGCCGTCCTGCTGGCGGCGGGACTGGCCGATCTGGCGGTGAGCACGCTGGGCACCGCCGTCGGCACGGTGCGCGGGCTGCTGCGCCGCTCGGACGCGGGCGCGCTGGCCGCGGAGGCCGAGCACGACCTGACCGCTCGCGGACGCCTGGTGCTGGACCGCTTCGCGACCGCCCCTGAGGCCCATCTGGAGATCCTCGCCCGGCACGCCCTGGCCCGGCGGACCGCCGACGATGACTGACCGGTGGGATCCGACCGCCTTCAAGGACCGCGTCGACGAGGTACTGCACCGGTTCGTCGCCCAGGAGGCCGACCTGTTCGCGGCGATCGACCCGCTCCTGGGCCCGGTGGCCGGGCAGCTGGAGGCGGCGGCCGCGGACGGCAAGCGGCTGCGGGCGGCGTTCTGCTACTGGGGCTGGCGGGCGGCGGGCCAGCCGGACAGCGACGCACTGGTGCGGGCCGCGGCCTCCATGGAGCTGGTGCACGCCGCCGCCGTCGTGCACGACGACCTCATCGACGACAGCCCGCTGCGGCACGGGCGCCCCACGGCACATGTCGCCCTGCGGACCGCCGTGCCCGCCGGCCCGTGCGCCGACGGCACCGCGCGGTCGCTGGCGATGCTGGTCGGCGATCTGCTGATGTCGCTGGCCGGACAGCTGTTCGCGACCTGCGGCCTGCCCGCCGCCTACCTCGCCCGGGGCCGCCCCCTGTGGTCGCTGCTGGCCCGGGAGCTGATCGCGGGCGAGTGCCTGGAGATCCTGCGCACCGGCACCGGCCCGGACACGGCCGCCTCGCTGAAGGTGATCCGCTACAAGACCGCCAAGTACACCGTGGAGCAGCCCCTGCTGATCGGCGGCGCCCTGGCCGGGGCCGGCGAGCGGCTGCGGGCCGGGTACTCCGCGTACGGGCTGCCGCTGGGCGAGGCGTTCCAGCTCCGCGACGACCTGCTCGGCCTGTTCGGGGAGACGGAGCGCACCGGCAAGGCCAATGCCGACGACGTCCGCGGCCGGCGGCCCACCGCGCTGCTCGCGGAGACCTGGCGGCTCGCCCGCGCCGAGGACCGGGAACGGCTCGGCGCGCTGCTCGGCAGACCCGATCTGGGAGCGGAGGGCCTGGACGCGGTCCGCGAGGTGATGTGCCGGCTCGGGGCGCCCGACCGGATCGAGCACATGATCGGCACGCGGGTCGTGGAGGCGCTCGACGCCCTCGGCTCACTGCCCGTGCCGGCCCCCGCCGCCGGCGCCCTGACCGCGCTGGCCCGCTCGGCGGCGGTCCGCGCGTCCTGACACCCGTCCACGGCCCGCAGGACCGGGCGTCCCCGTGAGAACGACGTGACCCGTGAAGACAAGGAGCCCTGCGTGACCCACACCGAGGCATCGTCGGACCCCCTGCGGCAGGCCGGTGACGAACTCGCCGACGCCACGGTCGCCACCCTCTTCGAGCGCGGGGAGGTGGGCACGTTCAACACGCTGATGCGTTACGTCTCCACGGCCGGCGCTCCGCTGCCGGACGGGCTGCCCGACGTGGCCCGCGCGTACCTGGAGGCCACCCGGATGCCGCCCTCCTGGGTGGACTGGGGCGAGATGGAGAAGGCCCGGCTCTTCTTCATCGACAACAACGTGCACATCGCGACCGCGCTCTCCTTCGCCGCCATGCCCGCCTGCTACCTCGTCCCGCACGTGGCCGGGCTGCTGTCGGCCACCCACGGGCTCGCCTACCCCTCGAAGCGCATGGCGGAGACCGGCCAGTTCACCGTCCACCTGATGCAGCCCGACGCCTTCGAGGCCGGCGGGCGTTTCGTGCCCGCCGCCCAGAAGGTGCGTCTGCTGCACGCCTCGATCCGGCACCACCTCAGGCGCGAGAACCGGTGGGACACCGAGGCGCTGGGCACGCCGATCTGCCAGGAGGACATGATCGGCGGGCAGATGTTCTTCTCCCTGCTGGTCCTCGACAGCCTGCACCGGCTGGGCGTCCATCTGTCCACGGAGGGCGCGGAGGCCTACTACTACGCGTGGCGGGTGGTGGGCGCCATGCTCGGCGTCGACCAGGAGGCCGTGCCCAAGACCCTCGACGAGGCCCGCGCCTTCCTCGACCGGTACATGGTCCGCCACATGGGCCCCTCCGCCGAGGGCGCCCACCTGACCCGGCAGCTCGTCGAGCTGTACGAGGAGGTCGTCCCCGGCACCTTCTTCGACCCGATCGTCCCGGCGCTCGTCCGCCACCTCGTCGGCGACACCTGCGCGGACTGGCTGGAGGTGCCGCGCACCCCGTGGGACACCGTGGCGAAGGCCGTACCGCATCTCCTGGGCGTCCTGGAGACCATCGAGGACCGCTCCCCGCTGGGCGCCTGGGCCCTGGACCACCTCGGCCGTCTCACCACCGTCTTCGAACTGTCCTCGCTCACCCGCGGCCGCGTCATGCACTACGCCATCCCCGAACACCTCAAGAAGGACTACGGCGTCCAGGGCGCCGTGCCCCGCACCCGGCGGTGGACCCCGCCTGCCGCCACCCTCGCCTGACCGTCCGCCCGCCTACTCCCCCCGGCGTACGGCGGGTGCCTCCGGCCGGACGACGACCGTGCGGACGGCTGCCGGGAGGCTGGCCGCATGCTCTCGTCCCTGAAGACCCCGCCCCGCGACCGCCCGGTGAGCCGGCTGCGCGAAGTCCGCCCCGCCGAGCGTCTCTGTCATGCCACCGGGACGGTCCTCGTGCTGTCCGGGCTCGCGCACCTGGTGGTGTTCGCCGTCGACGGCGGCCCCTGGTGGGGCCCGGTGTCCTGGCGCAAGCCGGTCACGTTCGGGCTGTCCTTCGGGCTGACGCTGATGGCGGTCACCTGGGTCACCTCGTACCTGAGGACCGGGGAGCGGCTGCGGACCGTGCTGCTGGTGGTGTTCGCCGCCGACTGCGTGGTGGAGGTCGGCGGGATCACCCTGCAGGCGTGGCGCCGGGTGCCCTCGCACCTGGACATGGAGACGCCGTTCGACACGGCGGTGTCGATGACGCTCGCGGTGGGCGGCGGTGTGCTGGTGGTGCTGCTCACCGTCTTCGCCGTGGTGTCGTTCCGGCGGCGGCCCGCCGGTCCCGAGGGCATGGCGCTCGCCGTGCGCTCCGGGTTCGCGGTGCTGCTCGTGGCGCTGGTCTCGGGAGCCGCGATGATCGCGCGCGGTGTGGTGCTCGTGAGGACCGGGCATCAGGAGGCGGCGTACGACTCGACGGCCCCGCTGAAACCGCTGCACGGCGTCAGCCTGCACGCGGTGCTGGTGCTGCCCGCGCTGGCCTGGTCGCTGTCCCGCACCTCCTGGAGCGGACGGGTCCGGTGGCGGATCGTGGCCACGGCGGTGGGCTGCTACGCGGCCGCCGTGGCCGCCGCCGGGGTGTGGGCGGTGCTCACCTCCTGAGACCCGCGGCCGTCAGGCCGGTCCCTCGCCCGACTCCTCGGCCGGCCGCTGCCAGACCAGCCGCCGTACGCGCGTGCGCAGCCCGGGACCGCCCGTGCCGCGCCGCAGATGTCCGTGCACCCGGGGGTCGTCCGTGACGTCGTACCGCTTCACGTAGGCGCCGAGGAACGCCTGGAGCGTGGCGACCGCCGGGATGGCGATCAGCGCGCCGACCGCCCCGAGGAGCGCGGTGCCCGCGATGACCGAGCCGAAGGCGACCGCCGGATGGATGTCGACGGACTTGGAGGTCAGCTTGGGCTGGAGCATGTAGTTCTCGAACTGCTGGTAGATCACGACGAACACCAGCACCCACACCGCGTACAGCGGGTTGACGGTGAACGCGATCAGCATCGGCAGCGCGCCCGCGAGATAGGTGCCGATGGTGGGGATGAACTGCGAGACCAGGCCCACCCAGACGCCGAGCACGGGCGCGTAGGGCACGCCCAATGCCTCCAGCAGGATGTAGTGGGCGATGCCGGAGATCAGCGCCATCACACCGCGCGAGTACAGGTAGCCGCCGGTCTTGTCGACGGCGATCTCCCAGGCCCGCAGCACCTCGGCCTGGCGGGCGGGGGGCAGGACCGAGCACAGGGTGCGGCGCAGCCGGGGGCCGTCGGCGGCGAAGTAGAAGGCGAACAGGGTGATCGTCAGCAGCTGGAAGAGGCCGCCGAGCACCTGTCCGGAGACGTCGAGCACACCGGCCGCGCTGTTCTGCGCGTACTTGCGCAGCCAGTCGGAGTGCAGCAGTCCTTCCTGGACGTCGACCCGCTTCACGTCGGTGTGGAAGGTGTGGTTGACCCAGTTGATGACCGAGTCCAGGTAGTCCGGGAAGTCCTCGACGATCTTGATGATCTGGCCGGCCAGCATGGAGCCGAGCAGCGTGACGAAGCCCGCCGTGGCGATGGCCAGGCCGAGGAAGACCAGGAAGGTCGCGAACCCGCGGCGCATGTTGCGGGCGGCCATCCAGCTCACCGCGGGCTCTATGGCGAGCGCCAGGAAGAACGCGATGAGGATGTTGATCAGCAGGCCGGTGAGCTGGTGGAAGGCCCAGCTGCCGAGCTGGAAGGCGGCGATCAGGGCGAGCGCCAGGATCATGGCGCGCGGCAGCCAGCGCGGCATGCGCGCGCCGCGCGGCGCGGCGCCGGCGGGCGGCGTCGTGTCGGTCGGGGATGCGTCCAGGGCGGTCCGCCCGGCGTCGTCAGTGGGTGCCACGGTGCAAGTCTCGCCGACGCCACTGACAAAACGTGGCCCGTGTCCGATCTCCGTGCCCGTTCAGCGCTTCTCCCCGGGAACGTTCATGACCGTGCAGACCACGCGCCACACGTCCTTCGCCTCCCAGCCGGCGTCCAGCGCCTCGTGCACCGTCCGCTCGCCGAGCTCCGTCATCACATGGTCGCGCGCGAAGGTGTCGGCGTACCCGGAACCGAAGTGTTCCGCCATCCGCTGCCAGAAGACCGTCAACCGCATGACACCAGTATCCCGCCCCTGAGAGTGGGCCCTGCCCGGGACCGCCTGCCGAGACCGCTTTCCGTCCTACGGTCTGACCCATGGCCGAAACCGGAGCTTCCCCACTCCCCCCTACGCCCCCGGCGCACTCCCCGCTCTTCCGCGCCGAACAGTTCATGTGGCTCACCGCGCGCGTGCTGGAGCAGCGCCTCTTCGCGTACCACTTCCTGAACGGCGGCCACGATCCCGTGGAGACGGCGCTGGACGCCTACCGCAACGAGGACGGCGGCTACGGTCACGCGCTGGAGCCCGACCTGCGCGGTCCGGTGAGCCAGCCGCTGCACACCGGGCGCGCGCTGGCCGTCCTGGACGCCCTCGGGCGGTGCGGCGGGCAGCGGGTGGAGCGGGTGTGCCGCTATCTGACGTCCGTCTCCACCGCGGACGGGGCGCTGCCGGCGATCCGGCCGAGCCAGCGCGGCTACCCGGCCGCCCCGTTCGTCCCGATCACCGACGACCCGCCCAGCGAGCTGCTGGCCACCGGGCCGGTGGTGGGGCTGCTGCACCGCAACGAGGTGTGGCACGCCTGGCTGTTCCGGGCCACCGACTTCTGCTGGGAGGCCGTGGACTCCCTGGAGAAGTCGCACCCCTACGAGGTCGAGGCCGCCGTCGCCTTCCTCGACGCCGTGCCCGACCGGGCCCGCGCGGAGGCGGCCGCCGACCGGCTCGGCCGCCTGGTGCGCGAACACCGGCTGGCCGCGCTGGACCCCGGGGACCTGGACGCCTACCCGGTGGCACCCGGCTACGTGCCGGGCGAGCACCACTTCCCGCACGACTTCGCGAGGTCCCCGCACTCGCTGGCGCGCGCGTGGTTCACCGACGAGGAGATGACCCGGTCGCTGGACCACCTCGCCGCCGGGCAGCAGGAGGACGGCGGCTGGCCGGTCCGCTGGCTGCGGTGGACACCCGCCGCCACCCTGGAGTCCCGCCCCGGGGTGACGATCGAGGCGCTGCGCACGCTCAAGGCGTACGGCCGCTTCGTGGGATGACGCACGCGCGCGTGCTCAGCCCGCGAGGGCCCGCACTCCCGCCGTCACCAGCACGGCCGCGCCGACGACGACCAGGAAGGGCGCGCGCAGCACCAGCGCCAGGGCGGCCGCCCCGAGCCCCGCGGCCCGGGCGTCCAGCACGAGCGTGTGGCCGTCGGCGAAGGTCTGCTGCGCCGTGAGCGCGGCGAGCAGGGCCACCGGCAGCAGGGCGGCGAGCCGCCGCACCACCGGCCGCTCCAGGACGCCCGCGGGCACCAGCAGGCCGGCGAGCTTGACGGCGTAGCAGCCGAGGACGGTCGCGCCGATCGCGATCCAGGCGTTCAACGGGTCTCCTCGGAAGCGTCGTCACGGGTACGGCCGGACCGGCGGCCGGAGACGTACAGGGCGGCCGGTGCCGCCAGCGCGGCGGCCAGCACGGGCACCCCGGCGGGCAGGACGGGCAGCAGGCCGAGGCCCAGCAGCACCGCGAGGGCCGCGACCGCGCGGTCGGTCGTGGTCTTCAGCATGGGCGCGAGCAGCGCCAGGAAGACGGCGGGTCCGGCCGCGTCCAGGCCCCAGGCGTCGGTGTCGCCGACGGCCTTGGCGCCGAGCGCGCCGAGCGCGGTGGTGAGGTTCCACAGCAGGTAGAGGCTGAGGCCGGTAACGGTGAAGCCGATCCGTGCGGCGCGCCGGGTCGGCTGGGCGAGCGTCACCGCGGTGGTCTCGTCGATCACCCACTGGGCGGCCAGCGGCCGGATCGCGCGCGGAAGGGCCAGCACCTGCGACAGCCGCAGCCCGTAGAAGGCGTTGCGGATCCCGAGGAAGAAGGCGCCGGCCGCCGCGGTGAGCGGGTTGCCGCCGGCCGCGAGCGCCCCGACCAGCGCGAACTGGGAGGCGCCGGTGAACACCAGGAGGCTGAGCGCGCAGGTCTGGAGCAGGCCGAGGCCGCTGCCCGCCGAGGTCACCCCGAAGGCGAACCCGGAGAGTCCCACGGCGACGCCGACTCCCAGCGCGTCCCGCACGACGGCGGAGTCCGGTTTCGGTTCGTTCTCGTCGCGTATGTCCGCGACTGCTGTCTGCTGTGCCACGCCCGGGACGTTACGGACCGCCGTCCCGCGCGTCTTGTACGTTCTTGCGCCCGGCCGGGCGCCCGCCGGATCCGCGTTCGCGCTGGTAGGCACCGGGCGGGACGCCGACGATCCGGGCGAAGTGGCGGTTGAGGTGCGGCTGGTCGGTGAAGCCGACGGCGACGGCCGCCGCGGCGGGCGCGGTGCCCGCGTCCAGCAGCAGCCGGGCCCGGCGCACCCGGGCGTCGGTCAGCCAGGTGTGCGGGGGCATGCCGTAGGCGTCGCGGAACGCCCGGAGCAGGGCGAAGGGGCTGGTGCCGAGGTCGGTGGCGAGCCGTTCCAGGGTCGGCGGCCCGGCCATCCGCTCCTCCAGCACGGCACGCGCGCGGGCGGCGAGCAGGGTGCCGGCGGTGCGGACCGCGCGCTGGGGCAGCGGGCCGCCGTTCGAGCGCAGCAGCCGGGTCACCAGGACCCGCAGCAGGGTGTCGGCGGCGAGTGCGTTGCCCTCGTCGGCGGCGCGCAGCACCCGGTGCACCAGGGCGACGGAGTGCGGGTCGTCGAGCACCGGGCTGACGAAGCCGGGGGTGCCGCGGAGGGCGGTGGTCTCCGCGGCGATCGCCGCCACCAGGTCCGGGGACGGGTAGAGCGCTCCGTAGCGCCAGCCCTCGGGGACCCCGGCCCGGCCGGTGTGCGCGGTGTCGGGGTTGACGAGCGCGAGCGCCCCGGCGCCGACCGTCACATCCGAGCCGTGGTGCCGGAACACCTCGACCCCGTCCGCGATCCCGGCGATCACGAAGTGCTCGTGGGTGTGCCGGACGAAGGTCTTGCGGACATACCGGGCGCGCAGCAGGTCGACGTCGGGCAGCGCCTCGTACCGCCAGTGCCGTGCCCGCTCCCCGGTTCCCGCCATGCGGCCATTGTCCACCCTGCCCGACACGGTTCGCATTCTCGTTTTCGCAGGTCAGGGTCATTGTCAGTGACCGGGTGCAGGATGGACGCATGGCGAAATCCGCACACCGGGCCCTCGACGGCTTCTCCCCCGCGACCCGCGGCTGGTTCACGGGGGCGTTCTCCGCGCCCACCGCGGCCCAGGCCGGCGCGTGGCAGGCCATCGGGGCGGGCTCGGACGTGCTGGTGGTCGCCCCGACCGGCTCGGGCAAGACCCTGGCCGCCTTCCTCGCCGCCCTGGACCAGCTGGCCTCGGCTCCGCCCCCGGCCGACCCGCGGAAGCGCTGCCGGGTGCTGTACGTGTCACCGCTCAAGGCCCTCGCGGTCGACGTCGAGCGGAACCTGCGCAGTCCGCTGACCGGCATCCGTCAGGAGTCCGTGCGCCTTGGCCTGCCCGAGCCGGAGATCAAGGTCGGCATCCGCTCCGGCGACACCCCGCCCGCCGAGCGCCGCGCCCTGTCCACCCGTCCGCCGGACATCCTGATCACCACCCCCGAGTCCCTGTTCCTGATGCTGACGTCGGCCACGCGCGACGCGCTGACCGGCATCGAGACGGTGATCCTGGACGAGGTGCACGCGGTCGCCGGCACCAAGCGCGGCGCGCATCTCGCGCTCTCCCTGGAGCGGCTGGACGAGCTGCTGCCGAAGCCGGCCCGCCGCATCGGCCTGTCGGCGACGGTCCGCCCGGTGGACGAGGTGGCCCGCTATCTCTCGCCGCGCCGCAAGGTGGAGATCGTCCAGCCGGAGTCCGGCAAGGAGTTCGACCTCTCCGTCGTCGTGCCCGTGGAGGACATGGGCGAGCTGGGCGGCTCCCCCGCGACCGACGCCAAGGAGGGCGGGGACCGGCCGTCGATCTGGCCGCACGTGGAGGAGCGGATCGCCGACCTGGTGCAGGCCCACCGTTCGACGATCGTGTTCGCCAACTCGCGCCGGCTGGCCGAGCGGCTGTGCAACCGGCTCAACGAGATCGCCTACGAGCGCGTGACCGGCGAGCCGCTGGACGAGCACCACTCCCCCGCCGAGCTGATGGGCGGTTCGGGCGCCGCCCAGGGCGCGCCGCCGGTCATCGCCCGCGCGCACCACGGCTCGGTCTCCAAGGAGCAGCGCGCCCTGGTCGAGGAGGACCTGAAGGCCGGCCGGCTGCCCGCCGTGGTGGCCACCTCCAGCCTCGAACTGGGCATCGACATGGGCGCGGTCGACCTGGTCGTCCAGGTCGAGTCCCCGCCCTCGGTCGCCTCCGGCCTGCAGCGCGTCGGCCGGGCCGGACACCAGGTCGGCGCGGTCTCCACCGGCGTGGTCTTCCCCAAGTACCGCGGCGACCTGGTGCAGGCGGCGGTGGTCACCGAGCGGATGCGCACCGGTGCCATCGAGTCGCTGCGGGTGCCGGCCAACCCGCTCGACGTGCTGGCGCAGCAGCTGGTCGCGATGACCTCGCTGGACACCTGGCAGGTCGACGACCTGCTCGCCATGGTCCGCCGGGCGGCTCCGTTCGCCTCGCTCCCGGAGTCGGCGTTCACCGCGGTCCTCGACATGCTCGCGGGCCGCTATCCGTCGGACGCGTTCGCGGAGCTGCGCCCGCGCGTGGTGTGGGACCGGGTCGCGGGCACGGTCACCGGCCGTCCCGGCGCCCAGCGGCTCGCCGTCACCTCCGGCGGCACCATCCCCGACCGCGGCCTGTTCGGGGTCTTCCTCGCGGGCGCCGACCCGAAGAAGGGCGGCGGCCGGGTCGGCGAGCTGGACGAGGAGATGGTGTACGAGTCCCGGGTGGGTGACGTCTTCACCCTGGGCACCAGTTCCTGGCGCATCGAGGACATCACCCGCGACCGCGTCCTGGTCTCCCCGGCCCCCGGGGTGCCGGGCCGGCTGCCCTTCTGGAAGGGCGACCAGCTGGGCCGCCCGCTCGAACTGGGCCGCGCGGTGGGCGCGTTCCTGCGCGAGGTCGGCTCGCTGCCCAAGGACGACGCCCGGCTGCGCCTGCTGGCGGCGGGCCTGGACGCCTGGGCGGTGGACAACGTGCTGTCGTACCTGGACGAACAGCGCGAGGCCTGCGGTCACGTGCCCGACGACCGGACGATCGTCGTGGAGCGCTTCCGCGACGAACTGGGCGACTGGCGGGTCGTCGTCCACTCCCCGTTCGGCGCCCAGGTGCACGCCCCGTGGGCGCTGGCCCTCGGGGCCCGGCTGTCCGAGCGGTACGGCATGGACGCCCAGGTCATGCATGCCGACGACGGCATCGTGCTGCGGCTGCCGGACGCCGACCTGATGGGCCTGGACCTGCTGGACCAGGCGCCCGGGAAGGCCGGCACGGAGTACGACGCGGACCAGGCGCCGGTCGGCGCGGCGGACGTCGCCTTCGACAAGGGCGAGGTCGACCAGATCGTCACCGACCAGGTCGGCGGTTCGGCCCTGTTCGCCTCCCGCTTCCGCGAGTGCGCGGCCCGCGCGCTGCTGCTGCCGCGCCGCAACCCGGGCAAGCGCACCCCGCTGTGGCAGCAGCGTCAGCGCGCCGCCCAGCTGCTCCAGGTGGCGAGCGAGTTCGGGTCCTTCCCGATCGTCCTGGAGGCGGTCCGCGAGTGCCTCCAGGACGTCTTCGACGTGCCCGGCCTCGTCGAGCTGATGGGGGACCTGGAATCCCGCAGGGTCCGCCTGGTCGAGGTCACCACCCCGGAGCCGTCCCCGTTCGCCCGCTCGCTGCTGTTCGGATACGTCGCGCAGTTCCTGTACGAGGGCGACTCCCCGCTCGCCGAGCGGCGCGCGGCCGCGCTCTCCCTGGACTCCCGGCTGCTGGCCGAGCTGCTGGGCCAGGCGGAGCTGCGCGAGCTGCTCGACGCGGACGTGCTGACCGAGCTGGAGGCGGAACTCCAGTGGCGCACCGAGGAACGCCGGGTCAAGGATCCGGAGGGCGTCGCCGACGTGCTGCGGCTGCTCGGGCCGCTCACCGACGCCGAGCTGGCCGAGCGCGGCGCGGACCCGCGGTGGGCCGAGGAGCTGGCGGCGGCCCGCCGGGCGATCAGGGTCCGGATCTCCGGTGCCGATCACTGGGCGGCGATCGAGGACGCGGGCCGGCTGCGCGACGCCCTCGGCACCGCCCTGCCCGTCGGCGTCCCCGAGGCGTTCACCGAGCCGGTGAAGGACCCGCTCGGCGACCTCCTCGCCCGGTACGCGCGCACGCACGGCCCGTTCACCTCGGCCGGCGCGGCCGCCCGCTTCGGCCTCGGGGTGGCGGTGACGGAGGGCGCGTTGCAGCGGCTCGCCGCGGGCGGGCGGGTGGTGCAGGGCGAGTTCCATCCGGCGGGCATCGGCCAGGAGTGGTGCGACGCGGCCGTGCTGCGCAGGCTGCGCCGCCGCTCGCTGGCCGCGCTCCGGCACGAGCTGGAGCCGGTGGCGCCCGCCGCGCTCGCCCAGTTCCTGCCGCAGTGGCAGCACATCGGCAAGGGACACGGCCTGCGCGGCATCGACGGGCTGGTGCGCGCCGTCGAACAGGTGCAGGGCGCGTCGGTCCCGGCGTCGGCCCTGGAGAAACTGGTGCTGCCGTCCCGGGTGGCGGGCTACACGCCCGCGATGCTCGACGAACTCACCGCGGCCGGGGAGATCGTGTGGGCCGGTGCGGGCGCCCTGCCGGGCAAGGACGGCTGGGTGTCGCTGTACATGGCGGACGCGGCACCGCTGCTCCTGCCGCCGCCGCATCCGCTGGAGCTGACGGCCCTCCACCAGTCCGTCCTGGACACCCTCTCCGGCGGCTACGGCCTGTTCTTCCGGCAGATCGCCGACCAGGTCCGCGCCACCACGCATCCCGACGCCACCGATCCCCATCTGGCCGACGCGGTCTGGGACCTGGCCTGGTCCGGCCGGCTCACCAACGACACGCTGGCCCCGATGCGCTCCCTGCTGGGCTCGGGCCGTACCGCGGGCGCCACCGCCCACCGGGCCAAGCGCACCGTGCCGCGCGGCCGCTACGGCTCGCTGACGGCCGCCGCCCGCACCGCCTCGCGCACCGGGCCGCCGACCGTCGCCGGCCGCTGGTCCCTGCTCCCTCAGCGCGAGCCGGACACCACCGTGCGCGCCCACGCCCTGGCCCGCACGCTGCTCGACCGGCACGGCGTGGTCACCCGGGGCGCGGTCGCCGCCGAGGGCGTGGAGGGCGGCTTCTCCGCGGTGTACCGCATCCTTTCGGTGTTCGAGGAGAGCGGGCAGGCCCGCCGCGGTTACGTGGTGGAGGGGCTCGGCGCGGCCCAGTTCGCGATGGACGGCGCGGTGGACCGGCTGCGTGCCGTCTCCAACGCCCGTGACCGCGGCGAAGCGCACCCGGGATCCGCCTTCGGTGACGGCGCCCCGGCCGGTACGGCGCGTTTCACGCCCGGCGGCCCGCTCGCCTCCGCCGGCTTCGGCAGCTCCGACGGCTCCGGCGGCGAGACACCCCTCGGCCCCTTCGACGAGAGCGACCTCCCGGTCCTGGACGGCGACTTCACCTGGCTCCCTGACCCGCCCGCCGCCCCGGGCGACTACGTCTCCCCCAGGGATCTCGCCCCCGCCGACCCTTTCGCCGCTCCCGGCTACGGCGGCCCGCGCGGCGGCAGCCCCGCCAACCCCTACGCCTACGGCGACCACCGCGCCCGGACTCCCGCCGCGCCCGACCCCAGAGCGGTGGTCCTCGCCGCCGCCGACCCCGCCAACGCCTACGGCGCCGCCCTGCCCTGGCCCGAGCCCCCGACCGGTGCCGGGCACAAGCCGGGCCGCAAGGCGGGCTCCCTGGTCGTGCTGGTGGACGGCGAGCTGACCCTCTACATGGAGCGCGGCGGCAAGACCCTGCTGGCCTGGCCCGCCGCCCCGGACACGGACGCCGGTGACGACCCCCGCCTGCGGACCGCCGCCGAGGCCCTCGCCGCCGCCGCGCGTGCCGGGAGCCTCGGCACGGTGACGGTGGAGCGGATCAACGGCGCCACGGCCCTGACCTCGCCGCTGGGCGCCCTGCTGGAGGGGGCCGGCTTCGTCGCGAACCCGCGCGGCCTGCGCCTGCGGGCCTGAACCGTCAGGAGCGGACCATCAGAACCGTGAACCCCGCTGACACCGCGCCCCTCGTGCGCCGCCCGCGCCGTCGCCGCTCCCGGTCCGCACCGCGTACTCCCGTGTCACCCTTGACCCATGCCCGAAGGTGACACGGTCTGGCAGGCCGCACGGCGCCTGCACGACGCACTCGCCGGCCAGGTGCTGACCCTGAGCGACTTCCGGGTGCCGCAGTACGCCGTCGTCGACCTCGTCGGCCGCACGGTCCTCGGCACCAGCCCGCGCGGCAAGCATCTGCTCACCCGCTTCGACGGCGGCCTGACCCTGCACACGCATCTGCGGATGGAGGGCGCCTGGAAGATCTTCGGAAGCGGCGAACGCTGGCGGGGCGGTCCCTCCCACCAGATCAGGGCCGTCCTCGGCACCGCCGACCGCACGGCCGTCGGCTACCGGCTGCCGGTCCTGGAGTTCCTGCGCACCGGCGAGGAGGAACAGGCCGTCGGCCACCTCGGTCCCGACCTGCTGGGCCCCGACTGGGATCCCGGCCGCGCCCTCGGCAACCTGCTCGCCGACCCCGCCCGGCAGCTCGGCGAGGCCCTGCTCGACCAGCGCAACCTGGCCGGCATCGGCAATGTCTACAAGAGCGAGATCTGCTTCCTGATCGGCGCGACCCCCTGGCTCCCGGTCGGCGCGCTCCCCGCCGACCGCGCCGCGCAACTCCCCCACCTGGCCAAGCGGCTCCTGGAGGCCAATCGCGACCGCCCGGTCCGCAGGACCACCGGCCTGCGCGGCCAGGACCTGTTCGTCTACGGCCGCGCGCGCCGCCCCTGCCTGCGCTGCCGCACCCCGATCCGGGTGGCCGACCAGGGCGACGGCTCCCGCGAGCGCCCCACCTACTGGTGCCCCGCCTGCCAGACCGGCCCCACCCCGGCCCCGGGCGCCCACCGGACCGTGAGAAACCGTCCCCGCACCACCAATTGACGACCCGTCAGAAACGCTCGTACGGTCCCTTCATGTCCCTCAAGGCGTACGACCTCACCGGGCGCACCGCGTTCGTCACCGGGGCCGCCGGCGGCATCGGCCGGGCCTCCGCCGTGCTGCTCGCCGAGGCGGGTGCGACCGTGCACTGCGCCGACCGCGACGCGGACGGCCTGCACGAGACGGCCACGCTGATCAAGGACGGCGGCGGCACCGCGCACACGCACACCGTGGACGTCACCGACCGGGCCAGGCTCGGACAGGCGGTCCGGTCCTGCGAGCGGCTGGACGTCATGGCGGCGATCGCCGGGATCATGCACCGCAGCACGGTGCTGGAGACCACGGACGAGGACCTCGACCGGGTGCTGGACGTCAACTTCAAGGGCGTCCTGCACTCCTGCCAGGAGGCGGCGGCCCTGATGATCGACCGGCGGACCGGGGGCAGCATCGTCACCATGGCGTCCGGCGCGATCGACACCGGCGGCCCCGGCCTGCTCTGTTACAGCGCCGCCAAGGCGGCCGTGGTGCAGCTGACCCGGACCCTCGCCAACGAGGTCGGCGGCCACGGGATCCGCGTCAACGCGGTCGCCCCGGGCTGGATCCGCACCCCCATGACCGAGCGCGACGACGGCGAGGAGCAGCGGCAGACGGAGACGTGGATGGCCCGGATGTCACCCCTGGGCCGGGTCGGCGAGGCGGCGGACGTGGCACACACCGTGCTCCATCTGGCGTCCGACGCCTCCGCGTTCACGACGGGTCAGATCCTGCGCCCGAACGGAGGGGTTGCGATGCCCTGGTAGCGTCCGTCATCCGCCAGGCCGCCCGCCACCGTGCCGGACCCATGGCCCCGGCCGCCCGCGCCCTCGGCACGCAGTTGACCGGCAGCAGGCTCAGTCCCCATCCCCCGGCGGCCACGGTGCCCTCCAGGGCCCCGGCACCGTCGGCGAAGGTGATCCGCAGCACGGCCCACCACCAGAATGCCGCGATTCCCAGCGCAACCCCCCAGCGCACTATCCGTCCCACCATGGCCGTCACCTCCAGCCGGACGCTAGATCGCCGCCCGGTCCACCGGGAAGGCGCACCGAGGGCTCATCGATGCAACGGCCGCGGGCCGGTGTCGGGCCACTGCTACGCGTTCTCCGCCTGGAACATCCAGTGGTGTTTCTCCAGATCCGCCGTGATCCCGATGAAGATGTCCTGGGAGACCGGATCCGGCTCGGCGGTGGCGGTGACCCGCTCCCGCATCCGGGTGATCACCGCGCCCAGGGCGTCCACCAGGGCACCCACCGCGTCGGAGTCCTTGACCCAGCCCGCGGGGGCCGTGGCGATGCCGCTGCCCGCGGCCACGGTGACCGCGCGTCCGTCCGGTGACACGCCCAGCGCCGAGGCCCGCTCGGCGACCGTGTCGGAGTGCGTCCGGGCCGTGGCGACGACCTCGTCGAGCTGCAGGTGGACGGTCCTGAAGCGCGGGCCGACCACGTTCCAGTGGATCTGCTTGGCGATCAGCGCCAGGTCCACGAGATCGACGAGCGCGCCCTGCAGCGCCTCGGCCACGGTCTTCAGGTCCGCGTCGGACAGCGGGCTCTTCACGACGTACATGCGTCTCTCCGGTCGTTTCGCCCCCAGTCGGTCACTCCACCATGACCGCACCCGGAGACACCGGCAAATGGACGCACCCCGCCGGCAGGCGCACGAAGGCCCCGGCCGCGCCTCCCCAGGTCTGCCTGGAGCGGCCCCGGCCGGGGCCTCGTGCACTTCTTTCGACGCCGGGCAGGCGCCGCGCCGTCCTACGCCCGCAGGGACGTCACGCGGCGACCACGTCCACTGCCTCGGCGGGCGCCTTGATGGTCACCCGTTCCGGTGGCACACCGGTCACCGAGACGGTACCCAGCATCGGGCGAACCGGCGTGGGAACGGACTCGGTGGACTGGGCGGACTGGGCCAGCTCGGCGAGGGCGAGTTCGTCGCTCACTTCCCGCATGAGTTCGGACATCCGTACGTCCAGCGCGTCGCAGATGGCGGAGAGCAGTTCGGAGGAAGCCTCCTTCTGCCCCCGCTCCACCTCGGAGAGATAGCCGAGTGAGACTCGGGCGGACGAGGAGACTTCGCGCAGAGTACGGCCCTGGCGCTGGCGCTGCCGACGCAGCACGTCACCCAGCAGGCGACGGAGCAGAATCATCGGTGGCTCCCTCCTCGGACCGCGTAGCCGCATCCTTCACGCCCCACCGTACCGCCTTGCGCCGCGGCCGTGCGGGGAGCGATGTCGTGTTCACTCAGGGCTGCAAACATCAAAACCCCCCGTTCTGTTCCGTATCCTGTGTCCGCTCATTCCCGGTCTGTTCGCCCGCGAGCTCCCTCAGAAGGAGCGCGAGCACGCTCCGTACACTCTCTCTACGAATTTCCGCACGGTCGCCGTTCAACCGCAGGGCCTCCACTTTTCCGCCAGCGGCAGAACCGGAATCTGCTGCGAACGGGCCGCCGACGGCCACGTAGACCGTGCCGACCGGCCGGCCGTCCTGCGGTTCGGGGCCCGCCACCCCGGTGGTCGCGACCCCCCAGTCGGCACCCAGCACCCGGCGCACTCCGGCCGCCATCTGGGCCGCGACCTGCGGATCCACCGCGCCCTGCTGGGCCAGCAGGGTGGCGTCGACGCCCAGCACACGGTGCTTGAGCTCGGTGGCGTAGGCGGTGACGGATCCCCGGAACACCTTGGAGGCGCCGGGCACCGCGGTGATCTCCGCGGCCACCAGGCCGCCGGTCAGCGACTCGGCGACAGCGAGGGTCTGTCCCCTCACCGTCAGTAGTCGCACCAGTTCGGCGGCCGTGGAGTTCACGCCTGGGTCTCCTCCAGCGCCGCCGCGCGCTCGGCGATCCCCTGCCGCCGCAGCACAATGGCCTGTCTCACGTAGTCCAGGCCCGTCGCGACCGTCAGGACGACGGCCGCCGCCATCACCCAGAACCTCAGGGTCGCCAGCCAGCCCGTCAGCGCCAGCACGTACATCCCCACGGCCACGCCCTGGGTGAGGGTCTTGAGCTTGCCGCCGCGACTGGCCGGGATCACGCCGTAGCGGATGACCAGGAAACGCAGCAGGGTGATGCCGAGTTCCCGGCCGAGGATCACGACCGTCACCCACCAGGGCAGATCACCCAGCGAGGAGAGACAGATCAGCGCCGCTCCCATGATCGCCTTGTCGGCGATGGGGTCGGCGATCTTGCCGAAGTCGGTGACCAGGTCGTAGGTGCGCGCCAGGTGCCCGTCGAACAGGTCGGTGATCATGGCGATCGCGAAGGCGGCCCAGGCGAGCGAGCGCCAGGCCGGGTCGTAACCGCCGCCGGCCAGCATCAGGGCGACGAAGCCGGGGACCAGGACCAGCCGGAGCATGGTCAGCAGATTGGCGACGTTCCAGACGCTCGCCTGGTTGACGGCGGCAGCGGCGATCTTCCCGCCGCGCACCGGCCGCTCGCCGTCACGGGAACCAGAATCCCCGGCGCCGTGGTCCGGGACGCCGTCGGTGTTGAGCGCGACGGAGAGGTCCGGAGCGGCACCGGAGGTGGCGGCGGAGCCTCGGGCGCCCTGCGCACCCGGGGAGCCGCCCGCGGCGGACGCCGGGACTCCGGTCATCTGCCGGCCTCCTCACTCCACTCGGGCGAGCCCTGCAGCGGCTCGGCCACCAGGTCGACACCCTCGGTACCGACCACCTTCGCCTCGACGATACGGCCGACGCGCAGTCCCGCGCCGCTCGTGAGCAGCACCTGTCCGTCCGTCTCCGGCGCCTGGTGGGCCGCCCGGCCGTGGACGCCGTCCTCGTCGCCGACGGACTCCACGAGGACGTGCACGGTCTCGCCGACGCGCTCCTCGGCCCGCTGCGAGACGAGTTCCTCGGCGAGCCGGGAGACCCGCGCGAGCCGCTCCGCGACCAGGTCCTCGTCCAGCTTGTTCTCGTACGTCGCGGCCTCGGTGCCCTCCTCGTCGGAGTAGCCGAAGACGCCGATCGCGTCGAGCCGCGCGCCGTTCAGGAAGCGCTCCAGCTCGGCCAGGTCGGACGCGGACTCGCCGGGGAAGCCGACGATGAAGTTGGAGCGGACGCCGGCCTGCGGCGCCTTGGACCTGATGGTGTCGAGCAGCTCCAGGAAGCGGTCGGTGTCGCCGAAGCGGCGCATGGCCCGCAGCACGCCCGGCGCGGAGTGCTGGAAGGACAGGTCGAAGTACGGGACGACCTTCGGGGTGGAGGTCAGGACGTCGATCAGGCCGGGGCGCATCTCGGCCGGCTGGAGGTAGCTGACGCGCACCCGCTCGATGCCGTCGACCTCGGCCAGCTCGGGCAGCAGGGACTCCAGGAGGCGGATGTCGCCGAGGTCCTTGCCGTAGGAGGTGTTGTTCTCGGAGACCAGCATGACCTCCTTCACGCCCTGCTCGGCCAGCCACCGGGTCTCGTTCAGCACGTCGCTGGGACGGCGGGAGATGAAGGAGCCGCGGAAGGAGGGGATGGCGCAGAAGGAGCAGCGCCGGTCGCAGCCGGAGGCGAGCTTGACCGAGGCGACCGGGGAGCCGTCCAGCCGGCGGCGCAGGGGCGCGCGCGGGCCGGAGGCGGGTGCCACGCCCTCGGGCAGGTCGGACGGGCCGTGCCCGGGCAGCGCCACGTCCGCGGCGGAGTCCTGCCGCTCGGCCGGGCTGATGGGCAGCAGCTTGCGCCGGTCGCGCGGGGTGTGCGAGGCGTGGATGCCGCCGTTGAGGATGGTCTGGAGCCGGTCGGAGATGTCGGCGTAGTCGTCGAAGCCGAGCACGCCGTCCGCCTCGGGCAGCGCCTGGGCGAGTTCCTTGCCGTACCTTTCGGCCATGCAGCCCACCGCCACCACGGCCTGGGTTCTGCCGTGGCCCTTGAGATCGTTCGCCTCGAGGAGGGCGTCGACGGAGTCCTTCTTGGCGGCCTCGACGAATCCACAGGTGTTGACGACGGCGACATCCGCGTCCTCGGCGTCCTCGACGAGCTGCCAGCCGTCCGCCTCCAAACGGCCTGCGAGCTCCTCCGAGTCCACCTCGTTACGGGCGCAGCCGAGAGTGACTAGTGCGACGGTACGGCGTTCAGGCATGGGCTCAAGACTACTTCGTCTCACCGACAGCCCACGTCGAAGGGGCTGGCCGATCATGGCCAACCCCTTGGATGCGCGCTTAATCCGAACGATTATCCGACTTCCGGGTCGCCCTTGGTGTAGGTCAGGCGCTCCACGGCTCCGGGCTGGAACTGGTCCTCGATCTTCTTGCCGTTGACGTAGAGCTGGATGGCGCCGGCGTCACCGAGGATCAGGTTGATCTTGGTGCTGTCCTGGAAGGTCTTGGACTCGCCCTTCTTCAGCAGCCCGTCGAACAGCATCCGGCCGTTGTGGTCCTTGGCCGAGATCCAGCTGCGTCCGTTCGCCGCGCTGACCTGGACGGTGACCTTGTCCTGGGGTGCGGCGGCGATCGCGCTGTCGGAGGGCGCGGGAGCCTTGTCGGGCTTGCTTTCCTTCGGGGTCGGCGAGGCGGCCTCGCTGGTCGACGGGGTGGCACCCTCGGCGACCGACTGCTTGGCGTCGTCGCCGTCGCCGCCCTTGAAGGCGGTGAAGCCGACGAAACCGATCACGACGACGATCGCGGCGACCATGGCCGCGGTCCAGTTGGGTCCGCGACGCTCGGGGCGGATACGTTCCGCCTCGAACAGCGGGGCGGCGGGCGTCGGCGCGGGCCGCCCACCACCGTGTTCGGCCGCGAACTGCGCCAGCAGCGGTTCGGGGTCGAGGCCGACGGCCTTGGCGAGGGTCCTGATGTGCCCGCGGGCGTACACGTCACCGCCGCAGGGCGCGAAGTCGTCGGCCTCGATGGCGTGCACGATGACGATACGGACCCGGGTGCTCCCGCTGATCTCGTCGACGGTCAGCCCGGCGGCGATACGGGCCTGCTTGAGGGCTCGGCCGACGGAGGGACGCTTTTCCTCGGACACGTCTGGGAACGGAGGCTCGTCTTCAGGGGAGTTGCTGCCGATGGACACGGGGGCGCCTTTCGAGCGTGTAGCCACCTGTGCTGGAAGTTCAGTCTATGGGGGGTACGAAAGAGTGGGGCAACCGGGCGGTGGGACTTTGTACGCCATCGGTATGGCCGGCCATACCGACGACGGGTCAGGTGTGCGCCCCAGGGTGAGGTGCACACCTTTCCTCTCGCTCAACTTGACGTACGTCACAGGGAAACGGTTGCCCGGCGGTCTCTAACAGGTGGATCACGACCTGCCTCCACCCGGCCTACAGGCGCCCGAAGCCCTGAGAGACACCTACCCCTCAGACTCCCCGCGGATCACAGCAAGCACTCCGTCCAGCTCATCGGGTTTCACCAGAACGTCGCGCGCCTTGGACCCCTCGCTGGGCCCGACCACCCCGCGCGACTCCATCAGGTCCATGAGCCGGCCCGCCTTCGCGAAGCCCACCCGCAGCTTGCGCTGGAGCATGGAGGTGGACCCGAACTGCGTGGAGACGACCAGCTCGGCCGCCTGGCACAGCAGGTCGAGGTCGTCGCCGATGTCCTCGTCGATCTCCTTCTTCTGCTTGGTGCCCACGACGACGTCCTCCCGGAAGACCGGCGTCATCTGGTCCTTGCAGTGCTGGACGATCGCCGCGACCTCCTCCTCGGTGACGAACGCGCCCTGCATACGGGTCGGCTTGTTCGCCCCCATCGGAAGGAAGAGCCCGTCGCCCTTGCCGATGAGCTTCTCGGCGCCGGGCTGGTCGAGGATGACGCGGCTGTCGGCGAGCGAGGAGGTGGCGAAGGCGAGCCGGGAGGGCACGTTCGCCTTGATGAGGCCGGTGACCACGTCGACCGACGGCCGCTGGGTGGCGAGCACCAGGTGGATGCCGGCCGCACGGGCGAGCTGCGTGATGCGCACGATCGAGTCCTCGACGTCACGCGGGGCGACCATCATCAGGTCGGCCAGCTCGTCGACGATGACCAGCAGGTACGGGTACGCCTGGAGCTCGCGCTCGCTGCCCTCGGGCGTCTTGAGCTTGCCGCTGCGCACCGCCTCGTTGAAGTCGTCGATGTGCCGGTAGCCGAACGCGGCCAGGTCGTCGTAGCGCAGGTCCATCTCGCGGACCACCCACTGCAGCGCCTCGGCGGCCCGCTTCGGGTTGGTGATGATCGGCGTGATCAGGTGCGGGATGCCCTCGTAGGCGGTCAGCTCGACGCGCTTGGGGTCCACCAGGACCATCCGGACGTCCTCCGGGGTCGCCCGCATCATGACCGAGGTGATCAGGCAGTTGATGCAGGACGACTTGCCGGAGCCGGTGGCGCCCGCGACGAGCATGTGCGGCATCTTCGCCAGCGAGTGCATGACGTAGCCGCCCTCGACGTCCTTGCCGAAGGCGACCAGCATCGGGTCGTCGTCCTCGGCGGACTCGGCGAGCCGCAGCACGTCGCCGAGGTTGACCATCTCGCGGTCGGTGTTGGGGATCTCGATGCCGACCGCGGACTTGCCGGGGATCGGGCTGATGATCCGCACGTCCGGGCTGGCGACGGCGTAGGCGATGTTCTTGGTGAGGGCGGTGATCCGCTCGACCTTGACGGCGGGGCCGAGCTCCACCTCGTACCGGGTGACCGTCGGACCGCGGGTGAAGCCGGTGACCCGCGCGTCGACCTTGAACTCGGAGAACACGTTGGAGAGCGAGGCGACGACCTTGTCGTTGGCCTCGCTGCGGGACTTGCCCGGCCCGCCCCGGGTGAGCAGGTCCAGGGAGGGCAGCGCGTAGGTGATGTCACCGGCGAGCTGGAGCTGCTCGGCGCGCGGCGGCAGGTCGCGGGGCTCCGCGGGGGCCGGCTTCGTCAGGTCGGCGACGACCTGTCCGGTGCCGAGCTTCTCCTGCTTCGGCCGCGCGGCCGGGACCGCGCTCGGGGCCGAGGCGGCGGCGGGGGCGGGGCTCGCGGCGGGGGCCGGACCGGGGTCCGGGGCCGGCAGGGGCGTGGGGGTGGTGTCCTCGCGGTCGCCGACACCGACGCCGTGGGTGAGGTCGGCGACGAGCGGCGAGGGCGGCATGCCGTGCATGACCGCGCCGTCGAGCGCGGCGGCGGCCGCGGCCGCTACGTCCACGGCGTCCATCCGACGGCCCATCTCGGGCTGCGGCACGGCGGAGCGCCGCGGCCGGCCCCGGCGTTTGGCGAGGGCGTCCTGCTCGGCGACGTCCGGGTCGTACTCCTGGGGGGCCGCGGAGCGCCTGCGGGAGCGCGCGGGCAGCGCCTGGCGCCACTGCTCGTCGTAGCGCTCGTCGTCGGTGGGCTCGCCGTATTCGTCGTACTCGTCGGGTTCGGGGTCGTGCAGCAGCCCGAGGCGGACGCCGAGCGCGCGCAGCCGCTGCGGGATCGCGTTCACCGGGGTCGCGGTGACGACGAGCAGCCCGAAGACCGTGAGCAGCACCAGCAGCGGTACCGCGAGGACCTCGGTCATGGTGTACGTCAGCGGGGTCGCCGCCGCCCAGCCGATCAGGCCGCCGGCGTCTCTTATGCCCTGCATGCCGTCGCTGCGCGCCGGCGCGCCGCAGGCGATGTGGACCTGGCCGAGCACGCCGATGACGAGCGCGGACAGGCCGATCACGATCCGGCCGTTGGCCTCGGGCTGCTCCGGGTGGCGCATGAACCGAACGGCGACCATCGCGAGCAGTATCGGCACCAGCAGGTCGAGGCGGCCGAAGGCGCCGGTGACCAGGATCTCCACCAGGTCGCCCACCGGACCGCGCAGATCGGCCCAGGTGCCGGCCGCGACGATCAGGGCGATGCCCAGCAGGAGCAGGGCGACGCCGTCCTTGCGGTGGGCGGGGTCCAGGTTCCTGGCTCCCTGCCCCAGGCCGCGGAAGACGGCGCCGACGGCGTGCGCGACACCGAGCCAGACGGCGCGTACGACGCGGTACACGCCCCCTGTGGGGCTGGGCGCCGGCCTGGGCGCGGGCGCGGACTTCTTCACCGCGGCCCTCTTGGCGGGCGCCTTCTTGGCCGGGGCCCTCTTCGCGACGGCCTTTTTCGCCGGAGCCTTCGAGGGAGCGGCCTTCTTCGGGGGCTGCTTCTTGGCTGCCGAGGGACGTGAGGCCATGGGTGTGAGATTACCGGGGGATGCGACAGCGGACACGTGTGCCCACTGCTTCACCCGTTCGTGTCGCCCTTGCGGGGGCGCGGAACTGACGCGCTCTCATGAGCAACTGTGGCCGCCGCCGCGGTCAGTTCTGCGAGGAGAGCGGTGGGGCGCCGCCGCCGGTGCCCGGTTCGAGGGCGTCCAGCGCCCGGCGCAGGCCGGTGAGTTTGCGCTCCAGATGGGCCGCCGTGGCCACCGCCGCCGCGTCCGCGGACTCGTCGTCCAGCTGCTTGGACAGCGCCTCGGCCTGCTCCTCCACGGCCGCGAGCCGCGCCGACAGCTCGGCGAGCAGCCCGGCGGACTCCTTGCCGGCGACCGCGCCCTTGCCGCCGCCCTCCAACTGGAGCCGCAGCAGCGCCGCCTGCTCACGGAGCTGGCAGTTCTTCATGTACAGCTCGACGAAGACCGAGACCTTGGCGCGCAGCACCCACGGGTCGAACGGCTTGGAGATGTAGTCCACCGCGCCGGCCGCGTACCCCCGGAAGGTGTGGTGCGGGCCGTGGTTGATGGCGGTGAGGAAGATGATCGGGATGTCCCGGGTCCGCTCCCGCCGCTTGATGTGCGCCGCGGTTTCGAAACCGTCCATGCCCGGCATCTGGACGTCCAGCAGAATGACCGCGAAGTCGTCCGTGAGCAGTGCCTTGAGCGCTTCCTCCCCGGACGATGCCCGCACCAGTGTCTGATCGAGCGCAGAGAGGATGGCCTCCAGCGCCAGCAGATTCTCCGGCCGGTCATCGACCAGGAGGATCTTGGCCTTCTGCACCATGGCCCGCCCTCCTCGCCCCGGATGTGCACCGGGCGCCGCCCCAGGGGACGACTCCCTTTCGCCGCCCGTCCTTGTGCCGGTCATGGTAGCCGCACCCCGCCCGTCGCCACACCCTGTCACCGTGATGTCACTGTGCACATAGCGGAAACGGAGCCGGAGACCAGAAGGTTCCCCCGATCCCGCAGTTCTACACGGCTTCCACGACCTTCGGTCGGCAACTCCCCGTGCACACGGAAGGTTCCCGAAACGTTCACATCACATCGAGCCCTTCCGCTCATTCCTCGCGCATCCACTTGTCCATGACCGCCAGCAGGTGATCGGGGTCGACCGGCTTGGTGACGTAGTCGGAGGCGCCGGACTCGATCGCCTTCTCCCGGTCGCCCTTCATCGCCTTCGCGGTCAGCGCGATGATCGGCAGCCCGGCGAACTGCGGCATCCTGCGGATCGCCGTGGTCGTCGCGTAGCCGTCCATCTCCGGCATCATGATGTCCATCAGGACGACCGCGACGTCGTCGTGCTGCTCCAGCACCTCGATGCCCTCACGGCCGTTCTCGGCGTACAGCACCGACAGGCCGTGCTGCTCCAGGACACTGGTGAGCGCGAAGACGTTGCGGATGTCGTCGTCGACGATCAGCACCTTCTCGCCGCCGAACCGTACGCCCCGGCGCGGCGCCGGAGCCGTCGCCTCCTGCTCGGCCAGCACGGGCCAGGACTCGGCGATCTGCGGAGTGCCCCGGCGGCGGCGCCGGAAGAGCGCCGCGGGACCGTTCTGGGTCTCCTGGTACGACTTCACCTCGGCCGGCGTCTCGATCTCCACGCCGGACAGCTCCGAGCCGTGGTTCTGCGAGGCGACCAGGTCCCCGGCCTCCAGCGCGGGCACGGACTGCTGGTAGCCCTGCGGCGGCAGCTCGCTGGGGTGCAGCGGCAGGTACAGGGTGAACGTCGAACCGCGGCCCGGCTCGCTCTGCGCGTAGATCTCGCCGCCGAGCAGCTGCGCGATCTCCCGCGAGATCGACAGCCCGAGGCCGGTGCCGCCGTACTTGCGGCTGGTCGTGCCGTCGGCCTGCTTGAACGCCTCGAAGATGACCCGCATCTTGCTGGCCGCGATGCCGATCCCGGTGTCGGTCACCGAGAACGCGATCAGCGGCGCGTCCGGGTCGCCGAGGGAGCCGGCCTCCAGGAGCTGTTCCCTGATCCCGGCCGGGACGTCGCCCGCGGCCGGCCGGATGACCAGCTCCACCGAACCGGAGTCGGTGAACTTCACCGCGTTGGACAGCAGGTTGCGCAGCACCTGCAGGAGCCGCTGCTCGTCGGTGTGCAGGGTGGCGGGCAGCTCCGGGGAGACCCGTACCGACAGGTCCAGGCCCTTCTCCGCGGTCAGCGGCCGGAAGGTGGCCTCCACGTAGTCCACCAGTTGCACGAGCGCGATGCGCGTCGGCGAGACGTCCATCTTGCCCGCCTCGACCTTCGACAGGTCGAGGATGTCGTTGATCAGCTGGAGCAGGTCGGAACCGGCGCCGTGGATGGTCTCGGCGAACTCCACCTGCTTCGGGGAGAGGTTGCCCTCGGCGTTGTCGGCGAGCAGCTTGGCCAGGATCAGCAGCGAGTTGAGCGGCGTGCGCAGCTCGTGCGACATGTTGGCGAGGAACTCGCTCTTGTACCTCATGGAGACGGCCAGTTGCTCGGCGCGCTCCTCCAGGACCTGCCGGGCCTCCTCGATCTCGGTGTTCTTCACCTCGATGTCACGGTTCTGCTGGGCCAGCAGCTCGGCCTTCTCCTCCAGTTCGGCGTTGGACGCCTGGAGGGCCTTCTGCCGGTTCTCCAGCTCCGCGGACCGCTCCCGCAGCTGCTCGGTCAGCTCCTGCGACTGCTTCAGCAGCACCTCGGTCTTGGTGTTCACGGAGATGGTGTTGACGCTGGTCGCGATCATCTCGGCGATCTGGTTGAGGAAGTCCTTCTGGATCTGCGTGAACGGCGTGAAGGACGCCAGCTCGATCACGCCGAGCACGTTGCCCTCGAAGAGCACCGGCAGCACGATCACCTGCGCCGGCGGTGCCTCGCCGAGCCCGGAGGAGATCTTCAGGTAGCCGGTCGGCGCCTTCTCCACCAGGATCGTGCGCTTCTCCTGGGCGGCCGTGCCGATCAGCGCCTCACCGGGCCGGAACGACGTCGGCATGGAACCCATCGAGTAGCCGTACGACCCCTGCATGCGCAGTTCGTAGGCGTCCTCCGTCTCGTCGCCCAGTTCCTTGCCGTCGACCAGGGGCATCGCCATGAAGAACGCGCCGTGCTGCGCGGTGACCACCGGCGTCAGCTCGCTCATGATCAGCGAGGCCACGTCCGCCAGGTCGCGGCGGCCCTGCATCAGCGCCGAGATGCGCGCCAGGTTGCCCTTGAGCCAGTCCTGCTCCTGGTTGGCGACCGTGGTGTCCCGCAGGTTGGCGATCATCTTGTTGATGTAGTCCTGGAGTTCCTGGATCTCGCCGGAGGCGTCCACGTCGATCTTCAGGTTCAGGTCGCCGCGGGTCACCGCGGTCGCCACGCGCGCGATGGCACGCACCTGCCGGGTCAGGTTCCCGGCCATCTCGTTCACGGACTCGGTCAGGTCCCGCCAGGTGCCGTCGACGTCACGCACGCGTGCCTGGCCGCCCAGCTGCCCCTCGGTGCCCACCTCGCGGGCCACCCGGGTGACCTCCTCGGCGAAGCTGGACAGCTGGTCGACCATGGTGTTGATGGTCGTCTTGAGTTCGAGGATCTCGCCGCGCGCGTCGATGTCGATCTTCTTGGTCAGGTCGCCCTTGGCGATGGCCGTGGTGACCATCGCGATGTTGCGGACCTGGCCGGTCAGGTTGGACGCCATGCCGTTCACCGACTCGGTGAGGTCCTTCCACGTACCCGCCACACCCGGTACGTGCGCCTGACCGCCGAGGATGCCGTCCGTGCCCACCTCGCGGGCCACCTTGGTGACCTGGTCGGCGAACGAACTCAGCGTCTTGACCATCGTGTTGATGGTGTCGGCGAGCTGGGCCACCTCACCGCTCGCCTCGATGGTGACCTGCCGGGTCAGGTCGCCGTTGGCGACCGCCGCGGACACCTGGGAGATGTTCCGCACCTGCATGGTCAGGTTGTTGGCCATCAGGTTCACGTTGTTGCTGAGGTCCTTCCAGATGCCCGTGACACCCGGAACGTGCGCCTGGCCGCCGAGGATGCCCTCGGTGCCCACCTCACGGGCCACCCGGGTCACCTGCTCGGCGAAGCTCGACAGCTGGTCGACCATCGTGTTGACGGTCGTGACGAGTTCGAGGATCTCGCCCTTCGCGTCGACGGTGATCTTCTTGGACAGGTCGCCCTTGGCGACCGCGGTCGTGACCTCGGCGATGTTGCGGACCTGGATGGTCAGGTTGTTCGCCATGAAGTTCACCGACTGGGTGAGGTCCTTCCAGGTGCCCGCCACCCCCTGCACCTCGGCCTGGCCGCCCAGGATGCCCTCGGTGCCCACCTCGCGCGCCACGCGGGTGACCTCCTGGGCGAACGAGGACAGCTGGTCGACCATCGTGTTCAGGGTGTTCTTGAGCTCCTGGATCTCACCGCGCGCGTCCACGGTGATCTTCTGGGAGAGGTCGCCCCTGGCCACCGCGGTGGCCACCTGGGCGATGTTGCGCACCTGGGCGGTGAGGTTGCCGGCCATGCCGTTCACCGAGTCCGTCAGGTCCCGCCACACGCCGGCCACGCCGGGCACCTGCGCCTGGCCGCCGAGCCGCCCCTCCGTGCCCACCTCGCGGGCCACCTTGGTGACCTGGTCGGCGAAGGCGGAGAGCTGGTCGACCATCGTGTTGATCGTGCTCTTCAGTTCGAGGATCTCACCGCGCGCGTCGACGTCGATCTTCTGCGACAGGTCGCCCCGCGCCACCGCCGTCGTCACCTGGGCGATCTGCCGCACCTGCGAGGTGAGGTTGCCCGCCATGAAGTTGACGGAGTCCGTCAGCTCCTTCCAGGTGCCCGAGACGCCGTCCACGCGGGCCTGACCGCCGAGGCGGCCCTCCGTGCCCACGTCCCTGGCCATCCGCGTCACCTGGTCGGCGAAGCTGGAGAGCTGGTCCACCATCGTGTTCACGGTGTTCTTCAGCTGGAGCATCTCGCCTGAGACGTCGACCGTGACCTTCTGCGAGAGGTCGCCGTTGGCCACCGCCGTCGTCACCTGGGCGATGTTGCGCACCTGGCCGGTGAGGTTGCGGAACGCGGTGTTGACGGAGTCGGTCAGGTCCTTCCAGGTGCCGGCCGCCCCGGCCACCTGCGCCTGGCCGCCCAGTTCACCCTCGACACCGATCTCCCGGGCCACCCGCGTGACCTCGGCACCGAACGACGACAGCTGGTCGACCATGCCGTTGACGGTGTTCTTCAGCTCCAGCATCTCGCCGGCCACGTCGACCGTGACCTTCTGCGAGAGGTCACCGTTGGCCACCGCCGTCGTCACCGCGGCGATGTCCCGCACCTGCGTGGTGAGGTTGCGGAACACCGTGTTGACGGAGTCGGTCAGGTCCTTCCAGGTGCCCGCCGCACCCGGCACGTTCGCCTGCCCGCCGAGCTGCCCCTCGGCACCGACCTCGTTGGCCACGCGCGTGACCTCGTCCGCGAAGATCCGCAGCGTCTCGGTCATCTGGTTGATCGTCTCGGCGAGCTGCGCGACCTCGCCGCGGGCCGGGACGGTCACCTTGCGCGACAGGTCACCGCTGGCGACCGCGGTGGTCACCTCGGAGATACCGCGCACCTGGGCCGTCAGGTTGCCGGCCATGGTGTTGACGGAGTCGGTGAGCTCCTTCCAGGTGCCGGCGACCCCGGGCACGTGCGCCTGGCCGCCCAGGATGCCGTCGGTGCCCACCTCGCGGGCGACCCGGGTCACCTCGGAGGAGAACGCCGACAGCTGGTCGACCATCGTGTTGACGGTCTCCTTCAGCTCCAGCATCTCGCCGGCGACCTGCACGGTCACCTTCCGCGACAGATCGCCCTTGGCGACCGCGGTCGTCACCAGCGCGATGTCCCGCACCTGGGCCGTCAGCCGGTACGCCATCGTGTTGACGGAGTCCGTGAGGTCCCGCCAGGAACCCGACATACCGCGTACCCGGGCCTGTCCGCCCAGCTTGCCCTCGGTCCCCACCTCGCTGGCCACCCGGGTGACCTCGTCGGTGAACGTCGACAGCTGGTCCACCAGGTTGTTGACGGTCCGGCCGATCTTCAGGAACTCACCGCGCAGCGGGTGCCCGGCCCCGTCCGCCGACGGCGAGCGCAGATCCATCCGCGGCGACAGGTCGCCCTCGGCCACCGCCGTCAGGACCCGGCCCACCTCGGAGACCGGCCGTACGAGGTCCTCGACCAGGGCGTTGGAGTTGTCCACGGCGGTCGCCCAGGAGCCCTCGCAGGCACCCGTCTCCAGCCGTTCCGTGAGTTTTCCCTCACGTCCGACGACCCGGCGGACCCGCGACAGCTCGCCCGTGAGGTGGAGATTGCGGTCGGCGACCTCGTTGAAGACCGCCGCGATCTCCGACATCACGCCGTCGCCGGAGACCGTGAGCCGCTTGCGGAAGTTTCCGTCCCGCATCGCCACCAGAGCCACCAGCAGCCGGTCCAGGGCGGCGGAGTCCACCTCCGTGGTCCCGCCACCGCCCCGGCGCCCGCTCAGGGACTGTCCGCTCTTCGCGCGCGCCTTAGTGCCCCGCGTCGCTGCGCCAGACTCCACTGTGTCCCTCCCGCAGGGGTCGACCGTCACCACTGTGCCCGTACCACTGTGCTCGGATGCCGCCGTGGTCGGCGTACCGCCGACTTCGGCGTGCGTACCCGTTACTACTGGGTATTTCTGCCAGATCGGATCCGGCCGCACCAGGGGCTGCTGCCCGCCGCGGCCGCGGCGCACTCAGCCTGCCCGTACCTTCATCAGAAGCTTGCCCAGTGTTTCACCCCGTCCGAACCAGGCCATAACAGTTCGGCAGCTTCGCACACCGTCCGCACACCCGGGGGGCGTAAAGACCGGCGACCGGCATCCGCTCGGACGGCGAAGGTAAGTAACCTTGCATGCGGCTGTCCAGCCGCGCCGGTTCGTTCGGCCTGGGCGGTGGCAGGAGACCGAGCGGGCATTCGGAGGGGCGGCCGCAGACCATGACCACCGGAGTGATCCCCGGGGGACACAACCCGGAGCCACGGCCGACGGGCGAGCGGATGCCGCAGCAGCGGCACGAGCCGGCCGGCCAGGGAAGTCCGCATGTCGAGACCCGGTCGAGGAGTTCTGTGATCACCGCGCGCGCGGCCGCCAGCTTCGAGCCCGTCGGGCGATCGGTCGCGAGCGCCCGGGCCTTCGTCCGCGACACGCTCCAGGGCTGGGGCTTCGCCGACGTCGTCGACGACGCGGTGGTCCTCACCAGCGAACTGGTGACCAACGCGGTGGTGCACGCGGGCACCCACGCCGACGTCCTGTGCCTGCGCGCCGACGACGGGGTGCGCATCGAGGTCGCCGACCGCTACCCGGAACGCGAGGTCCCGCTCCAGGGCTCCGCCGTCAACATGGGCAGTCCCGACCGCGAGGGCGGCCGGGGCCTCCAGCTGTGCGCGGCCCTCGCCGCCCGCTGGGGTGTCGAGTACACGTCCACGTACAAGAACGTCTGGTTCCAGCTCGACCTCCCCGAGCGCCCGGTGGGCACCCGCGCGGCCGGCCCGTCCCTCCCGGCGGACCTGCTGCCCCTCGCCGACGGCCGGGTCCGCGTCGCGGTCGTCCAGATCGACCGCAAGGGCTCCATCACGGCCTGGAACGAGGACGCCGAGGAGATCTTCGGCCACACCTCCGCCGAGGTCACCGGCAAGCCGCTGACCGACCTCGCGGCCTGGCCGCACACCCCGGGCACCGGCACCGGCGTCGCCGAGGCCCTGCAGCTGTCCCGCTGGGAGGGCAGCTACGGCATCCGCGGCGCCGACGGCCGCGTCACGCCCGTCTACGCCTCGCACCTGCGGGTCCGCGACACCGGCGGCGAGCCCTCCACCGTCTGCCTGCTGGTGCGCGACCACGAACGCGCGGTCCTGCAGACCCCGCTGCGGCTGCCCGCCGCCGACGGCGGCGGCGGCGCCCAGGACGGCCAGAGCACCGACCCCTTCGAGGTGTTCATCGGCTCGCCGGCCCCGGACGACCTCGACGGCCTCCTCCAGCGCACGGTCGAACGCGCCCGCGACATGCTCGACGGCGACTCCGCGTTCCTGCTCCTGGCGACCGACGACGAGACCGAGCTGGAGGTCCGCGCCTCCACCGGACTGCCGTCGGCCCGGCAGCGTTTCGCGCGCGTGCCCGTCGAGGCGGGCCCCGGCCGCTACGGCTCGGCCCGGATGCCGGCCGTCCACGACGACCTGACGGCCGTCCCGGGAGCGGTCCCGCTGCTGGGCGGCACCGGCATGCGCTCGGTCGTCACGGTCCCGCTGAAGGTGGAGGGCCGGCTGACGGGCTCGCTGGGCGTCGCCGCCGAGTCCCCGGGCAGATACTCCAACGAGGAGGCGCTGCGCCTCCAGTTCGCGGCCGACCGGATCGCCCTGGCCGTGGAGTCGGCCCGCCTGGGCGAACTGGAGCGGCTGCGCCGCGGCTCGCTCAGCTTCCTGGTCGAGGCCTCCGACCTGCTCGCCGGCACCCTGGACCGCGACCAGACCCTCGCGCTGATGGCGCAGATGACCGTTCCGACCCTCGCCACCTGGTGCGCGGTCTACACGATCGCCGACCAGGCCTCCGAGCCGTACCTGTCGTACGTCCTGCACGAGGACGAGGAACTCATCGACGGCATCAAGTCGTTGCTCGCCAAGGTGCCCCCGCCGGACCCGGTGCCCACCCCGGGCGCCCGCGTCTGGACGGCCCCCGGCGAACACGCCCACCAGGCCGCCCTGCGCAGTTCCATGCGCAGTCTGGGCCTGACCGGCGGTCCCGCCCGCCAGGTCTCCTCCGCCATCGGCCCGACCCTCGCCACCGCGTCGGCCGTGGGCGGCGAGATCGTCGTGCTGCCCCTGGTGGCCCGCAACCGCGTGATCGGCATGCTCACCCTGGGCAAGCCCACCGACGAGCACTTCCGCCAGGAGATCCTGGAACTGGCCGAGGACCTGTCCCGCCGGGCCGCCCTGGCCCTGGACAACGCCCGCCTGTACTCGGAGCGCACGGCCATCAGCCAGGCCCTCCAGCGCAGCCTGCTGCCTCCGGGCACCCCGCACATCGAGGGCGTCGAGGTCGAGGTCATCTACCGCGCGGCGGGCGAGGGCAACGAGGTCGGTGGCGACTTCTACGACGTCTTCCCCATCTCCGACGGCACGTACGGCTTCGCCATCGGCGACGTCTGCGGCACGGGCCCCAACGCGGCCGCCGTGACGGGCCTGGCACGGCACGCGCTGCGTCTGCTGGCCCGCGAGGGGCTCAGCGGCCCGGCGGTCCTGGAGCGCCTCAACTCGGCCATCCTGGACGAGGGCGCCCGCAGCCGCTTCCTGACCCTCCTGTACGGCGAGATGCGCCCGCAGGCGGACGGCAGCGCGGAGATGAAGGTGGTGTGCGCCGGCCATCCGCTGCCGTTGCGCCTGCGCCAGGACGGCACGGTGGAGGCCGCCGCCGAACCCCAGCCGCTGCTCGGTGTCATCGAGGACCTGGAGCTCTACGAGCAGACGGTCACCCTGGACCCGGGCGACGTCCTGCTGTGCGTCACCGACGGCGTGACCGAACGCCGGGAGGGCACGCGCATGCTCGGCGACGACGGCCTCGCGGACGTCCTCACGACCTGCACGGGCCTGACGGCCGGCGCGGTCGCCGCGCGCATCATGCGCGCGGTGGAGCGCTTCGCGTCCGACGCGCCGTCGGACGACATGGCGATTCTCGCGATGCGGGTCCCCGGCCTCCAGAACGACTGAGCGTCCGGACGCACGGCCTCCCGGCCCCGCGCCGGCTCCGCCCGAGGAGTCCGGCGCGGGGCGCCTTCCCCAAGGGGCGGGCGACACCGTCGCGATTCTGGATCGCCCATTCAAGATCGCCTGCTACGCTCACTCCATCGACAGCCCGGACCGCCGGAAGGCCGGCCGCCCTGTCGTACCGAAATTATGTAATGATCATTCCAGAAAAGAGGACTCGTCATGGAGCTTCACCTCAAGGACAAGGTCGCCGTCGTCACCGGGGCGAGCAAGGGCATCGGCCTGGCCGTCGCGGAGGGCCTGGTCCGCGAGGGCGCCAAGGTCGTGACGGGCAGCCGCGCCTCCACCCCGGAGCTGGAGGCGCTGGCCGCCGCCCACGACGTCACGGTCGTCGCGGCCGACCTGTCCACCCCGCAGGGCGCGGAGACCCTGATCCGCCAGGCCGTGGAACGGCACGGCCGGATCGACGTCCTCGTCAACAACGTCGGCGCCACCTCACCCCGCGAGTCCTTCCTGGAGGTCACCGACGAGGACTGGCGGAAGGTCTTCGACCTGACCTTCTTCAGCGCCGTCCGCGTCAGCCGCGCCGCACTCCCCCACCTGATCGCCGCCGGTGACGCCGCCATCGTCAACATCAGCTCGATCAACGCCCGGCTGCCCTTCCCGATGGTCGTGGACTACTCCGCGGCCAAGGCCGCGCTCACCAACCTCAACAAGGCCCTCTCCGAGGAGTTCGCCCCGCAGGGCGTCCGCGTCAACGCCGTCGCCCCCGGACCCGTCCGCACCCCCTTCTGGACCGCCCCCGGCGGCTTCGCCGACGCCACCGCCGCAGCCGCCGGCACCACCGCCCAGGAAGCCCTCGACACCGTCGTACCGCAGAGCATGGGCATCACCACCGGCCGCATCACCGAACCGCACGAGGTCGCCGACCTCACCCTCTACCTCGCCTCCCCCCTCGCCGCCAACATCACCGGGACCGAGATCGTCATCGACGGCGGACAGATCAAGACCCTCTGAGGCGATCCCGCGGACACCCGGAGCGACGCCCGGCGGGCGGTCCCGAAGCGTCGCGGACCGCGCACGTGACCGTGATTACAGGCGCGTGCGGCACGCGCTCCTTCCGACGAGATAGAACGTTCTATACAGTTGGCCGCACGGACGGTCCGGCACCCCGCCGCCCGGCCTCGTTCCCTCTGAGAGGACCCGCCATGCCCGTGCCCGAGATCGGTACGCCCGCCCCCGACTTCACGCTCCGCGGCGTGCTGCTGGGAGACGACGGCAGCGTCGACCGACAGGACTACTCCCTGTCTGCGCACCGCGGAGCGCCCGTGGTGCTCGCGTTCTATCCCGGCGACGAGTCGGCGGTGTGCACCAAGCAGCTGTGCTCCTACGCCTCGGACCTGGACCGCTTCCGCGACTTCGGGGCGAACGTGTGGGGAGTCAACTTCAGCGACCTCGACAGCCACGAGCGCTTCGCCCGCAAGCGCGACCTGCGCTTCCCGCTGCTCGCCGACACCGACCGCTCGGTGGTGCGGGCGTACGGCATCCAGCTGCCGGGACTCGGCCTCAAGCGCTCGGTGTTCGTGATCGACGCCGACGGCATCGTGCGCTGGAAGCACGTCGCCCGCATCGGACTCACCTACCAGGACACCGAGACGATCACCAAGGAGCTGGCCGCGCTCACCCGGCGGTGACCGGCGGCCCGACCGTCGCGAGGCCCGGGTCGCACGCGATCCGGGCCCGGTGCGGCGGACATAGTTGATTGACTGCTCCACATAGCGCGTTAGGCTGGCGCCATGGCACGCACCAGGGAGTTCGACATAGACCAGGCCGTGGACCGCGCCATGGACCTGTTCTGGCGCCGCGGCTACGCCGAGACCTCCCTGCAGGACCTGCTCAAGGAGCTGTCCATCGGCAGCGGCAGCTTCTACGCGGCCTTCGGTTCGAAGGAGCAGCTCTACCTCCGCTCTCTGGAGCGGTACGCCTCCCTCCAGGCCGCCGGCCTGGCCGAGGCCGTCGACGGCACGACCGACATCCGCGTCGCGGTCCGCAAGGTGCTCGTCTCCCTCGTCGAGGCCGATCTGGCCGACCCCACACGCGGCTGCCTCGTGGTCAACGCCTCCACGCAGTGCGGCGACCTGCCCACCGCCGCGGACCGCGTCACGGCCGCCCTCCGGCAGGTCGAGTCGGCCCTGGCCGGCGCCCTGGAGCAGGCGCAGGTGCGGGGCGAGATCGCCGCGGACAAGGACCCGCGGGAGCTGGCCCGGTTCCTCACCACGTTCATGCAGGGCCTTCGCGTCGTCGGCCGGGGCCGCATGGGACGGGAGTTCGCGGAGGACGCCCTGTCCACCGCGATGCGCGCACTGGACTGACCGCCTCGGGGCCCGCCCGCGCCACCGCCGTCTCCCCGGGACCGGCACGCACCCCCTCCGGCACTGTGCCCGAAAAGGCAACCGACGTGGTCAGCGGGCCTTTTCCGGGCTCCGCCGCCCCTCGTGGCACGGCTCGACGGCCCGTCACCCATCGGGATCTGTTTAGCATTCAACTACCAACATCCTAGGGAGACACCACATGTCGGTCACCGACCCGATCACCCCTGAGCCGCTGCTCCAGCTCGGCCTCGGCTTCATGGCTTCCAAGACGCTGCTGAGCGCCGTGGAGTTGGGCGTCTTCACCGCGCTGGCCGACGGCGGCCGCGACCGGGACTCCCTCGCCTCCGAGGTGGGCCTGCACCCCAGGTCCGCCGCGGACTTCCTCGACGCCCTGGTCTCGCTCGACGTGCTGACCCGCGACGCCGAGGGCGTCTACCGCAACACCCCCGCAGCCGACGTGTTCCTGGACCGCGCCAAGCCGTCCTACGTCGGCGGCATCCTGGAGATGGCCAACAACCGGCTCTTCGGCTTCTGGAACAACCTCACCGACGCCCTGCGCACCGGCGCCCTCCAGAACGAGGTCGCGCAGAGCGGCGCCCCGTTCTTCGCCACGCTCAGCCAGGACCCGGTCGCCTGGCGGAACTTCCTCAACGGCATGAACGGCGTCAGCACGCCGCTCGCCGCCGCCCTCGCCGCCGACTTCGACTGGACCGGCCGCCGCCACGTCGTCGACCTCGGCGGGGCCCTCGGTGCCGTGCCGGCCGCCGTCCTGCGCGCCAACCCGGACATCACCGGCGGCGTCTTCGAACTCCCGCCCGTGGCGCCGGTCTTCGAGGAGTTCGTGGCCGCCCACGGCCTGACCGACCGCCTCGCCTTCCACGGCGGCGACTTCTTCACCGACGCCCTGCCCGAGGCCGACGTCTACGTCATGGGCCAGATCCTCCACGACTGGAACCTCGAACAGCGCCAGTTCCTGCTCAAGAAGGCCTACGACGCCCTGCCCGAGGGCGGCACCCTCATCGTCTACGACGCCATGATCGACGACGAGCGCCGCCACAACACCTACGGCCTGATGCTGTCGCTCAACATGCTCATCGACACCGAAGGGGGATCCGAGTACACCGTCGCGGACGCCACCCAGTGGCTCCAGGCGGCCGGATTCGCCAAGGCCGAGGCCCGGCCCCTCATCGGCGGCTACACCGCCGTGTACGCCACCAAGTAGCTCCGTCGGCGGGCGACGAGACAGACCGTTCTATGCTGACGGCATGCCGAAGGTAAAAGACGTGTCCGTACCGATTCGCCCCTCCCCGGCGCGAGAGCGACTTCTGCGCACCGCGAGCCGGCTCTTCTACGGCGAGGGCATCCGCGGGGTCGGGGTCGACCGTGTCATGGCGGAGGCCGACGTGGCACGGGGCACCTTCTACCGTCATTTCGACGGCAAGGACGACCTGGTCCGCGCCTATCTGGAGGCGACCGACCAGCAGATCCGGGACCGCGTCGCCGCGGCGGCGCGGGAGATCACCTCACCCGCGGACCTCCTGGTCGCGGTGGCGTCCGGGATCGGCGCGGAGGTGTGCGGCGCGGGATTCCGCGGCTGTCCGTTCATCAATGCCGCGGCCGAGTACCCGGATTCCGCAAGCGCGGTCCACCGTGCCGTGCTGGAGCACCGTGCGTGGTTCCGTGAGGTCCTGCGGGACGCCTTTCAGCGCCTCGGTGCGGCCGACCCCGGGCAATCGGCCGACGCGATGGTGGCGTTGCGCGACGGCGCGATGGTGGCCGGATACCTCGGCGACGCCCGGACCGCCGGCTCGGTCCTGCTGCACGGAGTCAGCGTGCTGGTCACGGCACGCTGAACACGCTCAATAGCCCGAACAAAGAAAAGCCCCGCCCGAAAGGGCGGGGCTTTTCTTGACGGAGCCCCCAAACGGAATCGAACCGTTGACCTTCTCCTTACCATGGAGACGCTCTGCCGACTGAGCTATAGGGGCCTGTCGCCTTTTCGGGGTTTCCCCCTCGGCAACGGAATAGATCATACCCCGAACAGACCCGGGTTCCCAAACCCGTTCAGAAGGCGGGTTGGAGCAGTCCGCCGAGCGCGTTGCACGCGGACACGATCCGCTGCATCTCCCGCTTCGTCAACGCGGCGTCCACCGGCAGCGCCAGCGTCGCGTCGGCCGCCAGCTCGGTCTCCGGCAGCGAGACGCAGCGCCGGAATTCCGGCAGCCGGTGCACGGGCGTCTTCACCGGCACCCGGCAGTCAACTCCCTTGCCCCGCAGAGCGCGCGCGAAGGCGTCCCGGTCGGGCCGGCCGTTCCCCGGCACCCGTACGACGTACTGCTGGTAGGTGTGCCCGTCGCCGCCGTCCGGCGTCCGCACCCCGCGGAGCTTCGCGTCGAGGTAGGCGGCCCGCTGACGGCGCTGCGCGATCTCGTCGTACGGCGCCTCGGACTCGCCCTGCTCCAGGACCAGCAGCCCGTGCCGCCGGCCGAGCGCCCGCAGCCCCTGGACGTCGGCCCAGCGTCCGAAGCGGTGCACGACAACCACGGCCGCGGACCGGGTGGTTACGGCTGCTTCCACCGCCGGGACGTCGAGGCAGTAGGTCACCGGATCTATGTCGGCGAACACCGGAAGTGCGCCGGCGAGTGTCACGGCCTCGGCGACCTCGGCGTTCCCGAAGGCCGGCACGATGACCTCGTCGCCGACTCCGACGCCGGCGGCCCTGAGCATTGCTGCAGTACCCATGCTGCGATGCTCGGCGCGCAACGTGAACTTTGCGTTACGCATACCAAAAAAGGGCTGGACCCGGAACGGAAGTTCCGGGTCCAGCCCTTTGAATGATTGTTCGGCGGTGTCCTACTCTCCCACAGGGTCCCCCCTGCAGTACCATCGGCGCTGTAAGGCTTAGCTTCCGGGTTCGGAATGTAACCGGGCGT
>NZ_JBIVUX010000003.1:0-291023 GCF_044757385.1 Streptomyces sp. NPDC091282
ATGGTACTGCAGGGGGGACCCTGTGGGAGAGTAGGACACCGCCGAACAAATATTGGGAAAGGCCCACACCGTATGGTGTGGGCCTTTCTGCATTTATGCTCGATGTCATGCGCTACGACCTGGTCATCTTCGACAACGACGGCGTCCTCGTGGACAGCGAGCCGATCTCGAACCGGCTGCTCGCCGCCTATCTGACCGAGCTGGGGCATCCGACGTCCTACGAGGACTCCATACGGGACTACATGGGATCCGCGATGCACCGCGTTCACGACCTCGTCGAGGCGCGCACCGGGCAGCGGCTGCCCGACGACTTCGACGACGTCTTTCACGCGCGGGTGTTCGCCGCCTTCGAAAGGGAGTTGAAGCCCGTCGCCGGCGTCGCGGAGGTCCTGGAGCAGCTGACGGCGGACGGAGTGCCGTACTGCGTCGCCTCGTCCGGGAGTCATGAGCGGATCCGGGTGGGACACCGCGCCACCGGTCTTGACCGCTGGTTCGACGCGTCACGGGTGTTCAGTTCGCAGGACGTGGGCCGGGGCAAGCCCGCGCCGGACCTCTTCCTCTACGCGGCCGAGCGGATGGGCGTCGCGCCGGAGCGGTGTGCCGTCGTCGAGGACAGCCCGCTGGGCGTTCAGGCCGCCGTCGCGGCCGGGATGGACGTGTACGGCTTCACCGCCATGACACCGGCCGACCGCCTGCGCGGTGCCACCCAACTCTTCAGCGACCCGGGGCAGTTGGCCGACCTGCTGGAATGACCGCAGACATCGCGGCGGCGCTGACAATTGTCATGCCGAGCTCCGGACGTTCGTTTCTACTGGCGGATCCCGTCCGGACGCGAAGCTGAGGGCATGACGAAGACGACGAACACCGGGTCCCAGAGCAAGCAGCAGGCCGGCATGCTGGAGAACCTCCGGCCGCTGATCGTGGATGTGGCGGTACCCCTCGGGTCGTACTACTTCTTCAAGGGGGCCTTCGGGATGAGCACCTTCGCGGCGCTCGCCTGGAGCAGCGTGGTGCCGGCCGTGCGCACGGTCTGGGGCGTGGCGAAGGAACGCCGGGTCAACGGGCTCGCTGCGCTCATCCTGGTCGTGAACGTGGTCGGGCTCGCGCTCAGCTTCGTCGCCGGTGACCCGCGGCTGATGCTCGCCAAGGACGGCGCGGTCAGCAGCACCATCGGCATCGGGATCCTGGTGTCGGTGGCGATGGGGCGGCCGATGATGACGGCCGGCCTCAAGCCCTTCCTGGTCAAGGGCGACGCGGCCAGGGAAGCGGCCTGGGAGCGGCTGGCCGCCGGAGGCGCGTCGGGGTCGGCCGAGTTCCTGCGCAAGGAGCGGCTGTTCTCGGTGATCTGGGGCGTGGTGCTGCTGGCGGAGTGCGTCGTGCGGGTCGTCGGCGCCTACACCGTCCCCGTGGACACCATGGTCTGGCTCGGCTCGCTCCTCCTGGTCGCGGCGATCACCCTCGGGATGGTGGTCTGCGGCGGGGCGGCGGCCGAGCCGATGGCCCACCTGGTCACCGACGAGGTGCGGCGCCAGGACGCCGAGCGGGAGCGGCGGCTCGCGGTCGCCGTCTGAGCGACACCGAAGTAAAGCTGAAGGAAATTCATCTTTGGCTGGATCTACCCACGAGTACGCCGGGGCCCTACGCTCGCCGCCATGACAGATGTGCTGCGGCGCGGTAGGGCCTCGCTGGCGTTCAGCTTCTTCACGCAGGGTGCCACCTTTGCGCTGCTCGTGACGCGCATCCCCGCCATCCAGGACCGGTACGGCGTCTCCGACGCGCTGCTGCCGGTCTTTCTCGCGGCCGTGCCGATCCTGGCCGGTGTCGGCAGCGTCACCACCGAGCAGCTGGTGAAGCGCGTGCGGCCCAGCAGGCTGCTGCGCTGGTCCCAGCCGGTGGTGATGCTGGCGCTGCTCGGGGTCGGGGCCGGCGGACACGTGGCCGAGCTGGCGGTGGCGCTGGCCGCGTTCGGCCTGGCGGTCGGGGCGCTGGACGCCTCGATGAACATGCTCGGGGTGAGTCTGCAGCGGACGTACGGGCGGAGCATCATGCTCAGCTTCCACGCGGCCTACAGCCTGGGCGGGATCCTGGGGGCGTCGCTGGCGTGGGTGGGCGCGCACTGGCATCTGGCGCTGTGGGTGTCGTACCTGCCGGTGGTGGCGGTGCTGCTGCCGGCCGCGCTGGTGGGGAGCCGGTGGTACGTGGACAGCGAGCCGGCGCCGCCGGAGGACGCCACGGACGCGGCGGGCGCGGGCGGCGGTGTGGTGTTCAAGCTGCTGCTGCCGCTGTGCCTGGTGATGACGTTCGCGTACATCGGTGACTCGACCGTCTCCAACTGGAGCGCGAAGTACCTGAAGGACGTGCTCGGCAGCAGTGAGCAGCTGGCCACCGTGCCGTACAACGTGTACATGGTGACCACGCTGGTCGGGCGGGCCATCGGGGACTTCGGGGTGCGGCGGTTCGGGGCCGCGGCGGTCGTACGGCTGGGGGCGCTGGTGGCGGCGGCCGGGTTCGCGGTGGTGGCGGGGGCGTCCGGGGCGTGGGTCGGGATGGCCGGGTTCACGCTGCTGGGGCTCGGGTTGTGCGTGCTGGTGCCGCAGACCTTCGCGGCGGCGGGCCGGCTGTTCCCGGGGGCCTCGGACGCGGCCATCGCGCGGCTGAACATCTTCAACTACGTCGGCTTCCTCGTCGGTTCGCCGCTGGTGGGTGCGCTCGGCGACGCGTGGAGCTACCGCGGGGCGATGCTGGTGCCGATGGTGTTGGTGCTGGTGACGTTGGTGTACGCCCGTTCGTTCGCGGTGCGGACGGACCGATACGGTGGCGGGCATGAGCGGCCGCGCACAGCTGATGTGGGACGAGGCAGTAACGGGCTATGACTTCGGCCCGGACCATCCGATGGATCCGGTCCGGCTGGCGCTGACCCGGAAACTGGTCGACGCGTTCGAGCTCGACCGGGCGGTGAAGGTCGTCGCGGCCAAGCCGGCCGGGGAGTCGACGCTGCGGCTGGTGCACCGGGAGGACTACGTCGAGGCGGTCAGGGCGGCTTCGGCGGATCCCGCGGCGGCCGACGCGTCGTACGGGCTCGGGACCCTGGACGACCCGGCGTTCGCCGGGATGCACGAGGTGTCCGCGCTGATCGCCGGGCAGTCGGTGGGGGCGGCCGAGGCGGTGTGGCGCGGGGACGCCGACCACGCGGTGAACTTCGCGGGCGGGCTGCACCACGCGATGCCGGGGGCGGCCTCCGGGTTCTGCGTGTACAACGACGCCTCGCTCGCCATCGCCCGGCTGCTCGAACTGGGGGCGGAGCGGGTCGCCTACGTGGACGTCGACGTGCACCACGGGGACGGGGTGCAGGCCGCGTTCTGGGAGGACCCGCGGGTTCTGACGATCTCGCTGCACGAGCATCCCGCCACGCTGTTCCCGGGGACCGGCTGGCCGCAGGAGGTCGGTGCGGGCGCCGGGGAGGGTGCCGCGGTGAACGTGGCGCTGCCTGCGGGCACCGGGGACGCGGGGTGGCTGCGGGCGTTCCACGCGGTGGTGCCGGAGCTGCTCGCGGACTTCCGGCCGCAGGTGCTGGTGACCCAGCACGGCGCCGACACGCATTTCGAGGACCCGCTGGCGCATCTCGCCGTCTCCCTGGACGCGCAGCGGGCCGTGCAGGTGGCCTGCCACGAGCTGGCGCACGAGTACGCCGGCGGGAAGTGGGTCGCGCTCGGCGGCGGAGGCTACGAGGTGGTGGACGTCGTACCGCGGTCCTGGACGCATCTGGTGGCGATCGCCGCGGGCCGGGAGATCGCTCCGGAGACGCTGGTCCCCGAGGTGTGGCGGCAGGAGGTGTACGCCAGGACCCGGCAGCTGGGGCCGGGGCGGATGACGGACGGGCGCTGGCCGGTGGGCTGGGCCGAGTGGGAGGCGGGGTACGACCCCGCCGACCGCCTGGACCAGGCGGTGCTGGCCACCCGGCGGGCCGTTTTCCCGCTCCGCGGGCTGCTGGCGTAGGGACGTCCTCGGGCGGTGGCACGGGGCGGGGCGGCCGTTAGGCCAACCGTGGGGCGTTCGCCCGTTCCCGGAGTCTTCCGGGGCCTGGTCCGTCACCATCTCTGAGGTGTCGAGTGGTGCTGCGCTTCGCGATTACCTGGTGGCCGTGGGGCTGGCGGGGGTGGTGGCTTCCGCGCGGGAGCGGAGTCTTGGGCGCTATCGGTTGTTCGCGGCCCGGGATCCTCGGGTGTTGATCGGTATTGACCCGCAAGGGGCCTGGACCGAGCGGGATTTGGTTCGCTTGATGGCGGGCAAGTGTGGGGTTTCGGACGATCCCCGATGCGTTTCAGGGCATGATGTGATCGATCCCGAACTGACGGTGGCCGCGCTGGATGCCTTCGCGGCCCGGGTGCGGGACGTCGCCCGGCGGCGGGCGCCCGTGCTGTTCGGGACCGGCCACCCGCACCGGCTGATCGGCTTCTACGCCGGTCTCGCGCACGCGATGTCGGCGGCGGGATGTGAGGTTCTCACCCCCGCGCAGGGTCGCTGTGTCGACATAACGACCCGGTTCGGTCTACGCACGTGCAGCCTCGATTACGTACAAGGTGTCGGGTTGGTGCGGGAATCGGGAGGTGAACGCCCCGGTTGTGCGCCGGGTGCCCACACGCACTCACCCCTGCCGGTTCGGCTGGCCCTGGATGCGGCGGCGGGCGGCGGCGGGCCGCTGCCCGAGCTGGTGGTGGGGGACCACGGGTGGGTCTGCGGTGCTGGTCAGCTCGGGTTTGAGGCCATTGGTCTGGCGGATACGGATGACCCTGCGCTCTTCGTGGGTGAGGCCGAGGGGGTCGTGTCCGTCGCCGTTCCGGTTGATGACGGCGTGCGGTCCGATTACTACACGCCGCTCACCCGCTACGTACTCAATCGAGCGTGTCTGTCACAGTAGGCCGCCGATGGGTGCACCTCTTCCCCACTCGCATCACCCGCCCCTACATTGGGGAGTGAGCACGCAACGACGAAGAGTCACCGGAAGGGGAAGCCGGTGGCCCGTCGAGTGCGGAAGGTTCAGGTGTGTCATGGCAGCTGGCGAGAGGCCTCTCAACGAGGTCGTGTTCCTTACCGTGGCAGAGGTCGCCGCGGTGATGCGAGTGTCGAAGATGACCGTGTACCGGCTGGTGCACAGCGGTCATCTGCCCGCGATCCGGGTGGGGCGGTCCTTCCGCGTCCCCGAACAAGCGGTACACGAGTACCTTCGCGAGAGCTATGTGGGGGTGGAGACCGCCTGACGGCCGTTCCGGGAATCGTCCCGGAGCACCTCGATTACGACCTCAGCGCTCGGGCGGGTAGGCTAGCCCCTCGTAGGTCGTATGGGCCCATGGCGCCCAGCACCGAGTGATGAGAAGTGAGCGAGGGTAGTCGTGGGCTCTGTTATCAAGAAGCGGCGCAAGCGGATGGCCAAGAAGAAGCACCGCAAGCTGCTCAAGCGCACGCGCGTTCAGCGCCGTAACAAGAAGTAATTACGGCGCCGAGCCGCGAGAGCTTGTCTGTGGCCCCCCACCAGTACGGTGGGGGGCCACACGCATTTTCCGGCCGCTACGGCTCACCCCGGCCCGCTGGGGGTCATGCCTGGGCGACGTCAACCCGCTAAGTTGGCCCGCATACGGGAACACGGAAGAAAGGCGCTGATCTTGGCGAAGGTCGTGCTCGTGACCGGAGTGGCCCGTCAGCTCGGAGGCCGATTCGTACGACGGATCCAGCGTGACCCCGAAGTGGAGCGGGTCGTCGCCGTGGACGCGGTCCAGCCCGAGCACCATCTCGGCGGCGCCGACTTCATCCGGACCGACATCCGGCAGCCGACCATCGCGCGCATCCTCGCCGAGAGCGGCGCCGACACCATCGTCCACATGGACGTGACCGGCACGCCGCTCGGCAGCGGGAGCCGGGCCACCGTCAAAGAGACGAACGTCATCGGGACCATGCAGCTGCTCGGCGCCTGCCAGAAGTCGCCGCACGTCAAGCGGCTGGTGATCAAGTCCAGTACCAACGTGTACGGGTCCGCGCCGAAGGATCCCGCGGTCTTCACCGAGACGACCCCGCCGAAGTCCCTGCCGAGCGGAGGGTTCGCCAAGGACACGGTGGAGGTCGAGGGGTACGTGCGGGGGTTCGCCCGCAGGCGGCCCGACGTGGCGGTGTGCGTGCTGCGGTTCGCCAACATCCTCGGGCCGACCGCCGACACCCCGCTCGCCTCGTACTTCTCCCTGCCCGTGCTCCCCACCGTCCTCGGGTACGACCCGCGGCTGCAGTTCGTGCACGAGGACGACGTGATCGAGGTCCTGCGGATCGCCTCGCGGGAGCCGGCGCGGGGAACGCTGAACAGCGGCACCTTCAACATCGCGGGCGACGGTGTGCTGTTGCTCTCGCAGTGTTCGCGGCGGCTGGGCCGGCCCACCGTGCCGCTGCTGCTGCCGGCGGTCACCTGGGCCGGGTCCCTGGTACGGACGCTCGGCATGAGCGACTTCTCGCCCGAGCAGATCCGGCTGCTCACGCACGGCCGGGTGGTCGCCACCGGGCAGATGCGCGAGACGCTCGGATTCCAGCCGAAGTACACGACGGCGGAGACGTTCGCGGACTTCGTGCGCGCCCAGGCCACGGGGCTGCTGCCGCCGCAGGCGGTGGCCGCCGCCGTCGACCGGGTCGCCGCCCTGCCCGTCCTGAGCGGCGGGAAGACACCGACGCAGAGCGCCAACTGAGGAGCGCAACACGATGGCGGACGCCAAGGTCATTCCGTTCGACGACGACCGGTCCCGCGGGGCTGCCGTGCAGCGGCCGGCCCGGCGCCGGGGTCCGGGGAACCGGCACAAGGGCGGCGGCGAGCAGGCGGCGGTGCGCGAGTCCGGCGCGGTGCGCGAGGTCCAGCCTCTCGCCGGGCGGATCCCCGCGCAGGAAGATGTGCACGTGAACCGGGAGAGCGCTGAGACGGACGTGACGACGCCGCACGACGACGCCGGCCTGGAGCAGCGCGTCGCACGCGGTCTGGCGTTCCTGCGCCGCCGGCTCACCGGGGACTACGAGGTCGACGACTTCGGGTACGACGAGGAGCTGACCGACCAGGTCCTGATGTCGATGCTCCGGCCGGTGTACGAGAAGTACTTCCGCGTCGAGGTGAAGGGCATGGAGAACATCCCGGCCGAGGGCGGTGCGCTGATCGTCGCCAACCACTCCGGGACGCTGCCGATGGACGGCCTGATGATGCAGGTCGCCGTGCACGACCATCATCAGGCGAATCGTCACCTCAGGCTGCTGGCGGCCGATCTGGTCTTCGTGCTGCCGGTCGTGAACGAGCTGGCGCGCAAGCTCGGCCACACCCTCGCGTGCGCGGAGGACGCCGAGCGGCTGCTGGAGCAGGGCGAGCTGGTCGGGGTGATGCCGGAGGGGTTCAAGGGCATCGGGAAGCCGTTCAGCGAGCGGTACAAGCTCCAGCGGTTCGGGCGGGGCGGGTTCGTGTCCACCGCGCTGCGGCAGGGGGTGCCGATCATTCCCTGCTCGATCGTGGGGGCCGAGGAGATCTACCCGATGCTCGGCAACGCGAAGACGCTGGCCCGGGTGCTGGGGATCCCGTACTTCCCGCTGACGCCGACGTTCCCGTGGCTCGGGCCGCTCGGTGCGGTGCCGCTGCCGACGAAGTGGACGATCCAGTTCGGTGAGCCGATCCCCACGGACGGCTATCCGCCGGAGGCGGCCGAGGACCCGATGCTGATGTTCAACCTGACCGATCAGGTGCGGGAGCAGATCCAGCACACGCTGTACAAGCTGCTGGTGCAGCGGCGGTCGGTGTTCTTCTGACGGCATGTCGGAAGACAGCCCCGCGCCCCTGAGGGGCGCGGGGCCGCGCGGTCAGCCGTTGGCGTCCTCGCTGTCGATGCCCAGGCCCGGGAGCAGGCCGGGGAGGAGCGGGGGCAGCGTGACGTCAGGTCCGCTGGACGGGGACTTGGACGGGGACGCGCTGCCGCCGCCCGAACTCCCGGTCTTCGGCGGGTCCAGGAGGCCGCCCGTGGTGCCGCCGATCAGGTCGTCGCCGGCGCTGCCGGAGGCCGAGCCGCTGGGGCTGCCGGTGCCGGACTCGTGGCCCGAGCCCGAGCTGCCCGAGGACGACGGAGCCGTCGACCGGTGGCTGCCGGAGGATCCGGTGGACGCCGTGCCGCCGCCCTGCCTGCCGGTGCCGTCACCGGTGTTCTGGGAGGGCTGGGGGAGCCGGGACTGGAGCGGGGCGACCTCTTGGTCTATGGCGTCGAAGACCGACGACACCTGCTGGCTGACGTCTCCGAGCTGGACCGGGAGCCTTTCGCGCAGCGCGCCCCAGGCCTCGCGGTGGGACCTGGCGAAGGCGGACAGCGCCTGCATGGGGCCCAGTGAGTGCGGATCGCGCTCGTAGGCCTCGTGCAGCAGCCGGTGGCCCTCGGTGACGTCGTGCTGCATCCCGGACAGGGTGCGACGGATCTCGCCGATGGACTCGTGGTCGAGGTGGCCGCCGCGGTCCCGCTCCATCAGCCGGCGGGCCTCCATCAACCGGGTCGAGGCCTGGTCGAGGTAGGTCTGACCGCGCTGGTCGTCACCGTCGGACAGGTAGTTGAGCTTGAAGTCCTCGATGCCGCGCTTGAGGCCGTAGAGCGAGTCGCCGGGCAGGGCCTCGGAGCTCGCGGCGGCGACCCCGCCGAAGGCTCCGGCGGCCACGCCGACGCTCAGGCCGCCCGCGGCCAGCCCCTTGGTGAGCCGGGAACGCGGTCGTAGTTTGCCCAGCGGGCCGGCCCGGTGTGCGCCCTTGGACCGGTGGGAGCGCTGCTCGGGTACCGACGTGTCCGCCGCCCCGCCCAGGGTGCCCTCCGCCAGCATGGCCTCCATCGCGGCCACCAGCTGGGCCCGTTGGACGACCTTGACCTCGGGGTCGAGCACTGGCCTGGGCAGCGTGGCAAGCTCGGTCGCCAGGGCCAACAGCTCGCCCTGCTCGGTCCGTTCGGCCCGATCCGCGGTCTCCGGCGGATCGCCCGCCGGTCCCTCGGGCCGCTCGGCCGCCGGGTCCCGGTCGGGCTGCTCCTCCAGGGCCTGGGCGAAGGCGTTCGCCCGCCGGTGTGCCGATACGTTCGCGATCACTGGCGGCACCTCCTCTCGTCATGACGGTCGACTCCCCAGGGGGTCCTGAGGGTTGCACGCCCTCGACCGAACCACACGATCGTGTGATCAGGGTCTTGCTGGACGTGACCACAGGGAGCCTGTATCCCGCACAACGAGCGGCTCGGCACTTGGGTTACGGACGTCCGACGATCGGCTGAGAAAGACAACAGGCCTTCACCGAGCGTGAGTTGACCGTAGCCGAGCGTGCCCGGCTCAGCGCGCGTCCTCGGGGAGGAGCCGGGCGAGGGTGCGCACGGCCCGGTACTGGAGGGTCTTGATGGCCCCCTCGTTCTTGCCCATCACCCGGGCGGTCTCGGCGACCGAGAGGCCCTGGAGGAAGCGGAGCGTCACGCACTCCTGCTGCTGGGGGTTGAGCCGCCGTACGGCGTCCAGCAGGGCCGCGTTCGACAGGGACTCCAGGACGGAGTCCTCAGGGGAGCGCTCGACCTCGTTGGCGTCGAGCATCTCGCCGGTGGTCACCTCCAGCCGGAAGCGGCTCGACTTGAAGTGGTCGGCGACCAGGTTGCGGGCGATGGTGACCAGCCAGGCGCCGAAGTCGCGGCCCTGCCAGGTGAAGGTGCCGATCCTTCTGAGGGCGCGCAGGAACGTCTCACTGGTGAGGTCCTCGGCGGTCGCCTTGCCGCCCACCCGGTAGTAGATGTAGCGGTACACGGTGTCGCTGTACTGGTCGTAGAGGCGTCCGAACGCGTCGGACTCGCCGGCCTGGGCGCGCTCCACGAGGTCCATCATGCGGGCGCTGTCGCTGTCCGCGGCCGGACGGCGGGCGGTGGTCGCGGCGGTGCCGGTGGCACGGCCGCGTCTGCCCACGGCCGCGCTGCCGTCGGCCAGCGCGTAACACGGACCGATCGGTGCGGTGGTGGCGAGGGCGGGGACGGCGTACGCGGTCGGGACAAGGCCGCGCAGCGTCTCTTTGACCGTTGCGACAGTTGCGCGCAGCGTAGCCAGGCCCGAGGCGTCAACCCCGACGTGTGGGTACACGGGACTCCCAGAGGCAGAGCTTCCATCACGTGCAGTACGGAACCTTTCACCCGTCGTAGCGACGGAGGGGTACCGGTTTGCGTCTGAGGAGAATAACGCTTCGTGCAGGCACTGCTACACCGAGTTGCTCAAATCATCGATTGCGTCGCTTCTGTAACCGATTTGGGGTGGTTCAAGTGTCGCAGCGTGATCGCTTGTTGATCAGAAAGATGCGTGTTGAGGCGGAGTCGAGGGCGTGTTGGGAAGGCGCCGCGATAATTCGGGCGCGCGAGGTTTGGGACGCGTGTCGGGGATCGCCGGGGTGCCCCCGGCCGGGGGCTCGGGGGTGGATCCGCGCGAGGGATCGCAGGTCACGCGCGGCCGGGCCGCGGCCGTGGTCCCGTGGTGGTGCGGTGCCCGCTGCGCGCTACCGGCGCCGTCGGCTCAGCGCGATCGCCGCGGCCGTGCCGCCGGCCACCGCTCCGACTCCGGCCGCGGCCGGGATGCCCACCTTCGCCGCCTTGCGGCCGGTGCGGTAGTCGCGCAGCCGCCAGTCCATCTCGCGGGCGTGCTTGCGCAGCTTGGTGTCCGGGTTGATGGCGTACGGGTGCCCGACCAGGGACAGCATCGGGATGTCGTTGTGGGAGTCGCTGTAGGCCGCGCAGCGGGACAGGTCCAGGCCCTCGGCGGCGGCGAGGGCGCGCACCGCCTCGGCCTTCGCCGGGCCGTGCAGGGGCTCGCCGACCAGCTTGCCGGTGTAGATGCCGCCGACCGACTCGGCGACCGTGCCGAGCGCTCCGGTCAGGCCCAGGCGCCGGGCGATCACGCCGGCGATCTCCACCGGCGCCGCCGTGACGAGCCACACCTTCTGGCCCGCGTCCAGGTGGGCCTGGGCGAGGGCGCGGGTGCCGGGCCAGATCCGCTCGGCCATGTACTCGTCGTAGATCTCCTCGCCGATGGTCTGCAGCTCGGCGACCCGGTGGCCCTTGACGATGGACAGGGCGGAGTCCCGCGCGTCCTGGATGTGCTGCGGGTCCTCGACGCCGGCCAGCCGGAACCACGCCTGCTGCCAGGCGAACTTGGCCAGGTCCCTGGTCTCGAAGAACTTCCGCTTGTACAGGCCCCGGCCGAAGTGGAAGATCGCGGCGCCCTGCATGACCGTGTTGTCGAGGTCGAAGAACGCGGCGGCCTTGGTGTCGCCGAGCACCGGGAAGTCCGGTTCGGCGGCGTCGTCCTTGGGGACGGCGGACGCAGCGTCGTCTGCCAGGAGGGCTTCCTGGCTCTTGCGGGCTGCCTCCGCCGAGGCCTCGCCTGCCAACACGCTCCGCGCCGTGGCGGAGCGTCTACGGGGAGTGAGCCATCCGAGAGCGGCCATGTCGTGAGCATAGCCAGTTTGTTCGGTGGTCCCGGGGTCGCGGGAGTTGGGCGGGTGTGAACTCTCTGCGACCGGTCCGTTAAACAAGGCGGCGAGCAGGGCGTGGCAGGGCGGGAGAATGGACCGCATGAGTCCTCTCTTCGGCCGCAAGGCACCTGCGTCTCGTGCGCGTTTGGTCACTCTGATCCGTAAGCCGGGTTGTCATTTGTGCGATGACGCACAGGTCGTGGTCGAGAAGGTGTGCGGCGAGCTGGGGGTGCCCTGGGAGGAGAGGGACATCACCGGGGATTCGCATCTGCACGACCTGTACTGGGAGCAGATTCCGGTCGTACTCGTCGACGGTGAACAGCACACCTTCTGGCGTGTGAACGAAGAGCGCCTCCGCAAGGCACTGACCGACTAGTCCAAACGGGCCGGAAAGTCGCCTAGGATCGACGGCGGCTTGGTCTCGGGGGCGGGATGAGTGAGGAGTGTGTACTGTTTTGCCCCCGTCTGAGATGGAGCGCGAGCGCCTGTACGCCGGTTCCCCGCGACCGCGCCGGGGGTGCGTGACCCCGGTCACGTTGGCCGGGCAAATCGGACACCATCTTTGTGCACGCGTTCACAAAGACATAGCCTGCTGTGGACGGGGCGGTCTGGGAACGTGTGACCGTCCGCAGCCCCGCTCTACCCGCAGGAGCACCGTGGCAACTGGCCGAACTCACCGACCGGCGACCCGCAGCCGAGGGATCCCCGAGGCCACCGTCGCCAGGCTTCCGCTGTACCTCCGGGCGCTGACCGCACTGTCGGAGCGCTCGGTCCCCACGGTCTCCTCCGAGGAACTGGCGGCCGCCGCGGGGGTCAACTCCGCGAAGCTGCGCAAGGACTTCTCCTACCTGGGCTCGTACGGAACGCGCGGTGTCGGCTACGACGTCGAGTATCTCGTCTACCAGATCTCCCGCGAACTGGGCCTGACCCAGGACTGGCCGGTCGTGATCGTCGGTATCGGCAACCTCGGCGCGGCCCTGGCCAACTACGGCGGCTTCGCCTCCCGCGGCTTCCGGGTCGCGGCCCTCATCGACGCGGACCCGGCGATGGCCGGAAAGCCCGTCGCGGGCATCCCGGTGCAGCACACCGACGACCTCGAGAAGATCATCAGCGACAACGGTGTGTCGATCGGGGTCATCGCCACGCCCGCGGGTGCCGCCCAGCAGGTCTGCGACCGGCTCGTGGCCGCCGGGGTCACCTCCATCCTCAACTTCGCGCCGACCGTGCTGACCGTCCCGGACGGCGTCGACGTGCGCAAGGTCGACCTCTCCATCGAGCTGCAGATCCTCGCCTTCCACGAGCAGCGCAAGGCCGGCGAGGAGCACGAGGCGACGGCCGCCCCGGCCCCCGCCGCCCACCAGGAGTCCACCGAGCAGGGACCCGACGGGGACGTACCCGCCGTGATGCCGGCATGAGTCTCCTCGTCGTCGGGCTGAGCCACCGCAGCGCCCCGGTGAGCGTCCTGGAACGGGCCGCGCTCACCACGGACGCCCAGGTCAAGCTGGTCCAGGACACGGTCGCCGCCGAACCGGCCGGTGAGGCCGCGGTCCTCGCCACCTGCAACCGCATCGAGCTCTACGCCGACGTGGACAAGTTCCACGCCGGGGTCGCCGAGCTGTCCACGCTGCTCGCCCAGCACAGCGGGGTCGGCCTGGACGAACTCACTCCTCATCTCTACGTGCACTACGAGGACCGGGCCGTCCACCACCTGTTCTCGGTGGCCTGCGGGCTGGACTCGATGGTCGTCGGCGAGGGCCAGATCCTCGGGCAGCTCAAGGACTCGCTGGCCCTGGCGCAGGACCTGCACAGCGCCGGCCGGCTGATGAACGACCTCTTCCAGCAGGGGCTGCGGGTCGGCAAGCGGGCCCACTCCGAGACCGGGATCGACCGGGCCGGGCAGTCCCTGGTCACCTTCGGCCTGGCGCAGCTCGCCGCCGGCACCGACGTCGACACCTGGGCCAAGGGCCGGAAGGCGCTGGTCATCGGCGCCGGGTCGATGTCCTCGCTGGCCGCCGCCACGCTGGCCAGGGCCGGTGTCGCCGAGATCGTCGTGGCGAACCGGACGTACGACCGGGCCGCGCGCCTGGCGCAGATCCTGAACGAGAGCGACGACACGGACGTGGTGGCCCGCGCGGTACCGATGGACTCGGTGCCGGTCGAGCTGACACGTGCCGACATCGCCGTCTCGTGCACGGGTGCGACCGGGCTGGTGCTGACGGCCGACGCGATCGCCGCCGCCGTCGAGGGCCGGACCGGCGCACCGGTCGCCGAGATCTCGGACGACCGGCCCGCGCACGGCACCCCGAAGCCCGCCGCCGGCACCGTCGGCAACGACGAGAACTGCCCGCTCGACCTCACCGCCGAGCAGAGCGGTTTCTCCGTCATGGGCGAGGCCGCCGTCGCCGGGATGGGCGCCGCCGAGCTGGAGCAGCACGCGGCCTGGGTGGACAACGGCACCGTCGACATCCGCGAGGCCGGGCGCCGTACGCCCGAGGCCGACGCGGAGCTGATCGACGCGCTCGCCGCGACCGCCGCCCGGGTCGGACGCATCCCCGAGCTGCGCAGGCCCGAGCCGGTCGCCGGCCTCGTGCGGCCCGCGCCCGAACTCTTCCTGCTCGACCTCGCCATGCCCCGCGACATCGACGCGGCCGCGCACCGGCTCGCCGGGGTCCGGCTGGTGGACATCGAGTCGCTCGCGGAGGCGTCCGCGGACGCCCCCATGGCGGCCGACGTGGACCAGGTGCGGCGGATCGTCGCCGACGAGGTGGCCGCCTTCGGGGCGGCGCAGCGGGCCGCGCACATCACGCCGACCGTGGTCGCGCTGCGCACCATGGCCGCCGACGTGATGGCCGGCGAGATCGCACGGCTCGACGGGCGCCTGCCCGACCTGGACGAACGGCAGCGCGGCGAGATCCGCCAGGCCGTGCACCGGGTCGTCGACAAGCTCCTGCACGCGCCGACGGTACGGGTCAAGCAACTGGCCGCGGAGCCCGGCGGCGCCGGGTACGCGGACGCGCTGCGGACCCTGTTCGACCTCGACCCCGAGACGGTCGCCTCCGTCTCCCGGGCCGTGGACAGCACAGACAAGAAGGACCGACCGGAATGAGTGACAACCCACTGCGACTGGGGACCAGGCGATCCAGACTCGCCATGGCCCAGTCCGGGCAAGTGGCGGAAGCCGTGAGCCGGGTGACCGGACGGACCGTCGAGCTCGTCGAGATCACCACCTACGGCGACACCTCCCGCGAGCACCTCGCGCAGATCGGCGGCACGGGCGTCTTCGTGACCGCCCTGCGGGACGCGCTGGCGCGCGGTGAGGTCGACTTCGCCGTTCACTCGCTCAAGGACCTCCCGACCACGCAGCCCGAGGACCTGGTCCTGGCCGCCGTACCGGTACGCGAGGACCCGCGTGACGTGATCGTCGCCCGGGACGCGCTGAAGCTCACCGACCTGCCGCGCGGCGCGCGCATCGGTACCGGTTCGCCGCGCCGCATGGCGCAGCTGAACGCGTACGCGCGCAGCCACGGGCTCGACATCGAGACCGTGCCGATCCGGGGCAACGTCGACACCCGGATCGGATACGTGCACGACGGCGAGCTGGATGCCGTCGTGCTGGCCGCGGCCGGACTCAGCCGCATAGGCCGGCTCGACGAGGTGACCGACTTCCTGTCGGTCGACACGGTTCTGCCCGCCCCCGGCCAGGGGGCACTGGCGGTCGAATGCGCCGCGGACAACGCGTCGCTGATCGCCGCGCTCGGGGAACTCGACGACCCGTTCACCCGGGCCGCCGCGACCGCCGAGCGGTCACTGCTCGCCGCCCTGGAGGCCGGCTGCTCCGCCCCTGTGGGCGCGCTGGCCGACCTTCTGGCCGACGGGCAGATTGTCAAGGAAATGCGCCTGCGCGGCGTCGTCGGCACGACCGACGGCTCGCGGATGGTGCAGTTGTCCACCACCGGTCCCGTGCCCGAGACAAACGACCAGGCGACGGCGCTCGGTCGCGAACTCGCCACCGAGATGCTTGCCCAGGGCGCGGCCGGTCTGATGGGGGAGCGAGCACAGTGAGCCCCACCAACCTTCCCGCCGGCCTTGAACACGGGCACGTCACCTTCCTGGGTGCCGGACCCGGGGATCCGGGACTGCTGACCTTGCGTGCCGTGGAGGCACTGTCCAGCGCGGACGTTCTGGTCGCCGAGCACGAGGTGCTCGACGTGATCAGGGCCCACGCCAGGCAGGGCGTCTCCGTCGTGCCGATGAATCCGGGTTCCTCGTCGGACCCGTATCAGGGCACAGGCACGCCTCAACTCACGGTTGTTGACGGAGCGTCAACAACCGCTGCGCTCCCGCCCGCGCGGGATGCGGCTCATCTTGTCATGGAGGCCGCACGGGGCGGCAGGCGGGTCGTCCGTGCGGTGTCCGGGGACCCGGGACTTGATACGTACGCGACCGAGGAAATGCTCGCCTGCGTCGCCGCCGGTGTGCCCTTCGAGGTGGTGCCCGGTGTCGCGGCCGCGGTCGGGGTGCCGGCGTACGCCGGTGTGCCGCTGCGGGACGCGCAGGGCGCGGACGTGCGTTTCGTGGACGCCCGTACCGCCTCCGACCGGTGCTGGACCGAGGTCGGTGCCTCCGACGGCACGGTCGTGGTCTCGACGACCCTCGACTCGGTGGCCGCGGCCGCCGGGGAGCTGGTCGCCGCCGGCCGCAAGCCGGACACCCCGATGACGGTCACCGTCGCCGGTACCACCACCCGGCAGCGGACCTGGACCGCCACCCTCGGCACGGTCGCCCAGACCCTGAAGCAGGCCAAGGTGCTGCCCTCCCCGGAGGGCGGCCGGCCCGTGATAGCCGTGGTCGGTGAGCGGTCCGCCGCCGCCCAGCGCGACCAGCTGTCGTGGTTCGAGTCCAAGCCGCTGTTCGGCTGGAAGGTGCTCGTACCGCGCACGAAGGAGCAGGCGGCGACCCTCTCCGACCAGCTGCGCTCGTACGGCGCCGTGCCGCACGAGGTGCCGACGATCGCCGTCGAACCGCCGCGCACGCCCCAGCAGATGGAGCGCGCGGTCAAGGGCCTGGTCACCGGCCGGTACGAGTGGATCGCCTTCACCTCGGTGAACGCGGTCAAGGCCGTCCGGGAGAAGTTCGAGGAGTACGGCCTCGACGCGCGCGCCTTCGCGGGCATCAAGGTCGCGGCGGTCGGCGAGCAGACCGCGAAGGCGCTGGTCGCCTTCGGCGTGAAGCCGGACCTGGTGCCGAGCGGCGAGCAGTCCGCCGCCGGTCTCCTGGAGGACTGGCCGCCCTACGACCCGGTCTTCGACCCGATCGACCGGGTGTTCCTGCCGCGTGCCGACATCGCCACGGAGACGCTGGTCGCCGGGCTGATCGAGCTGGGCTGGGAGGTCGACGACGTCACGGCCTACCGGACCGTGCGCGCGTCGCCGCCGCCGGCCGACACCCGCGAGGCGATCAAGGGCGGCGGCTTCGACGCGGTGCTCTTCACGTCGTCGTCCACCGTGCGGAACCTCGTCGGCATCGCCGGCAAGCCGCACAACGTGACCGTCATCGCCTGCATCGGCCCGGCCACGGCCAAGACGGCCGAGGAGCACGGGCTGCGGGTGGACGTGATGGCGCCCGAGCCGTCGGCGGGCAAGCTCGCGGAGGCGCTGGCGGAGTTCGGCCTGCGGCGGCGCGCCGCCGCGCTGGAGGCCGGGGACCCGGTGACGCGGCCGAGCGAGCGGCGGCCGGGAGCCCGGCGCCGGCGCTCCACCACGTGAGGTAGCCGCGAGGGGTCCGGGGGGCTGTGCCCCTCGGACCCCTTCGTGGTTCCCGGGGCTCCCCGACGCCACGTCGGCAAGGGCGCCCCGGTGACGGGCGTAGCGTAGGGCGCATGACGAAGTACGGCTCCTTCCCCGGCTCGCGGCCGCGTCGGCTGCGGACCACCCCCGTCATGCGGCGCATGGTCGCCGAGACCCGGCTGCATCCCGCGGACTTCATCCTCCCGGCGTTCGTGCGCGAGGGCGTCACCGAACCGGTGCCGATCGCCGCCATGCCCGGCGTCGTCCAGCACACCCGGGACACCCTGAAGAAGGCGGCCCTGGAGGCCGTCGAGGCGGGCATCTCCGGGATCATGCTGTTCGGCGTGCCGGAGGAGGGCAAGAAGGACGCCCTCGGCACGCCCGGCACCGACCCGGACGGCATCCTCCAGGTCGCCCTGCGGGACGTACGGGCCGAGGTCGGCGACGACCTGCTCGTGATGTCCGACCTCTGCCTCGACGAGACCACCGACCACGGGCACTGCGGTGTCCTGGACGCCGAAGGGCGCGTCGACAACGACGCCACCCTGGAGCGGTACGCCGAGATGGCCCAGGTGCAGGCCGACGCGGGCGCCCACGTGGTCGGGCCCAGCGGGATGATGGACGGCCAGATCGGCGTCGTTCGTGACGCCCTCGACCAGATCGGGCGGGAGGACGTCGCCGTCCTCGCCTACACCGCCAAGTACGCCTCCGCCTTCTACGGGCCCTTCCGGGAGGCCGTCGGGTCCTCCCTGCAGGGCGACCGGAAGACCTACCAGCAGGACCCGGCCAACGTGCGGGAGTCCCTGCGGGAGCTGGCCCTGGACCTGGAGGAGGGGGCCGACATGGTGATGGTCAAGCCGGCCGGGCCCTACCTCGACATCCTCGCCCGGGTCGCCGACACCGTGGACGTGCCGGTCGCCGCCTACCAGATCTCCGGCGAGTACTCGATGGTCGAGGCCGCCGCGGAGAAGGGCTGGATCGACCGGGACCGGGCCATCCTGGAGACCCTGACCGGCATCAGGCGCGCCGGTGCCCGGAACATCCTCACCTACTGGGCCGTCGAGGCCGCCCGGATGCTCGGCTGAGTCCCGGACGGCGGGACCGCGGGCCGCGGCTCACCAGTCGAGGGCGTCGCCGCGGTCCTGCTGCCAGTAGGTGACCTGGAGCGAGCTGTCGTAGTACATCCCCTTCGCCGGCAGCGACGGTGTCGCCGACGCGCCGCCGTCGCTGTTCGGGGTGGTGCCCTGGAAGGCCACGGTCAGTCTGCGGCCGGTCGTGCCGCCGTCGCCGCTGCCGTCGGCAGCGGACAGCTGCACGCCCGCGTACCCGGACTCGCCCGGGGCCAGGGTGGTGACCGCCTGCGGGTGGGTCTCCTCGGCGGGCCGCGGGACCCACTGCATCTCGTCGAAGCGGAGCACCGGGTAGTAGGTCAGGTGGCACGTCCTGGTGCCGGTGTTCCGGACCGTGATCAGCATGTGGTTCAGCGGGCGGGACAGCGGCTGGACGGTGACGGCGGTGTTGGAGCCGTTGCAGAGCACGGCGGCGGAGCCGCTTCCGCCCCCGCTTCCGCCGCCGTTGCCGTTGCTCTTCGGCGTCTTGGTGGCCGTGCCGCTCACCGGCGCGGCGGACGACCCGCCGCCGCCCGTGGCCGTGCCGGTGCCGGTGTCGCCGCCGGGCGTCCCCGAGGGGGCGGGCGTCGAGGCCGTCGAGGCCGTCGCGGCCGACGGCGGCAGGGACGCTCCCTCGTCCCGGGTGCCGGTGCCGTTCTGACAGGCCGTGAGGGCGAGGGCGGCGACGGCGGTGCCGGCGGCGGCGAGCAGACGGACACGGCGGGCGGTACGCATGTCGAATCCTCTTTCGAGTGGTGGCGTGCTTGGATGGCAGCAGCCTGCGGGCCGCTCCGTCCCGTCCGCCACAGTTGCCGGACGATCAGGGACGCCGGAACGGTCGCACCGGCTCTGAACTGGGAGAACATCCCTTCCCTGGAACGGGGGAGCGGGATGCGGGGGACGGAGGAACCGTGTCGGACGGCGCTGCGGGAAGCGACTTCGCGGAGCTGTTGCGGGAGTTGAAGGACCGCTCGGGACTGAGTTACGGCACGCTCGCGAAGCGGCTGCACATGAGCACCTCGACCCTGCACCGCTACTGCAACGGCGACGCCGTCCCGGCGGACTACGCCCCCGTGGAACGTCTCGCCCGGCTCTGCAAGGCCGGTCCGGAGGAACTCGTCGAGCTGCACCGGCGGTGGGTGCTGGCGGACGCGCAGCGGGGCCGCAAGGCGGACGCACCGGAGAAGCGGGCCGCGGCGGCCGGTACGGCCACCGAACCCGGACCTGAACCGAAGCCGGAACCGAAGGCGGACGCGGAGGCGGCGGCGGAGCCGGTCCGGGATCCGGAGCCCGCGCCCGGCCCGGACACCGTGCGGGTGCCCGAGGCCGCGGCCGGACGGCGCGGCCGGCGGATCCCGCGGCCCGCGCTGCTGGCCGGGATCACGGTCGTCGCCCTGCTCGGCGCCGCCGCCCTGGCCCTCCAGCTGCCCTTGGGCGGGACGGACGCGAAGAACACCGGTGCCACGGCCGCCGGCGGGACCGCTGCGCACCACACACCGGGCAACTCGGCGCCGCCGAAGGCCGGTTCGTCCACGGCTCCGCCGTCCTCGTCCGGATCCTCCGCGTCCTCCGCGTCGCCGGACCCGGCCGCTGGGGCCGCCGACGGCGCCGCCCCGGACGGCTCCTCGCGTCCCGCGGACGGCGGCACGGCCACGCCCCCGCTCACCGTCGACACCCGCCCCTACAGCTGGGAGAGCCCCTGCTCCCAGCACTACCTGATCAACCGGGGCCCGGCCGACGTGGCACCGCCGCCGCTGGAGACCGACGCGACCGCGTGGGTGACCGCGCACCAGGCGGTCTCCTCGGGCGAGCAGTACGTCACGCTCACCGTGCAGGGCAGCGGGCGGCAGACCGTGGTGCTGGAAGGGCTCACGGTCCGTACGGCGCAGCGGAGTTCACCGCTCGCCTGGAACGACTACGCGATGGGATACCCGGGCGTCGGCTGCGGCGGCAACGTGCCCACCCGCTCCTTCACCGTCGCCCTGGACGCGATGCGGCCCGCGGTCGTGCCGGAGGCGGGGCACCGGGACTTCCCCTTCAAGGTCAGCGGCTCCGACCCCGAGGTGTTCTACATCACGGCCGACGCCTCCGCGTACTCGGTCGACTGGTACCTGGAGCTGTCCTGGTCCAGCGGGTCGCGGCACGGGACGCTGCGGATCGACGACAAGGGACGGCCGTTCCGCACGAGCGGCGACAACGGCCGGCCCGCCTACGAGTTCCCGCTGGGCGGCGAGGCCTGGCGGCCCGCGTCGTCGCCGTCGGCGGGGTGAGACAGGGAGGCGGCGGACGGACCCTCGTCGCGTACGCCCTCGCCGTCCCGGCAGCCGCTCAGGGCGGTCGCGGCGACCAGCGCCAGGGCCGCGGCCGCCAGGAGACGGCGGCGCCCGGCGGCCGGGGCGGTGTGCTTGGCGGACATGCGAGGGCTCCCTTGACGTCGTCGGCGTGCTCGGCGCGATCGGCGTGACCGGCTCGGCCCGCGGGGGCCGCGATCTCGATGTGCCCTCAGCCTGTGGGCTGCGGCGCCCCGATCGCCAGAGCTGCCGGACGATCCGGGACGACCGAACCCGGTCCACGTCCGTGACCTGCACGGATCCCGGGCCGTGGGACGCCGGGACGGGACGCGCGGATGCCCCGAACGGGCGAGGGGGTGCCGTCCGTCCGCATCGCGGAATCACCGGTGTAGACGGCATCCACCTCTCTAGGCTCCGGCCAAGACGAGGATCTGCCCGAGGAGCCGTCCATGACCGTCACCGGTGCCCCAGCCGCCACGCCGCCGCTCGCGGCCCGTGCCCGCGCCGTCGGCGGTTCGCCGGTACGGGAGATCCTCGCGGTCACCGCACGCCCCGAGGTGATCAACTTCGCGGGCGGGCTGCCCGCCCCCGAACTCTTCGACCGGGACGGCATCGCGGCCGCCTTCCGGGCGGTCCTGGAGGAGGAGCCCGAGCGGGCGTTGCAGTACTCCACGACGGAGGGCGAACCGTCCCTGCGCTCCGGACTGGCGGCCCGTATCACCGCACAGGGCCTGCCCACCGGCCCCGACGACCTGCTCGTCACCACCGGCTCCCAGCAGGCCCTGTCGCTGCTGGCGAGCGCGCTGATCGACCCCGGTGACACGATCCTCGTCGAAAGCCCCTGCTATCTGGCGGCACTTCAGGTCTTCGGCCTGGCCGGGGCCCGGATCCTGCCCGTCCCGGGCGACGCGGACGGCATCGACCCGGCCGCCCTGGAGGAACTGATCCGCACCGAGCGGCCCAAGCTCCTCTACCTCGTCCCCACCTTCCAGAACCCCACCGGCCGGACCATGCCCGCCGCCCGCCGCGCCGCAGTCGCAGCCGCCGCCGCCCGGCACGGCCTGTGGATCGTCGAGGACGACCCCTACGGCGAACTCCGCTACGACGGCGACCGCGTCCCCTGGATCGCGTCCTTCCCGGGCGCCGCGGACCGCACGGTCCTGCTCGGCTCCTTCTCCAAGGTGATGGCCCCCGGCCTGCGCCTCGGCTGGCTGCGCGCCCCCGGTGCCCTGCGGCGCGCCTGCGCGGTCGCCAAACAGGCGGCCGACCTGCACACCCCGACCCTCAACCAGCTCGCGGCCGCCCGGTACCTGGACGTCCTGGACGGCCACGTCGCCACCGTGCGCGCGGTGTACGGGGCCCGCCGGGACGCCATGCTGGCCGGTCTCGCCGACGCCCTGCCGGCCGGCTCCACCTGGCACCGGCCCGAGGGCGGCATGTTCCTGTGGGCCCGGCTCCCGGAGCCGTACGACACCACCGCGCTGCTGCGCCGGGTGGTGGAGCACCGCGTGGCCTACGTCCCCGGCGAGCCCTTCCACGCCGGCGAACCCGACCGCGCCACCCTGCGCCTGTGCTTCGTGACCCAGACCCCCGAGGAGATCGCGGAGGGACTGCGCAGGCTGGCCGCGGGGCTCAGCGGCTGAGGCGGCTCAGTCCCACCAGAAGTGCCACAGCCGCTCGCCGACCAGCTGCTCCGCGTACGACGACAGCGTGTCGTCGGCGCCGGGCAGCACGCTGTACGGGCAGAACGCGAAGTGCTCGGCGGCCACCGCCTCCGCCTCGTCGAGGCCTGCGGGCGGCGCGGCCACGGAGACGGCGAGGTGGTCCAGGCTCAGGGCCACCACCCGTATCCCGAAGCGGTCCTCCCAGGAGCGCAGCACCGCGCACAGCCGGGCCACGTCCTCCTCGTGGTTCACCGGCCCGCTCCAGCCGATGGCCGCCGGTATGTCCGCGCTGCGCCGGGCCGGCACCAGCGCCAGGTGCGGCTCCTTCAGCCAGGACCGGCCCTGGCTGAGCGCGTCGGCGACGTCGGCGGCCCGTGCGTCCGGGTCGGCGACCAGCGTCGGGGCGGGGGCCAGGCCCGGCCACTCCTCGTCGTCCGGCGGGTCCTCCTCCCAGTGGTCCTCCAGCACCTCGTCGGCGTCGTGGTCGCCCGGGTACGACGTCTCCTCGGGCGCGAACTCCCAGTCGTCGACCTCCGAGACGTCGATCAGCACCGGCAGCAGTCCCGCGCGGCCGGCCTGCGCGCCCAGCGCCGTCCAGGTCCCGGGACCGGCGGGCTGGCCCGCGTACCACAGCAACGGCTGGTGCCACGGGCCGTCCAGGGTCTCGTCCAGCAGTGTCCCGGGCGGGAGTTGGAGCCCCAGGGACCGGCCGCTCGGGTCGGTCGCCAGCTTGGGCAGCGGGTTGGGAAGAGTCGCCATGGCGATGACTGTAAGGGCGCCCACTGACAACGACACGGCGGCCCGCCCCCTCGCCGAGGGGACGGGCCGCCGTGACGTGCCGTCAGAGCCGCTCGGGCGTCCTGATGCCCAGCAGCGCCATGCCCCGGTGCAGGGTGCGGGCCGTCATGTCGCAGAGGAGGAGACGGTTCTCCACCTGCTGTTCCGAATCGGCCTTCAGGACCGGGCACTTGTCGTAGAACGACGTGTACAGCGACGCCAGCTGGTACAGGTAGGCGGCCAGCTTGTGCGGGGCGTACTCCGCGGCCGCCTCGAAGACCGTGTCGCCGAACGCATCCAGGTGTAGGCCCAACGCCCGCTCCGCCGCGTGCAGTTCCAGCTCCGGGTGGCCGGCGGGCCGGACCTCGCCCGCCTTGCGCAGGATCGACTGGATACGGGCGTACGCGTACTGGAGGTAGACGGAGGTGTCGCCGTTGAGCGAGACCATCTGGTCCAGGTCGAACTTGTAGTCCCGGTTCGGCGACGTCGACAGGTCCGCGTACTTCACGGCACCGATGCCGACCTGCGCGGCCCGCTCCTGGATCTCGGCCTCACCGAGATCCTGCGCCTTCTCCCGGACCACCTCGGCGGCCCGCTGCACCGCCTCGTCCAGCAGGTCCTCCAGCCGTACGGTCTCGCCCGCACGCGTCTTGAAGGGCTTGCCGTCCGCGCCCAGCACCGTGCCGTAGCCCATGTTGTGCGCGGTGACGTCGTCGGTGAGCCAGCCCGCCCGCCGTGCCGTCTCGAACACCATCTTGAAGTGCAGCGACTGCCGGACGTCCACGACGTAGAGCAGCGAGGTGGCGTGCAGGCCGGTGACCCGGTCGCGGATCGCGGTCAGGTCGGAGGCCGCGTAGCCGAAGCCGCCGTCCGCCTTCTGCACGATCAGCGGGACCGGCTGGTCGTCCTTGCCGCGGATCTCGTCGAAGAAGACGACGAGCGCGCCCTCGGAACGGACCGCGACGCCCGTCTCCTCCAGGATCCGGGCGGTCTCGGGCATGCCGTCGTTGTACGCGGACTCGCCGACGATCTCGTCGTCCCTGATCTCCATGTCGAGCTTCTCGAAGACCGAGTAGAAGTAGACCTTCGACTCGTCCACGAACCGCTGCCACAGGTCCAGGGTCTCCTTGTCGCCGGACTGCAGGGCGACGACCCGCTTGCGGGCCCGCTCCTTGAAGTCCTGGTCCGCGTCGAAGACGGCCCGGGACGCCTTGTAGACGCGGTTCAGGTTCGACATGGCCTGCTCGCCGTCCGTGTCGGTCTCCGCGGACAGCTGGTCCGGGTTCTCGATCAGGTACTGGATGAGCATGCCGAACTGGGTGCCCCAGTCGCCGATGTGGTGCCGGCCGATCGTCCGCTCGCCGGTGAAGTCGAGCATGCCGCGCAGCGCGTCGCCGATCACCGCGGAGCGCAGGTGGCCGACGTGCATCTCCTTGGCCACGTTCGGCTGGGCGTAGTCGATGACCGTGACGCCCGGGTTCTCCTTGGCCGCCACGCCGAGCCGGTCGCCGTCCGCGTACCGCGCGGCCAGGTTCGCGGTGATCGCCCGGTCGGAGAGGGTGATGTTGAGGAAGCCGGGGCCGGAGACCTCGACGTCCTGGATCAGCTCCGCGCCCGTCACGACGTGGGAGACGGCCTGGGCCGCCAGCTCCCGCGGGTTGGCCTTGGCCTTCTTGGCGGCGGCGAGAATGCCGTTCGCCTGGAAGTCGGCCCGGTCGCTACGTCGCAGCAGCGGGTCCACGGAGGCCTCAGGCAAGGTTGCCGAGAGGGCGTCGGTGAGCTGCTGGTTGACGGCGTCGCTGAGGGACGTGACCGGGGCCATGGGATGGGAGCCGTTCTCCTCGGGGGTTCTGACAGACGGATCCAGTATTTCACGGGGGGTAAAGGGGTTTTCGCGGCCACGGGCCCGGGGGAGGGGTGGCGCGTTGCCGGGCGCGGATGCGTCGTGGCCGGTCGCGCAGTTCCCCGCGTCCCTGAGCATGCGGCTGTGCCGCCTCTCAGGGGGCGCGCCGGTAACCCGTTTTCGTGGATTCGGGGTCGGCTGGGAGAATGGAGCGGTCAGCCGTGCGACCGTACCGGCTGTCCCGCGCCAGAAAGAAGGACGTGCCGATCGTGGCTCAGAGCACCGAGACCACCGACTGGGTCTCCCGTTTCGCGGATGAGGTCATCGAGGAGTCGGAGCGTCGGGCCCCGGGCGCGGTGACATCACTCGCTACCGCTCCGGTGGTCGTCGTCGCGTCGGGTCTGTCGCCGTCCGGCCCGATCCACCTCGGCAACCTGCGCGAGGTCATGACCCCGCACCTGGTCGCCGACGAGCTCCGGCGGCGCGGCCACCAGGTCCGGCACCTGATCTCCTGGGACGACTACGACCGCTACCGCAAGGTCCCGAACGGCGTCGCCGGGGTCGACGAGTCCTGGGCCGAGCACATCGGCAAGCCGCTCACCGCGGTGCCCGCCCCGCACGGCTCCGCCCACCCGAACTGGGCGGAGCACTTCAAGGCCGCGATGGTCGAGTCGCTGGCCGAGCTGGGCGTGGAGTTCGACGGGATCAGCCAGACCGCCCAGTACACCTCCGGGGTGTACCGGGAGCAGATCCTGCACGCGATGAAGCACCGCGGTGACATCGACGCCATCCTCGACCAGTACCGCACCAAGAAGGCCCCGGCGAAGAAGCAGCAGCAGAAGGCCGTCGACGAGGCCGAGCTGGAGGCCGCCGAGGGCTCGGGCGCGGCGAGCGAGGACGACGGTTCCGCGGGCTCCGCCGGGTACTTCCCGTACAAGCCGTACTGCGGCGGCTGCGGCAAGGACCTGACCACCGTCACCGCCTACGACGACGACACCACCGAGCTGACCTACGTCTGCACCGCGTGCGGCTTCACCGAGACCGTCCGGCTGAGCGAGTTCAACCGCGGCAAGCTGGTCTGGAAGGTCGACTGGCCGATGCGCTGGGCCTACGAGGGCGTCGTCTTCGAGCCGAGCGGCGTCGACCACTCGTCGCCGGGGTCGAGCTTCCAGGTGGGCGGCCAGATCGTCGGGATCTTCGGCGGCAAGCAGCCCATCGGTCCGATGTACGCGTTCGTCGGCATCAGCGGGATGGCGAAGATGTCGTCCTCGCGCGGTGGCGTGCCCACGCCCGCCGACGCGCTGAAGATCATGGAGCCGCAGCTGCTGCGCTGGCTCTACGCCCGCCGCCGCCCCAACCAGTCCTTCAAGATCGCCTTCGACCAGGAGATCCAGCGGCTCTACGACGAGTGGGACAAGCTGGACGCGAAGGTGGCCGAGGGCGCCGCGCTGCCCGCCGACGTCGCCGCGCACGCCCGTGCGGTGGGCACGGCCGCCGGTGAGCTGCCGCGGACCGCGCGGCCGCTGCCGTACCGGACGCTGGCGTCGGTCGCCGACATCACCGCCGGCCACGAGGACCAGGCGCTGCGCATCCTCAGCGAGCTGGACCCGGCCGACCCGCTGACGTCGGTGGACGAGGCCCGCCCGCGGTACGACAAGGCCGAGGCCTGGATCAACACCCAGGTACCGGCCGACCAGCGCACCATCGTGCGGGACGAGCCGGACGCCGAGCTGCTGAAGTCCCTCGACGAGGCGTCCCAGCAGTCGGTACGGCTGCTGCTCGACGGGCTCGCCGAGCACTGGTCGCTGGACGGGCTGACGCACCTCGTCTACGGCGTGCCCAAGGTGCAGGCCGGATTCTCCGCCGACGCCACGCCCAAGGAGCTGCCGGCCGAGATCAAGACGGCCCAGCGGACGTTCTTCGCGCTGCTCTACCACCTGCTGGTGGGCCGTGACACCGGCCCGCGGCTGCCCACGCTGCTGCTCGCCGTGGGGCAGGAGCGGGTGCGGGCGCTGCTCGGGGCGTAGGCCGACGCACGGAAGGGGCCCTCCGGTTCTCGGAGGGCCCCTTCCGCGTGCCAGGGTCAGGCGATGTGCTCGTCCGCCAGCTCCGCGTTGAGACGGTTGGAGAAGCGGGTCACCATGCGCTTGGACTCGGCCTCGTCGAGGGCGACGCCGTAGGTCGCCTCGACGTCGGCGATGAACCCGCGCGGGGTGGGAGCGCCGTTGCCGCCCTTTATCGACTCGCGGAAGACCAGGTAGTAGTCCTCCTCCGACGGAGCCCGGGGCTCCGGCGGGCCGCCGCCCTCGCCCAGCTCACGGGTGCGGCCCGGACCGGACGGGATGGGGAAGCTGCCGGTGGTCTCCGACGGAGACTCCTCGGGGAGGGGCCGCTGGTCCGGCAGGAACTGCTCCGGCGGGAACTGCTCCTGCAAGAACTGCTCCTGCGGGTACTGCTGCTGTTCCTGCGGATACGGCTGCTGCTGTGCGTACTGCTCCTGCTCGTACTGCTGCTGCTGTGCGAGCCAGGCCGCGTACCGAGGGTCGTACGTCGGGTCGTAGCCGCCCTGGTACTGGATCTGCTGCGGGTCTCTCGACTGGAGCCAGGGATTGGCCTCCGGGGCGGGCTGCGGCACCGCCTGCTCCGGCACCTCCTGCTGCCCGGCCCGGGGGGCGGGGACCAGCTCCGCCCGCTGCTCGCCGGCGGCCGCAGGGGCCGGCAGCCGCGCCGGGAGGTCGATGCCGGCCGCCGCCAGACCATCCGGGGCCGTGTCCGCCAGCGGCACGCCGTACTTGGCCAGCCGCAGCGGCATCAGCGACTCCACCGGGGCCTTGCGGCGCCACGCGCGGCCGAACCGGGAACGCAGTCTCGCCTGGTAGACGAGACGTTCCTGTTCCAGCTTGATGACCTGGTCGTAGGAGCGCAGCTCCCACAGCTTCATCCGGCGCCACAGCAGGAACGTCGGCACCGGCGAGAGCAGCCAGCGGGTGAGGCGGACGCCCTCCATGTGCTTGTCCGCCGTGATGTCCGCGATCCGGCCGATCGCGTGCCGGGCGGCCTCGACGGCGACCACGAACAGGATCGGGATCACCGCGTGCATGCCCACGCCCAGCGGGTCCGGCCAGGCCGCCGCGCCGTTGAAGGCGATCGTCGCGACGGTCAGCAGCCAGGCCGTCTGCCGCAGCAGCGGGAAGGGGATGCGGATCCAGGTCAGCAGCAGGTCCAGGGCGAGCAGGACGCAGATGCCCGCGTCGATGCCGATCGGGAACACATAGGCGAAGTTCCCGAAGCCCTTCTTGATGGCCAGCTCACGGACGGCCGCGTACGAGCCGGCGAAGCCGATCCCGGCGATGACCATCGCGCCGGTCACGACCACGCCGATGAGAACGCGGTGCATCCGAGTCAGCTGTATTGGCGCGGACACCCGTACTCCCCTCCCCTTGCATGTTGTTGCGCGCAACAGGGTGGCACATCAGTGCGGCCCGCGTGTGGCCGGTCAGTCCTTCTTGGCTGACGACTTGGAGGGCGAGGCACTCGCGGAGGGCGACTTGGAGGGCTTCTTCGACGGCGTCGCCGCAGGTGAACTCGGAGCGGGAGCAGCGCCGTTGGCCGTCGCGACCGAGACGGTCGCCTCCTTGGCGGCCTTCTCCGCGGACTTCGTGAGAGCGTCCGCGTCCGGCGTCTTCTCGCCGGCCAGACCCGCGCCGTTGTAGTCGAGGGTGACGACCACGTTCGCGGCCCGGACCACGACCGTCTGCTGCCGGAAGGCGCCTTCCTTCTTCTTCAGGTCGTAGTGCACGACGGTCGCCTGGTCACCGGTCGCCGCCACCGGCTCCGACTTGGTGTTCTTGGCGCCGGTCACCGACTGCGCGTCCTGCACCTGGCTCGCGTAGTACGCCTCGGCCTGCTTCTCGCCGGTGCCGCGGCTGGTGTCCGAGTCGAAGCGCAGGAAGGAGATGTTCAGCCAGCGGAACTGCGAGCCCTTGACGCCGTTGTTGTCCAGGCTGCTCCAGGAGCAGCTGCCCCGCGACGCCGTGTCGTCCGAAGAGCCCTTCTTGCCCGACTTCGCGCCCTTCGGTACGAGCGCGGTGAGCGTCTTCTTCGACAGCACCGCGCACGGCTCCGGCAGCTTCTGGTACTTCGCCGCCTGGACGGTCGGCGACGCCTCGGCCCCCGTGCCGTCCCCGGAGCCGGTCGGCGCGGCGGACGTGCCGGACCCGCCGCCCTTCTGCTGCGCGGTGTCACCGGAGCCGGAGCCGGAGCCGGAGCCGGAGTCCGAGGAGCAGGCCGCCGCGAACAGCGCAACGGCGGGGACGACGGCCGCGCAGACCAGGCCGCGGCGCAGGCGCCCGGCCCGTCGCTGTGCGTTCCGCTCGTCCCGGTCGCGCCGGCCGTCTTGCTGGACTGCTGCTCGCTGCATGGTTCCTTCACTCATACGTTCGGGGTTCCTGCCGTCGGATCGGGTCCGAGGGGCCACGGTACGCGGTGGGGGAGCCGTGCTGTTCCGGTTCGCGGGCATTGCGGGCGGGGTGCCCGGGGTGTGCCCGGACGCTCAGCTGTTGAGCGCCTCGGCCAGCTGCGCGGCCAGTTTCTGGGCCCTGTCCTGCAGTTCCTCGCTGTCCGGGACGGTCCCGGTGGCCATCGGCTGCTCCTCGTACTCGATGGTCACCACGACGTTGGACGTGCGGAACACCACAGTCACCGTGCGCTGTTCGGCCGTCGAGCCGGAGCCGCTGGTCTGGTCGTCGATGTACGCCTCGTCGCCGAGGTCGGTGAGGGCGCGGGGCTGGAGATCGGCCGGGGTGGTCGAGCCGGACGCCGAGGCGGAGGGGCTGCCGGAACCCGAGGGCGAGGTGGACGCGGTCGCGGAGGAGGAGGCCGACGCGGACGGGGTCCCGGACGCCGGTCCGGACGGCGACTGCGATTCGACGGGGCTCGCGGGCGCGGACTCCGGGATGTCGGCCGCCGACTCGCGCTGCGTGTAGATCGTCTGCGCCTCGTTGTCGTCGCTGACCGCGTTGTCGTACGAGACCACGCGCTCGAAGTCGACCGACAGCCGGTCGGTGGCGTCGGCGGACTCGACCTTCCAGCGGCAGCCGACCTTGCGGTCCGTGTCGTAGGTGAGCGCGGCCTGGCCCGCGTAGGCCTTGTCGCGCTGCTCGCCCTCGGGGATCTGGGCGATGCCCGGGAGCAGGGTGGCGAGGGTGTCCTGGCCGACCGCGCCGCAGGGCTCCGGGAGGGTGCGGTACTTGCCGGGCTGGGCGGCGACGGTGGAGGTGCCGGTGTCCGCGTTCTTGTCGCTGATGTCGTCGCCGCCGCTGGAACCGCTCGTGCAGCCGGCCAGCAGGGCCGCGAGGAGGGCGGCGGTGCCGGTTACGTATGCCTTCCGCTGCACGGGCAGGCTCCTTTCCGTTCACTGGGTCGCTCGGTCCTGCTCCGGTGTCCCCGCTGGTTAATCGCTTGCCGCAGCAGGGCGCCCCCTGGAGACAATGTGTACCGCACGCACTGCCGTGAACGCCGGTCCCGAGTCTGATTTCAGGGTCCTTGGCGACGCATTTGCGTTATGACTTCAATAGGGCATTTGTCCTTTTTATTCAATGGTTCGCGGGGGAATGAGGAAGCTATGTCGTACGTGGAGATACCGGGCGCGAAGGTGCCGATCCGGATGTGGACCGACCCGGCCGGCGTCGAGGAGGGCGCGCTCCAGCAGCTGCGCAACGTCGCGACCCTGCCGTGGATCAAGGGCCTCGCGGTCATGCCGGACGTCCACTACGGCAAGGGCGCCACGGTCGGGTCGGTCATCGCCATGCGGGGTGCCGTGTGCCCGGCGGCGGTCGGCGTCGACATCGGCTGCGGCATGTCGGCGGTGAGGACCTCGCTGACCGCCAACGACCTGCCGGGCGACCTGTCCCGCCTGCGCTCCAAGATCGAGCAGGCGATCCCGGTGGGCCGCGGCATGCACACGGACCCGGTCGAGCCGGCCGACTTCCACGGGCTGGCGACGGCCGGGTGGGGCGAGTTCTGGGGCCGGTTCGACGGCGTCGCGGACGCGGTCAAATTCCGCCAGGAACGGGCACATCAGCAGATGGGAACGCTCGGATCCGGCAATCACATGATCGAAGTCTGCCTTGACCAGTCGGACTCGGTCTGGCTCATGCTCCACTCCGGGTCCCGGAACATCGGCAAGGAACTCGCCGAGCACCACATCGGCGTGGCCCAGAAGCTCCCGCACAACCAGGGCCTGGTCGATCGTGATCTCGCCGTGTTCGTCTCGGACACTCCGCAGATGGCGGCGTACCGGAACGATCTCTACTGGGCTCAGGAGTACGCCAAGTACAACCGCATGCTCATGATGGCGCTGCTGAAGGACGTGATCCGCAAGGAGTTCAAGAAGGCGAAGCCCGTCTTCGAGTCGGAGATCTCGTGCCATCACAATTACGTGGCCGAAGAGCGGTACGAGGGTATGGACCTGCTCGTCACCCGGAAGGGGGCGATCCGGGCCGGCGCCGGTGAGTTCGGGATCATTCCGGGCTCGATGGGCACCAGCTCGTACATCGTGAAGGGGCTCGGGAACACGAAGGCCTTCAACTCCGCGTCCCACGGTGCCGGTCGGCGTATGAGCCGCAGTGCGGCAAAGCGCCGTTTCACGACCAGGGATCTGGAGGAGCAGACCCGCGGTGTGGAGTGCCGTAAGGACTCCGGAGTGGTCGACGAGATTCCGGGCGCCTACAAGAACATCGACCAGGTGATGGAGCAGCAGCGTGACCTCGTCGAGGTCGTGGCGAAGCTGAAGCAGTTCATTTGCGTGAAGGGCTGACCGGGGCGGGCATCGGGGTCCGGCCGGTGCGCAGGCGCCACCGGCGGATGCAGCAGCTCTTCTCGGTCCGTCCCAGTTCCGCGGCGGCTGTCGCGTCGTCGTCCAGGCGCAGCAGTACACGGTCCTCGTGTGCCGTCCAGCGGCGCCGGGCGGGCGCGACCCGCATGCCCGGCGGCCGGGTCCATGTGCGGAGCCCGTCGGCGGCGGCCTGTTTGCGCTCCAGGGACAGGCAGCCGTCGTAGTAGAGGTCGGCCGCCAGAAGCTGGGCGTTCTCCTTCGTGTAGAGAACGTTGTAGACGTCGTCGCGCGCATTGCGCTTGAGCGTGCGTTCCGATCCCGTCACCTTCCCCGCGTAGAAGCACAGGTAGGCGGCGACGGCCGTGCTGGCGGTCGTCAGCGAGACGAAGGGGAAGCCTTTGCTCGTGCGGCCCACGGAGCCGTCGGCGTCGACGACACCGCGCAGGTAGTCGCGGTGAGCGAACGCGACGGTCGGCGGGGCGACGGTCCTGGACTTGCTGCCGTACGGCAGACCGAGATCGTTCAGCGCGGTCCTGGCTTCGAGGGAGCACAGGGTCCAGACGGCCGACCGGTGGGCCTCGGAGAAGTTCGTGGCCCGGGTGCGCTCGGTGATGCTGCTGTAGTACGGGGTCAACTGCTGGAACCTGCGCAGGAGGCCGACGTCCTTGGCGTTGATCTCGACGGTCAGGCGTCCCTTCCTGCCCACGCCCTGGGCCAGGTGCCCGTCCGCCTGCAAGAACCCGAACATGTACGCGTACTCCGGGACCGTGAGGTCCATGAACCGCTGGGCGTCGGGCTCGCAGTCAGCCATGAGAAGGCTCCACGTCAGGGCCGGTCAGGCCCTCGGCGCGGGCTGCATGCCTGCCGAGGGCCGACGAGTTGATGGTGTGGTGCGAGCCTAGGTCGGTGTTCGGACGGAGTTCGGGTGATCGGCGACGTTCACCCGTTCGAGTCACTTCGCGTGGCGGACCGCGTAGATCATGACGAAGGCGAGGACGTGGATGCCGAAGAGGAAGTAGGCCAGGAAGTACCAGACCTGGCGTTCGTTCCTGGTCTCCTGGGCGAGGCGGGACTTCTCCAGGTGGTCTTCCAGTGCCCTCGCGGGATCGTCGTCCGGCATCACAGGTCCCGGTGGACCTTGGAGTTGGAGGCCTGGGCGCGGGGGCAGACCACCAGGAGGTCGATGTTGACGTGGCTGGGGCGGGTCACCGTCCAGGTGATCGCTTCCGCCACGTCGTCGGCCGTCAGGGGCTCGGCGACGCCCTGGTAGACCTTGGCCGCCTTCTCCGTGTCGCCGCCGAAGCGGGTCAGCGCGAACTCGTCCGTCTTGACCATGCCGGGAGCGATCTCGATGACACGGACCGGCCTGCCCACGATCTCCAGGCGCAGCGTCTCCGCGAGGACGTGGGCGCCGTGCTTGGCGGCGACGTAGCCGCCGCCGCCCTCGTAGGTGCCGTGGCCGGCGGTGGAGGAGACGACGACCACCGTGCCGTCGCCGCTCGCCTCCAGCGCGGGGAGCAGGGCCTGGGTGAGGTTGAGGGTGCCGATGACGTTCGTCTCGTACATCGTGCGCCAGTCGGCCGGGTCGCCGGTGGCCACCGGGTCCGCGCCGAGGGCCCCGCCGGCGTTGTTCACGAGGACGGCGACCTTCTTGAAGGCCGTCGCGAACTCGTCCACGGCCGCGCGGTCCGTCACGTCCAGCGGGTAGGCGGTCGCCTGGTGGCCCGCTTCGTTGATCTCCTTGGCCACCGCCTCGATGCGGTCCTCCCGGCGGGCGGTGAGGACCACGCGGTAGCCGGCCGCGGCGAGGCTGCGGGCGGTGGCGGCGCCGATGCCGCTGCTGGCGCCGGTGACGACCGCGATGGGGGAGGGGGCCATGGGTTGCTCCTCGGCGGGTTTCAGGTGCGGCTTGCTCCGCAGAGTCTAGGCGGCACGGCCGAGGCGGGACCGGGCGCCCGGTGTCAGCTCCGGGGCGCCCACATGATCAGCGCCATGCCCGCCAGGCACACCGCCGCGCCGGTCAGGTCCCAGCGGTCGGGGCGGTAGCCGTCCGCCACCGCGCCCCAGAGCAGCGAGCCCGCGACGAAGATGCCGCCGTACGCCGCGAGGATGCGGCCGAAGTGGGCGTCGGGCTGGAAGGTGGCGACGAAGCCGTAGGCGCCGAGGGAGAGGATGCCGCCGGCCACCCAGAGCCAGCCGCGGTGTTCGCGGACGCCCTGCCAGACCAGCCAGGCGCCGCCGATCTCGAAGAGCGCGGCGACGACGAAGAGCGCGGCGGAGCGGAGAATCAGCATGTGGGCAGCGTGTCACGTGGTCTGCGTGTCACCTGTTGGAGGGCGCCTGAGGAGCGGCCCGTGTGGCATACATCCGTGGGGATGCCGTAGACGGACGGATAGGACGGGTGTCATGGCGATGCGTCGGTGTGGACTCGCGGTGGCCGCTGTGGCGGCCCTCGCGCTCGGTGTCGGGACCGGTGGGACCGCGTGGGCCGGTGACGCCGACCTGGAGGTGCACGGGTCGGTGGTGATGAACGGGGACGTGGTGGTGGTCCGGGTGACCCCGCGCAATCTGGGCCCGGACATCGTCTCCGGTGCGACGGTGCGGCTGACGTGGTCGGCGGCGCTGGCGGACACGCAGCAGCTGCCGCCCGCCTGCGCGCGCTCCGGCGAGCGTGAGGTGGTGTGCGGCACCGGGCCGCTCGCCGTCGACCTGCCCGGCGAGCAGCTGGTGGTTCCGGTACGGCTGCGGGAGCGGCCGGCGGAGGTGACGCTGGAGGCCGACATGGCCTGGAGCGGCGGCGCGGTGGACCACGACCGGACGAACGACCGGCAGCGGGTGCTGGTGCTGGCGACCGGGGACCCGTACGCCTTCTGACCGGGCAGGGGTGACCGTCAGGCGGGCCCTAGGTGGTTCCGAAGGTCACCCGGTAGTAGCAGGCGCCCTTGCAGGCCATGGTCGCCGCGTCGTCGAAGGCGTACGAGTAGGCGTACGGCGCGGCCCGTTTGAAGACCTGGGTGTAGTCGACGGGCCACTTGGCGGGGACGCAGCGGTCGCGGCCGGCCCAGGCGCCGCGGCAGCAGTACGTGTCGCCGCCGAAGGCCGCGCACGGCGGCTTGCAGCCGGTCTCCCGGCCGCCGGAGTACGACCGCATGGCCTCGGGGCAGTCGATCTCCGTGGTGCAGGTGCCCCGGTAGCAGCCGGTGTCGCCGACCGGGTCGGTGGTCGTGGTGTGGGAGATGTTGATGTACATGGGCAGGTTGGCGCCGTCGACCATGCTGACGTCGTAGAAGTCCATGCCGGCGTACGCGTCGAAGGTGAACTCGCCGAGGGTGGTGGGCGGGTTGGGTCCGGTGCAGACGCTGGTGCAGTCGCCGGAGGCGCAGGGTCCGGCCGCGCTGCCGGTGCATCCGGTGCGGCCCCAGACGCGGCCGCCCCAGTCGCCTGCCACGTTCAGGGAGAAGGTCTGGCCGGGGGCGAGGCGGTGGCCCGCGGGGTAGGCGGCGGTGCCGGTGACGACCGCCCAGACCGGTTGCGCGGTGCGGTTGACGACCGTGATCAGCCGCCGGCCGGCCGGTACGGCCGCCGGGGCCTGCCGGTGCGGCGTGGCGGCGGGTTCGCGGGCGCTCGTGGCCCTGGGCGCGGCCGGCCGGGACGCGCTCGCGGTGGCGGACGGGGTCGGGGCCGGGGCCGGGGAGGTGCGGCGGCCGGGGGTCGGGGTGGGGGAGGCGGCCGGCGGTTCGGCGGAGGCGGCCGCGGCGGCCGGGCGGTCCGCCGTGCGCGCGGTGCCGGATGCGGGTGACGGGGTCCACGCGCCGTAGGTGATCAGTACGGTGGCGGCCGTCGCGAGCGCGGCGGCCGCGGCGGCGTACCACCGGCCGCGTCGCGCCGGTCTCGTGCGGTGTCTTCTGCGTCCTCGTGCCATCCCCGGGCCTCCCTCGGGCTGTGCCGGATGTGTGCCTGCCTCTCGGAGACCTCGTGCGCGGCGGCCGCACAACATAAATTGCGGATCCGAACAGGTTTCGACGTCGACCCGCCGGTTTTCTGTTGTCCCAGGGCGCCTCGGGGGGTCTCCGTTCCAAGAGCCGGATCCCTGCGCGGAGGAACCACATGATCGAGAACCACCGGAGGGGGCCCGCCCCCGGCCTGGTGACGGCCGCGTGCGCGGGTGACGGGCGGGCCCTGGAGCAGCTGGTGGCCCACTGTCTGCCGCTGGTCTACAACATCGTCGGCCGGGCCCTGAACGGTCACGCCGACGTCGACGACGTCGTACAGGAGACGCTGTTGCGCATGGTGCGCGGGCTGCCGAAGCTGCGGGATCCGTCGGCGCTGCGGTCCTGGCTGGTCGCGATCACGATCCGGCAGGTGCGCAGCCGGGAGGCGCTGCGGGCCACGGACCGGGACCGCAGGGCCCGCCTGGACGACGCGGAGGCGATCACCGATCCCGCGCTCGACTTCGCCGGTCTGACGATCCTGCGGCTGGGCCTGACCGAGCAGCGCAAGGAGATCGCCGAGGCGACCCGCTGGCTGGATCCGGACGACCAGGAGCTGCTGTCCCTGTGGTGGCTGGAGGAGACCGGCGAGCTGGAGCGCGCCGATCTGGCCGGTGCGCTGGGGCTGTCCGACCGGCATGCCGCCGTGCGGGTGCAGCGCATGAAGAAGCAGATGGAGGTCTCGCGCTGTGTGGTGCGGGGGCTGGGCGCCGGTCCGCGCTGTGCCCGGCTGGACGAGATCGCGGCGCCGTGGGACGGGGTGCCCAGTCCGCTGTGGCGCAAGCGGTTCGGCCGTCACATACGGGGCTGCGGGGAGTGCGCGGGCCTGGAGCGGGGGCTGCTGCCGATGGAGCGGCTGCTGAGCGGGCTGCCGCTGGTGGCGGTGCCGGCCGGCCTGGATCCGGCACGGCTGCTCGCCCAGGCTGCCGGTGCCTCGTCCGGGACTCCGGGATCCACGGGCACTCCGGGATCCACGGGCACTCCGGGATCCACGGGCACCCCGGGAACCTCCGGAACCACCGGCGCCCCCGGAACTCCTCGCGGGCGGCACGGGCGGCCGGGCCGGGGCGTCCGGCGGGCCGGGCGTGCGGTGAGCAGGCGCGTGGTGGTCGGCGGTGCGGCGGGTGTCGTGTTCGTCGTGGTGGCCGCGCTGGTCGCGGCCCGGCTGTCGGCGGGTCCGCAGGCCCCGGTGGCCCGGACGGCCGCGCCGCCGACGCCGGTGGCCGCAACCTCGCCGAGCCCGGTGCGCTCGCCCTCCGCGTCGGCCTCTCCGTCGCCCTCCCGGTCCTCGGCCGGGCCGAGCGCGTCGCCGAGCCGGTCCGCGCGGCCCACGCCGTCGCCGCACACCGCGGCCCCCGTGCAGGTCGCCTCCAGTGCCCGCAAGGGCGTCGGCGTGTGGTCGTTCGACGGGGTGAGCCAGGCGCTGGCCGCGAGCGGGGCGGGCTGGTACTACACGTGGAACACCGGGCATCAGGGCGTGACCACGCCGGGCCCGTCCTCCTTCGTGCCGATGATCTGGGGCGCCGCGTCCGTCACCGACGCCTCGCTGGCGCAGGCGCGGGCGGCGGGGCCGTATCTGCTGGGCTTCAACGAGCCCGACATGGCGCAGCAGTCGAACATGTCGGTCGACCAGGCGCTGGAGCTGTGGCCGCGGCTGATGGCGGCGGGCAAGGTGCTGGGCAGTCCCGCGGTGGCGTACGGCGCGGACACGGCCGGCGGCTGGCTGGACCGGTTCATGTCCGGGGCGCGGGCGAAGGGGTACCGGGTCGACTTCGTCACGCTGCACTGGTACGGCGGCGACTTCCGCACCCCGCAGGCCGTGCAGCAGCTGACCTCGTACCTGGCGGCGGTGTACGCGCGCTACCACAAGCCGATCTGGCTCACCGAGTACGCGCTGATCGACTTCTCGCAGGGGACGCGTTTCCCGTCGGCGCAGCAGCAGGCGGACTTCGTCACGGCGTCCACGAAGGCGCTGGACGGGCTGCCGTACCTCCAGCGGTACGCGTGGTTCGGGCTGGGCGCGGACCCCTCGAAGCCGAGCAGCGGGCTGTTCACGGACGGTACGACGGCCACGGCGGCGGGCCGTGCCTTCCGGGCGGCCCGCTGAGCGGGGCGGGCGGGCTCAGCGGCCGGCCGTGTAGGCGGTCGGGGGTACGCCGACCGTGGCCTTGAAGGCGCGGATCAGGTGGGCCTGGTCGGCGTAGCCGAGTTCGGCGGCCAGGGCGGCCCAGTCCACGTCTCCGTCCCGGCCCGCGCGTTCCAGTGCCTCGTGGATGCGGTGGCGCAGGACGGCCCACTTCGGGGTGATCCCGACGTACCCGGAGAACAGGCGTTGCAGGGCCCTGGCCGACATGCCCTGGCTGGCGGCGAAGGCGGTCACGCGGTGGACCGAGCGGTCGCGGCGGATGCGGTCGGCCAGGGCCATGGCGCGGTCGGCCTGGGGGTCGGGGACGGCGGCGAGGGAGAGCAGGAACGCGTCCAGCGCCGCCGCCCTGGCCGCGTCCCCGGCCGGGCCGACGATCGCGGCGGCGAGGTCGGCGGTGGCCCGCGGGAACACCTCGCCCGCGGGGAGCGCGCGGCCCGTCCAGTGCGAGACCGGGTGGTGCGGGGCGTACGGCCGGAAGCCGCCCGGCCGGAACTTCGCGCCGCACACCCGGCCGCGGCCGGTGAGGCGGCGGGCGTAGAGGCCGAGGGCGACGCCGGTGAGTTCGGCGTAGGGCGGCCCTTCGTCCTCGTCCCACTGGAAGGTGAGGTTGACGGACGGGTGCGGGACCACGTGGGAGACGTAGGGCTCGGGCAGGTCCCAGTCGATGAACCAGTACGTCTCGACGTACCGGCGCAGCGGCTCGGCGGGCCGGTGGCGGCGGAACCGCACGCGGGACAGCAGTCCGGCGGGGTCGACGATGCCGCGGGTGTCGTGGACGGGTGCGGCGGCCATGCCCGGATCGTACGTTCCGGGGCGGGCGTCGCGTTTGTTCAAGAGGGGCGCGGGTGCGGGTTCGTACGGTCGTGGGCATGGAGACGAACACGGGCAGTGCGCGGGAGTACGGCATCGGTGAGCTGCTGGGCAGGGCGGTGGACGGGGTCCTGCCGGTGGTGCGGGGGGTCCCGGACGGGGCGCTCGCGGATCCGACGCCCTGTGCCGAGTACGACGTGAAGGACCTGGTCAATCACCTGTTCCACGTGGTCGTGGAGTTCCGGAAGCTGGCCGCGAAGGGGTCGGTGGACTTCACCGTGACGCCGGACCGGGTCGGGGACGGCGCGGACTGGCGGGAGCGGTTCGCCGGGGCGGCGCGGGAGCTGGCGGCGGCCTGGTCGGCGCCCGGGGCGGAGGCGGGGACGGCGGGGACGATGGACATGCCGGCGCGGACCCTGGGGGCGATGGCGCTGCTGGACCTGGCCGTGCACGGGTGGGAGCTGGCGCGGGCCACCGGGCAGCCGGAGCCGCCCGCGGACGCGGCGGTGGTCGCGGAGCTGGCGGGGCAGGTCGCGGGGATGGCGCCGACGGCACGGGCGATGGGGATGTTCGGGGAGCCGGTGCCGGTGCCGGCGGGGGCACCGGAGTTCGAGCGGCTGCTCGGGCTGACCGGGCGGGATCCGGCCTGGAAGGCGTAGGGCCCGGGGCGGCGGAGGTGCCGGGAATAGCGGCGGGCGGGGTCTCGTTCTGCAGGTATAGTTGAACCGTCAACAACCTGGAGGGTGAGCGAGCATGCAGTTCGGGATCTTCACCGTCGGCGATGTCACGCCGGACCCCACCACGGGCCGGACGCCGAGCGAGCGGGAGCGCATCAAGGCGATGGTCGCGATCGCGCTGAAGGCCGAGGAGGTCGGCCTGGACGTCTTCGCGACCGGCGAGCACCACAACCCGCCGTTCGTCCCGTCGTCGCCGACCACCATGCTCGGCTACGTCGCCGCGCGCACGGAGAAGCTGATCCTCTCCACCTCCACCACCCTGATCACCACCAGCGACCCGGTGAAGATCGCCGAGGACTTCGCGATGCTCCAGCACCTGGCCGACGGCCGGGTGGACCTGATGATGGGCCGCGGCAACACCGGACCGGTCTATCCCTGGTTCGGCCAGGACATCCGGCAGGGCATCAACCTCGCCATCGAGAACTACGCCCTGCTGCACCGGCTGTGGCGCGAGGACGTCGTCGACTGGGAGGGCAAGTTCCGCACCCCGCTGCAGGGCTTCACCTCCACCCCGAGGCCGCTGGACGGGATCGCCCCGTTCGTCTGGCACGGCTCGATCCGCTCGCCGGAGATAGCCGAGCAGGCCGCCTACTACGGCGACGGCTTCTTCCACAACAACATCTTCTGGCCCGCCGACCACACCAAGCGGATGGTCGAGCTGTACCGGGCCCGGTACGCCCACTACGGGCACGGCACGCCCGAGCAGGCGATCGTCGGCCTCGGCGGCCAGGTGTTCATGCGGCACAACTCGCAGGACGCGGTGCGTGAGTTCCGGCCCTACTTCGACAACGCGCCGGTCTACGGCCACGGGCCCTCCCTGGAGGACTTCACCGACCAGACCCCGCTGACCGTCGGCACGCCCGAGCAGGTCATCGAGAAGACGCTGGCCTTCCGGGAGTACGCCGGTGACTACCAGCGCCAGCTGTTCCTGGTCGACCACGCGGGCCTGCCGCTGAAGACCGTCCTGGAGCAGATCGACATGCTCGGCGAGGAGGTCGTACCGGTGCTCCGCAAGGAGTTCGCGAACGGCCGTCCGGCCGACGTCCCGGAGGCGCCGACCCACGCGTCGCTGCTGGCCGCCGCCGCGGCGGAGAAGAAGGAGGTACAGGCATGAAGCTCGTCGTCGTCTCGGCGGGACTGAGCGTGCCCTCGTCCACCCGGCTGCTGGCCGACCGGCTGGCCGCCGCGGTGGGCCGGGAGGCCGCCGGCACCGAGATCGAGGTGGTCGAGCTGCGCGACCTCGCGGTCGAGATCGCCCACAACTTCACCAACGGCTTCCCCGGCCGCCGGCTCGCCGCCGCGCTGGAGGCGGTGACCGCGGCGGACGGCGTCATCGCGGTCACGCCGGTGTTCACGGCGTCCTACAGCGGTCTGTTCAAGTCGTTCTTCGACGTCCTGGACCAGGAGGCGCTGGCCGGCAAGCCGGTGCTGATCGCGGCGACCGGCGGCACGGCCCGGCACTCGCTGGTGCTGGACCACGCGCTGCGGCCGCTCTTCGCCTACCTGCGGGCGGTGGTCGTACCGACCGGCGTCTACGCGGCCTCGGAGGACTGGGGCGCGGAGGGCCTGGAGAGCCGCGTCGAACGCGCCGCGGGCGAGCTGGCGGCGCTGATGACGGGGCTCGGCGGCACCAGGCGGGAGGCTCCGCCCGAGGTGGTGCCCTTCGAGGAGCAGCTGGCGCGGCTGGCGGCGAGCTGACCGGCCCGGGGCGGGCACCGGCGACAGCCGCGCCCCGGCGCCCGTTGCCTCCGTGACGGTGAGAGCCCGGTAAAAAGGGTGATCGTAGGCCCGCTCACCCCGGCCCCGGCCCCGCGGCCTTGGCAGACTGGATCCGTGCCCCAGACTGTGCTGCTCGCCGAAGACGACCGCGCCATCCGCCACGCCCTGGAGCGGGCCCTCTCCCTGGAGGGTTATGAGGTGACGGCGGTCGCGGACGGAGTGGAAGCCCTGGCGCACGCCCACCGCGTGCGGCCCGACGTCCTGGTCCTCGACGTGATGATGCCCGGCATCGACGGCCTCCAGGTCTGCCGGGTGCTGCGCGCCGAGGGCGACCGCACCCCCATCCTCATGCTGACCGCGCTGGTCGAGACCGCCGACCGGATCGCGGGACTGGACGCCGGCGCCGACGACTACGTGGTCAAGCCCTTCGACGTCGAAGAGGTCTTCGCACGGCTGCGGGCCCTGCTGCGCCGCACCTCACCGGTGACCACCGGCGGCGGCCAGGGCGGCGCCGTCGCCGACTCCGGCCGGGAACCGCAGATCTCCGACCGGCAGGTCGAGGCGGCCGGCCTGCGCATGGACCTCCAGGCCCGCCGCGCCTGGCGGGGCGGGCGCGAGCTGGAACTGACCCGCACCGAGTTCGAGCTCCTGGAACTGCTCGCCCGCAACGCCGGGATCGTCCTGGACCACTCCACGATCTACGACCGGATCTGGGGCTACGACTTCGGCCCCGGCTCCAAGAACCTCGCCGTCTACGTCGGCTACCTGCGCCGCAAGCTCGACGAGCCGGGCGCCCCGCAGCTGATCCACACCGTCCGGGGCGTGGGTTACGTGCTGCGGGAGGACTGAGTGAGCCGTCTGCGGCGGCTCGGGCGGGCGCTGGTCAGGCGCCGGCCCCGGCTCGTCTCCCTGCGCACCACCTTCGTCCTCTCCTTCGCGGCCATCACCGCCGCCGTCACCGTCGTGGTCGGCATCCTGTCGTACAACGCGGCCGCACGGCTGGTCCGCGTCGACGAGCAGTCGGTGTTCACGCAGGTCGTCTCCGACGTCCAGGACGAGGTCAAGCAGGACCGGATGGTGCCGGAGGACTTCTTCTCCTCCTCCCGGCCCGGACACGACCTGGTCCGGCCGGTCCGCACCGACGTCCAGGTGCTCGGCGCGCGCGGCGAGGTCGTCGACCACGGCAGCCCGGCGCTCCCCGTCACCGACGCGGACCGGGCGGCCGCCATGGCCCGGGGCGCCGGGACGACGGCCCAGCACAAGGACGTCCGGGTCGGCGACGACCTGTTCCGGATCGCCACCGTGGCCCTCGGCGACGGCCGCGGCGCGGTGCAGGTGGCGCAGGAGTTCAGCGACACGGAGGACCTGCTGCAGGCCCTCCAGCAGCGGACGCTGGCCCTCATGGCGGCGGTGGTGGTGGCCGCGGGACTGTTCGGCTGGTGGCTGGCCCGCCGGATCACCCGCCGGCTGGTGATCCTCACCTCGGCCGCGGAGGGCGTGGCCCGCACCCGGCAGCTCGGCATCCAGGTCCCGGTGACCGGCCTCGACGAGGTGGGCCGGCTGGGCCGGGCCTTCGACCGCATGCTGGGCCGCCTCGCCCAGTCCGAGGAGGACCAGCGGCGCCTGGTCCAGGACGCAGGCCACGAACTGCGCACCCCGCTGACCTCGCTGCGCACCAACATCTCCCTGCTCCGCCGGATCGACGAGCTGCCGCCCGACACCCGCGACGAACTCGTGGCGGACCTCGGCCAGGAGGCGCGCGAGCTGACCGACCTGGTCAACGAGCTGGTCGACCTCGCCGCCGGGCAGTCCGACATGGAGCCGCCGCAGCGCGTGGACCTGGCCGACATCGCGGAGGACGTCGCCGGGCTGGCCCGCCGCCGCACCGGCCGCGAGATCCTGCTGCGGGCCGCCGGTGACACCACCACCGACGGGCGTCCCGGCATGCTCCAGCGCGCCGTGTCCAACCTGGTGGAGAACGCGGCCAAGTTCGACCGGGGCGGCCGGGGGCCCATCGAGATCAGCGTCACCGGGCCCGCCCGGCCGGGCACGGTCCGCGTCGAGGTCCTCGACCGCGGCCCCGGTATCGCCGAGGGCGACCTGATCCGGATCTTCGACCGCTTCTACCGCGCCGCCGACGCCCGCTCCCTCCCCGGCTCCGGCCTCGGCCTCTCCATCGTCCGCGAGGTGGCGATGGCCCACGGCGGCGCCCCCTTCGCCTTCCGCCGGGCGGGCGGCGGCGCGGTGATCGGCTTCACGGTGGGCGGGGGACTGGCCGGGGGCCGGGTGGAGCGGGCCTGAGCCGTGTACGCGGGACTGCGGGCCGGTCGTGGCGTGGTGCCCGCGCGTCACAGTTCCGTGCCGGGACCGAGGTGAGCCTTGTTCACCTTCGCCGGCCCGTGCCTAGGGTGATCATCGCGGCGGCGGATCTCGACCGGGTCCGGACTCCGCCGCGTCGATCAACGCACGGGGGAGCGTCTTCGTCATGGGGGAACGATCTGTCATGCCCCGGCGGGTGCCGGCCCGGCCGCTCGCCGCGGTGCTGGCCGCCGTCGGGATCACGGCCGGGGTACTGGTGGGCGGGCCGGGGCTGGAGTCGGTGCCGGGGTGCGGGATGTCGGGCGACCCGTATCCGTCGCAGACCGCGAGGGACTGGGTGACGTACGCCGATCACGTCGTCGTCGCAGGACCGACCGGGGAGCGGGAGACCGGGCGGCGGACCTACGCCAAGGGGCCGGTCGCGTACGCGATGGACCGGCGGGTGACCTTCCGGGTCGACAGCCGGCTGTGGTCCCGGGCCTCGCCCCGGCACGCGATCGGATCCGGCTTCGACATGGTCGCGCCGGGCTGGCAGGTCTACCGGTCCAGCGGCTCCCGGGTGGCGCAGACGGCCACGGACGCGCCCCGGCTGGAGATCGGCCACACCTATCTGCTCGCCCTGAGATGGCACGAGGGCGGCTGGGTCGTCCTCGGCGAGGGCGGGTCCGTGCCCTTCGACGACCACACCGGTGACCGGGGCGAATGGTGCGGGCGGGTGTTGGGCGAGCAGGACGTCGCGGAGGGGGAGCGGTTCTCCCGGCATGACGACCACAGTCTGGAGAAGGCGCTTCTCGGCCAGGACGAGGACGCCGTCAAGCGCGCCCTCGCGGCCGCCCGCGACTGAACCGGACCGTCGTCCAACTCCCCGTCCGCGACTGCAACTTCACTGCGGCTTCACCCGGTCGCAGCCTCGGCGCCCACGCCTCGGCCGCCCCGCATGCCCCGCGCACCCGCTCACAGGCGCCTTCGCCCCCGGCCGTCCTTGTCTTCGCACCCGCACACCGTCCGGCGGGGAGCGCCCCCGGCGGCCCATTCGTGTGTACACGCCCACAACTTCCCCACTCAAAAGGCATGAACAGTTCACCTTTCCTCCACATGTGACGCGCTGGTGCGCAAGGAACCGGCCATTGACTCTGTCCGCGCGGCACCCCGCTTCGGGGCCGTGCGGGGAGAATCGTTTCGTATAGGGGGGACACAGTGGTGTCCACACTCGAGGGTTCCGCCGGGGCGGAATCCGAAAGACCCGTGCCCAGGCGGCTTACCGCCGCCCGGGGGCTCGGGGACCGGATGTTCCGGTACCAGTTGACGGCCACGGGCGGCGTCGTCCTCGCCATCATGGCCGCGGTGGGCTTGTTCCTGCTGCTCAGGGCCGGACAGGCGCTGCGGGCGAGAGGCGTCTGGGCATTCCTGACGACCGCCCAGTGGCAGCCGGACGTCCACCGGTTCGGCATCGCGGCCGTGCTCACCGGCACGCTGCTCATCGCCGCCGTCGCCGTCACCATCAGCGTGCCGCTGGCCATCGGGACCGCCCTGTTCATCTCGGACGTGGCACCCCGGCCCCTGCGCCGCACGCTGGTCACGATGGTGGACCTGATGGCCGCCGTCCCGTCCGTGGTCTACGGCCTGTGGGGGCTGTTCTTCCTCCAGCAGCACGTGATCGGGCTGTCCCGCTGGCTGTCGGACTGGTTCGGGTGGATCCCGTTCCTGCACGTCGACGGCGTCCGGCCCGGCGAACCCCTGGCCTCCCAGAGCGTCTACACCGCCTCCACCTTCGTCGCCGGGATCGTCGTCGCCCTGATGGTCGCGCCGATCCAGTGCTCGGTGATGCGCGAGGTGTTCGCCCAGGCCCCGGCCGGTGAACGCGAGGGCGCCTACGCGCTCGGCGCCACCCGCTGGGGCATGATCCGCTCGGTCGTCCTGCCGTACGGCATGGGCGGGATCATCGGCGGCACCATGCTGGGCCTGGGCCGCGCGCTCGGCGAGACCATCGCCGTCTACCTGATCATCTCCCCGGTCTTCGTGATCCAGCCGCACATCCTGCAGACCGGCTCGAACTCGGTCTCCTCCCTCATCGCCCTGCACTACGGCGATGCCTCCACCTTCGGCATGTCGGCGCTGATGGCCGCCGGCCTGGCGCTGTTCCTGCTCACCCTGGCGGTCAACTTCACCGCCTCCTCGATCGTGGCGCGGTCACGGTCCGGCGCGCAGAGCGAGGCCTGACGATGACCGTCGTAGACCTGGAGAAGAACACCCCGCGGGACGCCGCCCCGGTCGTCCCCGCGAACGGCACCGCGGTCGCGGCCGCGGACGGCCCGGCCGCCGGACTCCCCGACGTGCCGCGCCGGATCGGCGGGTTCACCCGCTCCGGGGTGCTGTCGCTGCTCGGCGCCGCCGCCTCCGGGCTGTGCACCGCGATCCTGCTCTTCGGCGAACTCGCCCCGTTCTCGGGAGCCTTGGGATTCTTCGTCACCGCGTACCTTTCATTCCTCGGTATCTACGCGGTGCTGACAGGCCTTGACGAGGACGCGCAGGCGGTACGGGACCGGGTGATGACCGTCGTCCTGTGGACCGCGGGCGGCCTGATGTTCCTCGCGCTCACGATGGTCGTCGGCTTCACCGCCTGGCGCGGCCGGGAGGCCCTGCCGCACGGCAACTTCTTCACCCAGGACATGCAGGCGGCCGGCCCGCTCGACCCGCTGACCCACGGCGGCATCGCGCACGCCATGCTCGGCACGCTCATCATGATCACCATCGCGCTGACGATCACGGTCCCACTGGGCCTGGCCTGCGCGGTGTACCTCAACCAGATCCGCGGCCGCTTCTCCCGGTTCGTCCGGACGATCGTCGAGGCGATGACCGCGCTGCCGTCGATCGTGGCCGGCCTGATGGTCTACGCGGTCTGGATCCTCGGCCTCGGCATGCAGAAGTCCGGTCTGGCGGCGGGCTTCGCGATCAGCGTGATGATGCTGCCGATCGTGATCCGCGCCGCGGACGTGGTGCTGCGCCTGGTGCCGGGCACGCTGACGGAGGCCTCCGAGGCGCTCGGCGCCCCGCGCTGGCGGACGGTCTGGCACGTGGTCCTGCCGACGGCCCGCTCGGGCCTGGCCACCGCCGTCATCCTCGGCACGGCCCGCGGCATCGGCGAGACCTCGCCGGTCCTGCTGACCGCGGGCTTCACGGCGGCGCTCAACGCCGACCCGACGAGCGGCCCGATGGTCTCCCTCCCGCTCGCCGTCTTCAACTTCGTCAAGTCGCCCGAACCGGCCATGATCGCCCGCGGTTTCGGCTCGGCGGCGGTCCTGATGGCCCTGGTCCTGGTCCTCTTCGCGATCGCCCGGGTGATCGGCGGACGCGGCCCCGGCCACCAGAACAAGCGGCAGGCGAAGCGCGCGGCACGGGCCTCCCGCCGGGACGCCACCCGCTTCACCGAAGCGCAGACGCCTGGGCTGGACCTGTTCGAGAACGGTCCCGGCCCTGACACCGGCAAGGCCGACCCACCCAGGGGCGCGGGGAACTGCGCGACCAGCCACGACGCATCCGCACCCACCAACGGCGAAGAGCCCCCGTCCTCCGCAGGAGACGCGCACTGATGTCCAGCCCTGTCATCAACACCCTGAGACGGCTGGGCATCCTCGCCGCGCTGCTCAGCATCCTGACCCCGCTCACCGTCATCGGCCTCACGCAGAGCGCGTCCGCCGACAGCTACACCCCCATCTCCGGCGCCGGCTCCACCTGGGCCGAGAACGCCGTCGACGAATGGCGCCGCGCCGTCAACCAGTACGGCATGCGGATCAGCTACGCCGGCACCGGTTCGTCGGACGGCCGCCGCCAGTTCCTCTCCGGCACCGTCGACTTCGCCGTCTCGGACATCCCGTTCCAGACGAACCCCACCGACGGCAGCGCGGCCGAGCGCCCGGCGTCCGGGTCCTACGCCTACATGCCGATCACGGCCGGCGGCACCGTCTTCATGTACCACCTCACTGTCAACGGCAAGCGGGTCACCAACCTCCGCCTCTCCGGCGACGTCGTCACCAAGATCTTCACCGGGGTCATCAAGACCTGGGACGACCCGGTGATCAAGGCCGACAACCCCGGCCTCCAGCTGCCGCACCGCACCATCGTCCCGGTGGTCCGCTCGGACGGCTCCGGCTCCACCGCCCAGTTCACGATGTGGATGGCGAACCAGCACAAGGCGCTGTGGAACGCGTACTGCGCGAAGGTCGGCCGGTCCGGCTCCTGCGGCCAGACCTCGTACTACCCCACCGTCTCCGGCATGATCGCCCAGTCCGGCGACCTCGGTGTCGCCGGGTACGTCGCCCAGAACTACGGCGAGGGCGCGATCGGGTACGTCAACTACTCGTACGCCATCAACGCCCGGTATCCCGTCGCCAAGGTCCTGAACCACGCCGGTTACTACACCGAGCCGACCCCCTCGAACGTGGCGGTCTCGCTGCTCAAGGCGAAGATCAACACCAACAAGAGCTCGGCGGACTACCTCACCCAGCAGCTCGACGGCGTCTACAACGACACCGACAAGCGCAACTACCCGCTGTCCAGCTACTCGTACATGATCCTGCCGCTCAAGGTGCAGGGCACCTTCACCGAGGACAAGGGCAAGACACTCGGCGCGTTCTCGTACTACTTCATGTGCCAGGGACAGCAGCAGGCCCCGAAGCTCGGCTACTCGCCGCTCCCGATCAACCTCGTGCAGGCGGGCTTCGACCAGATCCGCCGGATCCCGGGCGTGGAGACGCAGAACATCAACATCAAGAACTGCAACAACCCGACCTTCACCGCCGGCGGTCAGAACAAGCTCGCCCAGACGGCGCCCTACCCCGCGGCCTGTGACAAGAAGGGTGCCGCGCCCTGCACCACGGGCACCGGCGGCACCAAGTCCGGCTCGGGCAGCGGCGGTTCCTCCTCCGGTGGCTCCACCGGCTCCGGCGGCGCGACCGGCACCGGCTCCGACGGCGGCGGCTCCGCGGGCGGCAGCAGCGCCACGCCCTCCGTCGACCCCGACACCGGCCAGACCGTCTCACCGGACGGAACCGGCACCGGCTCCGACGGCACCTCCGCCGCCGGTGGTACGGCCGCGGGCGGCACCGTCGCCCTGGCCCAGCCCGTCGCCGTGGCCACCGGGCACGGCTGGACCGCCACCCAGACGCTGATGCTGCTGGCCGCGGTCTTGGTCTTCGGCCTGCTGCTGCTGCCGTCGCTGGTGTCCCGGCTGGTCGGCGACAAGAGCGGCGACCGCTCCGACGAGGGGAGCACGCGGTGAGACGCGCTCGCATACGCAACGCGCTGGTACGGCTCCTCGCGGGCGCCACGGTCGGCGCCCTCGCCGGACTCGCGGTCGCCCAGACCGCTCCCACCGCCACCGCGGCCACCGGCTCCGCCGTAACGGTCGCCGGGCGCGGCGAGTTCAAGGACATGAAGTTCACGGTCTCCCAGACCACCCACCTCACCAGCCAGGCCATCTCGGTGAGCTGGTCGGGCGGCGCGCCGACCACCTTCGCGGGCTCGCAGTTCGACACCGGTTTCGTGCAGATCATGCAGTGCTGGGGCGACGACGACGGCACGGTCCCGGTCAACCCCGGCCCGTCACGCACCCAGTGCCAGTTCGGTGCCTCCCCGACCACCAACCGCGGTGGCTGGCCGGGCAACGGCCAGGACGACACCCGGCAGATCTTCTACAGCGCCGACCCGACCAACTACGGCCAGGACGACCGGTACGGCGCCACCAACCCCAACGCCCCCGGCGAGGTCCCCTTCAAGTCGGTGGACGGCACCACGATCACCAGGAACACCCAGAACAACCCCCTCTTCAACTACAACACCACCAACGAGGTCGACTTCGCCCGCACCAGTGCCGACGGCACCGGCCAGGAGTACTTCGAGGTCCAGACCGCCAACGAGGCGCCGCACCTCGGCTGCGGGGTCCCGGTCACCACCGACGGAGTCACCCGGCCGCGCTCCTGCTGGCTGGTGATCGTCCCGCAGGGCAGCCTCGACCTGGACGGCAAGCCGTACGCGGACAAGAGCCACGTCAACGCGGGCTCCCCGGTCTCCTCGACCAACTGGAAGAACCGCGTCGCCGTCAAGCTGGACTTCAACAGCGTGGGCACCAACTGCGCCCTCGGCTCCGACGAGCGCCCGACCACGGGCAGCGAGCTGGCGGCCGACGCGATGACCAGCTGGCAGGCCAAGCTCTGCACGGAGGGCAAGGTCTACAGCTACACCGAGTACGGCGAGCCCAACACCCGGGCCCGGCTCATCTCGGACGGCTCCAGCGGCCTCGCCTTCACCACCCGCAGGCTCGGTGCCGACCCGGGCACCAGCGCGCCGTCGGACCCGACGACCTACGCGCCGGTCGCGCTGAGCGGGGCCGTCATCGGGTTCACGATCGAACGCAGACCCAAGTCCACGGCGCCACAGAGCGTGCAGAGACTCGCCGGCACCAAAGTCGAGTCGATCAAGCTCAACCCGCGCCTGCTGGCCAAGCTGCTGACCGAGTCGTACCGCAACTCCACCTGGGGATCGGTGCTCGACAGCGGGGTGGCCAAGGGGTACGGCTGGGCGAAGAACAACCCGGCGGGACTCGCCTCCGACCCGGAGTTCATCTCCCTGAACCCCGAGTTCGCCAACCTCTCGGTCGCCGAGACGCCGGCCACCGACACCGACCTCATGACCTCGCTGGGCCACACCGACACCGCCCGCGCGCTCTGGCAGTGGATCGTCGCCGACAAGGACGCCCGGCAGTTCCTCGCCGGGGTGCCCGACGCCGACGGGATGCGGATCAACCCGTACTACAGCACCAACGCGGACCTGAACCCGTCCGGCGCCGCCTTCGACCCGTCGAACACCGACGAGTACCCGAAGAACGACCCCTGGTGCACCGTCCCGCCCGGCTCCGGCGCCCCCGACGACGACAAGCAGTGCATGACCGACTTCCACCCCTACGTGGACGACATGCACGCCGGTGCCCTGCACACCCGGCGCGCGGACACCCTCTGGAAGTCCAGCTGGGACCCGCTGGCCACCCCGCCGGCGTACAAGAGCGTCGGTCCGCAGACGGTCGGATCGCGCTTCGTGATCACGGTGACGGACGTGGCCTCCGCCGCCCGCTACGGGCTGCAGACCGCCGAACTGGAGAACAGCGCGGGCGCGTTCGTCGCCCCGACGGAGGCGAGCCTGACCGCGGCCGCCGCGACCGCCGCCGGCTCCGGCGTCGCCGAGATCACTCCGGCGAACGCCACGGCGAAGGGCGCCTATCCGCTGGCCCAGCTGGTCTACGCGGCGGTCCGTCCCGGCAAGGTGACCAAGGCCGACCGTCAGGACTACGCCGCCCTCCTGCGGTTCGCGGCGGCCACCGGACAGGCCTCCGGCTCCGACCCGGGCAAGCTGCCCCTCGGCTACGCCCCGCTCTCCCGGAAGCTGCGCGCCCAGACCGTCAAGGCGGCCGACGCGCTGATCCACTACACCGGCCCGAGCCCCGCCGACCACGGCTCGGCCGACGGCGGCGGCACCGACACCTCCGGTGGCGGCGCGACCGGCTCCACCGGGGACACCGGAGGCGCGGGCGCCGTCGGCGGCACCGGCCCTGCCGGGGGAGCGGGCAGCAGCGCCTCGCCGAGCCCGTCGGCGTCGTTCGACGGCGGCAGGGCGCTGGAGACCACCGCGGCCGGCAACACCCCCGCCGACCCCGCGAACCCGCTGCGCTACGCCGTACCGGTCGGAGCCGCGCTCGGGGCGGTCGCCGGAGCGGGGGCGCCGTTCGCCGGCGGGCGCCGGCTGTCGGTGGCCTCCGTGACCGCGGCCGTACGTCGGCTGCGGGTCCGCCGTGGCTGGTCGCGCGGTTCCCCGCGCCCCTGAGGGGGCGCTTCCACAGACGGCCGTCCGCCCCGAAAGGCAGTCGGGGCGGACGGTCTGCACCACCCTGCCAGATCCCTCTGCAACACCCCAGCTAGCTCTCGTCAGGAGACTCTCGATGCGCAATCTGCGCTCCTCGGCGGCGCTCGTCGCCGCGGCCGTGGTGGCCGGCGGCCTGGCCCTCGCCACCCCGGCGATCGCCGACCCCACCCCCGCCGGCACCTTCCGCCAGCTGGTCGGCGTGGGCTCGGACACCACCCAGGACGTGGTCAACGCCCTGGCCGGCGACACCGTCAACGGCACCAGCTACTCCGCCACCGCCGTGAAGTCGGCGAACGGCTCCGGCATCGCCTCGTACGACGCGATCGAGCCCGGCACCGGCTCCCTCACGTCCACCATCATCACCCGCTCCGGCGGCGCGCCGTTCGCCCGCCCGAACGGCTCCGGCAACGGCCAGAAGGCGCTGTCCGCGTCGCTGACCGGCGACAAGTTCCCGGCCGGCACCGGTACCGTCATCAAGGGCCAGGTCGACTTCGCCCGCTCCTCCGGCGGCCCGTCCACCACCGGAACGGCCCTCACCTACGTGCCGATGGCCCGCGACGCCGTGGGTGTCGCGGTCAAGGGCTCGGGCCTGGACTCGCTCACCAAGCAGCAGCTGTTCGAGATCTACTCCGGTTCGCTGAAGGTTCTGAACGGCCAGACCCTGCACCCGAAGATCCCGCAGGACGGCTCGGGCACCCGCAAGTTCTTCCTCGCGGCGATCGGCATGTCCACCACGCCGCTCGGCGCGAACGTGCAGGTCGTCCAGGAGAACCAGGCCAACACGGCCCTCACCGAGGACGGCGCGCTCGTCCCGTTCTCCGTGGGCTCCTGGATCGCGCAGAACAACGGCGTCTCGCCCGACTACAGCAAGGCCGCCGCCGCGGCCGGCGGCCACCTGGCCTCCGTCACGCTGCCGGGCGACGACGGTGCCACCAGCCCGGTCACCACGGTGAACGGCAAGCTGGCCCCGGTGCAGGCCTACTACGAGAACTCGACGTTCGGCCGTGACGTCTACAACGTCCTTCCGAGCCGCGCGATCGACCCGACCAGCGTCTTCTTCGACAAGGACCTGTACGACATCTTCGTCACCAGCGGCAGCCACACCGCCAAGCTGGCGTCGGAGAGCGCGGAGAAGGTCATCTCGGCCTTCGGCTTCGTCAACGAGCCGTACAACGGCTCCGTCAACCTGCAGGCCAAGCACGCGCTGCAGGGCGGCCTGGAGGGCCTGTCCTCCAGCAACACGGTGCCGGCCGCACCCGTTCTGAAGACCACCGTGGGCGACGCCAGCCTGAAGCTGTCCTGGACCGCTCCGGGCGCCACCCCGCTGGCGCTGACCGACTACCGGGTGACGCTGACCGACGCGGACGGCGGGGTCGTCGCCACCAAGGACGTCCCGGCGACCACCAAGACGTACTCCTTCACCGGCCTGGCCAACGGCACCTACACGGCCACGGTCACCGGCTACAACATCATCGGCGCCGGTGCGGACGCGACCTGGAAGGGTTCCGTCAAGTACGCCAGCACCACCAAGGCCACCACCGCCACCACCGCCTACGGCAAGACCCCGAAGGTCTCCGTCGCGGTCACCGGCACGCACGGCGTCAAGGCGACCGGCAAGGTCACCGTCAAGGACGGCACCACGGTCGTCGGCACCGGCACCCTGGACTCGTCCGGCAAGGTCTCCATCGGCCTGTCGAACCACCTCAAGGTCGCCACGCACGCGCTGTCGGTGTCCTACCCGGGCACCTCCCGGCTCAACGCGTCCTCCACGCTGGTCTCCCTGAAGATCACGAAGACGTCCGCGGCGGTCTCCGCCTCGCACCCGACCTCGGTGAGCCACACCGCCAGGGGCAAGGTCACCGTCAAGGTCACCGCGACCGGCACCATCCCGGGCGGCACCGTCCGCATCTACCAGGGCTCCAAGGTCATCGCGACCGGCACCCTGGGCGGCGGCCACGTCACCATCACGCTGCCGAAGCTCTCCAAGGGCAAGCACACCCTGCACGCCTTCTACGTCGGCTCCTCGACCGTGAACTCGAAGACCGGCGCCAACTTCACCATCACCTCCAAGTAATCCCCTGACGGGCCCGCCGGGAGCCACGCGGCTCCCGGCGGCCCCGCACGCGTCTTGTGAAGGAGGCGGGCTTCGTGACCGTCGCCGTACCGATACCGAGGACACCGGCCGCGGCCGTGCCGCGCAGGCCCGTCCGCGGTGTCACCGCAGTCCGCCACCTCTCGCGCGGCGGACTGCTCAGCCTCGCCGCGCTGCTGCTCGGCATCACCGCGCAGCTGCTGGTGGTCAGCGGGGCCCAGCAGCACGCCGCCCAGCACGCCGACTTCGACCAGCTGCGCGAGCAACTCGCCCTCGGCACCGCGCCGGTGGCCCAGACCGGCCAGGACGGCAAGCTGCTGGCGCCGGGCACCCCGCTCGCGCTCGTCCGGATCCCGAAGCTCGGCCTGAGCCAGGTCGTCCTGGAGGGCACCGACTCCGCCGTGCTGACCGACGGGCCCGGCCACCGCCGGGACACACCGATGCCCGGTCAGGCCGGCACCAGCGTGCTGATGGGCCGGGCGGCCGCGTACGGCGGGCCGTTCGGCAGGCTCGCGGAGCTGACCGCCGGCGACACCTTCACCGTGATCACCGGCCAGGGCACGGCGGACTACCAGGTCGTCGACGTACGACGGGCCGGGGACCCGGCGCCGACCGCGCTGGCCGCCGGCAAGAGCCGCCTCGTGCTGATCACGGCCACGGGCCCGCGGTTCGCCCCCTCGGGGATCCTGCGGGTCGACGCCGACCTGGTCTCCGAACCGTTCCAGACCCCCTCCGCGGTGATCCGCGCCGGCACCCTGCCGGCCTCCGAGGAACCCCTCGCCCGCCCCTCCGGGGTGCCGTGGCCGCTGGTGATGTGGCTGCAGGCGCTGCTGCTCACCGCCGTCGCCGCCGTCTGGACCTGGCACCGCTGGGGCCGCCACCAGACGTGGATCGCCTTCGCCCCGGTCGTCGCGGTGCTCGGCCTCCAGGTCGCCACGCGGACCACCGAACTGCTGCCGAATCTGCTGTGAACCAGGTGAATGAGATGACCGAGACCGCCACCGCCCTCGTCGGGACGACCGACACCGTCGTGCTCCCCGCCGCCGTCCCGGCGGTCGGCGGCCCCGCCCCCGCCACCCTCGAAGCCCGTGCCGTCTCCGCCTGGTTCGGCTCCCACCAGGTGCTCAGCCAGGTGTCGCTGACCATGCCCGCGGGCGAGGTCACCGCGCTCATCGGCCCGTCCGGCTGCGGCAAGTCGACGTTCCTGCGCACCCTCAACCGGATGCACGAGATGATCCCCTCCGCGCAGTTCGGCGGCGAGGTGCTCTTCGAGGGCGAGGACATCTACGACCCGTCGTGGCGGCTGACCGACGCACGCCGCCGGATCGGCATGGTCTTCCAGAAGCCGAACCCGTTCCCGGCGATGTCGATCTACGACAACGTGGTGGCGGGCCTGAAGCTGACCGGCGCCAAGGCGGGCCGTCGCGAGAAGGACGACCTGGTCGAGGAGTCCCTGACCCGCGCGGGCCTGTGGAAGGAGGTCCGCGACCGGCTCCGGCAGCCCGGCGGCGCGCTCTCCGGCGGACAGCAGCAGCGTCTGTGCATCGCGCGGGCCCTCGCGGTACGCCCCCGGGTGCTGCTGATGGACGAGCCGTGCTCGGCCCTGGACCCCACCTCCACCCGCCGGGTGGAGGAGACCATCCAGGACCTGGCCGGCCAGGTCACGATCGTGATCGTCACGCACAACATGCAGCAGGCGGCGCGCGTCTCCCAGCAGTGCGCGTTCTTCCTCGCGGAGCAGGGCACCCCGGGCGGCATCGTCGAGCACGGGGACACGGACGCGGTCTTCAACTCCCCGCAGGACCAGCGCACCGCCGACTACGTGGCGGGCCGGTTCGGCTGAACCGTGCCGGGAGCGGGACGGTCCGCCGCCGCCGGGTCCCGCACGGGGACCCGGCGGCGCGCCGTAGCGGCGGGCGGACCGCGGAGCCGTGGCGGGGCGCGCGGACCATGGAGACGTGGCGGGGCGCGCGGACCGCGGCGCCGTCAGCCCGCGTACGCCGGGCCGTCACCCGTGCGGAGCACGCCGCCGGGACGGCTGTGACGGAGAACACCGAGGACACCGGGCCGGGGCGCGCTGCCCCCGTGCCCGCGCCGATGCGCATACGCTCGTCCTGAGGCCCTTTTGACCCTACGTATTGTAGGTTCCCCATCGGCCACGGCGGCTCGTCAGCTCATCGGGGGTACTCATGCAGGGCACGGACGCAACGGAGACACGGCGCAGCCTCGCTCCCACGGTCGCGATGCTGGTGGCGAGCCTGCTGATCGCGGCGGTGGGCGTGTACGAGCTGTCCGGCTTCGGCCTGCACAGCCTCGACCGGCGTCCGCACCTGTTCAGCGACGGGCTCGCGACGGGCGGGGTGATCGTCGCCGCGGTGGCCGCGGGTGCGGCGATCGGGAACATCGCCTGGGTGCTGGCGGCCCGGCGGCGGGCCGAGCGGGAGTGTCCGTAAGAGGTCCCCGCGCCTTTCACACCGTATTCCGCACCACGGCAGGTCGCCCTGTCGTCTCCCGCCGTTACCCTACGGACCGTAGGGTCAGCTCCCTCCGCCACCGTCCCGTCCCCGTCCCCAAGGTGACCCGGCCACCATGTCCGCACAGCAGTCGACCCTGAACCCGCCACGCCCGTCCGCCGACCGGCGCGCCCCCGACACCACGCCCGGTGCCGCGCTGCGCAGACGGGCCGCCGACGCCACCGTCTGGTACCTGCGCCTGATCGCCGTCCTGAACATAGCGGCGGTGCTGTCCCTGCCGTTCCGGCAGGAGGTCGACGAGCACAACAACGGCCGCCTCACCCTGCACCTCCACCGGCAGCACGCCCACCACTCCGGCCAGTTCTTCACGCCGTACCTGGCCACGGCCGGTCTGGTCTCGGCCGCCCTCGCGATCTTCTTCGTGCTGGTGATGCGCCGCCGCAAGCGGGCCGCGTGGGTGGTCAACGTCGTGCTCTCCGCGCCCCTCTTCGTCCTCTACGTCCTCGCGCTCACCCAGCACGAGTACCGCGCCCACGCCTTCAACTGGGTCTCCGCCGCCCTCACCGGCCTCTTCGTGGCCGCGCTGCTGATCAGCCGCCGGGAGTTCGACGCGATCGGCGACCCGTCGAACCCGCGGCTCGCGCTGGCGGCGGGCGTGGGCGGCGTGGCCGTCACGGGCGTCCTCGGCACGCTCCTGGTACACGTCACGAACACCTCCCGCGGCGCCACCCTCCCCGACGAGATCGCCTACACGCTCCTGCGCGGCATCAGCGTCGGGCCGCTCGCCGACCGGGTCACCGCGGTGCACGCCTCCCGCTGGACCGACATCGTCATCAACGTCCTGCTCGCCGCCGCCTTCTGCCTGGTCCTGTACGCCGGCTTCCGCTCCCCGCGCGGCCGGCGCCTGCTCGGCGCCGAGGACGAGGAGCGGCTCAGGGGCCTGCTGGACCGGCACGGCGCCCGCGACTCCCTCGGGTACTTCGCCCTGCGCCGCGACAAGGCGGCGATCTTCTCGCCCACCGGCAAGGCGGCCGTCACCTACCGCGTCGTCGGCGGCGTCAGCCTGGCCTCCGGCGACCCGATCGGCGACCCGGAGGCGTGGCCCGGCGCGATCGACGCGTGGCTGACGGAGGCCCGGCAGCACGCCTGGACGCCCGCCGTCATGGGCGCGAGCGAGGAGGCGGGCACCATCTACGCCCGGCACGGCCTGGACGCCCTGGAACTCGGCGACGAGGCGATCGTCGACATCGCCGACTTCACCCTGGAGGGCCGCGCGATGCGGGTGGTCCGCCAGGCCCACAACCGGGTCCGCCGCGCCGGCTACACGGTCCGGGTCCGCCGCCACGAGGACATCCCGGCCGACGAGATGACCCTGCTGACGGAACGGGCGGACCACTGGCGCGACGGCACCACGGAACGCGGCTTCTCGATGGCGCTCGGCCGCCTCGGCGACCGGGCGGACGGCCGCTGCGTGATGCTGGAGTGCCGGGACGCCGACGACGTGCCCCGCGCCCTGCTCAGCTTCGTCCCGTGGGGCGAGCACGGCCTCTCCCTGGACCTGATGCGCCGCGACCGCGACGCGGAGAACGGCCTGATGGAGTTCATGGTCGTGGAACTCCTCCTGCGGGCCCCCGACCTGAAGGTCGACCGGGTCTCGCTGAACTTCGCGATGTTCCGCTCGGTCTTCGAACGCGGCTCCCGCCTCGGCGCCGGCCCGGTGCTGCGCCTGTGGCACGCGACCCTCACGTTCTTCTCCCGCTGGTGGCAGATCGAGTCCCTGTACCGGGCGAACGCCAAGTACCGCCCGATATGGGAGCCGCGCTACCTGCTCTTCGCCCGCAGCAGCGACATCCCGAGGATCGGCCTGGCCAGCGCCCGCGCGGAGGGATTCCTCACCGTTCCCTGGAGGCCGTGAGCATCCCGGAGCGGCCCGGAGCGGCCGGGCCCGGCCGGGTGCCGCCGCCGGAACCGGGATCCCGGTGCGAGGGCCGGGCGCGGCGGGTATAGCGTCGCGCAGTGGGTCGGACCTGACCCGTTTCGTCCTGGACCCGAGCGCGGCAGGACCGAAGGACCCGAGGAGGGCGAGCGGGATGGCCGAACCGACCGTGGGCGTGCTGCTGACGTCATGGCAGCCGGACGTGCCCGCGCTGCTGCTGGTCGTCCTGCTGGGCGGGCTGTACGGCTGGGGCGTGCTGCGGGTGCGCGCCGCGGGCGGATCCTGGTCGCCGGTCCGCACCGCGGCCTTCGCCGTCGTCGGCCTCGGCGCGCTCGTGGTGGCGACGATGTCGGCGCTCGCCGTCTACGACCACGTGCTGTTCTGGCCGGCCGCCGTCCAGAACGTGCTGCTCGACCTCGTCGCGCCGCTGGGCCTGGCGCTCGGCGACCCGCTCCGGCTCGCCGCGCGGGCGCTCCCGGGGCCCGCGGCGGCACGGCTGCGCCGCGTCACGACCGGCCGGGTGCTGCGCCTGCTGACCTTCCCCCTGGTCAGTACGGCGCTGGTGCTCGCCACCGAGCTGACGGTCTACTTCACGCCGTACTTCGCGACCGCGCTGCGGGTGGGCTGGCTGCACGAGCTGATGTACCTGCACCTGCTGGCCGCGGGCTGCCTGTTCGTCGTCCCCGTGCTGGCCGGGGAGGAGACGCTGCCCGCCTGGTGCACCCACCCGGTCCGGGCCGCGCTGGTCTTCCTGGACGGTGTGATCGACGCGATCCCGGGCGTGGTCGTCATGACGCACGGCACGCTGATCGCCGGCGCCTGGTACCTGCACCACCATCCGTCCTGGTCCCCGGACGTCCGGCAGGACCAGCAGATCGGCGGCGGCGCGATGCTGAGCATCGCCGAGCTGGTCGCGCTGCCGTTCCTGCTGCTGATCCTGGTGCAGTGGGCGCGGGCGGAGCGGGTGCAGACGGCGGTGCTGGACCGGCAGCTGGACCGGCAGCAGGCCGCCGCGGTCGCCGCCTCCGCCGCCGTCCCGAGCGCCGGCTCCGCCCCGGCCGTCCCGTCCGCCGAGTCCGCCGAGCGGGTCCGCCCCTGGTGGGAGACGGAGGGCAACGAGGTGGCCGCCAGGATCCGCCGCCAGCACGGCGAGGAGTGACCGGGCCGCGGGAGTGACATCACCGACACCCCGGACCGCAACCCGTACGGGCGAAATCACGTCCAACTGACGTGGCTCACGTGCTCGATGGAACAGACGGAACATACGGGACGGACGGACCGGGCGGACCGGACGGATCGCGTGGATCGGGCGGGACGGGTGGATCGGACGGGTCGGACGGGTCGGACGGAACGGACCGGAGTCGCGGTACCGGCGTCCGGACGCGGCCCGGAGACCGGCGGCCGGCCGGTCCGGCTCCCGTCCGCCCCGCCGCCGACGTGCGGGAGCGGCTCGTCCCGCCGTTCCCCGAACCGTCCCCGCGCCCATGGGAGTTCCTCGGTCTCGCGCCCGCCCCGGCGTACCGCGCCGCGCGGGCCATGGCGTGGCTGGGGCCGCTACTGGTCGCCGTGCTGGCGGGCGCGATCCGGTTCTGGCGGCTCGGCAGCCCGCGGGAGATCGTCTTCGACGAGACCTACTACGCCAAGGACGCCTGGTCGATGCTGCGGCTCGGCTACGAGGGCAGCTGGCCGGACCGCAAGATCGCCGACCCGCAGATCCTCGCCCATCCGCAGGTGATCCCGCTCTCCGACGGAGGGTCGTTCGTCGCGCACCCGCCGACCGGCAAGTGGGTGATCGCCCTGGGGGAGGGGCTGTTCGGCCTCACCCCGTTCGGCTGGCGGTTCATGACCGCGCTGCTCGGCACGGTGTCGGTCCTGATGCTGTGCCGGATCGGCCGCCGCCTGTTCCGGTCCACCTTCCTGGGCTGCCTGGCCGGCGCGCTGCTGGCGGTGGACGGCCTGCACGTCGTGATGAGCCGGACCGCACTCCTCGACCTCGTGGTGATGTTCTTCGTGCTGGCGGCCTTCGGCTGCCTGCTGGTCGACCGGGACCGGGCGCGGGCCCGGCTCGCGGCGGCGCTGCCGGCCGGCCCGGACGGCCGGATCCGCCCGGACGGCGACACCGGCGACCGCACGGGGACGGGCGCGCGGCCCTGGCGGCTCGCGGCCGGCCTCTTCCTCGGCCTGGCGGCGTCCACCAAGTGGAACGGCCTCTACTTCCTGGTCTTCTTCATGGTCCTGACCCTGCTCTGGGACGTCGGCGCGCGCCGGGTCGCCGGAGCCCGGCACCCGTACCGGGCGGTGCTGCGCAAGGACCTCGTACCCTCCGCGCTCTCCCTCGCGCCGGTCGCCGTCGCCACCTACCTGGCGACCTGGACCGGCTGGTTCCTGTCCGACGACGGCTGGGGGCGCCACTGGGCGGACGGCCGCGGCGGCACCTGGTCGTGGATCCCGGCCCCGCTGCGCAGCCTGTGGCACTACGAGTACCTGGTGTACCAGTTCAACGTGGGGCTGCACACGCCGCACAAATACCAGTCGAATCCGTGGAGTTGGCTGGTGCAGGGCCGGCCGGTGCTGTTCTCCTACACCTCGCCGCAGCCCGGCGAGGACGGCTGCCACACCGCCACCCCGTGCACCCGGACGGTGCTCGCGCTCGGCACCCCGCTGCTGTGGTGGGCCGCCTGCTTCGCCCTGGTCTACCTGCTCCACCGCTGGGCGCTGCGCCGCGACTGGCGGGCCGGCGCCGTGCTGTGCGCGGTCGGCGCCGGCTACCTGCCGTGGTTCCTCTACCAGGACCGCACGATCTTCTCCTTCTACGCGGTCGCCTTCGTGCCCTACCTGTGCCTGGCCGTGACGATGATGATCGGGGCCATGCTGGGGCCGCCGGGCGCGACGGAGCGCAGGCGCCGGACCGGCGCGGTGGCCGCGGGCGTCCTCGTCCTGCTCATCGCCTGGAACTTCGTCTACTTCTTCCCGATCTACACCGGCCGGACCATCCCGTACGCCGGCTGGCAGGCGAGGATGTGGCTCGACACCTGGATCTGAGGGCGGCCGCTCACTCTGTCCCGTCCGGCGCCGGGGCCGCCTCGCGCACCACCCGGTGCCGGAGGTAGACGACCCCCGAACTGACCGTGCGGCTCTCGACGAGTTCCAGGTCCACCCGGCGCTCCTCCCTGGGGAAGAACGGAATGCCGCCGCCGACCAGCACCGGGTAGACCATGACCCGGTACTCGTCGATCAGGCCGGACGCGGCCGCCTCGGCGGCGAGGGTCGCGCCGCCGATCGCGATGTCGCCGGTCCCCGGCTCGGCCCGCAGCCGCGCGATCTCCTCCGCCACGCCGCCCGTGAGCAGCCGGGCGTTGCCCCGGACCTCCGAGAGCGTGGTGGAGAACACCACCTTCGGCAGCGGGTTCCACAGCGCGGTCCACTCGCGGTCCGCGTCGTCGAACGTGGGCTCCTGGTCGGCGGTCTCCCAGTACAGCATCGTCTCGTACAGCCGCCGCCCCATCAGGTGGACGCCGACCTCCCGGATCTCCTCGATCCAGAAGCGGAACAGTTCCGGGTCGGGGGCCGACCAGTTGAACCCTCCGTCCGGCCCGACGATGTAGCCGTCGAGCGACATGCTCATCGAATAGGTCACCTTGCGCATCGAAACCCTCCAGGGGTGTTCAAGTCGCCCACTTTCCATGGCAGATGAGATGACGAGTACGATCACCGCGAACTCGCTCTGTACTTCTCACCGGCGCGATGGAGTTGCCATGACGACCAATCCTCAGCCGTCTCCGTCGATCGACACCAGCAGGGCGCACCCTGCGCGGGTCTACGACTGGCTGCTCGGCGGCAAGGACAACTACCCCGTCGACGAGGCGGTCGGCGAGAAACTGCCGCTCGAGGCCAGGGACGCCGCCCGGCAGAACCGCCAGTTCATGCACCGCGCCGCCGCGTGGCTCGCCACCCAGGGCATCGACCAGTTCCTGGACATAGGCACCGGCATCCCCACCGAGCCGAACCTGCACCAGATCGTGCAGAACGTCGTGCCGTCGGCCAAGGTCGTCTACACCGACAACGACCCGATCGTCCTGCGGCACGCGGAGGCGCTGCTGATCAGCCGGCCCGAGGGCGCGACCGACTACATCCAGGCGGACGTCCGCGACCCGGAGGCGATCGTCCGGCACGCCCGGCACATCCTGGACTTCGACCGCCCGGTCGCGCTGTCGCTGATCGCGCTGATGCACTTCATCAGCGACGAGCAGGACGCCCACGGCATCGTCCGCGCCCTGGTCGGCACGCTGCCCTCCGGCAGCCACCTGATCCTGTCGCACGCCGCGTCCGACCTCTACCCGGACCTCGTCGAGCAGGTCGTCGCCGAGTACGCCAAGGGCGGCATCAAGCTCGCCTTCCGCACCCGCCCCGAGGTGGAACGGTTCTTCGACGGCATGGACCTCGTGACGCCGGGCCTGGTCACCGCGACGGAGTGGTTCGCCGCCTCCGTGGCCCCGGCCGCCGAGGGCAGCGGCATCTACGCAGGCGTGGCCCGCATCCGCTGACCCGACCGGCCCTGGGCGCACACAGAGGGCGGGGTCCGAGAACCCCGCCCGAAACCCCCGAGCCCCCAGCTCAGGGCCACACCAGGCAATACGGCTGATGCCCCGCCTCATGCAGCCGGTGGCTGAAGTCCTGCCACTCGTGCAGCAGCTGATACACGTTGAACGCGTCCCTCGGGCCGCCCCGGTCCGGGACCGTCGACCAGATGAAGGCCGCCGCGCCGACCGCTTCCTCGCCTATGCCGCGCAGCGGGTCCACGACCGTCATGGGGAGCTTGACGACCGCGTAGTCCGGGTGCAGGACGACCAGCTCCAGGGGCGGCACCTTGTTCAGGGGCACGCCTTCGATGCCCGTCAGCACCATCGCGGCCATGGTCTCCGGCTTGATCTTCGTGAACATGCCGTTCATACCGAGCTCGTCGCCGCCGAGTTCCTCGGGGCGCATGGAGATCGGGACCCGGGCCGCGGTCGCGCCGTCCGGTGCGCCGAAGTATTTGTACGTCACCCCCACCCGACCACCATTCCTGCTACCGGTCTGAGAACGTTCGATCCGGCGATCGATCCGCTGGCCCCTCTGGTCCCACTGATCGATACGTCGGTCGCGCCGATCGGACTCACTCGGTACGCCGCCCTGTTCCTGACGTGCTGCCTCAGCCGCTTCCTCCGCGTCGCGTCGGTGCCTTCCCCGCCGGGCACGTCGAGGACCCAGGTCGTCAGTCCCCTCGCCCAGTCCGCCACCGCGATGCATATCTCCACCCGACTGCTTTTCTAGGACGCGTGGCCCCCGCCGCGCAACCCGATCATCGTGTCAGTGACCTCCCCCACGGCCGCCCGCCGAAACGTGCGTCGAAACATCAGTCCGCAGGATCTTTACAGCCTCCGGCCGGCTCTGTACCGGATGAGCTGGGTGTATCGGGTCACAGTCTCGCAGATGCCCAGGGCCCCGCGCCGGGCCCGCCGATTACCCGTACGAGAGGCCCCGCCGTCACCGCGTCCGCTCGCGTCCGCCCCGCGAAGGCCACCGTCGCTGCGAGCAGAGCAGGCTCCTCCGCCTACCCTGAGGAGGTCACCCAGCAACCGGAGTCCGAGAAGCCGGAGAAGCCGCACGCCATGAGTGCCCAGAGCGAAACGCCCTATCCCTACGACGCGCCCGTCTCACAGGCGCTCTTCGACCGCGCCTCCGCGGTCACGCCCGGCGGCGTGAACTCCCCGGTGCGCGCCTTCCGTGCCGTCGGCGGCACCCCCCGCTTCATGGTCTCCGGCAAGGGGGCCTACCTCACCGACGCCGACGGCCGCGAGTACGTCGACCTCGTCTGCTCCTGGGGGCCGATGATCCTCGGCCACTCCCACCCCGAGGTCATCGCCGCCGTCCAGGACGCCGTCTCCCGCGGCACCTCCTTCGGCACGCCCGGCGAGGGCGAGGTCGCCCTGGCCGAGGAGATGGTCGCCCGGATCGACCCGCTGGAGCAGGTGCGGCTGGTCAGCAGCGGGACCGAGGCCACCATGAGCGCCATCCGGCTGGCCCGCGGATTCACCCGGCGCACCAAGGTGATCAAGTTCGCCGGGTGTTACCACGGTCACGTCGACTCGCTGCTCGCGGCGGCCGGCAGCGGGGTCGCCACCTTCGCGCTGCCCGACACCCCCGGTGTCACCGGCGCCCAGGCCGGCGACACGATCGTGCTGCCGTACAACGATCTCGAAGCCGTGCAGGAGGCCTTCCACCGGCACCCCGGGGAGATCGCCTGCGTGATCACCGAGGCCTCGCCGGGCAACATGGGCGTCGTACCGCCCGCGCCCGGGTTCAACCAGGGGGTCAGGGACACCTGCCACAAGAACGGCGCCCTGTACATCTCCGACGAGGTGATGACCGGGTTCCGGACCAGCCGCGCCGGATGGTTCGGGATCGACGGGGTGGTGCCCGACCTGATGACCTTCGGGAAGGTGATGGGCGGCGGGTTCCCTGCGGCCGCCTTCGGCGGACGCGCGGACGTCATGGCGCACCTCGCGCCGGCCGGCCCGGTCTACCAGGCCGGCACCCTCTCCGGGAACCCGGTCGCCACCGCCGCCGGGCTGGCCCAGCTGCGGCTGCTCGACGAGGCGGCCTACGAGAAGGTCGACGCCGTCTCCGCGCAGATCCAGGCGCTGGTCTCCGAGGCGCTGAACAAGGAGGGCGTCGCGCACCAGGTGCAGACGGCGTCCAACATGTTCTCCGTCTTCTTCACCAACCGTCCGGTGCGCAACTACGAGGACGCGCGGGCCCAGGAGTCGTTCCGCTTCACCGCGTTCTTCCACTCCCTCCTCTCCGACGGCGTCTACCTGCCGCCGTCGTCCTTCGAGTCCTGGTTCGTCTCCACGGCCCACGACGACCGGGCCATCCAGAAGATCGCCGACGCCCTCCCGGCGGCGGCCCGAGCGGCCGCGGAGGCCACGGCAGCATGAGCGAGCAGCAGGACATCACCGTCGTCCACGTGATGCGGCACGGCGAGGTCGACAACCCCGACGGGGTGCTCTACGGCCGCCTCCCCGGCTACCACCTGTCCGAGCTGGGCCGGAAGATGGCCGACCGGGTCGCCGAGCACCTCGCCCCGCGGGACGTGACGTACGTCGTCGCCTCGCCGCTGGAGCGTGCGCAGGAGACCGCCACCCCGATCGCCAAGGCGCACGGTCTCGACCTCGCCACCGACGAGCGGCTGATCGAGGCGGAGAACATCTTCCAGGGCAAGACCTTCGGGGTCGGCGACGGTGCGCTGAAGAAGCCCGCCAACTGGAAGTACCTCGTCAACCCGTTCCGGCCGTCCTGGGGCGAGCCGTACGTCGACCAGGTCGTCCGGATGCGGGGCGCGCTGGACGCGGCCAAGGACCGGGCCCGCGGGCACGAGGCGGTCCTGGTCAGCCACCAGCTGCCGATCTGGATCCTGCGGTCCTACGTCGAGAAGCGCCGGCTGTGGCACGACCCGCGCAAGCGGCAGTGCACCCTGGCCTCCCTGACGACTTTCACATATCAAGGGGACAGGATCGTTTCCGTCGGGTACTCCGAGCCGGCCATCGACCTCGTCCCGGCTCACCTCCGCGCCGGTGCCAAGCCGGTGCAGGGGAAGGGCAAGGCCTTCGGGGCGTGAACTCCGCACCCCTGAAACCGGTTTCCTTAAATTAATCTGAAAATATGTTGTTCCTCATGGAACCTCCCGGTTCGTCCCGGCCTCTGAATGGGTGACCACCAGCGGACGTGACGAATCGGGGAACCATGCGGACCTTCACCCGAAGGGGACTACTCGGCGTCGGCGCGGGCGCCGCGGCCGGACTGGGCCTCGCCGGCTGCGGGAGCCACACATCGTCGGACGGCGCCACCCACGCCGGCGGTTCCGGCGGAACTCCCTCCGGAACGCCCAGCCCGAAGCCCACCGCCCATCCCCTCGGCGACGGCTCCACCTCCCGCACCGGCAAGCAGCCCCACCAGCCCGCGGCCCCCGAGCCGCTGGAGCCGGGCCAGACCCCGCCGCAGTTCGTGATCTTCTCCTGGGACGGCGCCGGCGAGGTCGGCAACGGCCTCTTCCCGCGCTTCCTGGACCTGGCCAAGGAACACGGCGCGTCGATGACCTTCTTCCTCTCGGGCCTCTACCTCCTCCCGGAGTCGAAGAAGCGGCTGTACAACCCGCCGAACAACCCGCGGGGCGCCTCCGACATCGGCTACCTCACCGACGAGCACATCAAGGCGACGCTGGCCAACGTCCGCCGCGCCTGGCTCGAAGGGCACGAGATAGGCACCCACTTCAACGGGCACTTCTGCGGCGGCTACGGCACGGTCGGCAACTGGACGCCCAAGCAGTGGCGCAGCGAGATCGACCAGGCCAAGGCGTTCGTGAAGGAGTGGCGGACCAACAGCGGCTGGACCGACCTGCCGTCCCTGCCCTTCGACTACGACAAGGAACTGGTCGGCGGCCGCACGCCCTGCCTGCTCGGCCAGAACAACCTGCTGCCCACCGCCCGCGACCTCGGCTGGCGCTACGACGCCTCCTCGCCGGGCGGCCGCCAGGTCTGGCCGCAGAAGAAGCTGGGCATCTGGGACCTGCCGCTGCAGCAGATCCCGTTCCCCGGCCACTCCTTCGAGGTCCTGTCCATGGACTACAACATGCTCGCCAACCAGTCGGTCAACTCGACCAAGGCCCCGGCCTACAACTACCCGGGCTGGCGGAAGCAGTCCGCACAGTCGTACATAGCGGGATTCGAGCGGGCATACACGACGAACCGGGCGCCTTTCTTCATAGGCAACCACTTCGAGCAGTGGAACGGCGGCATCTACATGGACTCCGTCGAGGAGGCCTTCAAGCACATCGCCCGCGAGAAGGAGAAGGGCGCGGACGTGCGCCTGGTCTCCTTCCGCCAGTTCGTGGACTGGATGGACGTCCAGAAGCCCGAGGTCCTGGAGAAGCTGCGCACCCTGGACGTGGGCCAGCGGCCGACGGGCGGCTGGAAGACGCTCCTCAAGCAGGGGACCGCGGCCTGAAACGGGGGCGCATCCCGGACCCAGGGGGGTGCGCAAGATCCTCAGAACGGGCATGCGAAACTTTTCACATGAGTACCCGTAGCCGCGCCGTCCTGCTCGGCGCCATGGCCGCCGCGGCGGCTCTGACCCTGTCCGCGTGCGGCTCCGGCGGTACCTCGGGCGGTGGCGGCAACACCAACTTCGTCGCCGGCAAGAACGGCATCGACACGGTCGCGAAGGGCCACCGCGCGGCGGCCCCCGACCTGTCGGGCAAGACCATCGACGGCAGCACGCTCGACGTCGCGGACTACAAGGGCAAGGTCGTGGTCCTCAACGTGTGGGGCTCCTGGTGCAGCCCGTGCCGTGCCGAGGCGCCCTACTTCGCGGCCGTCTCCAAACAGTACGCGGACCAGGGTGTCCAGTTCGTCGGCATCAACACCCGCGACACCAGCACCGGCTCCGCGGTCGCCTTCGAGAAGCAGAACGGCATCGGCTACCCGAGCCTGTACGACCCGACGGGCAAGCTGATGCTCCGCTTCAAGAAGGGCACGCTCAACCCGCAGGCGATCCCCTCCACCCTGGTCCTCGACCGGCAGGGCAACGTCGCGGCGCGCTCGCTGGCGGCGCTCAGCGAGGAGAACCTGCAAAAGATGATCAAGCCGGTCGTCGCGGAGAAGTGACGTGAGCGCACTCCTCACGGTCGCCGCGGAGACGGGCCGCAACGAGACCGTCTTCAGCGGCGCCCTGCTGGTCGCCCTGCCGATCGCGCTGCTCGGCGGACTCGTCTCCTTCTTCTCGCCCTGCGTGCTGCCGCTCGTCCCGGGCTACCTGTCGTACGTCACCGGGGTCGCCGGCACCGACCTGGCCGAGGCCCGGCGCGGCCGGATGGCCACCGGCGCCGCGCTCTTCGTCCTCGGCTTCACCGCCGTCTTCGTCTCCGGCGGGGCCCTGTTCGGCTACTTCGGCCAGGACCTCCAGGAACAGTCCGGCACCCTCACCAAGGTGCTCGGCGTGCTGATGATCGCCATGGGTGTGTTCTTCATGGGCCTGATGCCCTGGTTCACCCAGCGCGAGTTCCGCTTCCACCGGCGGCCGACGGCCGGTCTGATAGGGGCACCGCTGCTCGGCGCGCTCTTCGGGATCGGCTGGACGCCGTGCATCGGCCCGACCCTCGCCTCCGTGATCGCCCTGTCGTCACAGCAGGGCAGCGCGGGCCGCGGCGCCATACTGACCGTCGCGTACTGCCTCGGCCTCGGCGTCCCCTTCGTGCTCACCGCGGTCGCCTTCCGCAAGGCGCTCGGTGCCTTCGGCTGGGTCAAGCGCCACTATGTCTGGGTGATGCGCATCGGCGGCACGATGATGATCGTGACCGGCGTGCTGCTGCTGACCGGGGCCTGGGACAGCCTCGTGCAGGAGATGCAGGGCTGGTCCGACGGCTTCAGTGTAGGGATCTGATCGATGAGTACGAGTTCGAAGCACGCCCCTGACGATCAGGATCTCGGCGCGGCCGGCTCGCAGCTGTCCACCGCGCCCTCCCAGGACGAGCCGCCGATCGTCCCCGGCATCGGCGTCGTCGGCTGGGCCCGCTGGTTCTGGCGGCAGCTGACCTCCATGCGGGTCGCGCTGCTGCTGCTCCTGCTGCTGTCGCTGGGTGCGATCCCCGGCTCGCTGATCCCGCAGTCCGGCGCCGACATCTCCAAGGTCGAGGACTTCCGCAAGGCCCACAAGACGCTGTCGCCCCTCTACGACAAGCTCGGCCTGTTCCACGTCTACAGCTCGGTGTGGTTCTCGGCGATCTACATCCTGCTGTTCGTCTCCCTGGTCGGCTGCATCATCCCGCGCGCCTGGCAGTTCGTGGGCCAGCTGCGCGGCCGTCCGCCGGGCGCGCCGAAGCGGCTGAACCGGCTTCCCGCCTACACCACCTGGCGGACCACGGCCGCGCCCGAGGAGGTCCGTGACGCGGCGCTGACCCTGCTGAAGAAGCGCCGCTTCCGCTCCCACCTCGTCGGCGACGCGGTCGCCGCCGAGAAGGGCTACGTCCGCGAGTTCGGCAACCTGGTCTTCCACGTCGCGCTGATCGTGATGCTGATCGCGTTCGCCTCCGGCCAGATGTACAAGTCGGACGGCACCAAGCTGGTCGTCGAGGGCGACGGCTTCGCCAACTCGATCCTCCAGTACGACGACTTCAAGTCCGGCTCCCTGTTCAGCACCGACGACCTGGTGCCGTTCAGCTTCGACCTGAAGAACTTCAAGGCCAGCTACCAGACCAGCGGCCCCAGCAAGGGCACGCCGGTCACCTTCAGCGCCGACATCGACTACAGCGAGGGCGCCTACGGCAAGCCGAAGCGGACCACCATCAAGGTGAACCAGCCGCTGCGCATCGACGACGCCAAGGTCTACCTCGTCAGCCACGGCTACGCCCCCGTCGTCACGGTCCGCGACGCCAAGGGCGCCGTCGTCTACCACGACGCCGTCCCGCTGCTCCCGCTCGACGCCAACGTCACCTCGCAGGGCGTGGTCAAGGTGATGGACGGCTACAAGAACGCCAAGGGCGTCGGCGAGCAGCTCGGCATCTCGGCGTTCTTCCTGCCGACCTACGGCGGCGGCTCCTCGGTGCTGTCCACCTTCCCGGCGCTCGGCAACCCGGTGCTCAACCTGACGCCGTACCACGGCGACCTCGGCGTCGACTCGGGCATCCCGCAGAGCGTCTACCAGCTCGACAAGTCCCACATGAAGGAGTTCAAGGACTCCAAGGGGGCGCAGTTCCGCGACAACCTGAAGCCCGGACAGACCATGCAGCTGCCCGACGGCGCCGGTTCCGTGACGTTCGAGAAGGACGTCAAGGAATGGGCCGGCTTCGAGATCGTCCAGGAGCCCGGCAGCGGCTGGGCGCTGGGCGGCGCGCTCGCCGCGATCTTCGGCCTCGCCGCCTCGCTGTTCATCCAGCGCCGCCGCGTCTGGGTGCGGGCCGTGCCGGGCCCCGACGGCGTCACCGTCGTCGAGATGGCCGGCCTCGGCCGCAGCGAGTCGGCGAAGGTGCCCGAGGAACTGGGCGACCTCGCCGACATCCTCTACGACCAGGCGCCGGGGGCTCCCGACCCCGACGAAGACGACCAGTCAGCAGCATCCCCCGTACCTGCCGAAGGGGCTGAGAAGCGATGACTTCCGCCGCCGCAACCACGCTCGCCGCGACCAACGAGCATCTCGCGAGCATGAGCAACACGCTCATCTACTCCTCGATGGCCGTCTACACGCTGGCCTTCTTCGCCTACATCTTCGAGTGGCTGCTCGGCAGCCGCAGCCGCGTCGCCCGGACCGCCAACGCGCTCACCACCGAGCCCGCGGCGAAGAAGGCGCCCGCGGTCACGGTCAAGAAGGCCGGCGGCACCGCCGTACTGGAACGCCCGAAGGTCGTGGTCCGCTCCGCGGCGGGCTCGCGGGACGTGCCGGACGGGCCCGGCGCGCACGGCGGCGACGAGCAGGGCGACCTCTACGGCCGGATCGCGATCTCCCTCACGGTCCTCGCCTTCCTCGTGGAGCTGGCCGGTGTGATCACCCGGGCCGCCTCCGTGCAGCGGGCGCCGTGGGGCAACATGTACGAGTTCAACATCACGTTCTCCACGGTGGCCGTCGCCATCTACCTCGGGCTGCTGGCCCTGAAGAAGAACGTCCGCTGGATGGGCCTGTTCCTGATCACCACGGTCCTGCTGGACCTCGGTCTCGCGGTCACCGTCCTCTACACGGCGAGCGAGCCGCTGGTCCCGGCCCTGCACTCGTACTGGCTCTACATCCACGTCTCCACCGCCATCTTCTGCGGCGCGGTCTTCTACGTCGGCGCGGTCGCCACGATCCTCTACCTGTTCAAGGACTCCTACGAGAACAAGCTGGAGACCGGCGGCACCCCCGGCCGCTTCGCCACCTCGGTCCTGGAACGCCTGCCCGCGTCGGCCTCGCTGGACAAGTTCGCCTACCGCGTCAACGCGGCGGTCTTCCCGCTGTGGACGTTCACGATCATCGCGGGCGCGATCTGGGCGGGCAGCGCCTGGGGCCGGTACTGGAACTGGGACCCGAAGGAGACCTGGTCCTTCATCACCTGGGTCGCCTACGCCTGCTACCTGCACGCCCGCGCCACCGCGGGATGGAAGGGCCGCAAGGCCGCCTACCTGGCGATGCTCGCCTTCGGCTGCTGGCTGTTCAACTACTACGGCGTCAACATCTTCGTCACCGGCAAGCACTCCTACGCGGGCGTGTGAGCCACCGAGGGGCCACACTGGTCCCATGGCCGTCCTTCAGCTGCTGATCCGACTGCCGAGGCCCATGGGCCAGGTCTGGCCGAGCCTCTCCACCGCGGAGGGCCTGGCCGCCTGGCTCACCCCGGTCGACGTCCTGCAACCGAGGCTCGACGGCATGGTCACCCTGGGTGAGCTGGGCACGGGCCGGGTGACCGCCTGGGACGTCGACCGGATCGCCGAGTACACGGTGGCCAGCGGCGGCAGGCTCCGCTTCCACCTGGAACCCGACGGCGAGTCCGGCACGCTCCTGCGCTTCACCCGCGACGGCGAGGACGAGAGCGCCGCGGATCAGCGGTGGCAGAGCCGCTTCCAGCGGCTGACCGAGCTTCTGACGGCGTGAGAACACGGCGTGAGAACACGGCGTCCGAGGCCGGCATGCGAGGACGGCGTGCGAGGGCCGGGGAATCAGGCCTCACGACGGCGGCAGGCACGCCCCGCCCGGCGGCTTCCCCTCCGGCCAGGCGAGGGTCACGAACCTGGACCCGCCCTCCGGCCGCAGCTCCACGATCGGCACCGCCTTGTCGTACGGGTTCCCGTGCACGTCCAGGCAGATCCACCCGCTCGCCCCGTCCACCCGCAGCGACCCCTTCACCTGCGGCCACTGCAGCCCGACGTCGGCGAGCGCGGGCACCGACCTGCCCTGCGGCACCGCCTCGCGGATCCCGTGCACCGCGAGCCGCATCGCGTCGTACGCGATGATCAGCTGTCCGTCCTCCAGGGCCACCGGTCCGATCGGCCCGACCGGTGACCGCTCGGCGCTGGTCAGCAGCCGGGTCAGCGTCTGGGCCGCGGCCGCCGAACCACCCGTCGCCGGGCTGCCCTTGAGCCACGCGTCCGGATGCGCCAGAGCCGTGTAGCGGACCGACAGGTTGTGCCGGAGGGCGTCGCGGTCCAGGTGCTTCTCGCCCGTGAGGTACGACCCCTCGTCCCCGGTCAGCACCGTGAACTTCCGGTCCTGGCAGCCCCGTCCGCCCAGCGCGTTGATGAACTGCCGCAGCTGCGTGTGCCGTCCGGCGAACAGGATCGTGTCGGTCGACCGCGAGGTGTCGCAGATCAGGTTGGTGATCTGCCGGAACGTGTTCGCGGTCGTGCCCTCCTTGCTGCGGTCGGCCGGCGGCGTGAACGGCTGCGGCTCGTACGGCGACCCCTTGATCAGCGCGGCGAACGACTTCTGCAGCGTCCGCGTGTAGGGGTCGCCCGGCCTGTCGTACACCAGCAGTGCCCGGCCCGCGCCGACCTTGGCGAAGGAGGCGAGCGCCCGAGCCTCGTCGGTATTGGTCGGGGCCACCCGTGCCAGCCCCGGGTACGGGTCCTTGCCGCCCTGCCCGTTGGCGAGGTCGTCGGCGGTGATCGACGAGCCGACCACCGGGATGCCCAGCCGGGTCAGCTCCTTGACGGCCTTCTTGTTGTCGTCGGTGCTCTGCCCCACCCCGGCCACCGCCCGCAGCCGGTCCTGGCCGCCGGTCATGGCCGCCAGCCGGTCCACCATCTCCTTCCAGTACTGGCTGGTGGCACCGGGGTTGGCCAGCACCAGGCGGATCGCCGGCGACTGGCCGTTGGAGTCGTGGTTGGCCTGGTACTGGGCCAGGTAGGCGCCCTGCAGCTCGTGCTCGATGTCGGCGAGACTCGCCGCCGCGGTCGCGGTGTACGGCAGCATCACCGCGACCGTCACGTAACGCCCGGGTGCGAGGCGGGAGTTCTCCCGGGCGATCGCCTCCACCGTGGCGCGCAGCTGCGGATGACCGAAGTCGAACGCCGTGGTCGCCACGCCCACGCACTCGTCGCTGCCCTCGGGCCGGGCCACTCCCGGTGCGCAGGACCGGTCGTCGCGCACGGCCGTCCGTATCCCGATCACCGCACCGGCGATCAGTGCGGCCGTGACCAGCAGGGCGAGGTAGCGGCGCAGCGGGATCTCCCAGACGCCCTCGCGCAACCACGTGCCCATGCGCCGCCGTGCCATCACACCACCCCGTTCCGGTCGTCGTCGCCCTCGTCGTCGCCGTCGGCCCGCGGCGGCCGTCCGGCCAGGGCCGCCGCCGGCCAGGCCCGGGAGGCCTGCCACAGCAGGGCGTTGTCGGCCGGGCGCAGGTTGGACAGCTGCTCCAGTTCGAAGCGCAGCCGGTCGCCCACCTTCGCGTCGGGCACCACCAGCGGGTCGGTGAGGTACCACAGCGCGTGCAGCAACCGCCGTACCCGCAGGTGCAGTACGGGGTCCGCGCCCTCGGGCACGGGGTGGCGGGCGTCGGTGCGGCCCAGCGCCACCGCCGCCCGCCGGTCGCCCTGCCCGGCGGAGTCGCGGCCCTCGGCGTCGTGGGCGTGGAAGTAGGGCGCGGAGGCGAGGAAGCGCAGGGTGCGCAGCCAGACGGGGGTCTCCACGGTCAGGAAGGTGTCGCGGAGGTGGGCGACGGCCTGGTCGGTCTCGCCGAGCGCCAGTTGCAGGTGCAGCCGGAAGCCGGCCGGCCAGTCGCCGGTGTAGAAGCCGATCAGCGTCTCGTGGACGGTGCGCCAGTCGCCGTGGTCGCCGTCGCGCAGGTGCAGCCGGAGCAGCAGCAGGGTGCGGACGAAGCGGTCGCCGACGAACTGCCCGTACCTGACGGGCATGCCCTCCTCGGCCAGCAGGTCCTGCAACGCCCGTACGCCCGACGGTCCGAAGTCGTCCGGGAGCAGCGCCTCGGCCAGGGCGCACGCCGAACCGTAGTCGTGGGCGGCGGCCAGGACGGTCAGTTCGTCCAGCCGGTCCTCGGGGACCAGCCGGTCCAGGAGCTGGGCGTACGCGGGGGCCGCGGGGCCGTCCTCGGTCAGCCGGACCTCGGCCGTCAGCAGGTCGGCGAGGGTGCCGGCGCGGTCCGGGTGCTGGGCGGCGGCCTCCGCGAGCACGGTGGTGCCCAGCGGGTTGCCTCCGGTCAGCCGGTGGACGGCGTGCGGGAGCTGGGGCACGGCCGGGGCGGCGACCAGGTGCAGGGTGTCGTCGGGGGAGAGCGGCGGCAGCGCCACCAGCAGGGCCCGGGAGGACGGCGCGGCCGCGTCCGGCGCCCACTCGGTGTGCCGTGCCACCTCGGCCAGTTCCCGCCGTACGCCGTTGCGCAGCAGCTCCCGGCCGTCGCCGCGCAGTCCGGCGACGAACGCCACTTGGTCGGCGATCCCGTCGGCGCGGTCCTTCAGCACGGCGTCGAGGAGGCCGGGACCGGGCCCGGCCTGCGCGTTGTCGATCAGTACCAGCGGACGGCCGAGCCGCTGCATGCGGGGCAGCACGCCCGCGTACGCCTCCGCCAGGTCGGCGAGCAGGGCCCGTACGAGGTAGCGCTCGGCGTGCTCCCGTGAGGTGCCGCCGGCCCGGAAGTGGCCGGACAGCAGGATCAGTCCGCGCTGCGCGTGGCCGCCCGCGTTGGGGTACGTGCGGTACCAGACCGACGCCTTCTGGTGCCGGCGGCTGGTGAAGCCCTCGGCGACCGACTCCAGGGTGGCCTCGATGGCGCCGGAGACCAGCGGCCCGGTGCCGGTGGCGGCGGCCACCACCTTCGCGGCCACCTTCCCGGCCCAGCGTCCCGCGAGCCCGCTGATCCAGGAGCCGCTCTCGTTGAGCAGCAGGATCCGCTCCACCTCGCGCCGGATCCGCTCCGAGTCGGCGTCGCCCCAGCCTCCTGCGGCCACCGCGACCAGCCCGGACATGAGACGCGGGAAGGTGATCCGCCCGGCGCCGGTCACCGGTTCCGCGAGCTGTTCGGCGACGACCAGCAGGAGCTGCCCGAGCGGCGACCAGGACTCCGCGGGCCGTTCCGTGGGCGGCGCCGCGAACTGCGCCTCCGCGCAGTCGGCGAGCGCGACCGGGGTGTGCCCCTGGTAGGCGTCCCGTAACTCGCCGAGCACCGCGCTCTTGCCGAGCCCCCGGGCCCCGGTCAGCACCACGAACGGCAGCTCGCCCGGGTGTTCCGGTGGATGGGCGCGGTGCTGGTACGGCCGTAACCCGACGATCCTCGGTATGAGCCCGGCCGGCTCCACGTCGAACAGCGCCCCACGCCCGTGCAACCGTCTGTGCAAGGCAGCTCCCCCCTGACACCAGTGTAGGAAGGGGTAGTTGCTTCGGGCCAGACCGAGTGATGTCCGTATGGTTACGAAACCGGCACCGGGAGTGATGTCATCGACGGTGTGCGTGGTGCGGCCGTGACGGAATCAGTCCTCGCCGATGTCCTCGTTCCACAGGGCCGGGTGGTCCGTGGTGAAGGTGCGCATCAGGGCGGTGCACTCCGGGTCGTCCAGCAGGACGATCTCCACGCCGTGTTCGGCGAGCCAGTCGTGGCCGCCGTGGAAGGTGGCCGCCTCGCCGATCACCACCCGGGAGATCCCGAACTGGCGGACCAGGCCCGAGCAGTACCAGCACGGCGACAGCGTCGTCACCATGGTGGTGCCCCGGTACGAGCGCTGCCGTCCCGCCGCCCGGAAGGCGGCGGTCTCGGCGTGCAGGGACGGGTCGCCGTCCTGCACCCGCCGGTTGTGCCCGCGGCCGAGCAGGGTGCCGTCGGCGCCGTAGAGCGCGGCGCCGATCGGGATGCCGCCCTCGGCGAGCCCGGCGCGGGCCTCGGTGACGGCGGTGGCGAGCCAGGTCCGTGCCTGCTGCTGGTCCATGTCCTCACTCTCCTGTGCCCGCGGCGGCGGGGCAACGGGCCGCGCCCTCACCCGTAGGTGGCCGTCCGGCCCGGCAGACGGGCGCCCCGGCGTGCGCGGGGCGCCGGGCGTGCGGAGGCTGGGACGGTGGCCGAGGGCGGTGAGGGCGATGATCCTGACGAGGGTGTCGGTGCCGGACGGGGGCCGGACGCGGGTGTCCCCGGCCGAGGCGCGGCGGCTGATCGCCGAGGACCCGTTCCTCCTGCTCGGGGTCCAGTTGCCCGACGCGGCGGATCCGGCGGACGAGCCGGCGGCCGGCCGGCTCGGGCTGGACGACGAGGACCTGGCCTGGTTCGGCCGGGCGGACGAGACGTCGCGGGCCGAGTTCCTCGGTGACCTCGCCGGTTTCGTCGTCCCCGTGGTCGTCGACGACCGGATCGCCTACGTGCACGCGCTGGCCGGTGAGCGTTTCGTGGTGGCCGCCCACTGGGGTCAGGACGTCCTGGCGTCGGGCTTCACCGCGCAGCTGTGCCGGGAGCGGCCGCGGGATGCCGTGGCCACGCTGTTCCTGCTGCTCCAGGAGGCGCTGGCCACCTTCCGCCGGGCCACGGTGCGGGCGCTGCTCCAGGTGGAGGAACTGGAGGACGACATGTTCGAGGACCGGCGTCCCGAGCAGATCTACCGGCTGTCCCAGCTGCGCCGCCGGGCCGCGCTGCTGCACCACGCGCTGCTGCCCTACCTCCAGGCGGTAGACGACGTGGTCGCCCGCCGGATGACGAGCAGCGACTTCCCGGCCGAACGGCAGCGGCTGGCGCAGGAGTTCGTCCGCACGGCCCGGCTGGTCCGCACGGACGTCGAGTCCCTCCAGGATGCCGCGCGCCGCGCCCTGGCCAGCTACTCGTCGCTGATCGCGGGCGAACAGAACGGCGTGATCAACCGGCTGGCCATCGTGTCGGTGATCTTCCTGCCGCTGTCGTTCCTGACCGGGTTCTTCGGCATGAACTTCACCTTCCTGACCGACAAGCTGGAGACCCGCGACGAGTTCTGGCTGCTCGCCGTCGGCCTCCAGATCGTGGCCGTGGCCGCCGCCGGCTACGTCCTGCACCGCACCCGCGTCTGGCGGCGGCTGCGCGACGACGACTAGCCCGGAAGGCGTAGCCACCCCGTTACTCAGAGCGACGATGGTGGCAGGCTGATTGCGCCCACCGACCTCGAAGGAGCCGCGCCATGTATCCGACCGACCGCAAGTACACGAGGGAACACGAATGGGTCCGCGTCAACGGCGACACCGCCGAGGTGGGGATCACCGAGTACGCCCAGAAGCAGCTCGGTGACATCGTGTTCGTGGACGTGCCGACCGTGGGCAAGACCGTCCCGGCGAACGAGGAGTTCGGCACCGTGGAGTCCGTGAAGTCGGTGAGCGTGCTCTTCATGCCGGTGGGCGGCAAGGTCGGCGAGGTGAACCCGGACCTGGAGTCCGAACCCGAGCTGATCAACATGGAGCCGCACGACACCTGGATGATCAAGGTCCAGGTCTCCGACAAGAAGCAGCTGGACGGGCTGATGAGCGCCGACGCCTACGAGAAGTACCTCGCCTCCGAGGGGGACTAGCGCCGCCACGCACGTAGCGCCGCCACGCACGCGCGGAGCCTGCCGGAGGACAGGGGTCCTCGGCAGGCTCCGCGGGTGGTGTTCCGGCCGGGTCAGCCGTTGGTGCAGGCGTTGGCCGCCGCCGGGTTGAGCAGGCCGATCACGTTGATGCTGTTGCCGCACAGGTTGACCGGGATGCTCACCGGCACCTGGACGACGTTGCCCGACAGCAGACCCGGGCTGTTGGCCGCGGAACCGGTGGCGTCGGCACCGTTGTCGGCGTAGGCGGCGGTGGTGCCCAGGGCGAGGGTGGCGGCGATGGCGCCGGTGACGGCGAGAGCACGGATGCGCATGAAGGCCTCCTGGTAGCGGGATGACAACGCGTCCATCACAACCGCCCGCCACCGGACCCGCATGCGGAGCTGGGCCGATCGGCGCAATCCGCTCCGCAGGACCGCTACGCGGCGAGGCGCGCCGCGAGGTCCTTCGCCTTGGCGGCCGCGTCCTGGAGGGCACGGTCGCGGGAGGCCTCGTACAGCGGCACCAGCTCGGCCATGGCCGGGTTCTGCGGAGCCATCGTCAGCTCGGGGACGATGAAGTCGACTTCGAGGCCGAGGGCGCCGGAGAGGACCGCCTCCAGGTAGTTCTGCACGTACTCGAACGGCTCCCGCGGGGTGCCCGGAGCGTACGAACCGCCGCGGCTGGCCACGACGGTGACCGGCGTGCCCTTGGCGGACGGGTTCTCGCCGCCGGTGCGGCCGAACAGGATCACGTTGTCCAGCCACGCCTTGAGCGTCGAGGGGATCGTGAAGTTGTACATCGGGGCGCCTATGAGGATCGCGTCCGCCTGCTCCAGCTCCTCGATCAGCCGCACCCGCTCCGCGAAGGCCGCCGCCTGCCCGGGGGTGTGGGCGGCGGGGTCGGCGAATCCGGCGGTGTGGCTGTCCGCGGTGATGTGCGGTACCGGGTCCGCGGCCAGGTCGCGGTAGACCACCGTGCCGCCGGGGTGCTGCTCCTGCCATGCCGCGCGGAAGGCCTCCGTGACGGCGCGGGAGGCGGACGCCCCGCCCGGGAGGAGGGAGGAGTCGATGTGGAGAAGGGTGGCCATGGGGGTCTCCAGACACAGGAATGGCGAGCCCGGTGCGGGACGCGGGCTGAGAATTCGTACTCAGCTATAGATAACACAGGTGCTTACTTTTTTTCACCTCCCTCTGTCGTGGACCTGTACCCTGAAGCCATGGCGGTGGACCAGACGCACGACCCGGAACAGTGCAAGGCGGTGGACGTCGGCATCACGCGTGTCTTCCAGGTACTGGGGAAGCGCTGGAACGGCCCGATCCTGTCCGTCCTGCTGGACCGGCCGACGCACTTCGCCACCCTGCGCCGTGCCATCCCCGGCATCAGCGAACGCATGCTCTCCGACCGCCTCACCGAACTCGGCGCCGCCGGGCTCGTCGTGCGCGAGGTCGACGAGGGCCCGCCGCTGCGGGTCTCCTACCGCCTGACCGCGGCCGGCGCCGCCCTGGAGCCCTCGCTGAAGGAACTCGGCGCGTGGGCGAAGGAGCACCTGCCCGACGACTCGCCCTGCTGACCCGCGTCAGGGCCGCGCGCTCTCCTGCTCCAGCACCGCGTAGTCCGTGAAGCTGCGCCGGTAGCGCAGGTGCCGGGTGTCCCGGGTGTGGCGGCGCTGCCACTCCTCCACCGCTCCGGGCGACCCGCACGGCCCCGACTCCGCGCCGCAGTCCGCCTCGTCCCCGGAGACGCAGTACGCCGCGTACTCCGGCTCGGCGGTGTCGTCCTGCGTGATCAGGTACGGCACGAAGCGGAAGAACCGGCGGGGCCTGGTGCCCCAGTGGTCGCGGCGCAGGTGCCGCCGGAGCAGCACGTCGGCGTCGGTCACCGCGCTCGCGTCCGACCGCGCCGCGGCCTGCCCCCGCCGCCCGGCGAACTCGGCGCAGGCCGCGCAGCCGGCGACCGGTTCCGGTGCCGGGGTGTCCGGGGCCGGGTGACTCGGCGTGCGGGAGCGGTGGTTGGCCGCCCGCACCTCCGCGGCGAGCCGTTCCCCGGCCGTCGCGGGCCGCACCGACTCCGGCCGCGCCTCCCACTCCCGGCCGCCGCCGAGGGGCCGCAGCAGGGCGTACGGGCCGGCCTGTCCCCGGTACTCGCCGACCTTGTCCGCACGGGTGTCGTAGACGACCGTTCCCGTTTCGATTCTGTATTCGATGTGCTCAGTCATGTGCGCTCCGACGCCACCTTCGTCACTCTGGGTGTGTCGAGCGTTGCGGACGGGAACGGTCGGTATCAATGCCGGACGCGTGCCACCGGCACCTGTCACAGAGGGGGCCGGTCGGTGACCACCAACGCGGAGCTTTTCGGAGAGCTGTTACGCCACTATCGCGAGGAAGCCCTCCTCACGCAGGACGCGCTGGCCAAACAGGTCCCCTGCGACCGGTCGCTGGTGGCGCGGGTGGAGGCCGGCACCCGGGTGCCGCAGGCGTCCTTCGCGAAGACGTGCGACGAAGCCCTGCGCACGGGTGGGGTGTTGACGCGGCTGTGGGGGCGCATCGACTGGTACCAGCAGGTGGAGCATCCGGATTGGTTCCAGCGCTGGGTGGAGATGGAGGCGCAGGCCATCGCGCTGTCCACCTATCACGTCATGGTCGTGCCCGGCCTGTTGCAGACCCCGGAGTACACGTGGGCCCTGCTGTCCCGCCGAGCCAGCGGTGACCGGCTGGAACAGCGGGTCGCGGCGCGGCTGAGCCGACAGCCGCGTTACTTCACCGAGGACGGACCCACCTATGTGGTCGTGATGGACGAGAGCTGTCTGCGGCACGCGGTGGGCGGTCCCGCCGTGATGCGGGACCAGTGCGCGCACCTGCTGCGCGCGGGGCAACTCCCCAACATCCGCATCCAGGTGGCCCCCGCCGATCGCTTCGACATCAAGCGGCCCGCCAAGACGATGTCGTTGGTCACGCTGCCCGACGGGGAGCGCTGGACCTACTCGGAATCGCACAGGCGCGGCTGCTTCGACAATGATCCAGCCGCCTACGCGGAGCAGAGCCGACTCTATGATGTGCTCCGGGCGGACGCCCTGTCCGCCCGCGAATCCGCCGCTCTGATCGGCCAGTTGATGGAGGAGTACGGCGACGATGAACCAGCATCAGCTGAGCGCGGCGAGGTGGGTCAAGAGCAGCTACAGCGACGAGGAGCCCGGCGACTGCCTCGAATTCGCCCCCGAGTTCACCTCCGCCGTCCCCGTCCGTGACAGCAAGAACCCCGGCGGGCCCGTCCTGATCCTCGGCCGGGACGCGTGGAGTGCCTTCGTCGCGTCGGTGTAGCGGCCTGTCCGCGAGGGCAGACCCGAGGGCAACTTGCCCTGGGGGAGCTGGAATTGGCCAGTGAGCGCGATCGGCGGTCCTATGCTGACCGGGTCTTCGGGTGTCAGCGGTGCGGGAGGGGTCGTGGCAGCTCTGGAGCCCGGCGATCCGCGCTCCGTCGGGGAGTACCAGCTGCTCGGGCGGCTCGGCGCGGGTGGCATGGGCCGGGTGTTCCTCGGCCGTTCGCCGGGTGGCCGGTCCGTGGCCGTGAAAGTGGTGCACGCCGAACTGGTCGCCGGACAGCCCGAGTTCAGGTCGCGGTTCCGGCGTGAGGTGGAGGCCGCCCGCAAGGTGAGCGGTGCCTTCACCGCGCCCGTCGTGGACGCCGACCCGGACGCCGCCCTGCCCTGGCTCGTCACCAGCTACATCGCCGGACCCTCGCTCCAGGACGCGGTCGCGGAGCGGGGTCCGCTGGCCGCCGGGAGCGTGCTCGCGCTGGCCGCCGGGCTGGCCGAGGCGCTGACCTCGATCCACGCGGCGCACCTGGTGCACCGGGACCTCAAGCCGTCGAACGTGCTGCTCGCCGACGACGGGCCGCGGGTCATCGACTTCGGCATCGCCCGCAGTGTGGAGTCCGAGACCATCACGCGGGCCGGGCTCATGATCGGCTCGCCCGGATTCATGTCGCCGGAGCAGGTCGAGGGCGGTGAGGTGACCGGCGCCAGCGACGTGTTCGCGCTCGGGGCGGTGCTGACCTTCGCGGCCACGGGCGGCAACCCCTTCGGTGACGGGTCCACTCCGTCGCTGCTCTACCGGGTCGTGCACGACGGACCCGACATCACCGCCGTCACCGATCCGGACCTCGCCTCGCTGATCGCCGCCTGCCTGGCCAAGGACCCGGCCAGGCGGCCCACTCCGCGCGAGATCCTGGCCAGGACCGGCTTCACGGCCGACGCCGACGCCGACGCCCCGCTCACGCGCCCTGCGGTCGTCTCCGCGACCGACGTCACCCGCCCGGTTCCGCGCCCCGTCGCGACCCGTCCCGTCACCCGGCTCGAACCCGCGCCGCAGCCGGTGCCGCCGGTGCCGTACCGGCAGAACCCGGGCACCGGCCGTCGCACCCTGCTGCTGTCCGGCGGAGCGCTCGCGGTGGCCGCGCTCGCGGCCGTACCGGTCGCGCGGCTCGTCGGCCGGAGCGGGGCCGGGGCGTCGCCGAAGCACTCCGGCGGGTCGGTCTCCGTCCCGTCGCCGCTCGCCGCGTGGCCGCTGGACGAGACCTCGGGCGCGGTCGCCGCCGACGACACCGGCCGGTACGACGGCACGGCCGCCGGGGTCGGCTGGGGCCGGGGCAAGGACGGTGCCCCGCTGTTCGACGGCGGTACCAGCCAGATCATGACCGCGGGGCCGGTGCTGAGGACCGGCAAGGGCCACGGCTTCACCGTCTCGGCGTGGGTGGCGCTGAGCACGCTGCCGGCGGGTTTCGCGACCGCCGTCAGCCAGGACGCCGGTGCCGTCAGCGGCTTCTACCTCCAGTACGCGGCCGCCGAGAACCGCTGGGCCTTTGCCCGGCCCGACCTGCGGGCCCTGTCGTTCACCGTCCCGAAGCCGGACGTCTGGACCCACCTGGTCGGCGTCTACGAGGACGCGCGCGACCAGATGATCCTGTACGTCGACGGCGTGCAGGAGGCGGGTGTCGACGACGGTGATCCGGTGGCCGCCGACGGCCCGCTGGTGATCGGCCGCGCCACCGCGGGCGGCGGGCCCGCCGACTGGTTCCCGGGCTCGATCAGGCAGGTCCAGGTGTTCCAGCGCCCGCTGACCGCGGCCCAGGTGAAGGCGCTGCTCTAGGGCAGGTCAGTCGGTGCGCGGATCCTCCGGCTTCAGGGACTTCAGGAACTCGGGGTTGTCGTCCGGCGCGACCCACCGCTCGCGCGGCTGCCGTGCCCGGCCCGCGACCAGCCAGGCCACCGGACCGACCAGCACCTCGCCGAAGAGCAGGATGATCAGCACCCACACCAGCTTCGGCAGCGCGCGGACCTCCTCCTCGGGGGTGTTCAGGCAGTCCACGAAGGCATAGATCCACAGCGCGAGGACCAGCAGAAAAGGCAGATACCTGAGCATGGCGGCCAGGGTAGCGGGTGCCCCGTCAGGGGCGCGGGGAACTGCGCGACAAGCCCCGACGCACCCGCACCCGACGGCGCACCCGCGGAGCGCATGGTCGAGAGCGCGCGCTGATCACGCCTTCTCGGCCAGCAGCGGGCCGACGATCGTGCGCACGTCCGCCGCCGTGAGCGGGCCCAGGTACTTCGCGGCGATCCGCCCGGCCCGGTCGATGAAGAGGGTGTACGGCAGCGCCCGCGGCGCATAGCCCTTGGGCAGCCTGAGCATCTTGCGGGAACCGGGGTCGTGCAGACTCGGGTAGACCAGCCCGTGCGCCCGCTCGAAGGACCGTCCGCTGCCTCGTTCGATGTCCGTGTCCACCCCGAGCACCTGGACCCCTTCGCCGTCCAACTCCTTCTGGGCCTTGGACAGTTCGGGCGCCTCGGCCCGGCAGGGCCCGCACCAGGACGCCCACACGTTCAGGACGACGACCCGGCCCCGGTAGTCGGCGAGCCGTACCGCCGTGCCGTCCAGACCGTCACCCGCCAGGTCGGGAGCCGCCGGGCGGTCGGCGGCCGCGACGCGGGTCAGCGCGGAGACCGGTGAGCCGCCGGTGTCCTGACCGGGTGCGCAGGCGGCGAGCACGAGCGGCAGGAGGAGCAGCGGTAACCGGCTGATCCGGCGGCGGACTGTCACGGCCGACGAGTATCGCAGGGGGCATCCCAGGGGGCGGTGACCGGGCCCCGGCCCCGGGTGGCCGATACTGGGGGGCATGGCTTACGACGATCTTCGCTCCCTGCTCCGGGCACTGGAGCGCGAGGGAGACCTCAAGCGTGTCAAGGCCGAGGTCGACCCGTACCTGGAGGTCGGGGAGATCGTCGACCGGGTGCAGAAGGCGGGCGGCCCGGCGCTGCTCTTCGAGAACGTGCGCGGCTCCAGCATGCCGCTGGCCATGAACGTCTTCGGCACCGACCGGCGGCTGCTCAAGGCCCTCGGGCTGAAGTCGTACGGCGAGATCTCCGAGAAGATCGGCGGGCTGCTGCGCCCGGAACTCCCGCACGGCTTCGTCGGCGTCCGCGAGGCGTTCGGGAAGCTCGGCGCGATGGCCCACGTCCCGCCGAAGAAGGTGAAGGCCGACAACGCGCCCGTCCAGGAGGTCGTCCTGCACGGCGACGACGTCGACCTCGGCCTGCTGCCGGCCCTGTTCACCTGGCCGCAGGACGGCGGCTCCTTCTTCAACCTGGGTCTGACCCACACCAAGGACCCCGAGTCCGGCATCCGCAACCTCGGCCTGTACCGCCTCCAGCGGCACGACCGGAACACCATCGGCATGCACTGGCAGATCCACAAGGACAGCCGCAACCACTACCAGGTGGCGGCGCGCAGGGGCGAGCGGCTGCCCGTCGCGATCGCCTTCGGCTGCCCGCCGGCCGTCACCTACGCCTCCACCGCGCCGCTGCCCGGTGACATCGACGAGTACCTGTTCGCCGGGTTCATCGCGGGCAAGCGGATCGAGATGGTCGACTGCAAGACGGTCCCGCTCCAGGTGCCGGCGAACGCCGAGGTCGTCCTGGAGGGCTGGCTGGAGCCCGGCGAGATGCTGCCCGAGGGCCCCTTCGGCGACCACACCGGCTTCTACACCCCGCAGGAACCGTTCCCCGCGCTGACGATCGACTGCGTGACGATGCGGAAGCGTCCGCTCCTCCAGTCGATCGTCGTCGGCCGCCCGCCGACCGAGGACGGTCCCCTCGGCCGCGCCACCGAGCGCTTCTTCCTCCCGCTCCTGAAGATCATCGTCCCGGACATCGTGGACTACCACCTCCCCGAGGCCGGCGGCTTCCACAACTGTGCGATCGTCTCGATCGACAAGAAGTACCCGAAGCACGCGCAGAAGGTGATGCACGCGGTCTGGGGGGCGCACATGATGTCGCTCACCAAGCTGATCGTGGTCGTCGACTCCGACTGCGACGTCCACGACCTGCACGAGGTCGCCTGGCGGGCCCTCGGCAACACCGACTACGCCCGTGACCTCACGGTCGTGGAAGGCCCCGTCGACCACCTCGACCACGCCTCCTACCAGCAGTTCTGGGGCGGCAAGGCGGGCATCGACGCGACGAAGAAGTGGCCCGAGGAGGGGTACACCAGGGACGGGGGCTGGCCGGACATGGTCCTGTCCGACCCCGAAACGGCGGCGACCGTCGACCGCCGCTGGAAGGAGTACGGACTGTGAGTTCCGCTTCCGCAGCGCTCCCGCAGCCGGGACGCACGAAGGCCTTCCTGCGGCTGGTGATGATCGAGCACTCGGTCTTCGCCCTGCCCTTCGCGTACATCGCGGCGCTGACCGCGATGTACGAGTGGGACAGGAACATCCACTGGGGCCGGCTGCTCCTGGTCACGATCTGCATGGTCGGCCTGCGCACCTTCGCGATGGCCGTGAACCGGATCATCGACCGCGAGATCGACGCCCGCAATCCGCGCACGGCCCACCGCGAGCTGGTCACCGGCGCGATGAGCGTGAAGCACGCCTGGACCGGCGCGCTGATCGCGGTGGCGGTCTTCCTCGGCTCGGCCGCCCTGCTCAACCCGCTCTGCCTGGCCCTCGCGCCGGTCGCCGTGATCCCGATGGTGGTCTACCCCTACGGCAAGCGGTTCACGAACTTCCCGCAGGCCATCCTGGGCCTCGCCCAGGCCATGGGCCCGATCGGCGGCTGGCTGGCGATCAGCGGCGAGTGGTCCTGGGACGCGGTGATCCTCGGCCTGGCGGTCGGCATCTGGATCGGCGGCTTCGACCTGATCTACGCCTGCCAGGACGTGACGACCGACCGCGAGATCGGCGTCATGTCCGTCCCGGCCCGGTTCGGCATCCCGGCCGCGATCCGGGGCGCGCGGGTGTGCCACGCGGTGACGACGGGCCTGTTCGTCTGGTACGCGCTGGCCACCGGCGCCGGTGCGTTCTTCTGGCTGGGGCTGGTGATCGTCGCGGGCGCCTTCGTGTACGAGCACACCATCGTCCGCCCGCACGACCTCTCCCGTCTCAACCGCGCCTTCTTCAGCGTCAACGGGTTCATCGGGATTGCCCTGTTCGTGTGCGCCCTGCTGGACCTCCTCGTCCGGGGTCTGACCGCCTGACGGAGCCCGGCGGCTTCCCGGAGGCCCCCCGGTGGGCGCCCTCCGGCTCCGCGTCGGAGCCGAGGCACCCCACCCGGCCTGAACCTCGGTCGGTGCGCCGGTACGCTCAAGGTGTGAACGCAGGAGAAACGCAGCGCGTGCCTTGGATCGTGGGGGTGTCCGGGGCGTCCGGAACGCCCTATGCGGCCGCGGTGCTGCGAGCGCTGCTGGCGGCGGGCGAGAGCGTCGACCTGGTGGTCAGCCGGGCCTCGCGGCTCACCCTGCTGGACGAGACCGGGATCTCCTTCCGGGACGCGCACTGGCGCGAGGACCTGGGGGAATGGCTGGGCCGCGGGGCCGACGGCAAGCCCGGGACCTTCCAGGCGGACCTGGCGGCGGTGCGGTACTGGAACGCCGGGGACCTGGCCGCCGGGCCGTCCTCGGGGTCGTACCGGACCAAGGGCATGCTGATCGTGCCGGCGTCCACCGCCGCCGTCGCCGGGGTCGCGCTCGGGCTCTCCAAGGACCTGCTCCAGCGGGCGGCCAGCGTCAACCTCAAGGAACGCAGGCCGCTGGTCGTCGCCGTGCGCGAGACCCCGCTGAACGGCCAGACCCTGCGCCACCTGGTCACCCTGGACGACCTGGGGGCGGTCGTCGTACCCACCTCCCCGGCGTTCTACGCGGGCGCGACGCACATCCAGGACCTGGTGGACTTCGTGGCCGGGCGGGTGCTGGACGCGGCCGGTGTGGGGCACCGGCTGTACCGCCGCTGGGAGGGCGACCTCGGCGGCGCGAGCACGTAGCGGTACCCCTGCACCACCTCTCATCTACTTCGGGAACTTTCAGTGGAAGGCTTCGATCGCATGGATGCCGTGGACAGGCAGCTCATCCAGGCCCTGAGGGAGAACGGCCGGGCCTCGTACGCGGAGCTGGGGCGGCTCGTCGGACTGTCGGGACCCAGCGTCACCGACCGCATCAACCGGCTGGAGGCGGCCGGTGTCATCACCGGCTACCGCGCCACCGTCGACGCCGCCTCGCTCGGCCTCGGCGTCATCGCCCTCATCGGCATCTCGCTCTCCGACGCGGCCGACCACGAGGACGTGGCGCAGCGGCTGCGGGACCTGCCGGAGATCGAGGACTGCTGGTTCATCGCCGGCGACGACTCCTTCATGCTCAAGGTGCGTTCGACCAACGTGGACGGCCTGGAGAAGACCATCCGGCGGCTGTCCGGGACCAAGGGCGTCTCCCGGACCCGTACCACCGTCGTGCTGTCCACGAAGTGGGAGAACCGGGTCGGGGAACTCCCCGAAGAGGTGTAGGCCCGAAGGTCCGTGCGGGGGCGCCTCCCGCCCGAAGGACGGGGGCGTACGGTTGTCGAAGTTGTCGTAGAGAGGTGTGGGTATGGACGTCGGGCTCAAGCGCGAGCTGGAGGAGAAGGTCAGGGCCGGTGAGCGGCTGACCCGTGAGGACGGCATCGCGCTGTACGAGTCGGACGACCTGGCCTGGCTCGGCGGCCTCGCACACGAGGTGCGCACCCGCAAGAACGGTGACGTCGTCCACTTCAACGTCAACCGGCACCTCAACATGACCAACGTGTGCACCGCGTCCTGCGCGTACTGCTCGTTCCAGCGCAAGCCGGGCGAGAAGGACGCGTACACGATGCGCATCGAGGAGGCGGTGAAGCTCGCCAAGGCGATGGAGGGCGAGAACCTCACCGAGCTGCACATCGTCAACGGGCTGCACCCGAACCTGCCGTGGCGCTACTACCCGCGCTCGCTGCGGGAGCTGAAGGCGGCCCTGCCGGACGTCTCGCTGAAGGCGTTCACCGCCACCGAGATCCACCACTTCGAGACGATCTCCGGCCTGTCGGCCTCCGAGATCCTCGACGAGCTGATCGACGCCGGTCTCGAGTCCCTGACCGGCGGCGGCGCGGAGATCTTCGACTGGGAGGTCCGCCAACACATCGTGGACCACCGCACGCACTGGGAGGACTGGTCGCGGATCCACCGCCTGGCGCACGAGAAGGGTCTGAAGACCCCGTGCACCATGCTGTACGGCCACATCGAGGAGCCCCGCCACCGCGTCGACCACGTGCTGCGCCTGCGCGAGCTCCAGGACGAGACGAACGGCTTCCAGGTCTTCATCCCGCTGCGCTACCAGCACGACTTCGTGGACGTGAAGGACGGCAAGGTCCGCAACCGGCTCCAGGCCCGCACCCAGATGGCGACCGGCGCGGAGGCCCTGAAGACCTTCGCGGTCTCCCGGCTCCTCTTCGACAACGTCCCGCACGTCAAGGTCTTCTGGGTCATGCACGGCGTCCAGACCGCGCAGCTCGCCCTCCAGCACGGCGCGGACGACATGGACGGCTCGGTCGTCGAGTACAAGATCACCCATGACGCGGACAACTACGGCACGCCGAACAAGCTGACCCGTGAGGATCTGCTGGACCTCATCCGCGACGCCGGTTTCCGTCCGGTGGAGCGCAACACGCGTTACGAGATCATCCGCGAGTACGACGGCCCGGACCCGGCCCGCCGGGAGTCGCCGCAGCCGATGCGGGTCTGAGTCCGCCGGCGGCGTGTGGCCGGGTGCGGGTGCGTCGTGGCTTGTCGCGCAGTTCCCCGCGCCCCTTCAGGGGCGCACCTCTGTCCGTATGGCGAATAGTCGTCGCACCTCTCCTGGGGTAAGGGATAGCATCCCGCCATGCCCCTTACCTTCACCCTGGACCCGGCGGTCACCCCCGCCCTCCGCGACGGCATCCTCGACCTGTGGACGGACGTGTCCAACGCCGGCGGTTCCGTGGGGTTCGTCGCCCCGGTCACCCCGGAGGAGATCCGGCCGGAACTGGTCAAGCACCTCGTCGGCATGGCCGAGGGCCGCACCCGGCTGCTCGTCGGCCACGACGAGGCCGGCAACGTCGCCGCCACCGCCTTCTTCTCCTTCAACACCCACCGCCTCATGAAGCACTGGGTGTGGCTGTACACGGTGATGGTCCACCCCAAGCACCAGGGCCAGGGCTACGGCCGTGACCTCCTCGCGGCCGCCGCCGACGCGGCCCGCGGCTTCGACGGCACGGCCGCGATACGCCTCACCTGCCGCGGCGGCCAGGGCCTGGAGACGTTCTACGGCTCCTGCGGCTACCGGGAGGTCGGCCGCGTCCCCGGCGCGATCCGGGTGGCACCGGGCGACGACCGCGACGACATCACCATGCTGCTGACGCTCGCCTGACCCCGCTGCAAGATCGGTCCCGGCCCGTGCTTCACTGGACGGTGCCCCTTTTCGTCATCGGAAGACTGGATTGAGATGCTCCGCTACACGCTGATGCGCCTCGGTATCTTCGCGGGCTGCTTCCTGGTCGTCTGGGGCCTGGTCTACGCCGGCGCGTTCCCGCGTGGTTTCGGGGACTCCAACCTCCTGTGGGTCCTGCTGCTGTCCCTGGTCGTGTCGGCGCCGATCAGCTTCGTCGTGCTGCGCAAGGAGCGGGACCGCGCGTCGGTCCAGGTCTCGCAGCGGGTCGACCGCATGAAGGCCAACATCGAGGCCAGCCGCAGCCAGGAGGACGAGGTCGTCGACGAGGCGGCGCAGCCCCGGGGCGAGGCCCGGACCTCTTCCTGAACGACTCCCGCGCGTCCGGCCGCCCGTAGGCTTTGCCCATGGGTGCCGTGAAGACCAAGCGCATGCCACGGGCGGTCCGGGAGCAGCAGATGCTGGACGCCGCCGTGCGGACCTTCGGGCAGCGCGGCTACATGGCCGCGTCGATGGACGAGATCGCCGAACTCGCCGGTGTCTCCAAGCCGTTGGTCTACCTGTACCTGAACTCCAAGGACGACCTGTTCACGGCGTGCATCCGCCGTGAGGCGACGGCGCTCACCGAGGCGGTCCGCGGCGGGGTCCGCAGGGACCTGCCCGCCGACCGCCAGCTCTGGGACGGCCTGCGGGCGTTCTTCGTGCACACCGCCGCACACCCCGACGGCTGGTCGGTGCTGCACCTCCAGGCGCGCACGCACGGCGAGCGGTTCGCCTCCGAGGTCGCCGCGATGCGCACCGAGCTGGTGGAGTTCGTGACCCAGCTCATCGTGGTCGCCGCCCGCGAGGCGCGCCGCGACCCCGACCTGCCCGAGCGTGAGGTGGCGGGGCTCGCCGAGGCCCTGGTCGGCGCCGCCGAGTCCCTCGCCGCCTGGGCCAACGTCACGCCCGGTGTCACCGCGCGCGAGGCGGCGACGACGCTGATGAACTTCGCCTGGGCCGGTCTCGGCGGCCTGCTGGACGGCAGGCCCTGGGCCGGCGCCTGACCGGAGCCCGCCCTCAGCCGGGAAGCGGCCGCACACCGCCCGTCACGTGCACCCGGTCCGCAGGACCCCGCAGCTCGAACCGGCCCGCCCGCGCCGCGTAGGCGACCGTCGCCGGCAGCAGCACCGGCGCCCGGAACTCCGCCTCCACGTGCGCCCGTTCCGGCACGCCGTGGGCCGCGAGGCACCGGGCCGCGGTCCACATGCCGTGCGCGACGGCCCGCGGGAAACCGAAGAGCCGCGCGGTGAGCGGATGGAGGTGGATCGGGTTGCGGTCCCCGGAGGCGGCCGCGTACCGCCGTCCGACGTCGGCGGCGATCCGCCACTCGGCGACGGCGGGCAGCGGCGCCCGCTCCTCGGGCCGGGCGGTCCCGGCCGTCCCCGCGGTCCGGTGCCGGGCCAGGTACCGGCTCCGCGACTCCCACACCAGGTCCTGTCCGTCCCGCACCTCGGTGACGACCACGGCCTCGGTGCCCCGCCGGTGCGGCCGCAACCCGGCCACGCGGACCGAGAGTTCGTAGGCCGCGTCGGCCGGCATCACCGCGTACCGGGAGACGTCGAGGTGGGTGTGGACGAGCCCCAGCAGGGGCAGCGGGAAGTCGCGCTCGCTCATCAGCCGCATGGCCAGCGGGAACCCGAGGACGTGCGGATAGGTGACGGGCAGCCCGTCCTCGCCGGTGCCGAAGCCGCAGACGCGCTCGTAGGCGGCGAGCCTGCCGAGGTCGGCGCGGACGTCCGGGAGCACGAGCCGGGTGCGCGGGTAGGAGGCGGCTGCCGCGGGCCTCTTGAAGGGCGACCGCAGCGCGCCCCGCGCGAGCAGCGGTGCGAGGGCGGGCGTCCCGCCGAGGACGGTCTCCGTCATGTGCGTCCCCCGGTCTCGCCCGAACTGCTGACTCTGGAGTAAGGTTACCGAAGGTAAGTCTACGTCACGGCGGGCAAGGTCCGGAAGTGGGGCCTAACGTGAGAGACCCTCACGTACCCTCCGGGATTGCACAGGCCCGGCCCCGGACCATCCCCGAAAACCCACACCCCCGCCACAGCGGCCCCGTACGATCTCCAGACCTAACCGCCGGTAACCCCTGCCCGAGGGCCGGCGCCGGTGAACGCCTCGCCGCACGAGGCACGTACGTGATGCAGCAAGCAGTTCACCGCTGCACGCCCGAGGAGCCGCCCCGTGTCCACTTCGTCCTTCCAGCACGCCGTCCCCCTCTCCCCGGGCGCCGCGATCCAGGCCACGGACTACGACGGGAAGCCGATCCTGGTCGAACCCCTCGTGCAGCGGCTGGACGGTGTGGTGCGGGAGGCGTCCGTCCCGCCGTTCGCGCCGCCGGTGCGGCACGGCTCGCTCGCGGACCTGCCGTTCGAGAACGCGGAGGCCGGCCCCGGCACGATCGTCCTCAGCCGCAAGTCGGCCGACGGCGAGGGGCGTTGGGAGCAGGTGACGGCCGCCGAGTTCGCCGCGCAGGTCCTGGCGGTGGCCAAGGGGCTGATCGCGGAAGGGCTGATGCCGGGCGACCGGATCGCCGTCATGGCCCGGACGACGTACGAATGGACCCTCCTCGACTTCGGCGCCTGGGCCGCGGGCCTGGTGACCGTCCCGGTCTACCCGACCTCCTCGGTCTTCCAGACCCGCTGGATCCTGCACGACTCCGGTGCGGTCGCCCTGGTCACCGAGACCTCCGCGCAGGCCGCCGCGCTCGGCCCCGAGCTGGACCGGCTGCCCGACCTGCGCCACCTCTGGGTGATGGATAAGGGGCACGTGGACCGGCTCGCGGAGGCGGGCGGCCACGTCCAGGACGCCGAAGTGGCCGTACGGCGGGGCATGCTGGGCCCCGACACCATCGCCACCCTCATCTACACCTCGGGCACCACCGGCCGGCCCAAGGGCTGCGCGCTCTCGCACGGCAACTTCTTCGCCGAGGTCGACAACGCGATCGAACTCCTCTACCCGATCTTCAAGGCCCGCAAGGACGAGGAGGTCTCCATCCTCCTCTTCCTGCCCATGTCCCACGTCTTCGGCCGGATGGTGGCGATCGCCTGCATCCGCGCCCGGGTCCGGCTCGGCCACGCGCCCAGCCTCAGGCCGGAGGACCTCCTCCCGGACCTGGCCGCCTTCAAGCCGACCTGCCTGCTGACCATCCCCTACATGCTGGAGAAGGTCTTCAACTCCGCGCGTGCCAAGGCGGAGGCGGGCGGCCGGGTCGCGGTCTTCGACCGGGCCACCGGGATCGCGCAGCGGTACGGCGAGGCCCTGGAGGCCAAGCAGACCGGCACCGGCAGCGGCCCCGGCCGCGCACTGAAGACCGCCCGCGCCTGCTACGACCCGCTGGTCTACCGGCGGATCCGCAACGCCATGGGCGGCCGGGTCCGGCACATCATCTGCGGCGGCTCCCCGCTGGGCCGCCGGCTCGCCGCGTTCTACGCCGGTGCCGGCATCGAGATCTACGAGGGCTACGGCCTGACCGAGACCACCGCGGCCTCGACCGTCACCCCGCCGCTCAAACCCCGGCTCGGCACGGTCGGCTGGCCGATGCCCGGCACCAAGGTGCGCATCGCCGCCGACGGCGAGATCCTGCTCGCCGGCGACCACGTGCTGCGCGGCTACTGGGACCCGCAGGCCGGCGGGGTCGTCCCGGCGACCCGGGACGGCTGGCTGGCCACCGGCGACATCGGCGAACTCGACGACGAGGGCTACCTCACCATCACCGGCCGCAAGAAGGAGCTGCTGATCACGGCCGGCGGCAAGTCGGTGGCCCCGGCACCGCTGGAGAACTGGCTCCGCTCCCATCCGCTGATCTCCCAGGTGATGCTGGTCGGCGACGGACTGCCCTACGTCAGCGCGCTGATCACCCTCGACAGGGACGGCCTCACCCACTGGCGCCAGATGAACGGCAAGCATCCGGTGCCGCCGGAACTCCTCCTGGACGACGCGGAGTTGCTGGCGATCCTGCAACGGGCCGTCGACGAGGCCAACAAGCTGGTCTCGCGCCCCGAGTCCATCCGCCGGTTCACGATGCTGCCCGTCGACTTCACCGAGGAGGCGGGCCACCTGACGCCGTCGATGAAGCTGCGCCGGGAGGCGATCATGAAGGACTTCGCGGCCGAGATCGACGGCCTCTACGCGAAGGAGCGGTAGCTCCGGGACGCACCCGGCACCGCCCCGGCGGGTGTCACACGTCGTCCGCCAGGCGGTCCAGCCACTCCGTCAGGAGGTGCTGTTCGGCGGGGGTGAGGGGGGTCGGGCGGTCGGTGAGACCGGCGCGCAGGGCGCGGGCGGCACCGGCCGGGCCCGCGGCGCGCACGGCGGGCTCCTCGTCGGTGACGGCCGTGACCATCGCCTCGCGCAGCGTGGTCAGCAGGGCCGGGTCGCGCTCGGACTCCGGCATCGACAGCCAGGTGAGGACGGCGCCGCGGGCCGTGGCGTGGATGACGTTGGCCGCCAGGGTCTCGCCCACCCGCAGCAGGCCGGCCACCGCGAGCCGCCGCACCCGGCCCTTCAGGATCCCCATCCCGGTCCGGAACGCGGCCGATTCCGCGCGCGTGGCGTCGCCGTACATCAGCGAGTAGAGCGCCGGGTTCTCCAGGCCGAACCGGACCGCCAGGTCCCAGCCGTCGCGCAGGTCCTCGATCGGGTCCTCCGGGTCCGGGACCACGCGCTTGCTCGCGAGGAACGCGGCGAAGCCGTGCTCGGCGACCGCGTCCAGCAGGCCCTCCTTGTCGCCGAACAGCCGGTACAGGGCCGGCGGTTGCAGTCCCGCCGCGACGGCGACCGCCCGCGTGGTGACCGCGTCCCGCCCCTCGCGCTCCAGCAGCCCGATGGCGGCGTCGATGACGCGCTGCCGGGTGTCCGCGGCGGAGCCTGAGGCGGAGGCGGCGGGGGTCGTGTCAGGTGAACCGGAGGCCATGAATCAACGATATCGCGCACTTGATTCCATCGTTAGTATCGATGTTACGCTTCAAGCGTTTCCATTGATATCGACGTCCTGGAGGACATCGTGATCATCGTGACCGGAGCCACCGGACAGCTCGGCGGCCAGATCGTGGAGCGGCTGCTGGACCGCGTGCCGGCCGAGCGGGTCGGCGTCAGCGTGCGCGACCCGGACAAGGCGCGGGCGCGGTCCTTCGCGGACCGCGGGGTGCGGGTGCGGCAGGGCAGCTTCACCGACGGGACCGGACTGGCGCACGCCTTCGAGGGCGCGTCCCAGATCCTGATCGTCTCCGTCGACCGGATGGGCGCGGAGACCGTACGCCAGCACCGCACCGCCATCGACGCGGCCGTGGCCGCCGGCGCCCGCCGCATCCTCTACACCGCCCAGATGGGCGCGAGCCCCACCTCGCGGTTCCAGGCCTGCCGCGACCACGCGGCCACCGAGGAGGCCCTGGCCGCCTCCGGCGCCGCCTGGACCTCGCTGCGCAACGGCTTCCACGCGGCCAGCGGACTGCACTTCCTCGCCGAGGGCCTGGCCTCCGGAGAGGTCGTCCTGCCCGCTGACGGACCCGTCTGCTGGACGGCCCACGCCGACCTGGCGGAGGCGGCCGCCGTGATCCTCGCCGACGAGGGCCGCTTCGAGGGCCCGACGCCGGCGCTCACCGCCCCGGAGGCGCTGACGTTCGCCGACCTCGCCGCCGCCGCGACCGCTCTCACCGGCCGCGCCGTCACCAGGACCGTCGCACCGGACGACGCCTTCCGCGCCCGGCTGGTGGCCGGCGGCGTCCCCGAGGAGACGGCCGGCCACCTGCTGAGCATCTTCCCCGCGGCCCGCGAGCACGAGTTCGCGACCGCCGACCCGACCCTGGCGAAGCTGCTCGGCCGCGACCCGGTCGGCGTGCGGGAGCTGCTGCGCGAACAGCTCGCCGGCCACTGAGCGGCGCCGCCATCCGCGTCAGGCGGTCGCCAGCAGGAAGGCCTGCGGACTGCTCTCGCCGAGGTCGGCGTCGGCCTCCCGCACCGTGCGGGAGTGGAGCGTGAAGCCCGCCTGTGCCAGCAGCGCGGCCATCGTCTCCGGCCGCCGCCGCCGGAAGTCCAGGGCCACCGGATGCCCCCACGGATCCGTCAGCCGCCGGTCCGTGTCGCCCGCCTGGAAGGCGAGCAGCAGCCGCCCGCCCGGCCGCAGCACCCTGCGGAACTCCCCGAACAGCGCCGGCAGCCGGTCGTCGGGCGTGTGAATGGACGAGTACCAGCACAGCACCCCGTCCAGCGCCCCGTCCGCCAGGTCCAGGTCCAGCATCGAGCCCGCGACGAAGCGCAGGCCCGGATTCTCCCGGCGGGCCACGGCGAGCATCGACTCGGACAGGTCCAGCCCGAACACCGACAGCCCGAACCCGGCCAGCCGGGCGGTGACCCGGCCGGGCCCGCACCCCAGGTCGGCCACCGCACCGCCCTCGCCGACCAGCTCCGCGAACGCGGCCAGCAGGGCCCGCTCCAGCGGCCGGTCGGCCAGATCGGTGCGGAAGTGGTCGGCGTAGTCCTCGGCGACCGTGTCGTAGAAGGTGCGGATGGCGGTGACGAAATCGGCGGTCATGCCGCGGCACGCTAGCGGCCGCCACTGACAGCGCCCGCCGTCCGGGCCGGGCCCGGGAAAAGGGCAGGAGCCCCGTCGCCGTAAGGCGCGGGGCTCCTTGGGTACTGCACTCAGTCTGAGATCAGACTTGTGGGTGTCTGGATCAGTGAGATCAGACGGGGGTGACGTTCTCCGCCTGCGGGCCCTTCGGACCCTGCGTGACGTCGAAGCTCACCTGCTGGTTCTCCTCGAGCGAGCGGAAGCCGCTCGCGTTGATCGCGGAGTAGTGAACGAAGACGTCCGGGCCGCCGCCCTCCTGGGCAATGAAGCCAAAGCCCTTTTCGGCGTTGAACCACTTAACGGTTCCGGTAGCCATAAGCCCTCCTTGGGCTCAAAAGGGTCGCCCTGCTCCAGAACCTGCAAGTGTGAAAACAAACTAAGTGCCGCACAACTGCATACGTCTGAAAACGACGAGAGCCCGCGGTTACATGCTCCGCAGGCTCTGTACTGCAAGGGAAACCAAACTGCAACTTGCGGCGAGCCTAGCATGCGGGCAGCCGAAAGCAACAGAGGCCAAGATCACGTCACCCGGACGTTTGAACGGCCTCGGAAGTGGGTTGACGTCAGGGGCGGTCTCAGCACCGTACCTCATGGGGTCTAGTCTCGCGATGTGGACAATTCTCGCACCCGGCCGCGCGTCGGCCACATCCAGTTCCTGAACTGCCTGCCCCTCTACTGGGGGCTCGCGAGAACCGGCACCCTTCTCGACTTCGAGCTGACCAAGGACACCCCTGAGAAGCTCAGCGAGCAGCTGGTGCGCGGCGACCTCGACATCGGGCCCATCACCCTCGTGGAGTTCCTGCGCAACGCCGGCGACCTGGTCGCCTTCCCGGACATCGCCGTCGGCTGCGACGGCCCGGTCATGTCCTGCGTGATCGTCTCGCAGGTCCCGCTGGACCAGCTGGACGGCCGCCGGGTCGCCCTCGGCTCGACCTCGCGCACCTCGGTCCGCCTGGCCCAGCTGCTGCTCGCCGACCGCTACGGCGTCCGCCCCGACTACTACACCTGCCCGCCCGACCTGAGCCTGATGATGCAGGAGGCGGACGCGGCGGTGCTCATCGGCGACGCGGCCCTGCGCGCCAACCTGCTGGACGCCCCGCGCTTCGGCCTCCAGGTGCACGACCTCGGCGCGCTGTGGAAGGAGTGGACGGGCCTGCCGTTCGTCTTCGCGGTCTGGGCGGCCCGCCGCGACTACCTGGAACGCGAGCCCCACCTCACGCGCGAGGTGCACGGCGCCTTCCTGGACTCCCGCAACCTCTCCCTGGAGGAGGTCGCCAAGGTCGCCGAACAGGCCGCCCGCTGGGAGGCCTTCGACGAGGCGACCCTGGCCCAGTACTTCACCACCCTCGACTTCAGCTTCGGCGCACCCCAGCTGGCCGCCGTCCAGGAGTTCGCCCGCCGGGTCGGCCCGACGACCGGATTCGCGGCGGATGTGAAGGTCGATCTGCTTCAGGCCTGACAGGCAATAGGCTGCTGCCCGGACTTACTGGGGGGTGGGGACATGCAGCCGCTCGCGGGTGACGAACCTACGGTTGTCGGGCCGTACCGGCTGCTCGGCCGGCTCGGCTCCGGCGGCATGGGCCGCGTCTATCTGGGCCGCTCGGCCGGCGGCCGGTCCGTCGCGGTGAAGATCGTGCATCCGCACTTCGCCCTGGACGAGGAGTTCCGGGCCCGCTTCCGCCGCGAGGTGGCCGCCGCCCGGCGGGTCGGCGGCGCCTGGACGGCACCCGTCCTGGACGCCGACCCGGAGGCCCCGGTGCCCTGGGTCGCCACCGCCTACGCGGCGGGCCCGTCCCTCACCGCGGCCGTCGTCGACGGCGGCCCGCTGCCCGCGCACACGGTACGGGCCCTGGGCGCCGGCCTCGCCGAGGCGCTGACCGCCGTCCACGAACTGGGCCTGGTGCACCGGGACGTGAAGCCGTCCAACGTGCTGCTGACCCTCGACGGCCCGCTGCTGATCGACTTCGGCATCGCGCGCGCCACGGACGGCACCGCCTCGCTGACGTCGTCGGGCGTCTCCATCGGCTCGCCCGGATACATGTCGCCCGAGCAGATCCTCGGCAAGGGCGTCACGGGTGCCGCGGACGTCTTCTCGTTCGGCGCGGTGCTGGCGTTCGCGGCGAACGGCACACCGCCCTTCCCCGGCGACTCCTCCGCCGCCCTGCTCTACAAGGTCGTCCACGAGGAACCCGAACTCGGCGCGCTGGCCGGTGAGCTGCGCGAGGTCACCGAGGCCTGCCTGGCGAAGGACCCGGCGGCCCGGCCGGCCCCCGGCGAGGTGGCCCGGCGGCTCGCCCCGGAGGGAGCGGCGCGGCTGATGTCGGGCGGCTGGCTGCCGGGGGCGCTGGTGGAGCGGGTCAGCCGGAGCGCGGTGGCGGTGCTGAACCTGGAGGCGACGGGAGCCGCGGAGGCGGCGGTGCCGGCGTCCGGGACGGTGGCGCTCGGGGCGCCTTCGCGGGAGGCGCCCGCGGAAGCTTCGACGGGCGTTGCCGCAGGCGCCTCGACGGGCGTTCCCCCAGTTGCCTCGACGGGTGCCTCCACGGGTGCGTCGACGGGCGTTCCCGCGGGCGGGCCCGTGCCCGCAGGGGTGTTCGGGCCGCCGCCGACGGTGCCGCCCGCGGCCGTACCCGAGCCGCGGGACGCCGTACCGCCGGGGAAGGTCTCGGTGAGCGTCGCCGCGACCGCCGTACCGGCGGGGGAGGGCGGGCGCGGGCGCCGGGTGAGCTGCACGGTGGCGCTCGCGGTCGCCGGGGCGCTGGCGGCGGTGACCGTCGGCGCGGGGTTCCTGCTGCAGCCCTACCTGGGCCACGACGACGGCGGTCCGAGCAGCGGCGCCGGCACCTCGCCGACGGGATCGTCCTCGGCGTCGTCCTCCGCGTCCTCCTCTTCCTCGTCGCCGTCGTCGTCGCCGTCGTCGCCGTCGTCGCCGTCCGATTCCGGTGACGGACCCGTCCCGGCCGCCTACCTGGGCACCTGGGAGGGCTCCGCCACCGCCCTGGACGGCAACCTGCCCGTCGGCACCTTCCGGGTCACCGTCCGGCAGGCCAGGACCGGCCAGGAGCTGGGCCGGCTGCGCCAGACCGACCAGCTGGGCGGGGTCTGCACGGACGTCCTCACCCTGAGATCGGTCACCGCCAAGAAGATCGTCGCGACCTCGAAGGGCGCCGAGGGCAACCACGACGGCTGCGACCCGGACCCCGTCACCGTGTACCTGACCCCGAGCGACGGCGATCTCATCTACACCTCGGACAGCTCGGCGGAGGGCAACCCGGTGTCGGTGATGTCGAGGACGGGGGACTGAGCCCCCGTCCCGCGGCCGCCGCTACTGCGGAGTGGTCACCGTGACGTGCTCCCCGCTGCCCAGGTGCAGCATGCCCTTGCCGGGCGTGACGGGCCCGCCGACCATGTTCCGGGTCGTCCGGATGCCGATCAGCTCGCCGGAACCGGACTCCTGCGGGGAGAGCAGGATGCCCCGGCGGGCCTTCTTCGCGTCGACCTGCCAGCCGGAGAAGCCGTCGCAGATCTCGTCCTCGTCACCGGCGATGACCACGGCGAGGCCCTCCTCGGCCCCGCGCTCCACGATCCGCTTGAAGACGTCCTCGGCGTCGCAGTCGTCCAGCACCTCGGCGTCGTCGACCAGGACGACGATCGGCTCGGCCGGCGACGCAGACGCGAGTACCTCGGTCAGCTCGTCCTCGTCGACGTCCCGCCCGGTGAAGACCTTCAACACGCCGTCCCGGCCCTCCAGTTCACGCAGCGGCGACATCCGCGGCGCGGCCACGACGATCCGCACGCCCTGCGCGAGATAGGAGCGGGCGAAGCCCAACAGGCTCGTCGAACGGCCGGACTTGGCCGGTCCGCCGATGACGAACGCGGGCACGCCCTGCGCCAGGTCCGGTCCGAAGGCGGTCAGTTCGTCGCCGCCGACACCGACCAGCGCCCACAGCGGCGAGGCCGCCGCGGCCGGGTCCCGCATCGCCCACGCGTCCTCGAAGGAGATCCGGCCGGGCAGCACGTCCACCCGGAACGGCCGCCGGGAGCGCGGCACCCCGGCGTCCCGGGCCTCGGCCGCCTCGCCGATCGCGACGATCGCCGCGTTCTGTCCCTGCCCGCTGGTGTCCTCCGACAGCAGCGCGAACTGCGTCTCGGCGGCCGTCTCGCTGCGGAAGGCCCGGCCGGGCGGGATCTCCTCGGGCACCTTGCGGGAGTTGATGTCCAGCATCGAGAAGTCGGCCCGGTCGGCGAGCCGCAGACCGTACTTGTCCTCGGTGAGGGAGGAGATCCGGCCCGCCAGGATCTGCCGGTCACCGGTGAGGACCAGATGGATGCCGACGCTCGCGCCCTCCCGCATCATCACCATGATCTGGTCGGTGAGGTCGCCGTGGTTCAGCTCGCCGAGGGTCGGCAGCCAGCCCTCCCAGCGGTCCAGGAGCAGCACGATGTGCGGCAGCCGCTCCGCCTCCGCGACGGCGCCCCGCTGCTCGCCGATGTCCGCGAACCCCTTGTCCGCCAACAGCTCCTGACGGCGGCCGAGTTCACCGCTGAGGCGGGCCATCAGCCGCTCGACGCGCTCGGTCTGGTTGCGGCCGACGACCGCTCCGCAGTGCGGCAGCCGGGTCAGCGCGTTGAGCGCGCCGTTGCCGCAGTCGATGCCGTACAGGTGCACGTCCGCACAGGAGTTGGTGCGGGCCAGCGAACCGGCGATGGTGCGCAGCACCTGGGAGCGTCCGGTGCGCGGTGCACCGGCGACGATGAGGTGCCCGAAACGCGCGAAGTCGACGGCGACCGCACGGCGTGCCTGCTCGCCGGGCAGGTCCTCGACACCGTACGGGGCGGCGGGCAGCGCGCCCTGCCCCTGCACGGCCGGCACGTCGTCCAGCAGCAGCATGTCGTCCAGGGCGGGCAGCCACGGCGAGTGCTGGGCCGGGATCGCCAGCGCGGTGTTCGCCTCGCGCACCGCGTCCACCAGCACCTTCAGGTCCGTGATCTCGTCGTCCTCCCTGGCCTCGGACTTGGGCTTGCGCAACGCGGCCCGCCCGAGGTCTTCCCAGGACAGCGCCCCGGCCCAGGGCGCCAGGGTCGCGGGGTCGGCCGCACCGGGCCGCCGGCCGCCGACCCGGCCCGACTGGAACGGGATCAGCGAGGCGTGCCCGAGCCGCACGTACGCCCGGCCCGGCGTGCTCTTCGCGATGTGCCCGGCGTCGGGCGCGTCGATGACGTCGGTCGACTCGCCCGCGTCGGTCACCCGCAGCGCGATCCGGAGGTTGGTGTTGGCGCGGATCTCGGGCGACACCACACCCGAGGGCCGCTGGGTGGCCAGCAGCAGGTGGATGCCGAGCGACCGGCCTCGCTGGGCGATGTTCACCAGGCCCGTGACGAAGTCCGGAAGGTCGCGGACCATGGACGCGAACTCGTCGATGACGATGAGCAGCCGGGGCACCGGCGGGTGCGCGGGGTTGCGGCGCACCAGGTCCTGGTAGTCCTCGATGTCCTTGGCGTCGGCGGCGGCGAGGATGTGCTCACGCCGCTTCAGCTCGGCGCCCAGCGACTCCAGCGCCCGCTCCACGAGGTGCGCGTCGAGGTCGGTCACCATGCCGACAGTGTGCGGGAGTTGCACACAGTCCTTGAACGCCGAGCCGCCCTTGTAGTCGACGAGCACGAAGGTCATGTTCTCCGGCGTGTTCGCCACCGCCAGCGCCGCCACGATGGTCTGGAGCAGCTCGGACTTGCCGGAACCGGTGGTGCCGGCGATCAGGCCGTGCGGGCCGTCGCGCCGGAGGTCGATGCCGAACGGACCGTCGTAGGACTCCCCGATGACCGCCATCGTCGACTGGCCGCCCATCCGCCAGCGGGCGGCGATCGCGTCCCGGCTCGGCGGCTCCAGCTGGAGCACGTCGAGCAGCCGGCTGGCGGCGGGCAGCGCCGAGTCCTCGGCCTCGCCGCTGATGTCACGCAGCGGGGAGAGCGAGCGGGCGAGCCGGGCGCACCAGGCGGGGGAGACGAGGTCGGGGCGCACGTCCCGCTTGCGCAGCGCCCCGCTCTGCTCGACCCGCAGCCGCAACTCCAGGTCCTGCGGCGCCTGTTCCGCCGCCTGCTGCGTCTGCTGGGCCTGCGGGTGCCAGGCCTGGAACGACGGGAAGCCACCGGCCGCCTGCTGTGCCACGGCCGTCGCGGGCGCCTCCTTCGCCGCCACCGGTTCGGCGACGACGACACCCTGGCACTCGCCCGGCAGGAACCGCTCCTCCTCGTCCAGGCAGATGGACCGCAGGGCCACTCCCGGCCCCTCCTTCAGCAGCCGCACCACACCGGGCATGGACCGCAGCCGCCGCGACCCGTCCCACACGATCACGACGTCCGGGTCGGCGAAGGCGGGCCCGTCCGTCTTGCTCCGGCCGCCCTGCTGGAGGGCCTTCTGCCGGGCGTCGAGGATCTGGGTGAGTTCTCCGACGCGGGCCGCGACGGTCTCGGAGTCCGTGCCGATCAGCACGTTCACGTCCTGGCCGCCGCCGGGACGGGAGTGCGGCAGCCAGCGCACCCAGTCCCAGCGGCCGCCGGCGTCGTGGTCGGTGAGGACGTAGAACTGCACGTCCATCGGGCTGTGCAGCACGGCGGTCTGCGCGACCGCCCAGCGGCCCAGCGCGTGCGCCGCGTCCCCGGGCCCGGCGACGCCGACGACTCCGAGGTCGCGCAGCGACAGGGCGACCGGCGCGTCCTCGATGTACCAGCGGACCTTGCGCTTGTGCTCGTCCTGCTCCGGGTCGTCGAGTTCGACCTCCGAGGGCACCCGCCCGGTACCGAACCGGATCAGCAGGTGGTCGGCGTCGGTACGGCGCCGCTCCCACAGCCGCGTCCGGGGCCCGGTGCCGTACGTCAGCACGGCCGCGGGATCGGGTACGGCGGCCCGCCGGTCGCTCCGCTCGGTCCTCAGGGCCTCCTGCGCGTCGTCCTCGATCCGGCCCTTGTGCTCCTTGTACTCCTTGAGCTGCTTGGCGTGGGACTTGCGCCCGTGCTTCTTGTCCATGAAGTAGTTGCCGAAGAGCATGACGGGGCTCATCACGGCCATGATCAGGTAGTACCAGCGCCCGAACATCATCACCGAGACGACGGCGCCGACGAGCGGCAGCAGCGCCATCAGCCAGGGCAGCGGCCGGGCCTCGTAGTCGCCGGGCGGGTTCGGGAGCGAGAAGTGCGTCTGGTGCTCGGCGGGGCGCAGCCGCGGCGGCCGGTTGTAGTCGAGCCCGGCACCGTCGTCGGACCACTTGAGGGCCGCGTTGGGCGGGGTGTATCCGGTGATCTCCAACAGGCTGTTGCCGAGCGCCAGTTGGGCGCCGAGCGGCCAGTCGCCGGGGCCGTCGAACTCCTCGCCGTCCAGCCGGGCGCCGTCGGTGTGCGTCTCGGCCCTGCAGGTCCCGTCGATGGCGATGGTGAGGGTGGCGGCGCGGACGGGCAGCTCGGGGTCGTCGACGCGGAGGTGGCAGGCGGGGCCGGAGCCGATGTCGTACCGCCCGACACCGAGCCGGTGCACGGCACCGGCCGCGGGACCGCCCGCCACCCGGAACTCCACGATCCCGGTGGGCTCGCCGAGCACGCATCCGGCGGGATCGTGCAGGCTGACGACGACACCGTCGCGCAGCGGCGAGGCGACGACGGTGGCGGCCGGGTCGAGGGCGTAGCCGTCGACGTAGGCGAGCGGACCGGCCGCCTGGACGGCCGACGTCCCGCGCGGCGCCCCGATGGGTATGACCCGGGCGACCTCGTCACCGTCCGGCCGGCCGAGACCGACCTGGCTCGCCAGTTCCCGGGCGACGTCACCGACGGTCGACTCGGGATCGGCGTCGAGCACGACGTCGGCGGTGGCGCCGCCTACCGGGTCCACGACGGTCATACTCAGGCGCACGTCAGTCCTCCTCGCCGGCCCGGCACACTCGGATCGACCTTAGCCGGACGGCCTTTCACGGGCGCAACGGGATTGCTCCGGTTCACGATTCCCTCGCACGAGGGCCCTGCGGCCACGTGTGTCCCACCCGTAGGATCTTTGCTCATGGGACGGCCGGGTCAGGACCGGCCGATCCGTCCGAGCAAGCCACGGGGGCGAGCCCTGGGGCGGCCACAACACAACGGGAGGGATGCCGACATGGGCAAGGGCAAAGACACGGACCTTACTTATGCCGAGATGGAGAAGGTCGCCGGCGACCTGATCAAGGACATGCACGAGCTCGAGGACAAGATCAAGAACATCGAGAAGCGTGTCTCGGCACTGGTGGAGGAGGGCTTCACCACCCAGAAGGCCTCGGGAGCCTACGACGACTCCATGAAGGACTTCACCAAGGGCGCCACCAAGACCATCCAGGGCCTGCACGGCCTCTCGGACTTCCTGAAGAAGGCCAAGGAAGCGTACGAGCAGCTGGACGATCAGCTGGCTAAGCAGGCCAAGGGTTAGTAAAGTCCGAGGTCGCTGGACGACCGGGTGCGACGGAGCACGTGCTGTGCTTCGTCGCACCCGGCTGTCAGGCTTCGGTGGCCCGGGCCTCGTCCGGTTGCTGACGGCGCTTCACGTACGTGTGCAGCTCGCTGTCCCACTCCTCGGTCTTCAGCGTGAGCCACGAGCCGTCGTCGAAGCGCAGGAGCAGCTTGTCGTTCTTGAGCGTGAAGTCGGCGAGGGGGTCCGCGAGGACGGCCTCTCCTGCGGGTATCTCGGCGACGACCTGCATGAGGGCATCGCGGCGGATCGACACGCGCTTGGGCGGGGCAGCCAGCAGGATGCGGTTTCCGGCGAGTGCGACCAGACGTTCGTGGTGGGGGGAATGGCTGTACCACTGCAGGAGGAGGCGGCCGGCCGCCCCGTTCCAGTCGCCGTCGAAGGTCCTGTCGAGACCGAACTCGACGACGGCTTCGTCCCGTCGTCTCTTTTCGAGCATCGCGGCACGGTGACGGTCTTGCTCCCCGGTCGTCGACAGCATGCGCTGGAGGGCTTCCTCACCCGTGGCGATGAGCGCGAACAGCTTGCTGATGTACAGGACGGGCGTTCCCAGCGTGACCCCGAGCATGCCGAGCGGCCTGATGAAGGCGGGCCGCAGGGGCGCCGATCCGGCTGCCCGGTGTGCTTCGGCCGGAGGCTCCGGGATCTTGCCGATCGTGCACCAGGCCGCTGCGTCGGGGGCGACGCCGAGCCGGTCCCGCACGGTGTGGTCGGTACTCGTGGACAACCCCGTCCCACCTTCCGTGTCGTCTGTCGGAGGACGTCTCGCGGCAGTGTCTCATGTCCATGATGGGGGAGCTTTTCAATGGCCGACAGAATCAGGTACGACCTCGACATGATCAAGGGGTGCTCCCGCACACTGGGAAAACTCCACAAAGAGTTTGACCAGCACGGGAACCCTTCGGACGGTTACGAGGACGAACTTGGGCACGGTGGGCTGAAAGACGCCTTCGACGAGTTCGGTACCACCTGGAAGAAGACGCGCAAGAAGCTGTCGAAGGAACTGAAGAAGCTGGCCGATTACACGGGAGCGGCGGCCCAGAAGTACGAAGAGATCGACCATGAATTGGCCAGGGCCATTGCCGAGAACACGGGGAAGGGCAAGAAGTGAGCAGGCGATCCAGTGACTGGCCGCCGCTGTGGGACGAGGATCCCACGCCGGGGGACCCGGACGAAGTCGCCGCCCTCGGGCGGAAGCTGCGGCAGATGGCCGACACCATCGACGAGCAGGCGCGGGTGATCAAGGCGCTGTCCTCGGTGGAGGGGTGGGACAGTGACGCCGGCCGCGCCTTCAACGAGATCGCGGACGGTGCCGGAGACCGGCTCAAGAAGGCGTTCGAGCGGTACGACGAGGCGTCCAAGGCGTTGGGTACCAAAGTGGCCGAGGGCGAATCCAAGGAGTTCGCCGGAGAGCTGCAGCGAGCTCAGAAGAAGGCTGACAAGGCCCTGACGGATTACCGCGAGGCCAAGTCCGATCACGATCTCGCCGACCGGGAAGTGAAGAGGTTCACGGACAAGTACCTCGTCAGTCAGATACCCGAGGCGGACAGGCCCGAGTACGAACGCTGGGAGAGGAAGCGCGACGACGCGCTGCATCGCATCGGTCAGGCGCGAAAGGAGGTCAAGGACGCCAGGGACATATTCGATGACGCAGGGGACCGTGCCGCCCGCCACATCAAGGATGTGGTCCACCATGACGCGGTGCGTGACCCTGGCGGATTCATGAACTGGCTTGCCGACTGGGCCGACACATTCTCCAACATCTCCGCGATCCTGTCCGTCCTCGCAGTCGTCTGCGCATTCATCCCGCCCTTGCAGTTCCTGGTCCCCGTCTTCGCCACCCTCGCGGTGCTCGCCAGCGCGGCGGCACTGGCAGGGCACGCCTACGACATGACGGTGCGTGGCGGGAAGGTCAACTGGCTCACACTCGGCACGGACTTTCTGGGAGTTCTTCCCGGGCTCGGTGCCCTCAAGGGTTTCAAGGCCGTGACCAAACTCAAGGGAGTGTTCAAGCTGGGAACTTTGGGTGAGGTCGGGGCCGGTGCTCTTGCCGGAGTCGGGCACAACTTCCTCAACGGCCTCAGCGTCACCCTGACGAACAAGGTCCTCGCCCAAGGTCTCAAAGTCGGGCAGCGGCTCAACGTCGCCGGTCTTCCCGAACAGTTCGTCCCCATCGCAGGAAAGCAGATCACCGGGGTCATCAAGGGGAACGGTCTCGCGAGCGCACTCCACCGGATGTTCAGCGGCAAGAACGGCGGGACCACCGGCTACCAGGAGCCGGAGCCCGCCCGGCCCACACCGACCCCGTCACCGTCGCCTCAGCCTTCGCCCAAGCCGTTCCACGCGGCGCTGGCCGCGTAGGCGCTCCGACGTCCGTCCAAGCCGCGTATCAAGAAGGTGATCCAAGTGAGCGACTCGACCGAACTCGGCGCATGGGAATTCGTCGGCCGCAGGGGAGCGGAGACCGCGCGGCTCGTTCCCGGTGAGGTGATTGCCGCCGTCCCGGCCGCCAAGGCGTTCGCGGAGCAGTCGGGAAAAGAACTCCGCTTCGACTTCCTGGACGACCGGCAGGTCCTTCGTATGCTCCGGCTTCGGCATGAGGACGAGACCGCGCTGTTCAACGCGGGGTTCAAGATCGGTGTGCCCCTGGCGCTCGTCGGCTTCGGCGCGGCGGTGTACTGGGGCGGCGTGGTCCAGTTCTGGGAGTCGGACACGGCCCGAATCGGCTACGCGGCTGCGGCCTGTGCCGTCGTACTGATCCTGCTCGCCGTCTTCGTCCGCACTGCCGCTCTGCACTGGGGGAACCCTGTTCGTCAGAACCTCCGGGCCCGCGCGCGTGCCTACCGGGAGCTGGCGCATCTCGCGAGCGAAGGCGGGGCAGACGTACCCGCTCACTACCCGCACTACGGCCCGTATCCATTCGCGGCCACGTTCCGTCCCGAAGCGGACGAAGCAGAAACCGTCGAGGGAGAAGGCCTGTCGTGAGCGCCGTGACAACTGAAGAGAATGTTCGAGGCTCGCTCGGCGGCCCGGGCATCGATGTCCGGTGGATCATGCCGGAGGGGTTCTTCGAGATCCCGATGGACGCGGACACCTTGGACGAGACCGCCGAGCAACTCGTCGAACTGGCCCGCTCCGTGATGCCCGAGGCCACCTTCGAGGTGCAATTGGAGTGGGCGGTCATGGTCGCCGCCCAGTACGACTCCTTCGTCGAAGCCGGGATCCAGTACTCCGGCTTCGTCATGACGGAGGTGGACGGGGACCGGTGCACGGCGACGGTCACCGTCAGCATGATCGACCTGGACGCGAGGGCCGGCGCGCGCCCCGTCGCCTTCCTGGGCTCGACGATGCGTCACCTCGACATGGGCCAGGTCAGCGAGATCGAGTTGCCCTGCGGTCCGGCCGTGTCCTGCATCGGCACCCGGAAGGGGAGCCTGCCCGGCAGCCTCACCGCCTCCGGAGCCGACGAACCGGTGGTGACATCCTTCATCCAGGTGCAGATACCGCTCGACAACGGAACGGTCCTGGTACTGGAGATGGGCACTCCCACACCTCAGGCCTGGGACGTCTTCTCGACCATGTTCGCCGGCGTCGTGAAGAGCGTCCGGCTGTTCGACGAGTCGGGCAGGCCGACGGTGATGCCGGCATGACCACGGAGCCCGCCGCCACGGCACCCCCGAGGGACTACCGACTCCTGGTACCCCGGGACTGGTTCCGCATCGATCTCACCGAGGAGCGCTGGCGTGCGCAACTGAAGACGTTCGTGGACCACCAGGCCGAGGGCAAGAACGTATCGGCCGACCTCAGGCAGGAGACCTGGGCCGTCCTGCGCAACACCGCCGAGGCCGCCGTCAGAGCGGGGGCGCTGGAGTTCTTCCTCAGGCCGGAGCTGGAGGGCGGCGGTGTTCTCCCGGCCTCGCTCGTCGTCTCCCTGATCCCACGCGCCGAGGGTCTGTCTGCCCGCGATCTCCAAGAATCGCTCCGGGCGGGGTCGGCGCAGAGTGACGGCTTCTCCCCTGCGATCTCGACCGTTGTCCTGCCCGCAGGCGAGGCCGTCCGGGTCCTCGGTCCGACGACGCTGGACCTCTATGTCCAGATGCCCGGCGGAGTCGGCTACCTGGTCCTGGCGTTCGCGGTGCCGCTCGACGGGGTGGCGGGCCCCATGCGCCGGCTCTGCGAATCGATCGCGGAATCCTTGCGCTGGATCCGGTGAACGGCCGGGCGGCGGGTGGACGGAGGCTCTCCATCCACCCGCCTCCGATCAGCGGTTGACGGCCTGGATCTCCTGGACGGTGATGTCCTGGGTGGTGCCGAACGTGCCGTCGGGCAGGTCTCCGCCCGCGCCGCCGGTACCCGTCCAGGAGATCTTCCAGGTGATCGTCGCCCGGAGTTTGAAGACGCCGTCACCGGAGGAGTGCAGGTACCTGATTCCGCAGGGCGGCGTGCTGTCGGCGTCGCCCTTGGCGTAGGGCTTGCCGATGGACCCGTCACCGTTGATGGCGCACTCGCCGGAGGGCGGGAAGGTCTCGGCGTCCGCGGTGCCGGGTTCGAGCTTGAGCGCGACCGGCTTGGCGGTGGTCGTGGCCTGGATGCCGAAGCCGGGGACGTCGATGGCCGCCGTGGCCTGCACCTCGTCGAAGACGGCCTTGTCCAGCCACGCCCACGTCGGCAGGTTCACCTTGGTGGTGGCCTCGGGAGCCAGGGTCACCTTGGTGTCGGGCAGTTGCATGCGCTGGTACGCGAGGGCGGCCAGGATCTCGGGCTTGATCGCCTCCTGGTACCGGGCGGGCGGGGTGTCGCCGTTGTCGACCCAGAAGGGGAGGTCGTTGCAGGAGCTGCGCTTGAGGATGTCGGGCTCGTCGGGGTTCTCGACGGCGGCCCAGAACATCCCCTGGCCGTCCTTGTCGACGTTGTAGTCCTTGTAGCCGGGCGTGTCGGTCCAGCCGTAGTCGTCCTCGTAGTGCCGCTGCATCTCGCCGATCGCCGCGCCCGCGGTGCCGCCCATGCCGGGCGTGTTCTTGGCGCTGTCGATCTCCCCGGACATCTTCTTCTTGAAGTCCTTGGCACCGAGGTAGGGGGCGTACCAGCAGGGCGGAGGCGTCCAGTTGACGTCGGAGGAGGTGACGTTGCCGGTGCCGCCGGTCTTGGCGACGGCGCCGGAGTAGTGGATCTCGGCGGCGGCGTAGATGCTGGTCTTGTCGCTGCCGCCCTTCGCGTCCGAATCGCCGCCCTTGCCGTAGTCCACCGGGTCTGCGACCGAGTTGGGCGCCGTCAGCATGAGCGCGCTCATGGCCAGAACGAGGACGGCGGTGCACGTGCCGAGAGGCGAACGCCGTGAATCGTTCACTGGCACTGTCGAGCTCCCGTCTCGACGTACACCTTGGACGCCTGCCAGAGGTTCTCACTCGTGGCGACCTTGACCATGATGATCTTGTAGTAGCCGAAGTCCTTAAGGCTGGGCTTGGTCTTCAGGACCTTCCCAGTCTTGATCTCTTTGCCATAGAACTTGCTCGCGTCCGAGCAGAAGCCGACCTCCACCGAGGTGCCGTTCGAGGCGGAACGGGTGGTGGCGTCGTAGTGGCGGCGAGTACCGGTGGCGGTCCAGCCGCCCTTCATCCACTCGTTGATCTGCACGGTTGCATAGTTAAGCCCGTCGCCGGTTGCGTACGCCGCCAGCGATGCGTCCTTGGTCGAGTGCTTGACGACGCCCCGGTAGATGGAGCGCATGAAGTTCGCAGCGTCCTCCATCGCAGCCGCCTCGTTCTTGTCCTTCGGCCTGTCCCAGTCGAAGACGAGGTTCACGTCCTTGGGCAGGGACACGTCCACCCCGTCGGGCGTGTCCTCCGCCGGCGCGCCCGAGGCGGATGCGGAAGCCGTCGGTGTCTTCGTGGCCCGGTCGGCGCCCGCGATCTTGTCGTTGTCGCCGGCTTTGTCGTCCCCACTGCCGCAGGCGGTCAACAGCAGTGCTGCCGTGGCCGCCAGCGCGGTGACGGCGGGCAGGGTACGGCGCTTCACAGTGATCTCCCCGTAAGACATAAGTCCAGTCAAGAGATCCGACGGTATCGGTGAGGTTCTTGGTTTCGCCAGCGCGAACTTCACTGTGAATGGTGATAATTCTGGGTGCATTGGGTCGCCTCACCGCGAGGGGCACACCCAGCAGCCTGATGATCGACGGTCTGCCAGTCGTCCGATGACGGCGGTTGGAGCCCGGGGCGGCTGCCCGGCCCGGGTGATGAAGCCGCCAAATCCACGTCGGTGCAGTGTCGTTAGGCGCACGGAACGAACGCAGACAGTCCTGGCCTGGACCTAAGGGGGTGTGTTTCCGATGGGCTCCGTCGCCTCCGGGAACGAGACGGTCTGGAGGACCGCCGTCACCATGTTGCAGAACTCGCCCCAGTAGTCGATTGCGGCGGTGTCCAGAGTGAAGACGGCCGTGTGGCGTCCCGATGGGAACGGGACGTGGACCTGGATCTGGCCCGTGTGCAGCGTGGTCCGCTCACCGCTGGCCGTGACCTCGGGATTGAGGCTGATCTCCCGCACCGTGATGTTGACGACGGAGGGACCGCAGGGCAGGTCGAGCCAGCGTGCGTCGTTCGTCGCGTCGGAAGAGAGGATGGCCAGAATGCCCTGCGCGGCGATGTCCGGGGCGGGATGATCGGTGACGTACGCCGCCACGCTCAGAGCGCAGTGCGCCACTCCGCCGGAATCAAGTGAGAACAGGCCGAAGGCTGAGTAGGCGAGCCCGGCGGCCGCCATCGCTTCCGCGATCAGCCCGTAGAACGGCGCCGCCGACTGCCACAGCACGTCGTCCCCACCGGGATACACGCCTCGTACGAACTCCGCCATCGCTGCAGCACGTTCTTCGTCGGGGATCCCGACGGGTAGGGCGTGGAAACCCTCCGGGACGACGAACGTCATTGGTGGGACGGGCTGTTCAGCCGTCGCTGTCTCCAGCAGGATCGGTTCCGTCACTGGAGGCTGTCCTTAGTGATGTCGTCCGTGCCGTCCGGGGACAGATAGCGAGTGACTGTCCACATAATGCCGTTGGAGAGCGGGACCTGGAGTTCGACCATCACGGTGCCGTCCGAGAAGCTTTCTAGAGACGGCGGTTCGGTGACTGGAAGCATCGTGCCGATCGAGCGGGAGATTTGCAGGGGAGGCGACGCCACCAGTTCGGCGAGGCGCTCGCGCTGTTCCGGCGTGAGGTCGCCCTCCGTCACCGGCAGTCGGTCGTTCCGGAAGCGTCCCGCGAGCTTGAGCGGCTCCTGGACCTTCCAGCGCGTCCACGATCCGTCCGTGAAGCGGACTCTGACATCCGACCCGCCCTCCGAGTAAGGCATGCGTTCGATGTGGGCGACCGCGTCGCGCGCAGCCGCCCATAGTTCTTCGGCGGGGACGGACCCGTCGTCCTCGTCCCTTCCCAGGATGACGAGGCGCTGGTCGGTCAGTACCAGCTCGGTCCGGTATGCCTTGGGCCGACGGGCGGGGTCGAGCTGCCAGGGGAGGGTCCGGGCCGTGTCGCCGGGTGCCGCCCACATGACGGGAAAGTCGTCCACTTCGTTCTCCGGCTCACGTGGCTTGCCGACATCGGCCGGTTCGCCGAACAAGGTGCCGCCGGCCGCGCCCGCGTTCGCGATGATGTTGAGGAGGCGTGGAATGCCGAGCAGGGCGATGTCCAGGGCCCGTACTCCGACCCTGTCGGGCCTGCTCCGAGGGGTGAAGCCGGGACCGGGCGGCCAGCCTAGCTGAGCTTCGATGTCGTGCCGCTCGGTGTCGCGGAAGGAACGCAGCCCCGCGACAGGCGGTGCGATGCCGGTCGCGAAGGCGACCTCCACCCGCATGCGCGGGGTTTCCCCGGGAGCCGGATACCAGTCCACAGCCTTGTGTCCTCTCAGTGTGCCTTGGCGGATTCGTGGAAACGATCCCCCAGGTCACCGATGTGCGAAGGCATCGTGAACGCCTTCGGTGCGATCTTGAACACTGAGTCGATGCCTCTCCCCAGCACGCTCATGGAGTCGATCTTCTTCAGGCCCGGGATGCCACGAGTCCCGAGCCACTGCCCGCTGCGGATGTTTTTCTCGGCGACGAGACTCATCCGGTTCATGATGCCCTCGGCCTTGATGACCCCTCCGGTCTTGGTGCCCCAGAGACCGACCGTCTTGCCGAACACCGTGAAGCTCTTGGCGCCGGAGACCCCCTTGCCCACACCGATGATGTTCCGACCGGCGGTCTCCAACCCCTCGAAACCACGGCCGAGCTTCCCCGCGCGGGCCACGGCGGTGGCCTCGTCCGCGACCTTGACACCCTTGCTGAAGGCCCCGATGCCCGGGATCGCCCCCAGCGCGTCGACTCCGATGCTCGTCCAGCCGACGTCCGCCCCTGCCGCCTTGGCCACGAGGTGGGTGACCAGTGCCAGTCCGCTGCTGACCACAGCCGCCACGGCGAAGATGGCGCCGAGCGGTTCGAACGGCGCGGTGATGATCGCCAATACGGTCAGGATGCCACTCAGATCGCCGAGCAGGTCACCGACCAGCTTGATCAGATCGGCGTGGTCCTTCATCCAGTCGCCGGTGGCGTCCCACGCATCTGCGATCCCGTGCCCGAGCTTGTCCCAGAAACCCGGCTCGTCGGGTGCGATGTCGCCGGCCTTGTCCAGTTCCTTGCTGATCTGGCGGGCGGCGGCCCGGTAGTCCTCCTCCAGTTGGTGGACCTGCCGGATGACGCCGTCGACCGCGCTGGAGGCCTTGCCCAATTCCTCGCTGCCCTTGCCGTCGCCTTTCTGATCGGCCTTGGCCTGGGCATCCGCCTTCGCACTGAGCTTCTCGCCGGCGCTCTTCTCCAGGCGGTCGGCCCGGTCCTGGAAGTCCTGGAGGTCTCCGGCCCAGCGGTGCAGGGCTCGGGAGGCCTTGTCGAAGGAGTCATGGCTCTTGCGGACGAGCGGGGTGACGTCCTGGCCGATGTAGTCGGTGAACGCGATCGCGGTCTTGCCCTTCCAGGCGCCGCATTCGATGCGCTCCAGCTCCTGCAGTGCCGTGCCGAGTTCGCCGGCCAGCTTGCCGAGCTGTTTGGCGAGGTCGCGGGTGTCCTCCACGCTGCCCGGAGTCGGATCCCAGCCTATGTGGGGGAACGCAGGCCGTTGCCCAGCCACGTCATTTGCCCTTCTGCTGCGGAGCCTTGAGGGACTCGGCCAGGTCGAGGTCGAGCTTGCCGAAGCTCTCACCGATCTTGTTGATCATTTTCACGGCGCCCTGGGTGTGCTTGCCGAGTTGTTTGATGCCGTATTCCCAGTCGTCGGCGAAGTCCTGGACGTCTTCGACGAGGTGTTTCTCGCCGACGGCCGTGGCGTCCGCGCTGCGGAGCGTGCGGCGGGTCGTCTCCATGCGGTCACTGATCGACGAGAAGGTCTTCTTCAGATCCTGGAAGATCGTGTCTTCGAGGCGCAGGTCGGTCATGTTCGGATTCCGGTCTCTTCTGACGGGAGGGCTTGCCGAGGCTGTGGAGTCCCCGAGCGCTGATCAGCGGTTGACGGCCTGGATCTCGGGACGGCGATGTCCTGGGTGGTGCCGAAGGTCCCGTCCGGCAGGTCACCGCCCGCACCCCCGCTTCCGTTCCAGCTGATCCGCCAGGTGATGGTCGCCTTGAGGTGGTAGGTACCGTGCCCTGACGAGCGCAGGTACCTGATACCGCAGGACGGGACACGATCGGCGTCGCCCCGGGCGTACTTCTCGCCGATCGAGCCGTCTGCGTTCGGGGTGCAGACACCGGATGCGGGATATGTCCCGGCGTCCCCGGTGTTGCAGTCCTTGTACTTTCCGTCCTTGCAGATGTCGCGGAACTCACCCACCGCTGCCTTGGCGTAATTGGCCTGGCCGGGAGTGTTGATCGTCTCCGCGTACATCGTTTCGACGTAGTCCTTGAACTCGTCGGCCGAGCGCGGTTCGTACCAGCAAGCGGGAGGGGTCCAGTTGCCGACCGGCTGTACGGCGGTACCGCTGCCGCGCGAGCGGACGGAGCCGGAGTAGGTGACCTTGGAGGTCAGCGTGCCGGCCTTGGAGCTGCCGCTCTGCCTGGTGTTGCCCTGCGATCCCTTGCCGGGTGGCCAACTTGCGGACGCCGTTCCCGGGAGGGTGAGGACGAGGGCACCCGAGAGAAGTCCCGCCAAGGCGTACCGGCCGCCGGACGTCACGGCGTGCACGACTTGCTACCCCGCTCCGAGGTGAGCTTGGTCGTCCGCCATACGCCTTGCTTGTTCTTTTCGAGGCGTGTCGTGCAGATGACGTACGCATCGTCGTTCACTTCGGTCTTGAGGACCTTGCCGGTCCTGCGGACCTTCGCGAAGGCCCTGCTCTGGTCCTCGCAGTAGACGACACCCGCCGACGACGAGTCGAAGACGTCGATCTCGGCGTTGTAGTACCGGTTGGTGCCGGTGATGGAGTAGCCGTCCTTCGCGATGGACTCGACCCAGTCCTTGGCGTCGGCGAGGGCGCCGCCGCTGTAGTAGAAGCTGAGCGCCGGTGATCTCCGGCCTGCCGGCGGCACTCGCACTCGGGGAAGCCGAACCCTTCGTGCCGTCAGTGGCTGCGCCCGCGATCTTGTCATTGCTTTTCGAGCCGTCGTCTCCGCCTCCGCATGCCGTGAGCAGCTGGGTTGCGGAGACGACGAGTGCGGCAGTGACGGGCAAAGCGCGGCGCTTCACTGTGGGCTCCCCGTGAGAATGAAGTTCGGCAGGGGTACAGACGCTATCGGCGTGGTTCTCGGTTCGCCAGCGCGAACCTGTGCCGCAGGAGGGAGAACCCTCGCACGGGGCCCCCGACCGCTGGGTTCTGTGTGCGGATCGTGTCCTCGACCACCGCAAGTGTGCGGAGACACCGGCTCCCACCACCCCGGTGACCCTCCTTGGCCCGCCCTTTGCGGCTCGTTGGTTGAAGCCGTGGAAACCTCCGACCCACAGTGACCCTGACTCCCCGCGTCTCGTGGGGCGGTCGTGCGGGCAGGTGTTCACGGGGGTAGGAGTGGCGGATCACGTCAAGGTGTCCGCGGCGGAGCTGCGGGAGATCAGCCGGTCCGTCGCGAAGTTGAAGTCCGGTTTCGAGCATGCGAAGGATCTCGTCGACTCGTACGGGGCCGAGATCGGCTCCGGGGACGTGGCCGGCGCGCTGGACGACTTCGCGGACGACTGGAAGAAGAAGCGCAAGCAGCTCTGCGACGGGCTGGAGTTCCTCGGGAGGACCGCGGGCGCGGCGGCCAAGGCCTACGACGGTCTCGACCAGCACCTCGCCGACGCGCTGCTCAAGGCCCGGCCGGGGGACACGTGAGCGATCACGACTTCTCCGGCGTCGACTGGCAGACGGCACGTTACGACGACCAGGAGTTCACGCCGGGGGATCCCTACGAGGTCGCGCGGCTCGGGAAGCGGATCTCCGACACGGCCAGGCTCATCGAGGAGCAGGCCGCCAAGCTGAACAACCTGGTCGACGGGAACGGGTGGGACTCCGACGCGGGACGCGAGTTCACCCGGAAGACGGGGGAGACCGTCAAGCTGCTCGGCCAGTCGCACCGGCGGTACGCGGCGGCCGGTGCCGCCCTCGGGTCCTCCGTGCCGTACGAGCCGATCGCGGACCAGGTCCGGGAGAACTGGGCCACCGCGCTCGGTCATGCGCAGAACCGGGTCCGTACCGCGCTCCGGAGGGCCGCCGCGGCCGACACCGACAGCCGTGGCTACCAGAGGCAGCTCGACCAGCATCCCTCCGGCGACGACAACCACCCCGACAAGCGGAGACTGAAGCGGCAGAAGGAGGCCTCGGACGGGGAACTCGACGCCGTGAAACGGGAGTTGCGGGCCGCGCTCGACTACCGCGACACCCAGGCCGGACACGCGGCCAGGGCCATCCGGGACGCCGTCGACCACGACGGCCTGAAGGACCCGGAGCACCACTGGTGGGACCACTGGCAGGACTGGGTCGCCGACGTCGGGCACTGGGCGGGCGTGGCCGCGGCCGTGCTGGGCGTGCTGGCCCTCGCCCTCAGCTGGGTTCCGGTCCTCGGCGAGGTGCTGGGCGCGCTGGCGCTCATCGCCTCGGTGGTCGCCCTGGTCTGCGACACCGTCTCGGCACTCGACGGCAAGGGCACCTGGCTGGACGTCGCCATCGACGCCGTCGGTGTGCTGTCGTTCGGCGCCGGCCGGATCCTCGGGACGACGGCCAGGGAAGCGGCCACGGCGGCCCGCGGCGCCTCCGCGGTCAAGGACCTCCAACTGGCCCGGGAGATCGGGCTGAACCCGACGGCGGCCCGCGAACTCGCCGAGACCGTCAACGGCGTGAAGCCCGGCGAGATCGGCAAGGCGCTCTCCGAGGGCCCCGCCCGGCTCCTGCCGCGGATGCGGTCGGTGGTCAAGGAGTCGCTGAACCTCAAGGCGTTCGCGACCGACATCCGTGACGCCCCCGCGGCGCACGCCGCCGCCAAGGCCTTCGCGGAGTCGGCGCCGGAACTGTCGGAGATCGCGGACTCCTCGTTCAAGACCATGGCCGGCCAGGCCAAGGCGCTCTACTACGGCAGCCAGGTGCTGCCGCTGCTGGCCGGCTGGTCGAACCTGGCACCCGCGCACTCCGGCGAACCATGGGCCACCGGCCCGAACCTCCTCCAGGACGTGAAGGAGATCCCGGGCGTCGGAGCCGGCGGCACACCGTTCTACAACTGGCACTGGAACACCGGCGGCTGACCCGGTCGGCCGTGGGACGTCCCGGAGCGGAGAGAGCAAGGATCACGTGGCGAGTGACGACGAGAGGTCCGTCGACGAGCTGTTCGCGGAACTGCCGGAGAAGTGGCGGCAGTCGCTGGAGGAGGTGGGCCTCGGCCTGACGGAGCTGCGCCGTGTCGCGGCCGGCCCGGACGGCATGCGGCGGGTGCGCACCATCCTCGCCGAGTTCTCCGAACCCGCGCCCGCCGGGCGGAGCGCGCGGGCCGGGTACGGCGGGGTCGCCCCGGTGTGGCCGTGGGCCCGGCTGGTCCTGGTGGCCGCCGTGTCGGCCGTCGTCTGCCTGGGCGCGAGCCTGTTCATCGGCAAGGCGGCGGCGCTCGTCGGCCTGCTGCTGGCGCTGCCGGTGTTCTGGGTGGCCTTCAAGACCCGTGACACGCGCGGCGCCTCCGTCGCCCGGTACGTCACCGCGGCCGCCTACCTCGTCCTGGTGCTGGTCGGCTCCGCCTTCGCCAACGCCTGGTACCTGCACCTGCGAGGGACGGAACAGACGGTCACCGTCGTCGCGCCGGCCCACCAGTGGACGCACGGGACCCGCGAGACGTACTGCAGGGTCCGGCTGCGGGACGGGTCCGTCCGCGAGGTGGTCGCCGACAAGGACGACTGCGCCGACGCGGTGGGCCGCACGGTCACCGCCGTCGTCGACCCGGCGGGCCACTACAAGCCCGCGCTCGGGACCAGGTCCTCGATCGGCGGCGTCCCCGAGGGCTACCTCTGCCTGGGCGCCGCCGTGGTGCTCGTGCTGGCGCCGGCGACGGCCGTGGTCATGGGCAGGCGGCGGTACGGCCGGACGGCCGGGGCGGCGCGGTGAACGGCGGGAACGCCGGTGCCGCCGGCGGTTCCGGCACCTCCTATGGCCCCGGTGCCGCCGGCGGTTCCGGCACCTCCCGTGGCCCCGGCGCCGACGCGGACGGGACCGCGCCGCCCTCCGACTACCGCCTCGCCGTTCCCGAGGGCTGGGAGCGGATCGTGCTCGATCCCGAACGGTGGGGCTACCGCATCGACAAGATCGTCAAGCGCGGTCTCCGGCGTACGGCGGCCGATCCCCGGCTGGCGGCCGCGCTCGCGGAGCGGATGCGGAAGCAGGCCGAGGCCGCGCACGCCCACGGCGGTGTCGAGATGTACCTGATGAACCGGATCCTCGGCCGGGTCCCGGTCTCCGCCGGTCTGGTGGTCACCCTGCTGCGGCCGCCTCCCGGCACCGAGGCCGGTGATCTCGGGGACGTCGCCCGCGCCCTCGCCCTGCGCGCGACGGCCGAGGAGACGGTCACCCTTGTCGACCTCCCCGCCGGCCCCGCCGTACGCCACCGCCGCCTGCGCCGGCCGGCCGCCGACGACCCCGACGGCAACAAGCTCGCCGTCACGCACCTGGACGTCCATCTCACGGTCCCGCGCAGTGATCAGCGGCTGCTGCTCTCCTTCTCCACGCCGATGGAACCGCTGGCCGACGCCCTGGTCGGCCTCTTCGACTCCGTCGCCCGCACTCTGCAATGGATGGCCTGATGCCCGAGTTCGCCGCGTCCACGGTGCGTATGAGGGTGCCGCGGGACGCCATAGCCCTGCCGGTGCGCGCGGCCGACGTCGACCTGGACGCGTGGTCCGCGGAGGCGGCGGCCCGCCGCGTCGGTACGGACGGCGGACGGCAGCGGCTCCGGCGGGCCCTCGCCGCCGAACTCCGCGAGGCCGCCGCGGACTCCCGCGAGCGCGGGCCGGTCACCGCGCTGTCGTACGTCCCGGAACCCCGCCTCGGCGAACTGGCCCGCGTCGAACTGACCGCGCTGGTCGCCGACGCCACGCACCCGACGATGACCGTCGATCTCCTGCGGCGCTTCCTCGCCGCTCCGACCCCGGTGTCCTACCGGCCGCCCGAGAGCGAGCCGCGCACCCTGCCCGCCGGCCCGGCGGTGCGGGTACGGCACGCCTACGTCCAGGACGTGGACGCGGACGGGCTGGGCACCGTCACGGAGACCTGCGCGTACGGCATCCGCGCCGACCCGGCCTGGGCGCTCGTGCTGTTCACGTCCTGGCGGGCACCGGCCCGCACCGACGCCCTGTGCGAGCTGACCGACGAACTGGCCCGGACGGTCCGGGTCACCGTCTAGGCCGGATCACGCGGCCGTCAGCCGGGCGACGAGCCCCTCACCCTCCAGGGAGGTCAGCCGGCACCAGGAGCCGTCCGTGAAGGTGATCCTGAAGTCCCGCCCGCCGACGCTGAACGGGCACCGCTCGACGCCGGCCACCGCGCTCAGCTCCACCTCCCACAGGACCTCCTCCCAGGGGTCCCTGGGGTCCTGGAGCCCGCCGAGGACCAGCAGCCGGCGGTCGGTCAGGACCAGGTGCGTGACGTCCGTCCCGGGGCGGCGGGCCGGGTCCAGCTCCCAGGGGAGGGTACGGGCGACGGCGCCGGGGGCGGCCCACAGCACCGGGAAGTCCTCCTCCTCGTTCTCCGGGTCCTTGCTCCTGCCCAGTCCGGCACCGGCGGGGCCGCTGCCGGACGGCACGTTGCCGTCGGCGACCACGGCCAGGGCGAGCACACCCAGGAGGAACGTGATGCCCAGGACGGTCCGCAGCACGAGGCCGGTCCTCGACCTGAGCCGGTAGACCGGTCCGGGCGGCCAGCCCGGCAACTCGCCCTGTATGTCGCGCCGTGCGGGGTCACGGAACCAGCGCCGGCCCTTGACCCGGTCCCCGGCGCCGGTCGCGAAGGACACCGGGGCGCGTGCCACGAGTTCCTCGCCGGCCGGGGGCAGCCAGGACTTGGGGTGCGGCACGGTCACGGTCGGCGGTCCTCACGGTCGACGGCGGCGGACCCCTCGTCCGGCCGGGTGATCCGAAATCCTAGTCAGGCCGCGGTCCGGGACCGGTCGTCGTCGTGAGCACTTCGTGCAGGCCTCATGGGCGCACGGTGACGGCATCGCGTGCGGGCCGGTCGTGGACGGGGGCGGGAGGATTCACCGGCGCACACGTCGGTGTCCCTTGACGTGGCTGGAATCTCAACCGCCGCTCAGGTCACCGCCGTTGCAGATCGCAACGTCGATTCCATTGAGGTCAAGGTGTCCGAGCGCGCCTTGAGGGGCTTATGTGCGGCTGATACGGTGCGATCGCTTGACACTCGCCCTGCCGCCGAGTATTCGGCCGGATCGGGCGGTTGGCGTCGAGTGTCCGCTTTTACGGCGTTGACAGAGTTTCAGGGCAGACAATTTTTTTCTTGGCTGTAACGGGGAGCGGTTGCGTGAAGATCCAAGAGCGTACGGGGGCGGGCGCCGGTCGTTCCACGGGCCCGGCTCAGCCTTCGGTCGGAGACCGGCTTCCTACGCCGCCCCGTGAACGCAAGCCCGCGCTCGCCGCGCTCGCGGTGCTGCTGATCCTGCTCGGCGCGCTGGGCGCCACGACACTCGTGCTCCAGGCGGGCGACCGGATCGAGGTCGTCAAGGTGACCGCCGACATCCAGGCCGGCGAGTCCGTCGGCACGAGCAACACGACGTCCGTCCTGGTCGCGGCCGACGACAGCATCAACTACGTCAAGTGGTCGCAGCTGGACTCCCTGAAGTCCTACAAGGCCAAGTCCACCATCTACAAGGGCACCGTCGTCATCGGCGACATGTTCACCCAGGGCAGCTCGCTGCCGGCCGGCAAGGCCTCCGTCGGTGTCGCCCTCAAGGAGGGCCAGTACCCGGCGGACATCAAGCCCGGTGACGTCGTCGCCGTCTACAACGTGGGTACCGGCAACTCCGGTTCGGGCTCCGGCTCCGGATCCGGCGGCTCGGACTCGTCGTCCTCCTCCTCGTCCGGTGCGCCGATCGTCCCCGACGCCAAGGTCAACACCAGGTCCGACGACAGTGACTCCACCATCAGCACCGGCAACCTCTCGCTGACGCTGCTCGTGGACGAGAGCGACGCCGCCGCGGTCGCGCGGGCCGCGGCCGCCGGCGCGGTCGCCATCGTGCACGTTCCCGGCACCGGCAACTAGAAGGCGGCCCACCCATGGCGCTCATCGCAATCGCCGCCGACAAGGGTTCTCCCGGCGTCACCACCGCGGCCGTCGCGCTGGCCGCGGTCTGGCCGCGTCGGGTCCTGCTCGCCGAGGCCGACCCGGCCGGCGGCGACCTGGTCTACCGCAGCGCCGCCGCGCACGGCGGACCGCTCAACCCCAACACCGGCATGCTCTCCATAGCGGCCACCGCCCGGCGCGGCCTGGTCCCCGATCAACTCTGGGACCACGTCCAGCCGTTGAGCGGCGGACTGGAAGTGGTCGTCGGCCTCGGCATCGCCGAGCAGGCCGCCGGGCTCGCCGGCCTGTGGCCCACCCTCGGCCACGCCTTCGCCTCCCTCGCCGACTCCCCGAACGCCCCCGCCGACGTCATCGCCGACTGCGGCCGGATCAGCGGCGACACCCCGGCCGTGGAGCTGTTCCCGCACGCCGCGCTCGTGCTGCTGGTCTCGCGGACCGAGCCGGAGGCGCTGGCCCGGGTCCGGGACCGCGCCGCCGCCCTCGCGCAGAAGCTGCACGGCGGCCCGCGCGGCGCCGCCTCGCTCGCCACCCCGCTGATCGGCGTGGTCCTGGTCGCCGATCCGTCGAGCTCCGGCAAGCTGGTCAACCAGGTCAACGACATGCTCGTGCACGCCCAGACCGGGGCCCGGGTGGTCGGCACGATCGCCGACGACGCCGCGGGCGCCGACCAGCTGGCCGGCCGCAAGCGCGGGCGGCTCGACAAGTCGCTGCTCATCCGCTCGGCCCGCAAGGTCACCGCCGACATCCACCAGCAGTACGGCGCCGCCTGGACCGTACCGACCCAGGCACCCCATGCGGGGGCCGGCCGATGACCGCTGTCGACCACCAGTTGGTCAAGCGGTTCCGGCAGGACGCCGGCGACCGGATCGCCGAGCAGCGCCGTCAGGACCAGACGTCCGGTGTCACGCCGATGTCCAACGAGGACGAACGGCAGTACGCCCGCGCGGTCATAGCCCAGATCCTGGAGGAGTACGCCCGCGCGGACATCAACGCCGGGCGCACGCCGCTGGACGCGGAGACCGAGGAGCAGTACGCGGCCGCCGTGCACGCGGCCCTGTTCGGCGTCGGACGCCTCCAGCCGCTGCTGGACGACCCCGACGTCGAGAACATCGACATCAACGGCTGCGACCAGGTGTTCGTCGGTTACAGCGACGGCCGCGAGACCGTAGGGGACCCCGTCGCGGAGACCGACGAGGAACTCGTCGAGCTGATCCAGGTGCTCGGCGCCTACTCGGGTCTCTCCTCCCGGCCCTTCGACTCCGCCAACCCGCAGCTCGACCTCCGCCTGCCCGACGGCTCCCGGCTCTCCGCCGTCATGGACGTCACCCGGCGGCCCGCGCTCTCCATCCGCCGCGCCCGCATGGGCAAGGTCTTCATCTCCGACCTGGTCGGCAACGGCACCCTGACGCCCGAGGTCGCGCACTTCATGGCCTGCGCGGTCCGCGCCCGCAAGAACATCATGATCGCGGGGGCGACGAACGCGGGCAAGACGACCCTGCTGCGGGCCCTCGCCAACGAGATCCCGCCGCACGAGCGCCTCATCACCGTCGAGCGCGCGCTGGAGCTGGGCCTCGACACCTTCCCCGACCTGCACCCGAACGTCGTCGCGTTCGAGGAGCGGCTGCCCAACTCCGAGGGCCAGGGCACCATTTCCATGGCCGAACTGGTCCGCCGTTCGCTGCGCATGAACCCCTCGCGGGTCATCGTCGGCGAGGTCCTCGGCGACGAGATCGTCACCATGCTCAACGCGATGTCGCAGGGCAACGACGGATCACTCTCCACGATCCACGCCAACAGCTCAAGCGAGGTCTTCAACCGCATCTCGACCTACGCGCTCCAGGCCTCCGAACGGCTGCCCATCGAGGCCAGCCAGATGCTGATCGCGGGCGCGGTGAACTTCGTCGTCTTCATCCAGCGGCGCAACAACTACCAGACCGGCGGCCGCCTTCAGCGCATGGTCACCTCGGTCCGCGAGGTCAACGGCGTCGACGGGCGGGTGCTGTCCAGCGAGGTGTTCGCGGAGGCCCCCGACGGCCGGGTCGTACCGCACGCGCCCCTAGCCTGCCTGGAGGACCTGATGGCCTACGGCTACCAGCCGCACGGGGCCTGGGGGTGATGTGACATGAACCTGGACTCCCTGGGCTCCATGGGCGGCCTCTTCTCCACCGAGGTCCTGTACGCGCTGGGCTGCGGTGTCGCCACGGGCGGCGGCCTCGCGCTGCTGATCCTCGCGGTCCGCGGCCTGCCCGCCAAGCCCGACCACGAGAAGCAGAAGGCGAACGACCGGGCCGCCGAACTCATCCGGTTCGCCGGCCGGCGCGGTTCCCTCGCCGCCATCGTCGGCCTCGCGGTCCTGCTGATGACCCGCTGGGCGGTGGCCGGTGTCGCCGCCGGCGTCCTGGTCTTCTTCTGGGACAAGCTGTTCGGCGGCGCCGCCGAGGAACGCGCCGCGATGAAGCGCGTGGAGGCGCTGGCCTCCTGGACCGAGTCGCTGCGGGACACCATCGCCGGCGCGGTCGGCCTGGAGCAGGCCATCCCGGCGTCGGCGCGGGCCGCGGCACCGATCCTGCGTCCGCACCTCGACGCCCTGGTCGACCGGCTGCGCGCCCGCACCCCGCTGCCGGACGCGCTCCAGCACCTCGCCGACGAGATCGACGACGCGTCTGCCGACATCATCGTCGCCGCGCTCATGCTCAACGCCCGCCTGCGCGGCCCCGGTCTGCGGCAGGTGCTCGGCGCGCTCGCCAAGTCGGCGCGCGAGGAGGTCGACATGCGGCAGCGTGTGATGGCCCAACGGGCGTCCACCCGGCGGTCGGTGCAGATCGTCGTCGCCGTGTCGGTCGCGTTCGTGCTCGGCCTCGCCGTCTTCAACCGCGACTTCGTCTCGCCGTACGGCACCGCCGTCGGCCAGCTCGTCCTCGCCCTGGTCTGCGGGCTGTTCGCGCTCGGCTTCTGGTGGCTGCGCAAGCTGTCCACCATCGAGACCCCGGAACGGTTCCTGGTCCGCGACCAGTCCTCCGTCCAGTTCGTCAGGCCGCCCCGCACCGCCCCCGGCCAGCCGGGTCAGCCCGGTCAGCAGACGCTGCCCACCGAGGAAGGGGTACGCCGGTGAACCTCACGATGCCGATCCTCGTCGGCGTGGTCCTGGGCCTCGGCGTGTACGTCCTGGTCCGCGCGCTGATGCCGTCCAAGCGCAGCGCGGTCGCCCAGGTCGCCCGGATCGACGCGATGCGGGCGCGCGGCGCCGCCTACGAGTCCGCGCGGCAGACCCAGGACACCGGCCGGTTCGGATCCCTGCGCGCCGAAGTCGGGCAGCGCGTCGCCGACTTCTACCGGCAGCAGGGCTGGGAGCAGCGTTCGCTCCGCGCCGACCTCGCCGTCCTGGACCGCAGCTGGGAGAAGTTCCTCGCCACCAAGGTGCTGCTCGCGGCGGCCGGCCTGATCTTCGGCCCGTTCCTGTTCGCCGTCGTCTACACGATGGGGTTCGGGCACAGCCCGGTCATCCCGGTCTGGCTCTCCCTGGCCTGCGCGGCCCTGTTCTTCTTCCTGCCCGACCTGGAGGTGCGGCGGGACGCCGCCGACAAGCGCCGCGACCTCAGGCGGGTGATCGGCGCCTACCTCGACCTGGTGTCGATGAGCCTGGCCGGCGGCCGCGGCCTCCCGGAGGCCCTGATGGCGGCCGCCGACGTCTCCGACGGCTGGGCCAACCAGCGCATCCGCAACGCCCTCGCCGACGCCCGCATCACCGGCGTCAGCCAGTGGCAGGCGCTGGGCGCGCTCGGCGAGGAACTCGGCGTCGAGGAGCTGAAGGACCTGTCGGCGTCCCTGGCGCTCGTCGCCGACGACGGCGCCAAGGTCCGCGAGTCCCTGGCCTCCCGCGCCGAGACCATGCGGCACCGCGAACTCGCCGAGATCGAGGGCAGCGCGGGCGAGAAGTCCCAGTCGATGCTCGTCGCCCAGCTGCTGCTGTGCGCCGGCTTCCTGGTCTTCCTGATCTTCCCGGCGGCGATGCGGGTGTTCCAGGTCTGATCTCTTGCGTGAACCTTCGCCAACTGCTGTTTCGAGAGGACAACACACCATGAACGGACGGAACTACAGCACCGGGATCCCGGCGATGGACTTCCTGGTCACCTTCCTCCAGGGCCGGGTGCAGCGCGCCCGCTCCGGCGAACTCGACCGCGGTGCCTCCGCCGTCGAGTGGGTCATCATCTCCGCGGTCGTCGTGGCGATCGTCGGCGTGGTGGCCGCCATCATCAACGCGGCGCTCAGCGACGGCGCCAACAAGGTCGGCGACTGCATCAAGGGCGCCAGCGCGAGCAAGACCTGCTGAGCGCGCGTACGACGACGGGGTGACGGGGGTGACGGGGATGTCCGAGGGCGTGAGCACGGGCCTGCGCGGCTGGGTGCGCCGCCGGGCGGCGGCCGCGCGCGGTGACTCGGGGATGACGGCGATCGAGTTCGTGTTCCTCACCCCCGTCCTGTTCTTCATGATCTTCGCCACGGTGCAGTTCGCGCTGTACTTCTTCGCCGACCACGTGGCCCAGGCCGCGGCCCAGGCGGGCGCCCGCAAGGCCCGAGCCACCGCCGACGCGGAACCCGGTGCCTGGCGCGGCAAGGCCCAGGACGTGGTCGACTCCTACATCAGCCAGCTCGGGCCGCAACTGGTCCTGGCGCCCGACGTGAAGATGCTGCAGCCGGAGCAGAACACGGTCGGTGTCGAGATCACGGCCCGCATCCCGACGGTGTTCCCGGGCCTGGACCTGACCGTGCACGCGCAGTCGTCGGGCCCGGTCGAGCGATTCGTGGAGGACAACTAGATGTCCGCCCACGACGGGACGACGCACGACGAGCCGACGCACGACGGGGGGCTGTCGACCGTCGAGGTCGTCATCCTCGCCCCGGTCATGATCCTGTTCATCCTCGTGCTGGTCGCCTTCGGCCAGCTCGTCGACGGGCGCGGCGCGGTCGACGGCGCCGCCCGGGACGCGGCCCGCGCCGGCTCCATCCAGAAGGACCACGGCACGGCCATGTCCGAGGCGCGCAAGGCCGCCGAGGCCGACCTCGCGGACGTCTGCTCCGGGCCGGTCTCCGTCGTCCAGACCAGCCAGGGTTTCGAGCCCGACAGCATCTTCACCGTCGAGGTCAGCTGCCAGGTGCGCGGTCTGGCCATGCTGGGCCTGGACATCCCCACCACCCTCACCGCGAGCTTCTCCTCGCCGCTGGATCCGCTGCGGAGGTCGGCGTGAGCCTGAGCATCGCGCTGCTGCGCACCTGGTGGACCGCGCGCCGGCTCCGCCTGGACGACCGGGGGTCCGGCGCCGGTGCGGTCATCATCTTCGCGCTGGTCTTCCTCTCCCTCTCCGCGTTCGTCATCGACGGCGGCCTGTCCATCTCCAAGCGCGAACGCGCCGCCGACATCGCCGAACAGGCGGCCCGCTACGCGGCGCAGGACATCGACCGGGAGAAGCTGTACGAGGGCCAGGGCACCGCGCCGATCAACTTCCAGGACTGCGACGCCCGGGTGAAGACCTTCGCCCGCGAGATGGACATGTCCGCCGCCGACATCGCGGGCACGCACTGCACCGCGGCCGACGCGCAGCAGGTCCAGGTCCAGGTGCAGTTGACGTACGAGCCGGTGTTCACGGGCATGTTCTACGGCGGCGCGATCGTCGTGCACGGAGAGGCGACGGCCGAGAACGAGGTCGGCTGACCGGCACGGGAGCGCCCCGCCGGACCGGAAGGTGACGCATGTCACTCAAGTGACCTGCTTTTCCTGCGTAATCAGACGCGGACGAGCCACTCCATATCTACGACGGCTCCCGCCCTCGCCTTCCTCACCGACGGAGTACGCCCGTGCCCATCACCCTGGAGCAGGCCACCGGCGCCCGCCTGCTCACCGCCGACGAGCAGGAGCTGGCGGTACCCGCGACCCTCCGCTACACCTCGGCCGACCCGCAGTCCGTGCACTTCGTGTTCCCGCCGTGGATCTCCCTGGACGGCGAGGAGGTCACCTGGAGGTTCGCGCGCGTGCTCCTGGAGCAGGGCATGCAGACCCCCGCCGTCCTCGGAAACGTGCACGTACGCCCGTACGGCCCCTCGCGCACGGTGGTCGAACTCCGCGCCGAGGAAGGGGTCGCGGCCGTCACCTTCGCGACCTCCGTCCTGCGCCGCTTCCTGGTCTCCTCGCTGCGCGTCGGCGACTGACCGGCCGAAGCCGGTGAGGGATGTGTGGAGGGACGGTGTGCGGGGCGGCGGACGACAACTCCGGCCAATCGGGCATGAGTCGATGAACGGGCCGTAACCGGGCGCCCGTTCGGTGTTCTGCCCTTCGACGCTGTCGGTTCCAGTCAATAGGATCGTCGAAGGGGGCTCGTTAGGCTCGTGGTGCCCTCGGCCCGCTCCTTCCACACACGACCCCAGGACACCCGCCATGGCGCGACGCAGCACATCAAGCTCGACGGGAAGACCGACGGGGACCCCGTCGGGTCCGCGGAACCGGACCCCGCAGCCGGTGCGGATGCGGCGGCGCACGGCCGGCGACTTCGTCAAGGCCTTCCTCGCCTTCCTGGCCCTGCTCGTCCTCGTCGTCGGCGTCCCCGGCGCGCTCGCCGTGTCCGTCGGCTGGCCCCTGCCGCACAGCGCCCCGAAGACGGAGTGGCTGTCGGAGCCGATCGGCGTCGACGTGTTCCTGAACACGCTGACGGTCATCGTCTGGCTGGCCTGGGCCCAGTTCACCGCCTGCGTGCTGGTGGAGGTCAAGGCCGCCGTCTCCGGCGTGGGCCTGCCCGGCCGGGTCCCCGGCGCCGGCCCCAGCCAGCTGCTCGCCCGGCAGCTGGTCGCCGCACTGCTGCTGGTCGGCGCCACCGCCGCCAGTCTCACCCCGGGCCTGTCGCAGCTCGGCCACGGCATGGAGGGCAACCAGAAGGGCACCGTGGCCGCTGCCCAGGCGACCCCCGGCCTCCTCGCCCAGCAGCAGGAGCAGGCCAAGAGCACCGCCGCCGCCCTCGCCGAACAGGCCGGCCATGTCGCCGCCCAGGCCGAGCACGGCTCCGCCGCCGCGCACGGGGCGACGAAGTACTACCGGATCCAGCCGCCCGAGGGCCGCCACCACGACTCCCTGTGGGAGATCGCGCAGCGCCACCTCGGCGACGGCCGCCGGTACAAGGAGATCTACGAGCTCAACAAGGACCGCGTCCAGCCCGACGGCTCCCGGCTCTCCGAGGCCAGCCTCATCCGGCCCGGCTGGATCATGGAGATGCCCGGCGACGCGCACGGCGGCGAACTCGTCGAGAACCCCGACGCGCACGTCTCGCCCGAGGTCCGGCAGCAGATCGGCGACTACGCCAGGACCGGCGACCACGCCCAGCAGCAGCACCAGGAGCAGGGCGGCGGCGGGCACGCGGCCGAGGACGGCGCCACCGCCCGGATCACCGTGCCCAGCCCGCGCCGGGCCGGTGACACCGCCACACCCGCCACGCACGCCCAGGACGGCTCCGGCCACGCCTTCGGCCTCCCGGAGGCGCTGCTCGGCGCCCCGTTCCTCGCCGCCGGCCTGCTCGCCGCGCTCGGCCGCCGCCGCCGGCAGGCCCTGTGGCAGTCGGCGCTCGGCGCCGTCGGCGGGCGGCGCGGCATGGAGCCGCCGACCCCGCACGGCGAGGCCCAGGACGTGCAGGACGCCCTCCTGGTCGGCGCGGACCCCGAAGGCGTACGCCAGCTCGACCGGTCCCTGCGCGGACTGGCCGCCGCCCTCACCGCCGAGTCCCGTTCGCTGCCCGTCGTCTACGCGGCCTGGCTCAGCCACGGCGACCTGCACCTCCAGCTCGCCCAGCCGGCCGGAAAGCCGCCGGCGCCCTGGCAGCTCGGCCAGGACCAGACGTTCTGGACGCTGTCCCGCGCGGACGCCGACCGCTACGAGGACACCGACACCGCGGCGCCGTACCCGGGCCTGGTCAGCCTCGGCACCATGGACGACTCGCGGCTGCTGCTCAACCTGGAGGCCGTGCCCGGCATCGTCTCGCTGAGCGGCCGGGAGGCCGACCGGGCCGCCGTGTTCTCCTCGGTCGCCGCCGAACTCGCCACCAACGGCTGGTCGGACCGCATGACCATCACGCTCGTCGGCTTCGGCGCCGACCTCACCCCGCTCGCCCCCAACCGGCTGCGGCACCTCGACGACGCGGACGCGCTCTTCGAGGTGATGGAGGCGGAGACCCGGCAGCGGCGGGGGGCGCTCGGCGCCGCCGGACACGACTCCGTCCTCACCGGCCGCACCGGCCCGGCCCAGCACACCCGCTGGGCGCCGAACCTGGTGCTGCTCGCCGCCCAGCCGTCCGCCGAGGACGCGCTGCGGCTCGCCGAACTCGCCGCCGACGCGGCCCGGCTGGGCATCGGCTACCTCGTCGGCACCGAGAGCGCGGACCTGCCGGGCGCCGCCTGGGCGATGGAGATCACCCCGGACGGCAAGCTCCTCGCCCCGCTGCTCGGCCTCGAACTCGAAGCCCAGCTGCTGCCCGCCGTGCAGCAGCGCGCGGTCGTCGAGCTGTTCGTCGAGGCCGACCCCGAGCGCGACCCGGACGGGCCGACCAACGCCCCGCCGTTCCTCGTCGACATCAGCGAACAGGGCCGCCCCGCGGTCTACGCGCGGCTGGTCGGCCCGTACGAGATCATCGGCCTCGACACCCCGGACGGAGACCGCAGCGCCCTGCTCCACGAGGCGCTCGCGCTGCTCCTGCTGCACCGCGAGGGCGTGCACCCGCGCGTGCTGTCGTCCGCGCTGTGGCCGCGCGGAGTGACGGAGGACGTCCGCGACGCGCTGCTGGAGCGGCTGCGCGCCTGGCTGGGCACCGCCCCCGACGGCGGCCCGCGGCTGCGCACCGACACCACCGGCCGGCTGGTGCTCGCCAAGTCCGTCGTCTCCGACCTGGACGTCCTGCGGTCCCTCTACTACGAGGCCACCCAGGGCAAGGGCGCCGACAGCCGGGCCGTCCGCGGCCGTCTCCTCACCGACGCGCTCGTGCTGGTGCGCGGCCCGCTGCTCGCCGACCGCGCCGACGGCCGCTACCGCTGGCTCACCCACGAGATCGTCGACGCCCAACTGCCGCTGCTGGTCGCCGACATCGGCCTCGCGCTGTCCGCGTTCCACCTGGAGAAGGACCGCGCGGAGAAGGCGATCGAGGCGCTCGGCGCGGCGCTGCGGACCGCTCCGGACGACGAGCGCCTGTGGCACGAGCTGCTGCGCGCCACCCACGCCACCGGCGACCCGGACCGGCTCCGCGCCCTCGCCGCCGACCTCGTCGCCCGCAGCGGCGCACGCGGCCTGCCCCCGCGCACCGAGGCCCTCCTCGACGAACTCCTGCCGACCTGGCGCGAGGGCGCCGAGGCGGCGGGATGACCGGCCAGGACCTCGTCCTCGTGGCCGCCGCCGCGCTCTGGGGCGCGGCGAGCGGCACCCTGCTGCCCCGCGCCGCGTACCGCTTCTCGGCCCCGGCGGGCGAGCCGTGGCGCACCGCCTGCCCCGCGGACCATCCGCTCGGCGGCTGGCTGGGCCGGGCCCGCTGCGCCGCCTGCGCGACGGCCGGCGCGGCACAGGACGCGCCGCTCACCCCGGCACAGGCGGACGCACCGGAACCGGCCGCCGACGACGGCGCCGAGCCGGACCCCGGCGACCCGCGCCCGCCCGCCTCCGGCCCGCGCGCCGCCCACGGCCCCCGCACCGCCCCCCTCGCCGTCGCCACCGCGCTGGTCTGCGCGGCCCTGGCGGGCGCCACCGGTACCCGCCCCGAACTCGTCGTCTGGCTGCTGCTCGCGCCGGTCGGCGTGCTGCTGGCGGCCGTCGACTTCCGGGTGCAGCGCCTGCCCGATCCCCTCACCCTCCCCTTCGCCGCGGCCGCCCTCGCCCTCCTCGGCGGTGCCGCGCTGCTCCCCGAGCACGCCGGCGACTGGCTCACCGCGCTCTACGCGTCCCTCGCGCTCGGCGCCGGCTACTTCGTCCTGTTCCTGGTCAACCCCGGCGGCATGGGCTTCGGCGACGTGAAACTGGCCCTCGGCACGGGCGCCGTCCTCGGCTGGTACGGCTGGCCCACCGTGCTGCTCGGCACCTTCGCCGGGTTCCTGCTCGGCGCGTTGTACGGCGGCGCCCTCGTCGTCGTACGGCGGGCCGGGCGCAAGACGGCGATCGCGTTCGGCCCGTTCCTGATCGCGGGCGCGTTCGCGGCGCTGCTGGTGGGCGCGTACACGGCCTGAGGTCGGGCCGTCCGAAGGCCTGGCGTAGGCTGGCGGAGTCTGTCCACAACCCTTGACGAAAGGGACGCCCAAGGTGACCGAGAAGGCCGACCTCCAGTCTGTCCTCGACCGTGCCGCCGCCGGTGGGCGGATCACCCCGGAAGAGGCGCTCGACCTCTACCGCGACGCGCCCCTGCACGCGCTGGGCGCGGCCGCCGACGCCGTACGCCGCCGCAGGTACGCCGGTACCGAGCACATCGCGACGTACATCATCGAGCGGAACATCAACTACACCAACGTGTGCGTCACCGCGTGCAAGTTCTGCGCCTTCTACGCGGCCCCCAAGGACCAGGCCAAGGGCTGGACCCGTGAGCTCGACGACATCCTGCGCCGCTGCGCGGAGACCGTCGAACTGGGCGGCACCCAGATCATGTTCCAGGGCGGCCACCACCCCGACTTCGGCGTCGAGTACTACGAGCGCAACTTCAAGGCGATCAAGGACGCGTTCCCGCAGCTGGTCATCCACAGCCTGGGGGCGTCCGAGGTCGAGCACATGGCCCGGATCTCCGGTGTCTCGGTCGAAGAGGCCATCACCCGCATCCACGAGGCCGGTCTCGACTCCTTCGCCGGCGCCGGCGCGGAACTCCTGCCCGCGCGCCCCCGCAAGGCCATCGCGCCCCTCAAGGAGAGCGGCGAGCGCTGGCTGGAGATCATGGAGGCGGCGCACGGCCTGGGCGTGGAGTCCACGTCCACGATGCTCATGGGCACCGGCGAGACCAACGCCGAGCGCATCGAGCACCTGCGGATGATCCGGGACGTCCAGGACCGCACGGGCGGCTTCCGGGCCTTCATCCCGTACACCTACCAGCCCGAGAACAACCACCTGAAGGGCCGCACGCAGGCGACCCTCTTCGAGTACCTGCGGATGATCGCGATCGCCCGGGTCTTCCTCGACAACGTGGCCCACATCCAGGGCTCCTGGCTGACCACCGGCAAGGAGGTCGGCCAGCTCTCGCTGCACTACGGTGCCGACGACCTCGGCTCGATCATGCTGGAGGAGAACGTCGTCTCCTCGGCCGGCGCCAAGCACCGCTCCAACCGCCTGGAGATCATCGACCTGATCCGCAAGGCGGGCCGGGTCCCGGCGCAGCGCGCGACGACCTACGAGCACCTCGTGGTCCACGACGACCCGGCGAACGACCCGGTCGACGAGCGCGTGATGTCCCACATCTCCTCGACGGCGATCGAGGGCGGGACCGCCCACCCGGAACTGAAGCTCCTCACCGCCAACTGACCCCGGCGTGGAGACGATTCACGCGGCGGACCGGGTCTTCACCGCCTGGGACGCCGCACCGGTCGAGGACGGCGCCGTGGTCGTCGTACGGGACCGGATCGGTGCCGTCGGGCCCTACGAGGAGTTGCGCGAGCGGTTCCCGCGGGCGCGGGTGCGCAGGTGGCCGGGGTCCCTCGGCCCGGCCCGGACCCACGACGGCCCCCTTCCGGACGCGCCCAGCCCGCGCGAGCGGGTGCACGCCGTGCTGAAGCGGGGCGCGGTGGCGGTCCTGGCGGCGTACGCCGACTCGCCCGCGCTCCGGGCGGCCGCGGAACGCAACGACGTCGCCGTGGTCGCGGCGGCCCGCGCCGCGCGGCTCACCGAGACGGTCCGGGCCGACCTCGCGGTGTTCGACGCGGCGGGGGAGTGCGTCGCGACGGTGTGCGCGGGGCGGCTCGTCCACCGGCGTAGGTAGCGCGACGGCCCGGCGGCGCCTCCGCCCGCGGCGGCTCAGCCCGCGAACGCCTTCCCGAACGCCCCGGAACGCTGCGCGACACCGCTGCAGTCGGTCGCGGCGTCGTCGTCCGCGGTACCGCTGCGGCACGGCACGTCCCGGAACGTCGACCACATCGAGACCCAGGCGATCCCCTTCCTCTCCGCGAACGCCCGCACGTCGGCCGCGTCCGCGAGCGTGAGGGTCTCCCCGGCCACGTCGTTCACGCCGATCATCGAGGTCAGCGCCATCCCGCCCCAGGCCCCCGCGTCCGACAGCCCGAACACCTTCCTCAGCTGCGCGTGCGTGGCCTTCGCCGAGGTGAGCGCGTAGTCGCCCATGTCCCCGTCGTAGGACTCGCCGTAGTTCATGGTCATGATGTTGACCGTGGAGACCTGCACGTCGTACGTGTTGGCGGAGTCGAGCAGCGCGAGGCCGCCGGCGTCGAGCCCGGACGGCATCACGGGCAGGGTGAAGGAGACCTCCAGGCCGGGCCGTTCCTTCTGGAGCAGGGCGATCGCCCGGGACCGCAGGGCGACCGACGCGGAGTCGGTGAGCGTGCCGCCCTCGATGTCGAAGTCGGCCCGGGTGGAGCCCGCGGCGTCCAGTGCGGCGCCGTACGCCGCGGCGAGTTCGGCGGCGCCGGTGCACGTCGTCGCGAGTTCCCTGCCCGAGGCGCCGCCGAAGGAGACCCGCACCGAGCGGCCGTCGCGCTTCAGCCCGGCTATGCGGGACCGCACGGCCGGACTGCCGATCGCCGTCGTGCCGTTCCACTTCGGCGTGCAGCCGCTGCCGCCGGAGATCACGAAGGCCAGGTTGTACACCGACGGCGAGCCCGCGCCGTCCGTGGCGGCGGCCTCGGTCGCGCTGACGTAGGGGGCGTAGGCCGTACCCGCCGGGGCCGCCGTCCGCGAGGTGTCCGCGGAACACCCCGTCACTGCCATGGCAAACAGGCAGACGAGCCCGGCAGCCGGCCTGAGGAAACCCCGCATCAAGATGCACCCGCTTTCGTGATGTGCGTCTCAGGATCGAAAAGAGCCCTGATTCGAAAGGAAAACGTCTCACACGTACATGGTGTTCAACTCGTCGGTCATCACAGGGGAAATTCATGGAACGAACGTGGTGAACCGGATCAACGAGACTTCGCAAAGCGGATGTTGAGCACCATTACCGCTCCGGACGATCCTCGCAGGTGTTCACGGAATCTCTCAGTGAAATTACAGGTGAAGGCGTTTCTCATGGCCGCCTCACAAGGACTCCGAAGGCGATCACATAAACCCTCCCTAATATCCCCGGACATGCAATCCGAGCCCGCCATCGAAACCCGCGCCGCAGTGCGTGGTCGCCGCCGCAAACAAGGCAACGGGTCCGCCGAAGGGCCCGTGTTCGTCGACTCCTCGGGACGCCGTTCCAAGCTGCTGCGCCGCGCCGGCCTGCTCCTCGGCGTCGTCTGCCTCGCCTACACGGGCGTGCTCGGCGCCGCCTTCCTGGGCTGGGGCACCGCGCTCACCCCGGACTCGCTCGTCCCCGACTTCGCACGCGCGGGCGGCGACCCCGGCGGCACCCGGCCGCAGGGCGGCGCCGAACGCCGGACGGGCCGGTCCGGCGGCGGCCCGTCCGCGCCGCCCTCGACCACCGCCACCCCGTCCGCCCCGGCCACGGCGTCCGCCACCGCCGACTGACCGGAACGCAGGCCCTCTCCATGACCGCACCGACCTCCGCACGCGGCCGCAGGCGCGCCCCCTCCCGTATCGAGCGGGCGGCGGGCCGGGCCGCGGCCCTGCAGAAACCACGAGTCATCCTCGCCCTGCTGCTCCTGCTGGCACTGACCTGCGTACTGCTCCTCGACGGCTACCTGCGCGCGGAGGTCGGCGGCGACCAGCGGGTGCGCACCGGCGCCGGCTCCGCCGACGTACCGGACCGGATCCTGAACGGCGGCCCGATCCTCACGTTCCGGGGCGGCCGGGCGGCCACCGTGTCGGTCCCCGCGAAGACCATCGCGCTCACCTTCGACGACGGCCCCGACCCGACCTACACGCCGCAGGTCTTGAAGATCCTCCACCGGTACGACGTCCCGGCCACGTTCTTCCTGGTCGGCTCGATGGTGTCGCGCTACCCGGGCATCGTGAAGACCATGGTCGACCAGGGCAACGAGGTCGGCATCCACACCTTCACGCACGTCGACCTGTCGTACCAGAGCAACGCCCGGGTCAACCGCGAGATGCGGCAGAGCCAGCTCGCGCTCGCCGGCGCGGCCGGGATCACGACCACGCTCTTCCGCGCGCCGTACTCCTCGGAGACGGACGCCATCGACGACTACAGCTGGCCCGTCTACCAGCGGCTCGGCAAGGAGGGCTACACCAGCGTCTTCGTCGACACCGACAGCGACGACTGGAAGAAACCGGGCGTCTCCAAGATCATCGACTGGGCCACGCCGAAGAAGGGCAAGGGCGCCTCGGTGCTCTTCCACGACGCGGGCGGCGAGCGGACGCAGACGATCGAGGCGCTGCCGCGGTACATCGAGAAGATGAGGGCGAAGGGCTACACCTTCACCACCATCAGCGGGGCGATCGAGAAGCAGGACACGGCCGGCGGCCCGTCCGCCACCACCGCGTCCGGCGCCGCGGGCACCTCCGCCGGACGGGGAGCAGAGACCGGCGTCCGCACCGGGACGGCCCGGGGCGACACCACCTCCGGCGGCCTCCAGGCCGCCCATCGCACCGCCACCGGCATGACGCTCTACGAGGGCAAGGCGCTCCTGGTGGCGGTCGCGATCGCCGAGTGGGCCCTGCCGGTGCTGTCGGGCCTGCTGCTCGTCGTGGGCGTCGCGGTCATGGGCCGCTTCGGGCTGATGCTGCTCGTCGCCCGCCGCCACCACCGGCTGCGCAACAGACGCCGGTTCAGCTGGGGTCCGGCGGTCACCCGACCGGTGAGCGTGATCGTCCCGGCGTACAACGAGAAGGAGTGCATCGCCAACACCCTGGAGTCACTGGCCCGCAGCACCCACCCGATCGAGATCGTCGTCGTCGACGACGGCTCCACCGACGGCACCTCGGAGATCGCCAGGGCCGCGGCCGACCGGCTCGGCATGACCGACGTCCGGATCCTCCGCCAGGAGAACGCCGGCAAACCGGCCGCCCTCAACAACGGCGTACGCAGCGCCCGTCACGACATCGTCGTGATGATGGACGGCGACACGGTCTTCGAGCCGGAGACCGTACGGCACCTGGTGCAGCCGTTCGCCGATCCCGAGGTCGGCGCGGTCGCCGGCAACGCCAAGGTCGGCAACCGCGACACGGTCATCGGCGCCTGGCAGCACATCGAGTACGTGATGGGCTTCAACCTGGACCGCCGCATGTACGACCTGCTGCGCTGCATGCCGACGATCCCGGGTGCCGTCGGCGCGTTCCGGCGCGACGCGGTGCTGGAGGCCGGCGGGATGAGCGAGGACACCCTCGCCGAGGACACCGACATCACCATCGCCCTGCACCGCGCCGGCCGGCGGGTCGTCTACCAGGAGCACGCCCGCGCCTGGACCGAGGCGCCCGGTTCGCTCGCACAGCTGTGGTCCCAGCGCTACCGCTGGTCGTACGGCACCATGCAGGCGCTGTGGAAGCACCGCAAGTGCCTGACGGACAAGGGGCCGTCGGGCCGGTTCGGCCGGGTGGGCATGCCCCTGGTCGTCCTCTTCCAGATCGTCACGCCGCTCTTCGCCCCGCTCATCGACGTCTTCACGGCCTATTCGATGATCTTCGTCGACCTCCGGGCGGCCCTGCTGGCCTGGTTCGCGGTGCTGGGCGTCCAACTGGCGTGCGCCGCCTACGCGTTCCGGCTCGACAGGGAGAAGTACCGGTACCTCCTCATGATGCCTCTCCAGCAACTGGCCTACCGTCAGATGATGTACCTCGTCCTCATCCACTCCTGCGTCACCGCCCTCACCGGCGGCCGCCTGCGCTGGCAGAAGCTCAAGCGCACCGGCGAGGTAGGCACCCCGGCAGGAGCGAACGGCTGATGACCTGGGACCAGCAGAACCCTTCCGCGTACCCGTACCCGTACCAGGGGGACTACGGCCATGGCCAAGACCCCGGCCATGGCTACGAGGGCCAAGGCGAGCAGCCGCAGCAGCAGTACCCGCCGCACCAGCCCTACGCCGGGTCCGGGTATGGGTATGGGTACGGAGCCGGGTACGGGGGCGTCCCGGTGACGGAGCAGACGGCCCCGCTGCCGGTGGCGGAGCCGGAGCCGATCCCCGCGGCCGAGCCGGCATCCGCTGTCGAGGAACCCGCTCCCGCCCCCGCCCCGCGGTCCCGGCCGCCCGGCAGGGACCGCTACTTCGACACCCTCCGGGCGGTCGCCCTGGTCCGGGTCGTCACCTATCACACCTTCGGGTGGGCCTGGTGCGGGATGGTGTTCCCCTCCATGGGCATCATGTTCGGCCTGGCCGGCACGCTGATGGCGAAGTCCCTGGAGCGCCCGGCGGCGAAGGTGGTCAGGAGCCGGCTGCGCCGCCTCCTCCCGCCGTTCTGGTTCTGGGGGTTCTTCGTCGTGCTGGCGATGCTGGTCCACGGCTGGATGCCGGGCCCGCAGATCGTCTACTGGGTGCTGCCGCTCGGGGACCCGCCGGGCAACGCGTGGGGCGAGCAGGCGTGGGAGATCCTCTGGTACCTGCGGACCTACCTCTGGTTCGTCCTCCTCTCCCCGGCCCTGCTGTGGCTCTTCCGCAAGGCGCCCGTACCGGTCCTGGTCCTCTCCCTGGTCCCGGTCCTGGTGCTGAACTTCGCCTGGTCGGGTCCGGACGGCCGGCTCGGCAGCGCGCTGTGGGACCTGTCGACCTACCTCTTCTGCTGGATCCTCGGCTTCGCCCACCGCGACGGCGTGCTCCGGCGGCTGAAGCCGGTCCTGGCGGTCGCCGCCTCCCTCGCGGCGATGGGGTACGGCGGCTGGTACGCCTTCTCGCACCAGGCCGGCTTCGGCACCTACGACCTGGACGAGAACCCCCTCGCACAGGCCTTCTGGTCGGCCGGGTTCGTGCTGCTGCTGATGTGGGCGAAGGAGTACTACCGGATCGACTTCGCCGCACTGACCCGCTTCCGGCGGCTGGACCGGACGGTCACCGTCTTCAACGCCCGCGCGGTGACCGTCTACCTCTGGCACGAGATCGCCCTGATCCTGGCGGTCCCGCTGATCGACCGGATGTGGGACGTCCCGGCGTTCGAGAAGTGGCTCCCGCTGGACAGCCAGTGGTTCATGTTCGGCGTCGGCTGGATCCTGATCGCGGTGTTCGTCGTGCTGTGCGGCTGGGTGGAGGACGTGGCGGCGAAGAAGAAGCCCCGGCTCCTGCCGTGACGGGGGGCTGCAAGAATGGCGAGGTGACCCGCGCCTCCCTGAACAAGCAGCCGCACGAAGTCGCCTCGATGTTCGACGACGTGGCGGAACGGTACGACCTGACCAACGACGTGCTGTCGCTCGGCCAGGACCGCCACTGGCGGAAGGAGGTCGCCCGCGCGGTCGACGCGCGGCCCGCGCAGAAGGTCCTCGACCTCGCCGCCGGCACGGGCACCTCCTCCCAGCCCTTCGTCCGGGCCGGCGCCTACGTGGTGCCCTGCGACTTCTCCCTCGGGATGCTCCAGGTCGGCAAGCGGCGCACCGGCTGGATGCCCTTCACCGCCGGGGACGCCACCAGGCTGCCGTTCAAGGACGACACCTTCGACGCCGTGACGATCTCCTTCGGCCTGCGTAACGTGCAGGACACCGACGCGGCCCTGCGGGAGATGTACCGGGTCACCCGACCCGGCGGACGGGTGGTGATCTGCGAGTTCTCGCACCCGACCTGGACGCCGTTCCGTACCGTCTACACCGAGTACCTGATGCGCGCGCTGCCGCCGGTCGCCCGCGCGGTCTCCTCCAATCCTGACGCCTACGTCTATCTCGCCGAGTCCATCCGTGCCTGGCCCGACCAGCCCGCGCTGGCCGGACGGCTGCGCGAGGCGGGCTGGTCGAAGGTGGCCTGGCGCAACCTCACCGGCGGGGTCGTCGCCCTGCACCGGGGCTTCAAGGAGGCCTGAGTCCGGCGCCGGGCGTCACCCGCCGATCACCTCGAAGGTGTCACCGGGCCGGTCCAGCTCCCGTTGCAGTCCGCCCGACGGCGGCCGTGGGATGCGTGGCTCGCGCACGCCTCCGCCGCCCTCGCCCTCACCGAAGTCGAACCACACGTACACCATCGAATCCCGCGGCACCTCGGCGCCGGCCTGCGGGAACTGGCGTACGACGTAGTCGACGACCGTGAGATGGAACTCCGGCCGGTCCGGCGCGTTGAGGAACAGTCCCCGCGCCCGGGCGGTCTCACGCGCGTCCACGGCCATCAGTCCGACCAGCCGTGGCACGCGCACTTCGGGTGTTTTGGGCGTTATATGCACAGATGTCACCCCCAGCGGTACTGGAAGGGTAACCCCCGGCATATGGCGGCCGGAAGCGCCAAGTGTCTTTCTGTAACAGATCGTTACTCTCGGTTGCCAGTCAAGCGATCGTCAGGGGTGATGTCCGGGACTTTGCCCGAGTTGTCGTCCGACAGGTCGAGCCGGAAGCAGAGCGCGCCCTCCGCGAGCCTCGGGTGCGGGAACGTCTGCGCGAGTTCCATCCCGAGCCGGCGGGTCACCGCGACCGACCGCTCGTTGCCGGGCCGCACCATCGCCACCACCCTCGGCACGCCCGCGGCCCGCAGCCGCTCCAGCGTCGCCAGCGCCGCGGCCGTGGCGTATCCCTGGCCCCAGAACTCCCGGCCGAGCCGCCAGCCGATCTCGATCTCCCCCTTGGGCCCCCAGTCCTGCGGCCACGGCTGGGCGCCGGTGAAACCGATGACCCGGCCGGACTCGTCGGCCATCGTCCACAGGCAGAAACCGAACTCCGCGTCGTGCCGGCGCTGCCGGGCGGTGAGCTCCTCGTAGACGGACAGCTCCGCGGACCTGCCGCCGTGGAACTCCATGACATCCGGGTCGTCGAAGACCCGGTACCAGGCGAACGCGTCCTCGTGCGTGGGCACACGCAGCCTTACCGCGGGGAGAGCTCGGTTCACAGGGGCAGCCCTTCAGCCGGGTGATCAGTACCGCTGAATAGACTGCCCATGTCCAGTGCCGGTCGGCACGCAGATTTCTAGCCTTGGGGAGACCCTGCCGTGACCGAGCCCCTCTCCGAAAACACCGCCGATGTCATCGTCGTCGGCGCGGGGCCAGCCGGCTCCACGACGGCGTACCACCTCGCCAAGTCCGGTCTGGACGTGCTGCTGCTGGAGAAGACCGAGTTCCCCCGCGAGAAGGTGTGCGGCGACGGCCTCACCCCGCGCGCGGTCAAGCAGCTGGTCGCCATGGGCGTCGACATCTCCGAGGAGGCCGGCTGGCTGCGCAACAAGGGCCTGCGCATCGTCGGCGGCGGCACCCGCCTCCAGCTCGACTGGCCGGATCTCGCCTCCTTCCCCGACTACGGCCTGGTCCGCAAACGCGACGACTTCGACGAACAGCTCGCCCGGCAGGCGCAGAAGGCGGGCGCCCGCCTCTACGAGCGGTGCAACGTCGGCGCCCCGATCGTCGACGACCGCACCGGCCGGATCACCGGCGTGCACGCCAAGCTCGGCGAGGAGAAGCGCGAGGTCACCTTCCACGCGCCGCTCGTCGTGGCCGCCGACGGCAACTCCACCCGCCTCTCCCTCGCGATGGGCCTGCACCGCCGCGAGGACCGCCCGATGGGCGTGGCCGTGCGGACCTACTTCACCTCCCCCCGTCACGAGGACGACTACCTGGAGTCCTGGCTGGAGCTCTGGGACCGCCGCGGCCCCCAGGACCGCCTGCTGCCCGGTTACGGCTGGATCTTCGGCATGGGCGACGGCACCTCCAACGTCGGCCTGGGTGTCCTGAACACCTCCGACTCCTTCAAGGAACTGGACTGGCGCGAGGTCCTCAAGGCCTGGTGCGCCTCCATGCCCGCCGACTGGGGCTACACCCCGGAGAACATGACCGGCCCGATCCGCGGCGCGGCCCTCCCGATGGCCTTCAACCGCCAGCCCCACTACACGCGCGGCCTGCTGCTCGTCGGTGACGCCGGCGGCCTGGTGAACCCCTTCAACGGCGAGGGCATCGCCTACGCCATGGAATCCGGCCAGATCGCCGCCGACGTCATCGTCCAGGCGCACGCGCGGGCCACGCCCGGCCAGCGCGAGATCGCCCTGCAGCGCTACCCGCGGGTCCTCAAGGACACCTACGGCGGCTACTACTCGCTGGGCCGCGCCTTCGTGAAGCTCATCGGCAACCCGAAGGTCATGCAGATCGCGGCCCAGCGCGGTCTGACCCACCCGCTGCTCATGAAGTTCACCCTGAAGCTCCTGGCGAACCTCACCGACCCGACCGGCGGCGACGCGATGGACCGCATCATCAACGGGCTGAGCAAGGTGGCCCCGAAGGCGTGAGCGCCGCTACGAGGTGAGCGCCTCGACGGTGGCGGCTCTGCGGGCGTGGACCTCCTCCCGCCGGGCCGCCATCTGCCGCAGCGCCTCCTTGCGCTCCCGGCCGGAGAGCCGGTCCAGGTACACGCGTCCGTCCACATGGTCGGTCTCGTGCGCCAGGCAGCGGGCGAAATATCCCGTTCCCTCGACGGTGAGCGGATTGCCGTCCTTGTCGAATCCGTGCACGACCGCCCGGTCCGGGCGCGGTACGTCCATGACGGCACCGGGCACCGACAGGCAGCCCTCGCCCTCGTCGAGCAGCCGCCGCCCGGCCGGGTCCTGCGGCTCCAGCACCGGGTTGACGACATGGCCGACATGTCGGACACCATCGTCATCGGGGCAGTCGTACACGAACAGGCGCAGGTCGACACCGACTTGGTTGGCCGCGAGGCCGGCTCCCTCGGCGATGTACATCGTGAGGAACATGTCGTCGACGAGCGCGGCGAGGTCGGGTCCGAACTCCGTGACGTCCCGGCACGGCCTGTGCAGGACCTCCTCGCCGGTCTCGGTGATCCTGCGCACCGAACCGCGCAGGGCCTCGGGGGCGTGACGGGGGTAGTGGTCCACGGGGTTTCCCTGGACGAAGACGCGTGGCATCGCGGTGTCCCTCCTCGGATCTCGTGCCGCTCCGTGCGAGCGGCACGCATCGAGAATCCCAGGAGTCGCCCGAACGCGGGCGGGCCTGTGGAAAACGGGGGCGGATCGCCTCTGTGGACGAGTCGCCTGTGGACGACCGGAGGCAGGGGCCTGTGGACAGGCGGAGGCGGGGCCCGGGAGATGTCCGGGGAGCGGGCGCCCGAGGGCGCCCGAGGAGGGGCGGCCCTGACGGGAGTCCTCGGCGGGACGGCGGCCCATCACGGGACGGCGGGCCCCCGGCGGGCCGGCAGGACGCCGGGCGGCTGGGCGGCCGGGAGTGGGCCGGCGGCCGGGTGCGGGCGGGGGCCGGGCCCCGGCCGGTGCGCCGGTAGGGCCGCTGCCCCCGAGCGGCTGCGGCCCCACCGTGCTTGTGCGTTGCCCGAGTTGTCTCGGGTTGTTCCAGGATGCCCCTGTTCTCAGAGCACCCGCACCGCGCCGCTCGGCGGGTCGTACGACAGCGGGTGCTCACCGACGCCGCTGGAGGGGTTCTGGGCGCCCACGAACATGCCGTCACCGACGTACACGGCCACGTGGTACGCGCTGCCGGCGCTGCCCCAGTAGAGGATGTCGCCGGGCTGCAGGTTGCTCAGCGAGACCTGGGTGCCCTGCGTCGACTGGTCCTGGGAGACGCGCGGCAGGCTGACGCCGACCGACTTGAAGGCGGCCTGCACGAGACCCGAGCAGTCCCACGAGTTGGGGCCCGTGCCGCCGGAGACGTAGGCGTCGCCGATCTGCGCCTTCACGAAGGCGACCACGGCGGCGGCCGAACCGGTCGCCGTGGACGTGCTCGTGGAGGCGCTGGAGCCGGTCGAGGCGGCGCTGAGCACGGTCCGCTCGGCGCTGCGGGAGGCGGCGCGCGCGGCGGCCTCCTTGCGGGCCTCCTCGGCCTTCTTCTTGGCCTCGGCCTTCTTCTTCGCTTCGGCGAGGTCCGACTTGGCCTGCTTCGCGGCCTTTGTGGCGGCCGCGTCGCGCTCGGCCTGGAGCGCGTAGTTCGCCGCGGCCTGCTGTGTGGCGTCGGCGGACTGGGCCACCTGGGTGGCCAGGTCGGCCGTCAGGGTGGGCAGTTCGAGCGTCTGCGTCACGGGTTCGGCGGCACTCGCCGAGGCCGCGCCCGCCGCTGCCATGCCGAGGACGCCACTGGCAACTCCGGCGCGCACGGCGATGCTTGTCGTCGCGCTGCGGCGGGGTTTCCGGTGGCTGCGTATGTGAGCGGTGTGGGACATGGGAACAACCGGTACCAGGGGCTCCTTCATATCTTCAAGAAACGTGTGCTGCGCCACAGTTGTTCAATCCGGCCTGAGAATCCCGCCCTTGTCATTCTTTATTGACGCCGTAACGGACATTGCGGGCGTCCGTGATCATGCATGTGATCACGTTCTTTCGCCATAACGTCCGAATTGCCCCCCACCTACCATCGGTTGAGATGTTTGGCCAAGCCCGGTTCTCATCGGCCTCTCATCAATGTGGCGGAGGTCACGGAACGGTTACCGGGAGGGGTGCGTCTCGCGTGCGGTTCGAGGCGGACCGAGTTCGTGAACGCGTGCACGCGTCCACATCACCCCTCGCACCTCCCTCCGACGTGTGAACGCGCTCCTCTATCAGGACGGTCGGTCCACCGCGAATTTGCATGCAGAGGAACCCTCTTGATATGGAGACGCCCGCCCGGAACCCCCTCCGGCCTGCGTCGACGGTCAAAAATGTCACCTCTGGTGATCAGGTGAACGCTTCGAGTATGAAGATCACCACTCATCCGACTTCATGATCGATCGTCAGGTGGTGGAGATCACAAAGCTTGTGTAATACCCCGTGTCGCAGATCACAGAGCGACGGGCATAAGATGCGAGGCAGTCGGGCTTGTGACCTGCTTCACATGTTCGCGATCTTCGCCCGGGACGTGCGGGGTTCGTGTGACGGATGAGGCGAGTGGGCCCGGTCGAACCGCCACCAGTCAGTGCCGACTGAGAGGAGCGAGGAGCGGTGAACGCGTATGCGCCCATCCTCGTACTGGGAGCCCTCGGGGCAGGCTTTGCGATCTTCTCCGTGGTCATGGCCACGCTGATCGGTCCGAAGCGGTACAACCGCGCCAAGCTCGAAGCCTACGAGTGCGGCATCGAGCCGACCCCCACGCCGGCCGGCGGCGGGCGTTTCCCGATCAAGTACTACCTGACGGCGATGCTCTTCATCGTCTTCGACATCGAGATCGTCTTCCTCTACCCCTGGGCCGTCACCTTCGACGCCCTGGGTGTTTTCGGGCTCGTGGAGATGCTGCTCTTCGTGCTCACCGTCTTCGTCGCATACGCGTACGTGTGGCGGCGCGGCGGCCTGGAATGGGACTGAGGGGCTTTAAGTCATGGGACTCGAAGAAAAGCTGCCGAGCGGATTCCTGCTGACCACCGTCGAGCAGGCCGCGGGCTGGGTGCGCAAGGCGTCCGTCTTCCCCGCCACCTTCGGCCTCGCCTGCTGCGCCTTCGAAATGATGACGGCGGGCGCGGGCCGGTACGACCTGGCGCGGTTCGGCATGGAGGTCTTCCGCGGCTCACCGCGCCAGGCCGACCTGATGATCGTCGCCGGCCGGGTCAGCCAGAAGATGGCGCCCGTCCTGCGGCAGGTCTACGACCAGATGCCCAACCCCAAGTGGGTGATCTCCATGGGCGTCTGCGCCTCCTCGGGCGGCATGTTCAACAACTACGCCATCGTCCAGGGCGTCGACCACATCGTCCCGGTCGACATCTACCTGCCCGGCTGCCCGCCCCGCCCCGAGATGCTGCTGGACGCGATCCTCAAGCTCCACCAGAAGATCCAGAACGGCAAGCTCGGCGTCAACGCGAAGGAAGCGGCCCGCGAGGCGGAGGAGGCGGCGCTCAAGGCGCTGCCCACGATCGAGATGAAGGGGCTGCTGCGGTGAGTGACGCGAACGGTCACGACGGGGCCAACCCCGAGAAGGACCTCGCCGCCGACAACCTTCCCGGCCAGCGCGGCCAGGGCGGCGAGGAGATCCGCGTCCAGCGCGGCATGTTCGGCGCCAACAACGGCGGCGACACCTCCGGCTACGGAGGCCTGGTCCGCTCGGTCCGCCTTCCCGGACCGGCGGCCCGCCCCTACGGCGGCTGGTTCGACGAGGTCGCCGACGAGCTGGAGGGCGCCCTGGAGGAACAGGGACTGCTGCCCGCCAACGCCATCGAGAAGACGGTCGTCGACCGCGGCGAGGTCACCTTCCACATCGAGCGCGAGCACCTGCTGCGCGTCGCCCGCACCCTGCGCGACGATCCCGCGCTCCGGTTCGAGCTGTGCACCGGCGTCAGCGGCGTGCACTACCTCCAGGACAAGGGCCGCGAGCTGCACGCCGTCTACCACCTGCGCTCGATCACCCACAACCGGGTGATCCGCCTGGAGGTCAGCGCCCCCGACGCCGACCCGCACATCCCATCCCTGGTCTCCGTGTATCCGACCAACGACTGGCACGAGCGGGAGACCTACGACTTCTTCGGGATCGTCTTCGACGGTCACCCGGCCCTGACGCGGATCCTCATGCCCGACGACTGGCAGGGCCATCCGCAGCGCAAGGACTACCCCCTCGGCGGCATCCCCGTCGAGTACAAGGGCGCCCAGATCCCGGCTCCGGACCAGCGGAGGTCGTACTCGTGAGCACACAGTCAGCATCCGCGGCCGCCGCCTCGGCGCGCGAGACCACCGAGGGCACCGTCTACACGGTCACCGGTGGCGACTGGGACGAGATCGTCCAGTCCGCGGCCCGCGCCGACGACGAGCGCATCGTCGTCAACATGGGTCCCCAGCACCCCTCCACCCATGGAGTGCTCCGGCTGATCCTGGAGATCGACGGCGAGACCGTCACCGAGACCCGCTGCGGCGTCGGCTACCTGCACACCGGCATCGAGAAGAACCTCGAGTACCGCACGTGGACCCAGGGCTCCGCCTTCGTCACGCGCATGGACTACCTGACGTCCTTCTTCAACGAGACCGCCTACTGTCTCGCCGTCGAGAAGCTCCTCGGCATCGAGGACCAGGTACCCGACCGCGCGACGATCATCCGGGTGCTCCTGATGGAGCTGAACCGGATGTCCTCGCACCTGGTGGCCATCGCCACCGGCGGCATGGAACTGGGCGCCACCACGGTCATGATCTACGGATTCCGTGATCGTGAAATGATTCTCGACCTCTTCGAGCTGATCACCGGCCTGCGGATGAACCACGCCTTCATCCGGCCCGGCGGACTCGCCCAGGACCTGCCGCCCGGCGCGGTCGACCAGATCCGCGAGTTCGTCAAGAAGATGCGGAAGAACCTCCCCGAGTACGACAAGCTCGCCACCGGGAACCCCGTCTTCAAGGGCCGTATGCAGAACATCGGCTACCTCGACCTGGCCGGCTGCATGGCCCTCGGCGCCACCGGCCCCATCCTGCGGGCCACCGGCCTGCCGCACGACCTGCGCAAGTCCCAGCCGTACTGCGGCTACGAGAACTACGACTTCGACGTCGCCGTCGCCGACACCTCGGACGCCTACGGCCGCTTCCTGATCCGCCTGGAGGAGATGCGCCAGTCGCTCAGGATCGTCGAGCAGTGCCTGGACCGGCTCGAGCCCGGACCGGTCATGGTCGCCGACAAGAAGATCGCCTGGCCCGCGCAGCTGGCCCTGGGACCCGACGGACTCGGCAACTCCCTCGACCACATCAAGAAGATCATGGGCACCTCCATGGAGGCCCTGATCCACCACTTCAAGCTGGTCACCGAGGGCTTCCGGGTGCCGCCCGGACAGGTCTACACGGCCATCGAGTCACCCAAGGGCGAACTCGGGGCGCACGTCGTCTCCGACGGCGGCACCCGCCCCTACCGGGTCCACTTCCGCGACCCGTCCTTCGCCAACCTGCAGGCCATCGCGGCGATGTGTGAGGGCGGCCAGGTGGCCGACGTCATCGTCGTCATCGCGTCCATCGACCCGGTACTGGGAGGCGTCGACCGGTGAACACCTCTTCCTCGGAGCGGGGCGTCAGCCTGGGCATGCCCGAGCTGCCCGCGCCCGCGTTTCCGGACGACGTCCGGGCCCGGCTGGAGACGGACGCGCGCGAGATCATCGCGCGCTACCCCGACTCCCGGTCCGCCCTACTGCCGATGCTGCACCTCGTGCAGTCGGAGGAAGGGCACGTCACGCGCACCGGGATGCGGTTCTGCGCCGACGTGCTGAAGCTGACCACGGCGGAGGTCACCGCGGTCGCCACCTTCTACACGATGTACCGGCGCAAGCCCTCCGGCGACTACCAGGTCGGCGTCTGCACCAACACCCTGTGCGCGGTGATGGGCGGCGACGCCATCTTCGAGTCCCTCCAGGAGCACCTGGGCGTCGGCAACGGCGAGACCACCGACGACGGCAGCGTCACCCTGGAGCACATCGAGTGCAACGCGGCCTGCGACTTCGCACCGGTCGTGATGGTCAACTGGGAGTTCTTCGACAACCAGACCCCCGCGAGCGCCCGTCGCCTGGTCGACGACCTGCGCGCGGGCCGGGACGTCGAGCCCACCCGCGGGGCCAGGCTGTGCACCTTCAAGGAGACCGCGCGGATCCTGGCCGGCTTCCCCGACGAGCGGCCCGGTGCCGTCGCCGAGAGCGGCAGCGCCGGACCCGCCTCCCTGGTGGGACTCCACCTGTCCAGGGGAGAGGCCGCACCCGCGCGCGTGGTCCATCCGCGTCCGGGCCCGCAGGACCGCACGGTGCACGAGCCGTCACCGGCCGAGCACCTCAGTTCCCACGACGCACCGCAGGAGACCTCGGCCTCCGACCCGTCGCACCCGGCAGGACCCGCCGCCGAGGAGGGGGAGTGATGACGGTGGTACCCGATCTCAAGGACACCAGCCCCGAGAAGCTGCTCGCACCCGTGCTGTCGGCCTTCTGGGACGAGGACGAGTCCTGGACGCTGGACGTCTACCGGCGCCACGACGGATACGAGGGGCTCCGCAAGGCCCTCGCCATGTCGCCGGACGACCTGATCGCCTACGTCAAGGAGTCCGGACTCCGCGGCCGCGGCGGCGCCGGATTCCCCACCGGGATGAAGTGGCAGTTCATCCCGCAGGGAGACGGCAAGCCGCACTACCTGGTGGTCAACGCCGACGAGTCGGAGCCCGGGACCTGCAAGGACATCCCGCTCCTGTTCGCGAACCCGCACAGCCTCATCGAGGGCATCGTCATCGCCTGCTACGCCATCCGGTCGTCGCACGCCTTCATCTACCTGCGCGGTGAGGTCGTCCCCGTCCTGCGGCGGCTGCACGAGGCCGTGCGCGAGGCCTACGAGGCCGGCTTCCTCGGCGAGAACATCCTCGGCAGCGGGCTCGACCTGACCCTCACCGTGCACGCCGGCGCCGGCGCGTACATCTGCGGTGAGGAGACCGCGCTGCTCGACTCGCTCGAAGGCCGCCGCGGCCAGCCGCGACTGCGTCCTCCCTTCCCGGCCGTCGAGGGCCTCTACGCCTGCCCCACTGTGGTGAACAACGTCGAGTCCATCGCGTCGGTTCCCGCGATCCTGCACCGGGGCAAGGACTGGTTCAGGTCGATGGGCAGCGAGAAGTCGCCCGGCTTCACGCTGTACTCGCTCAGCGGCCACGTCACCAGCCCCGGCCAGTACGAGGCACCGCTCGGCATCACCCTGCGCCAGCTCCTCGACATGAGCGGCGGGATGCGCGCCGGCCACCGGCTGAAGTTCTGGACGCCGGGCGGTTCCTCGACGCCCATGTTCACCGACGAACACCTCGACGTCCCCCTGGACTACGAGGGAGTGGGCGCCGCCGGTTCCATGCTCGGCACCAAGGCACTCCAGTGCTTCGACGAGACCACCTGCGTGGTGCGCGCCGTCACCCGCTGGACCGAGTTCTACGCCCACGAGTCCTGCGGCAAGTGCACTCCCTGCCGCGAAGGCACCTACTGGCTCGTGCAGCTGCTGCGCGACATCGAGGCCGGCAAGGGCGTGATGTCCGACCTCGACAAGCTGAACGACATCGCCGACAACATCAACGGCAAGTCGTTCTGCGCCCTCGGCGACGGCGCCGCGTCCCCGATCTTCTCCTCACTGAAGTACTTCCGCGAGGAGTACGAACAGCACATCACGGGCCGGGGCTGCCCCTTCGACCCGGCCAAGTCGACGGCCTGGGCGGACCGCCCGGAGGTGAACGCATGACCGTGACCACGAGTTCCCCCTCCTCGGGGGGAACGGCGGCGGTCCCGCCGCAGGACCTCGTCACGCTGACGATCGACGGCGCGGAGATCAGCGTGCCCAAGGGCACCCTGGTCATCCGAGCCGCCGAACAGCTCGGCATCGAGATCCCGCGCTTCTGCGACCACCCCCTGCTCGACCCGGCCGGCGCCTGCCGCCAGTGCATCGTCGAGGTCGAGGGCCAGCGCAAGCCCATGGCGTCCTGCACGATCACCTGCACCGACGGCATGGTCGTGAAGACCCATCTCACCTCCCCGGTCGCCGAGAAGGCCCAGCACGGCGTGATGGAGCTGCTGCTCATCAACCACCCGCTGGACTGCCCGGTCTGCGACAAGGGCGGCGAGTGCCCGCTGCAGAACCAGGCGATGTCGCACGGCAACGCCGAGTCCCGCTTCGAAGGCAAGAAGCGCACCTACGAGAAGCCCGTCCCGATCTCCACCCAGGTGCTCCTCGACCGCGAGCGGTGCGTGCTGTGCGCCCGCTGCACCCGGTTCTCCAACCAGGTCGCCGGCGACCCGATGATCGAACTCGTGGAGCGCGGCGCGCTCCAGCAGGTCGGCACCGGCGAGGGCGACCCGTTCGAGTCGTACTTCTCCGGGAACACCATCCAGATCTGCCCGGTGGGCGCGCTGACCTCGGCGGCCTACCGCTTCCGCTCCCGGCCCTTCGACCTGATCTCCTCGCCGTCCGTGTGCGAGCACTGCTCCGGCGGCTGCGCCACCCGCACCGACCACCGGCGCGGCAAGGTCATGCGGCGGCTCGCTGCCAACGACCCCGAGGTCAACGAGGAGTGGATCTGCGACAAGGGACGCTTCGCGTTCCGGTACGCGCAGCAGAAGGACCGCCTGGAGACCCCGCTGGTCCGCAACGCCCAGGGCGTGCTCGAACCGGCCTCCTGGCCGGAGGCGCTCGACGCGGCCGCCCGCGGACTGGCCGCGGCCCGCTCCCGGGCCGGTGTCCTCACCGGCGGCCGGCTCACCGTCGAGGACGCCTACGCGTACAGCAAGTTCGCGCGCGTGGCGCTCGACACCAACGACATCGACTTCCGCGCGCGCGTGCACAGCAGCGAGGAGGCCGACTTCCTGGCCGCCCGGGTCGCGGGCCGCGGCCGTGACCTCGACGGCGAGGGCGTCACCTACACCTCGCTGGAACAGGCGCCCGCCGTCCTGCTGGTCGGGTTCGAGTCGGAGGAAGAGGCGCCCGGCGTCTTCCTGAGGCTGCGCAAGGCCTCGCGCAAGCGCAGGCAGCGGGTGTTCTCGCTGGCCACGCATGCCACCCGCGGCCTGGAGAAGGCCGGCGGCACGCTGCTGCCGGCCGCCCCCGGAACCGAGACCGAATGGCTGGACGCGCTCGCCGGCGGCGTCGGCCTGGAGGAGCCCGGCACGCAGGCCGCCGAGGCGCTGCGCGCCGAGGGCGCGGTCATCGTCGTGGGCGAGCGGCTGGCGTCGGTCGTCGGCGGCCTGACCGCCGCCGTACGCGCCGCCACCGCCACCGGCGCCCGGCTGGTGTGGATCCCGCGCCGGTCCGGTGAGCGGGGCGCGATCGAGGCGGGCGCACTGCCGTCGCTGCTGCCCGGCGGCCGTCCGGCCACCGACCCGCGCGCGCGGGACGAGGTCGCCGCCGCCTGGGGCGTGGCCGAACTGCCGCTGCGCTACGGCCGCGACACCGGCCAGATCGTCGAGGCGGCCGCCCGCGGCGAGCTCTCCGCGCTGGTGGTCGCCGGCGTCGAGGTAGCCGACCTGCCCGACCCCACGCGCGCGCGTGCCGCGCTCGAAGCCGTCGGCTTCCTGGTCTCGCTGGAGCTGCGGCCCAGCGAGGTCACCGAGCGCGCCGACGTCGTCCTGCCGGTCGCCGCCGTCGCCGAGAAGGCCGGCACCTTCCTCAACTGGGAAGGCAGGGTGCGGCTCTTCGAGGCCGCGCTCAAGCCCGAGCAGATGACCCGGCGGCTTGCGCCCACCGACGCGCGCGTGCTGCAGATGCTCGCCGACGCCATGGACGTCCACCTCGGCCTGCCCGACCTGCGCACCACGCGCGCGGAACTCGACCGGCTCGGCGGCTGGGACGGGCCGAAGGCCTCCGAGCCGCGGGAGACGGCGGGACCGCTGCCGCGCCCGGCGGCCGGGGAGGCCGTGCTCGCCGGACACCGGCTCCTGCTGGACCAGGGCGTCCTGCAGGAGGGCGACGAGGCGCTCGCCGGCACCCGGCACGCCGCCCACGCCCGGCTGTCCGCGGCGACCGCCGCCGAGGCCGGTCTCGCCGACGGTGACCCGGTCGCCGTCACCTCGGGGGCCGGCACCGTCGAACTCCCGCTCAGGATCACCGAGATGCCCGACCGCGTGGTCTGGCTGCCGCTGAACTCCGTGGGCGGCGGTGTCGCCTCCGACACCGGGGCGCAGCCCGGCTCCCTCGTCCGCATCGGCCCGGCGGCCACCGCCGGTGAGGCCCCCAAGGAGGTGGAGGCATGACCCCGTACCTCGCTGCTGAAGACCTCTCCATGTTCGGCCGCGACCCGTGGTGGCTGGTCGTCATCAAGGCGGTCTTCTGCTTCGCCTTCCTGATGGTGACCGTGCTGGTCTCCATCGTCATGGAGCGCAAGGTCATCGCCTGGATGCAGCTGCGCATCGGCCCCAACCGGCACGGTCCCTGGGGCATGCTCCAGTCGCTGGCCGACGGCGTGAAGCTGATGCTCAAGGAAGACCTCATCGTCAAGCGGGCCGACAAGGTCGTCTACATCCTCGCGCCGATCGTCGCGGCCATCCCGGCGTTCATGGCCATCGCGGTCATCCCCTTCGGTCCGGCGGGCAACGAGATCTCGATCTTCGGCCACCGCACCACGATGCAGCTCACCGACCTGCCGATCGCGATGCTCTACATCCTCGCGGTCGCCTCCATCGGCATCTACGGCATCGTCCTGGCCGGCTGGAGCTCAGGATCCACCTATCCGCTCCTCGGCGGCCTGCGCTCCTGCGCGCAGATGATCTCCTACGAGATCGCCATGGGCGCCTCGTTCGCCTCGGTGTTCCTGTACTCGGGCTCCATGTCGACGTCCACGATCGTCGCCCAGCAGCACGACCGCTGGTACATCGTGCTGCTGCCGGTGTCGTTCATCCTCTACGTCGTCACCATGGTCGGCGAGACCAACCGCGCCCCGTTCGACATGCCGGAGTCCGAGGGCGACCTGGTCGGCGGCTTCAACACCGAGTACTCGTCGATCAAGTTCGCGATGTTCATGCTCGCCGAGTACGTCAACATGGTGACGGTCGCCGCCGTGTCGACCACGCTGTTCCTCGGCGGCTGGCGAGCCCCCTGGCCGATCAGCACCGTCTGGGCGGGCGCCAACCACGGCTGGTGGCCCATGCTCTGGTTCGTCGCCAAGGTCGTGACGCTGCTGTTCGTCTTCGTCTGGCTGCGCGCCAGCCTCCCGCGCGTGCGCTACGACCAGCTGATGAAGCTCGGCTGGAAGGTCCTCATCCCGGTCTCGGTCGTCTGGCTGATGCTCGTCGCCACCGTGCGGGCCCTGCGCAACGAGAACTACGACTTCGCCGACATCGCCCTCTACGTCGGCGGCGGAGTGCTCGCCCTGCTCCTGCTCTCCTTCGTCGCCGACATGTTCCGCGACAAGGGCGGCAAGGAGGCCGCGGCGCGGCCGGCCGACGAGCCGGCCGCGTTCGACCCGATGGCGGGCGGGTACCCCGTGCCGCCGCTGCCCGGACAGGAGCTGCCGCCGGTGCCCCGGCGCAGTCCGCGCCGGGAGCGGGAGCTGATTGTCAGTGGTGGACCGGACGCTGTCAGTGACGGATCTACGGATGGAAAGGAGGCGTCCGATGGCTGAGGAGCCCAAGGAGACCGAGCCCGGTTTCCTGAACCCCGTGGCCGGCTTCGGCGTGACCTTCAAGGCCATGTTCAAGAAGCGGCTGACCGAGCAGTACCCGGAGCAGAAGAAGACCACGGCTCCGCGGTTCCACGGACGGCACCAGCTCAACCGCCATCCGGACGGCCTGGAGAAGTGCGTCGGGTGCGAACTGTGCGCCTGGGCCTGCCCCGCCGACGCCATCTACGTCGAGGGCGCCGACAACACCGATGAGGAGCGCTACTCGCCGGGTGAGCGCTACGGCCGCGTCTACCAGATCAACTACGCCCGCTGCATCCTGTGCGGCCTGTGCATCGAGGCGTGCCCCACGCGCGCGCTGACGATGACCAACGAGTTCGAGCTCGCCGACACCAGCCGCGCCAACCTCATCTACACCAAGGAGCAGCTGCTCGCCGGTCTCGAGGAGGGCATGGTCGACTCGCCGCACTCGATCTTCCCGGGCACCGACGAACAGGACTACTACCGGGGCCTGGTGACCGAGGCGGCGCCCGGGACCGTGCGGCAGGTGGCCGTCTCCAAGGGCGAGAAGCCGGAGGAAGAGGGGGTGGAGGCGTGATGGGTCCGCAGCTCGCCGCCTACGCCACCTCCACCGGCGAGGCCTTCCAGTTCTGGGTCCTCGGCACCGTCGCCGTGCTCGGCGCCCTGGGCACCATCCTCATGAGGCGGGCCGTGCACAGCGCGCTCTGCCTCGCCGGCACCATGATCATCCTGGCGGTCTTCTACCTCGCCAACGGCGCCTACTTCCTGGGCATCGTGCAGATCGTCGTCTACACCGGCGCGATCATGATGCTGTTCCTCTTCGTGGTGATGCTGGTCGGCGTGACCGCCGCCGACTCCTTGTCGGAGACCATCAAGGGCCAGCGCTGGCTGGCCCTCGTGTGCGGTGTCGGCTTCGGCGTGCTGCTCCTCGCGGGCATCGCCAACGCCTCCCTCAAGAACTTCGAGGGCACCGGCCAGGCCAACGCCAACGGCAACGTCGAGGGCCTCGCCGCCCTCATCTTCACCAAGTACGTCTTCGCCTTCGAGATCACCGGCGCCCTGCTCATCACGGCGGCGGTCGGCGCCATGGTGCTCACCCACCGCGAGCGCACCGAGCGCGCGAAGACCCAGCGCGAGCAGTCCGAGCAGCGCGTCCGCGACGGCAAGCACCTGCCGCCGCTGCCCGCCCCCGGCGTCTACGCCCGGCACAACGCCGTCGACATCGCCGGCCTGCTGCCCGACGGCACGCCGTCCGAGCTCACGGTCAACAAGACGCTGCGCGACCGCGGCCAGATCCGTGACGTGTCCACGGAGGCCCTGAACGACCTGCGGGCCCTGGAGCAGCGCGCCGAGGAACGGCTGGAGCGGACCCCGATCGAGCCGGAGAACCTCAAGCGGCCCGAGGAGGCGTCGAAGTGAACCCGGTCTACTACCTCTATCTCGCCGCCCTGCTCTTCACGATCGGCGCCACCGGCGTGCTGATCAGACGGAACGCGATCGTCGTCTTCATGTGCGTCGAGCTGATGCTCAACGCCTGCAACCTCGCGTTCGTCGTCTTCTCCCGCATGCACGGCAATCTCGACGGCCAGATCATCGCCTTCTTCACGATGGTCGTCGCCGCCGCGGAGGTCGTGGTCGGGCTCGCGATCATCGTGTCGCTGTTCCGTACCCGCCACTCGGCCTCGGTCGACGACGCCAGCCTGATGAAGCTGTAAGGGGTCGCTGAATCGTGGAGAACCTGATTGCGCTGCTGATCGCGGCGCCCCTGCTCGGAGCGGCCGTCCTCCTGGTCGGCGGCCGTCGCCTGGACGGCGTGGGCCACTGGATCGGCACGCTCCTGTCGACGACGTCCTTCGTGTTCGGCGTGATCCTCTTCGCCGGCCTGCTGGGCAAGGACGCCGAACACCGCACCCTGATGCAGCACCTGTTCACCTGGGTGCCGGTGGAGGGCTTCCAGGCGGACGTCGCCTTCCGCCTCGACCAGCTGTCGATGACGTTCGTCCTGCTGATCACCGGCGTCGGCTCGCTCATCCACCTGTACTCGATCGGGTACATGGAGCACGACGAGCGCCGCCGCCGCTTCTTCGGCTATCTGAACCTGTTCCTCGCGGCGATGCTGCTGCTCGTCCTCGCCGACAACTACCTGCTGCTGTACGTCGGCTGGGAGGGCGTCGGTCTCGCCTCCTACCTGCTGATCGGCTTCTGGCAGCACAAGCCCAGCGCGGCGACGGCGGCCAAGAAGGCCTTCCTGGTCAACCGGGTCGGCGACATGGGCCTGTCCATCGCGATCATGCTGATGTTCACGACGTTCGGCACGTTCGCCTTCGGCCCGGTCCTCACCCACGCCACCGACGCCTCCGAGGGCAAGCTCACCGCGATCGGCCTGATGCTGCTGCTCGCCGCCTGCGGCAAGTCCGCCCAGGTCCCGCTGCAGTCCTGGCTGGGCGACGCCATGGAGGGCCCGACCCCGGTCTCCGCCCTCATCCACGCGGCGACCATGGTGACCGCCGGCGTCTACCTCATCGTCCGCTCCGGAGCGATCTTCAACGCGGCCCCGGACGCACAGCTCGTCGTCACCGTCGTGGGCGCCGTCACGCTCCTGTTCGGTGCGATCGTCGGTTGCGCGAAGGACGACATCAAGAAGGCGCTCGCCGGTTCGACCATGTCGCAGATCGGCTACATGGTGCTCGCCGCCGGCCTCGGCCCGATCGGCTACGTGTTCGCGATCATGCACCTGGTGACGCACGGCTTCTTCAAGGCCGGACTGTTCCTCGGCGCGGGCTCCGTCATGCACGGCATGAACGACGAGGTCGACATGCGCAAGTTCGGCGGCCTCCGCTCGTACATGCCGGTCACCTTCATCACCTTCGGCCTCGGCTACCTCGCGATCATCGGGTTCCCGGGCCTGTCCGGCTTCTTCTCCAAGGACAAGATCATCGAGGCGGCGTTCGCCAAGGGCGGCGCCGAGGGCTGGATCCTCGGCGCCTGCGCCCTGCTCGGCGCGGCCATCACCGCGTTCTACATGACCCGCGTGATGCTGATGACGTTCTTCGGCGAGAAGCGCTGGCAGCCCGACGAGCACGGCCACGAGCCGCACCCGCACGAGTCCCCGAAGTCCATGACGATCCCGATGATCGTGCTGGCGATCGGCTCGGTCTTCGGCGGCGCGTTCTTCAGCATCGGCGACCGCTTCCTGCACTGGCTGGAGCCGGTCACCGGCCACAGCGAGGGCGACTCCCCGCTGAGCGCGGCCACCGTCACCGGCGCCACCATGGTGTGCCTGGTCATCGGCGTCGGCATCGCCTGGCTCCAGTACGGCCGCCGTGCCGTCCCGGCCGTCGCCCCGCGCGGTTCGCTGCTGACCCGCGCGGCCCGCCGCGACCTCCTCCAGGACGACTTCAACCACGTCGTACTGGTCCGCGGCGGCGAACACCTCACCCGCTCCCTGGTCTACGTCGACCACACCCTGGTCGACGGGGTCGTCAACGGCACGGCGGCGGGCTTCGGCGGACTGTCCGGCCGGCTGCGCAAGCTCCAGAACGGCTACGCGCGCTCGTACGCGGTCTCGATGTTCGGCGGCGCCGCCCTCCTGGTCGCCGCGACCCTGCTGATGAGGGCGGTCTGATACCGATGTCCTTTCCTCTGCTGACAGCGACGGCGGTGCTCCCGGCCGTCGGGGCGGTCGCCACGGCCGCCGTGCCGGCCGCCCGGCGCACCGCCGCCAAATGGCTCGCGCTGCTGGTCTCGCTCGCCACCCTGGCCCTCGCGGTCGCCGTCCTGGTCCGCTTCGACCCGGGCGGCGCCCGCTACCAGCTCACCGAGTCCCACGCCTGGATCTCGGACTTCGGCGTCCGCTACGAACTGGGCGTCGACGGCATCGCGGTCGCCCTGATCGCGCTGACCGCCCTGCTGATCCCGTTCATCGTCCTGGCGGGCTGGCACGACGCCGACCCGCTGGAGACCGGCAGCAAGCGGTGGCGGCCGACCCAGGGCTTCTTCGCCCTGATCCTGGCCGTCGAGGCGATGGTGATCATCTCCTTCGAGGCCACCGACGTCTTCCTCTTCTACATCTTCTTCGAAGCCATGCTGATCCCGATGTACTTCCTCATCGGCGGCTTCGGGGACCGCGCCCACTCCGGCTCCGACGAGAACGCGGCGGCCCAGCGGTCGTACGCCGCCGTGAAGTTCCTGCTCTACAACCTGGTCGGCGGCCTGATCATGCTGGCCGCGGTGATCGGCCTCTACGTGGTCGCCGGGAACTTCTCCCTCGCGGAGATCGCGCAGGCCCGCGCGAACGGCTCGCTGCACATGGCGACCAGCACCGAACGCTGGCTGTTCCTCGGCTTCTTCTTCGCCTTCGCGGTGAAGGCGCCGCTGTGGCCGCTGCACACCTGGCTGCCCAACGCCATGCAGGAGTCCACGACGCCGGTCGCCGTGCTCATCACGGCGGTCGTCGACAAGGTGGGCACGTTCGCGATGCTCCGCTTCTGCCTCCAGCTGTTCCCCGAGGCCTCGAAGTGGGCGACCCCCGCCATCCTCGTCCTCGCCGTGATCAGCATCATCTACGGCGCGCTGCTCGCCGTCGGCCAGCGGGACATCAAGCGGCTGGTCGCCTACGCGTCCATCTCGCACTTCGGCTTCATCATCCTGGGCATCTTCGCGATGACCAGCCAGGGCCAGTCCGGCGCCACGCTGTACATGGTCAACCACGGCATCTCCACCGCCGCGCTGATGCTGGTCGCCGGCTTCCTGATCTCCCGGCGCGGCTCGCGGCTCATCGCCGACTACGGCGGTGTGCAGAAGGTCGCCCCGGTGCTCGCCGGCACCTTCCTGATCGGCGGCCTGGCCACCCTGTCGCTGCCGGGACTCGCCCCCTTCGTGAGCGAGTTCCTGGTCCTGGTCGGCACGTTCGCGCGCTACCCGGCCCTCGGCATCATCGCCACCCTCGGCATCGTCCTCGCCGCGCTCTACACCCTCGTCCTGTACCAGCGGACGATGACGGGCCCGGTGAAACCGGAGGTCTCGGCGATGCCCGACCTACGCGCGCGTGAGCTGCTGGTCGTCACGCCGCTGATCGTCCTGCTGATCTTCCTGGGCGTCTACCCGAAGCCCGTCACGGACATCGTCAACCCGGCGGTCAAGCAGACCATGTCGGACGTACACAAGACCGACCCGAAGCCCGCAGTGGAGGCGGCCAAGTGAGCGCAGCAGCCGTCCACAGCCTGTGGACAACCGCGGCGGAGCCGATCGCGAAGATCGACGCGCCGAAGATCGAATACGGACAATTGTCCCCCACCCTGATCGTGCTCGGCGCGGCGCTCGTCGGGGTGCTCGTCGAGGCGTTCGTGCCGCGCAAGTCCCGCTACTACGCACAGGTCTTCGTCTCCGCCGTGGCGCTGTGCGCCGCCTTCGCGGCAGTCGTCGCCCTGGCCGCGGACGGATTCGGCACCACCAAGGCGCACATCGCCGCGATGGGCGCGATCGCCGTCGACGGACCGTCCCTGTTCCTGCAGGGCACGATCCTGCTGGCCGGTCTGCTCGCCCTGTTCACCTTCGCCGAGCGCCGCCTGGACCCGGCCGCCCACGGCAACCGCGTCGACTCCTTCGCCGCACAGGCCGCCTCGGTGCCCGGCAGCGACAGCGAGCAGGCCGCGGTGAAGGCGGGCTTCACCACCACCGAGGTCTTCCCGCTCCTCCTGTTCGCGATCGCGGGCATGCTGGTGTTCCCCTCGGCCAACGACCTGCTGACGCTCTTCGTGGCCCTGGAGGTCTTCTCCCTCCCGCTCTACCTGATGTGCGCCCTGGCCCGCCGCAAGCGCCTGATGTCCCAGGAAGCCGCGGTCAAGTACTTCCTGCTGGGCGCCTTCGCCTCCGCGTTCACGCTGTTCGGCATCGCCCTGCTGTACGGCTACGCCGGCTCGGTGTCCTACGCGACGCTCTCCCAGGTCGTCGACGGCACCGTCACCAGCGTCGACCCGGCCCTCGCCGACACCATGGGCAACGACGCGCTGCTCCTGATCGGCACCGCCATGGTCGTCATGGGCCTGCTCTTCAAGGTCGGCGCGGTGCCCTTCCACATGTGGACGCCCGACGTCTACCAGGGCGCACCCACCCCGGTGACCGGCTTCATGGCCGCGGCGACCAAGGTGGCCGCGTTCGGCGCGCTGCTGCGGCTGCTGTACGTCGTCCTGCCCGGCCTGCGCTGGGACTGGCGGCCGGTCATGTGGGCCGTCGCGATCATCACCATGCTGGGCGGCGCGATCGTCGCGATCACCCAGACCGACATCAAGCGGCTGCTCGCCTACTCGTCGATCGCGCACGCCGGATTCATCCTCGCAGGTGTCATCGCGACCTCGAAGGACGGCGTGTCGTCCGTGCTGTTCTACCTGGCCGGATACTCCTTCGTGACCATCGGCGCCTTCGCCGTGGTGACCCTGGTGCGCGACGCCGGCGGCGAGGCCACCCACCTGTCCAAGTGGGCCGGTCTCGGCCGGCGCTCACCGCTGGTCGCGGCCGTCTTCGCGGTGTTCCTGCTGGCCTTCGCGGGCATCCCGCTGACCTCGGGCTTCGCCGGGAAGTTCGCCGTCTTCAAGGCGGCGGCGGAGGGCGGCGCGGCCCCGCTGGTCGTCGTCGGTGTGATCTCGTCGGCGATCGCCGCGTTCTTCTACATCCGCGTGATCGTGCTGATGTTCTTCAGCGAGCCCAGGCCCGACGGCCCCACGGTCGCCGTCCCGTCACCGCTGACCATGGCGGCGATCGGCATCGGCGTGGCGGTCACGCTGGTGCTCGGTGTGGCCCCGCAGTACTTCCTGGACCTGGCGAGCCAGGCGGGCGTCTTCGTGCGCTGACCGTTCCGGTACGGCCGTGGGCCCCGGTTCCTTCCGAGGAACCGGGGCCCACGCGCATGCGGACGGCCCCGGGGTCACCGGCACCGGCTACGGGCACGTCACCGTCGGGTTCCACGGCGCGAACAGGCCGCTCGGATTGTCCTTCCAGATCCAGGCGTGCAGCGTGTACACCGACCCCACGCCCTCCAGCTTCGCCGGCCCCTGAAACGTCTGCCCGAACAGCGTCGGCGCGCCGGTGCCGGCGTCGGCGCGCACGATCCACTCCACCCCCGCCAGGGCACGGGCGCCGTCGCCGTCGGTCTCGTAGAGCAGGGCCGCGGGCGCGGCCGGGTCGAGGCTGCCGACATGGGCGGGGTTCACGTAGTGCAGGCCCGCGCCTCCCTCACCCGTCACGGTGTCCCGCGCGCACGCGCCGAGGGGCGCGTACCCGTCCGTCACCGCGAACGGTTCGTACTGGTAGTCCGTGGTCGCCGTGTACGTCGGGGTCAGATCCGTCCACACGAACGGGTCGGCCTCGGGGACGGGAGCCGCGTCGGCGGGAACCGCGGCCAGAGCGAACGGCACACCCAGCGCCAGCACGGCGCCGACGGTGCGGGACCTGAGAGACATCGTGGTGCTCCTTGGGGCGGAGGAGACACGCTGGTGCGGTGCCTCCGTACAGCGCGGGCCTCCCCGGTCCCGCCCGTGCAGCATGGCCCGCGCCGGTTCGGCGCCGCCACGCGAGGACGGCCAAAGGGCTGAGGGCACCACCGGCCCGAGACGGCGGTCGGGCCTGTGGACAACTCCGGCGCTGTCGGTCCGAGCCCCTATCGTGGAGGCAGTGGTCGAGGGACGACGTACGGGGGACATGACGATGGGCGGGACGGGCGAGATGCCAGGGACGACCGAGCCGCCGGAAGCGCGACAGACGCCAGGACCGGCGGACAGCGAGGCACTGGCCACGCTCCACAGGGTCTTCGGGTACGACGCCTTCCGGGGCGAGCAGGAAGCGATCATCGAGCATGTGGTGGCCGGCGGGGACGCCGTGGTCCTCATGCCCACCGGCGGCGGAAAGTCGCTGTGCTACCAGATCCCGTCCCTGGTCAGACCCGGTACGGGCATCGTGGTCTCGCCGCTCATCGCGCTCATGCAGGACCAGGTGGACGCCCTGCGCGCCCTCGGCGTGAACGCGGGCTTCGTGAACTCCACCCAGGACTTCGACGAGCGGCGCGTGGTCGAGGCGCAGTTCCTGGCCGGTGAGCTGGACCTGCTGTACCTGGCGCCGGAGCGGCTGCGCCTGGACTCCACGCTGGACCTGCTGGCCCGCGGCAAGGTCTCCCTCTTCGCGATCGACGAGGCGCACTGCGTCTCCCAGTGGGGCCACGACTTCCGCCCGGACTACCTCGCCCTCTCCCTCCTCGGCGAACGCTGGCCGGACGTCCCGCGCATCGCGCTGACGGCGACCGCCACCCGCGCGACCCACGAGGAGATCACCCAGCGCCTGCACATGCCGGCCGCCCGGCACTTCGTGGCCAGCTTCGACCGGCCCAACATCCAGTACCGCATCGTCCCGAAGGCCGACCCCAAGAAGCAGCTGCTCGCGTACCTCCGCCAGGAGCACGAGGGCGACGCGGGCATCGTCTACTGCCTGTCCCGCAAGTCGGTCGAGTCCACGGCCGAATTCCTCTCCCGCAACGGCGTGGAGGCCGTCCCGTACCACGCCGGCCTGGACGCGGCCACCCGCGCGGCCCACCAGTCCCGCTTCCTGCGCGAGGACGGCCTGGTCGTGGTCGCCACCATCGCCTTCGGCATGGGCATCGACAAACCCGACGTCCGGTTCGTCGCCCACCTCGACCTGCCCAAGTCCGTCGAGGGCTACTACCAGGAGACCGGCCGGGCCGGCCGCGACGGCCGGCCCTCCACCGCGTGGATGGCCTACGGCCTCAACGACGTCGTGCAGCAGCGCAAGCTGATCCAGTCAGGTGAGGGCGACGAGGCGTTCCGGCGCCGCGCCCAGTCCCACCTCGACTCGATGCTCGGGCTGTGCGAGACCGCCCAGTGCCGCCGCGGGCAGCTGCTCAAGTACTTCGGCCAGGAGCCCACCGCGGAGGGCTGCGGCAACTGCGACACCTGCCTCGTCCCACCCGAGACCTGGGACGGCACCGTGGCCGCCCAGAAGGTCCTGTCCACGGTGGTCCGGCTCCAGCGCGAACGCGGGCAGAAGTTCGGCGCCCTCCAGATCGTCGACATCCTGCTCGGCAAGCGCACCGCCAAGGTCATCCAGTTCGACCACGACCAGCTGTCCGTCTTCGGTATCGGCACCGACCTCGACGAAGGCGAATGGCGTGGCGTCGTGCGACAGCTGCTCGCCCAGGGGCTGCTGGCCGTCGAGGGCGAGTACGGCACGCTGGTGCTCACCGAGGCCAGCGGGACGGTGCTGCGGCGCGAGCGGGAGGTTCCGCTCCGCAAGGAGCCGAAGAAGCCGGCGGTCTCCCGGTCCTCCGGGTCGTCCGGGTCCTCCGGCAAGGGCAAGGCGAAGGCGGCGGTGGCGGAGCTGCCCGAGGACCTGCTCCCGGCGTTCGAGGCACTGCGCGCCTGGCGCGCCGAACAGGCCCGTGAACAGGGCGTACCGGCCTACGTGATCTTCCACGACGCGACCCTGAGGGAGATCGTCGGCCGCTGGCCCGCGTCGGTCGCCGAACTGGGCACCATCGGCGGCATCGGCGAGAAGAAGCTCCTGACCTACGGGGAAGGCGTGCTCGGCGTCCTGGCCTCCCTCAAGACCCCCGCGCCCGCAGCCCCCGAGACCCCCGCGCCCGCGGCCGAGCACGAGGACCACTGGCCCGAGCTGGACACGGAGCCGGAACCGGAGGACTGGGAGTAGCCCCGTCCCGCAGGGACGCGGAGCCCCGTCCGGAGCCCCGTGCCGGACAGGACCTGTCCGGCACGGCACGGGAGGGAGCCCCGGACGTACTGCGTCGGTCGGCTAGGCCTCGGCCGCCGTGCGGGCCTGCTCGATCCAGCCCTGCACGGCCTTGGCCCCGCAGGCTTCGGCGACGGCCTGCGCCTCGTCGAGGTGGCGGAGCGCGGCCGTCCTGTCCCCGGTCTCGGCCGCCAGGTGGGCCAGTGCCACCAGGCCGGCCGCCTCACCGGGCCGGAAGCCGATCGCCCGGCGCAGCGAGACCGACTCGGTCAGCCGCGCGCGGGCCCGGTCGAGGTCACCGGCGTCCCGGTCGGCGAAACCGAGATGGCGTATCGCGTAGGACATGGTCTTCCGGTCGTCGACGGTCTGCGCCAGCGCGTACGACCGCTCGAAGTACGGCACCCCGCCGGGACCGTCGTCCTTGACCACCTGATACCAGCAGCCGATCCAGAACAGGGCCTCCGCCTCACCCGACGCGTCCTCCAGCCGCCCGTACAGCTCGGCCGCCCGCTCGAAGAGCGCCAGTTCCCGTTCGTCCGCCGCGTGGTCGTGCAGGAAGCGCACGTGCAGCACCTTGCCCCGCGCCATGCAGAGCGGTGCCTCGACGGCGTCCAGCACGTCGTCGGACCTGTCCAGTGCGCTCCCGTCGCCGTCGAACATCGCCGCCTCGAACAGCTCTCCCGCACGCGCGACCCAGTCCTGGCCCCGCGTGTCCCCGTCGTTCGTCATGGTCTGTTCCTCCCCGTCGGACGCTGTCGGTGCCGAGGCTATCCCCGGCCCACCGCGGACGGCCGGGGGATTTCGCGCGCGGCGGGGGCTCAGGTCCGTCCCAAGTTCCTTGCGGAGAAGGCTGTTCGGGCTGTGCGGTCCACGGAGGGTCAGCCGAGTGCTGTCAGGCCCGGGGCGAAGGTGATCAGCAGGGGGAGGAGGGGGACGAGCGCGGCCACGGTCGTCGTCAGGGCCCGCTGGCGGCGCAGCAGCCGCGGCGGCGGCTCCAGGAGCCGGTCGACCCGCTCGCCGAGCAGCCGTCGGCTGGACGCGCAGGACAGCACCCCGCGGTGCTGGTTCAGTTCGATCAGCGCCAGGGCGGTCGTGAGGTGGCCGCAGCGACGGGACGCGGCGTCGTCGGCGGCGAGTTCGACGAGCCGGTGGGTCTGGTCGCAGAAGTGGGAGAACAGCGGCACGCGCGGGAAGCCCGTCGCCAGCGCGCTGGACAGGTGCAGCAGCCAGTCGTGGTGGGCACGGGCGTGGCCCCGCTCATGGGTGAGCACGGCGTCGAGCTGGTGGTCGGTGAGGCGGTGCAGCGCCCCGGTCGTCACGACCAGCTGCGCCGGATGGCCGGGCATCCACCAGGCGTCCGGGTACTCGTCCTCCAGCACCAGCATCGGTCCGCGCGCGGCCGGCAGCCCGGCCGGCAGTTCCGGGGCCCGTTCCCGCAGGTGCGCGCGGGTCTGGCCGCGGCTGCGCCGGGCCTCGACCAGTTCGCGGGCGAGCATCGCCGTCGTCCACGCGGCCCCGCAGGCGAGCAGCACCGTGAGGGCGTCCGCCCACAGCGGCGCGGCGGAGAGGTCGTAGGCCGCGGTGACCGCCGGTGGCGCCGGCGCGAACACCCGGTCGCGCACGGTGTGGAAGACGGCCGCCGCGCCCAGGACGAGCGCGGTCAGGCAGCACATCAGCACCGTGGCGACCAGGCACTGCCACACCCACAGCGCGACCACCGGCTCCCGTTCCGGCCACAGGGCCCGCACCAGCGCGCGCGGCGCGGGCACCGCGGCCGTCAGGGCGACGACGCTCAGCAGGAGCAGGCAGACGGTCATGCCGAGGCTCCGTTTCCCGGTCGAGGGGCGTGCGGGTGGCGTGGTGCTGGGGGTGATGCGCCGTTGCGCGACGGAGTGCGTACGCCGGCGCATCACGTGACAGGTGCGCCGTCGCCTCGCATGGTGCGCGTGCGGGCGCATCGCATGGTGCGTGTCCCGTCAGTATGACGGCACCGGGAGCACCGAGTCAGGCATCGAAGAGGATTCGACCGTCCTCGTCACAGCCTGCCCCCACCCGGCCACGATCCGCCCTCACCCCGCGACGATCCGCCCGCTGACGTCCCCGAGTCCCACCCGGACGCCGCCCGGTCCCGGAGCCCACGCGGACATCGTCACCACGTCACCGTCCTCCAGGTACGTCCGCTTGCCGTCCGGGAGTTCGAGCGGATCCTGTCCGTTCCAGGTGAGCTCCAGCAGCGAACCGCGCTGCGCCGGTTCCGTGCCGCTCACCGTGCCGGAGCCGTACAGGTCGCCGGTGCGCAGGGAGGCGCCGTTGACGGTCAGATGGGCGAGCTGCTGGGCGGCGGTCCAGTAATTGGTGGAGAACGGCGGCTCGGAGACCACGTGGCCGTTGATCGCGATCGACATCCGCAGGTCGTAGCCCGCTGGTTCCTCGGCGGTGTCGTCGAGGTACGGCAGCAGCGGGTGCGTCCGCGCGGGCGGCGCGACGCGGGCGTCCTCCAGCGCGTCCAGCGGCGTGATCCACGCCGAGACCGAGGTGGCGAACGACTTGCCGAGGAAGGGGCCGAGCGGGACGTACTCCCAGGCCTGGATGTCGCGCGCGGACCAGTCGTTGAGGAGGGTCAGCCCGAACACGTGCTCGCGGTAGTCGCCGAGCGGCACCGGCCGTCCCTGCTCCGACGGCGCGCCGACGACGAAGCCGACCTCCGCCTCGATGTCCAGCCGGACGGAGGGCCCGAACACGGGTGCCTCCGCCGGGTCGGGGGACGTCTTGCGCTGCCCGGAGGGCCGTACGACGTCCGTTCCCGACACCACGACCGTGCCCGCGCGGCCGTGGTAACCGATCGGCAGGTGCTTCCAGTTGGGGGTGAGCGGCTCGGCGGCGTCGGGGCGGAAGATGCGGCCGGCGTTCCGGGCGTGGTTCTCCGAGGCGTAGAAGTCCACGTAGTCGGCGACCTCGAAGGGGAGGTGCAGGGTCACCGCCGCCAGCGGGTGGAAGAGGGGTTCGAGCACCTCGCGGTGGGCGGGCACGGTCACCCAGGCCGTCAGGGCGCGCCGGACGTCCGACCAGGTGGTGCGGCCCGCGGCCAGCAGCGGGTTGAGGGTCGGGCGGGCCAGCAGCGTGGCGTAGGGGGAGCCGAGCGCGAGGGCCGCGGCCCCCGCGTCCAGGACGTGGTCGCCGAGGCGGACGCCGACCCTCCGCTGCGTGCTCCCGGAGGTCGAGAACACGCCGTACGGAAGATTGTGCGGGCCGAAGGGGTCACCCTCGGGGACCTCGAAAGGGGGCAAGGGGGGCATGGGGTGGCTGCCTCGCTCTCATCCGTGCCGCGCCTGGCCGACTGTGTGGTGACGCCGTTTCGACGTCGCGCGGCATTCCATGTGGTCGCGCCACACGTTACGGGTGAGTCGGCTGTCGCGGCAGTGTCTAAAGAGTTCGCAATGTCCGGATAAGCCTTGTCGGAGGGTGCAATTCCGGCTTAGCGTCCTTTGGGGGACACGGACGGGGTGGGTCCGGTCCGTAGGGGGAACACGTGGGGGGACCCGTGGCCGGGAGTGCCGTCAGCATGCCGCTCGACGCGGATCGCGAGGTACCGGGCCTGATCGTCAAGTTCGGCGACTATCCGCTGCATCACGGCGGGGTCGGCGCGATTCGCAGCCTGGGCCGCATGGGCGTTCCCATGTACGCGATCACGGAGGACGCCTACACGCCGGCGGCCTCCTCCCGTTACCTCAAACGGGCGTTCGTGTGGCCGACGACCGGCGCCGAGGAACCGGACCACCTGGTCGAGGGACTGCTCCGCATCGGCCGCCGCATCGGCCGTCCGACCGTGCTGATCCCCACCGACGAGGAGGCCGCCGTCCTGATCGCCGAGCACCAGGACGCGCTCGGCGACCGCTTCCTCTTCCCGCGCGTGGACCCCGCGCTGCCGCGCCGGCTCGCCAGCAAGCAGGGACTGCACGAACTGTGCGCGGAACACGGCATCTCCAGCCCCGCGGCCGCCTTCCCGCAGTCGTACGACGACATCGCCGACTTCGCCGAGAAGGCCCGCTTCCCGATCGTCGCGAAGAACCGCGAGGCCTTCGTACGGCGCAGCAGGCCCGCCGTCAACGGCACGACGAAGATCGCCACGCGCGAGGGACTGCTCGCTCTCGCGCGCGACTGGGGCACCCGTCCGGGGGTCATCCTCCAGGAGTACCTGCCGAGGGAGGACGCCGAGGACTGGATCGTGCACGCCTACGCCGACGCCGACGCGAACCCGCTCGCCCTGTTCACCGGCGTGAAGGTGCGTTCGTGGCCGCCGCACGCGGGCATGACGGCCAACGCGTACGTCGTCGACAACCCGGAACTCGCCGACCTCGCCGCGCGTTTCGTCAAACAGATCGGCTTCACCGGCGTCATCGACCTCGACCTGCGCTTCGACCGCCGCGACGGGCGGTACAAACTGCTCGACTTCAACCCGCGGATGGGCGCCCAGTTCCGGCTCTTCGAGAGCGAGTCGGGGGTGGACGTGGTCCGCGCGATGCACCTGGACCTGACCGGGCGCCGGGTCCCGGAGGGGGAACAGCGGGCCGGGCAGCGGTACGTGGTGGAGAACATCGACCTGCCCGCCCTCCTCGCCTACCGGCGCAGCGGCTACACCACACCGCACGCGCCGGGGCGGCCGAGCGGCACCGAGCTGGCCTGGCTCGCCGGTGACGATCCGCTGCCGTTCGTCACGATGCTCGCCCGCCTCGTGCGACCGGGCGCGAAGCACCTGTACGAGCTGTGGCGCACCAACCGCCGCGGCTCGGGCACGTCCACGAACTAGCCACCGGACCACCGTCCGCACCGGCCGCGGCCGCCGTTCCCGGCCGTCTGCCGTCTGCCGTCTGCCGTCTGCCGTCTGCCGTTCTCGGCCGACCGCCGACCGCCGACCGCCGACCGCCGACCGCGTCCCGTCGTCCGCCGACCCCGTCCCGCCGCGGACGGCACGTGCTCCGTAGCGGGACGCCCCATCGGACGTCCCATCACCGTGGACGCGGGCGTCATTTGAGGCCGGAACGCGCGGTGAGTCTCCCGGGCGTGCTGTCCGTATTCTCTGATCATGGTCGCACCCACGCCGTACTCACTGATCGCCACCGACCTGGACGGCACGCTGCTGCGTGCCGACGACACCGTGTCGGAACGGTCGCTCGCCGCGCTCGCGCGGGCGGCCCGGGCCGGGGCCCGGCATCTCGTGGTGACCGGGCGCCCCGCGCCGAGGGTGCGCCCTCTCCTGGGGGACCTGGGCTGCACGGGACTCGCGGTCTGCGGCCAGGGCGCCCAGGTGTACGACGCCGGCGCGGACCGGCTGCTCTGGTCGGTGACCCTGGACCGGGACCTGGCGGAGACCGCCCTGGGCAAGATCGAGGCCGAGGTCGGCCAGGTGTACGCGGCGGTCGACCAGGACGGCGTGGACGGGCTCACGCTCATCGAGCCGGGCTACCGGATGCCCCACCCGACGCTGCCCGCGCTGCGGGTCGGCCGGCGCGACGACCTGTGGCGCGCGCCCATCAGCAAGGTGCTGCTGCGCCACCACGCCCTGTCCGACGACGAACTGGCGGCGACCGCCCGCGCGGTGGTCGGGTCGCTGGCGACGGTCACCATGTCGGGACCGGGGACGGTCGAGCTGCAGCCGTGCGGCGTGACCAAGGCGACCGGTCTCGCGCTGGCCGCCGACCGGCTCGGGCTGAGCCCGGAGCGGGCGGTCGCCTTCGGGGACATGCCCAACGACGTCCCGATGTTCGACTGGGCGGCCCACGGGGTGGCGATGGCCGACGCCCATCCCGAACTCAAGGCGGTGGCCGACGAGATCACCTCGTCGAACGAGGACGACGGCGTGGCCGTCGTCCTCGAACGACTCTTCGGCTGACGAAGCCGGTCAGTACGCGCCGGTCAGTACGCGCCGGTCAGTACGCGCCGTGCACGTTGTCGATCGAGCCGTACCGCGCGGCGGCGTAGTTGCAGGCGGCGGTGATGTTCGCGACCGGGTCGTAGACGTCGAACGACGTGCCGTCCACGTGGTAGGTCTTGAACGTCGGGTCGATCACCTGGAGCAGGCCCTTGGACGGGATGCCCTTGGCGGCGTTGGAGTCCCAGAGGTTGATGGCACTCGGGTTGCCCGAGGACTCGCGCATCACGTTGCGGTAGATGCCGTCGTAGGTGCCCGGGATCTTCTTTTCGGCCATGATCGCGAGGGACTCGCGGATCCAGCCGTCGAGGTTGTTCGGGTACCCGGCGAGTGTCGTGGAGGCCGTGGCGGCCGACGAAGCCGTCGTGGCGGTGGACGTGGCGGCGGAGGCGGCGGTCGCCCCGATGAGCGGAAGGGCGAGAACGGCGGCGCCGGTCCCCGCGAGGGTGAGCCTGCGCAGGAGGGGGTTACGGCGGGGACGGCGGTGCTGGGAGACAGCAGACATGGCGAAGTTCCTCTCCGTCGCCTGCGAGGTGAGCTGTCGGGTTCGGGACCGGGGAGTGCCCGGCCGCACCGCCCTGAGGCGGAGCGACTTCACCCCTAGCCATTCCGGTACGACGTCCTTCGGTGACGTCCGTCGCCCGGTCCGGCGGCTTACCTGGTTCCCCCGCTCCTGCCGTGCGAATGAACTCGTCGATGGGTCACGACGGGCGGCGGCAGGATTCGGCGTCCGCCCGGTGAGCCGGAACGTATGCGAGAGCACATGTCCGAAACAAGCACCTGATGCACACAACGCACCCATTGACCTTGATCTGAGTCGTATGGGGCACTTGATCCTTTGCGGTTGCCAAGCCTCAACTCGCTTATGGCGCAAGGGAAGAAAGGGTCACCTCACCGCATTTGTGGCACTCAGGGCCACGTGACCCACTTCACGAAGTGGCAATTGCGGCGAATCGGACAAGAGGGATTCATTGAATGCCCTTTTCCGGGTGCCGACGGAATAGCGGGACGCCGTGATTTGTATGCATTGCCTCGATTGGGGCAGGTGAAGTGGTGGGCGTCACAGGCAATTCTGAAAATTGTCCGAATTGTTCTTATCCGGGGTGAGGGGCCCGCGAAGTGGGGCCGGCCGGCATCGACGGGCGGCGGAAGGGGTACCTCCGGTCCGGGGCACCGCGTGCCTCCGGTTCACCACGGTTTCGCGACAAGAGCCGGTACTTCCTGTTAAGTCATGAGATGTCAGGTCGTATCGGCTGATCAAAAACATACCGGTCGTGATCCGATAGCGCCCGGGGTGTAACGGTGGGCGCCCTCGGTGATCGAAACCTGACCGGATACGCTGACTTGAGTGATGGCAGCGACCTATCGACAAACCGTGTAAGCGCCAGTGGACACCAGCAGACAGGAGACCCCTCGTGACCGTCGGGCCGTTCGGGCTGAGCGTGCGGGACCAGGCTCTGGAAGCCGATGTCCAGGCCGGATTGACGGCTGTCGAGGAGGGCTTGCTAGAAGCCACCAAGAGTGAGGTCCCGTTCATCACGGAGGCCGCGCAGCATCTCGTGCGGGCCGGCGGGAAGCGGTTCCGGCCCCTGCTGGTGATGCTGGCCGCGCAGTTCGGTGACCCGTACGCGCCCGGCGTGGTGCCGTCGGCGGTGGTCGTCGAGCTGACCCACCTCGCCACGCTCTACCACGACGACGTCATGGACGAGGCAGCCGTGCGCCGCGGTGTCGACAGCGCCAACACCCGCTGGGGCAACTCGGTCGCCGTCCTCACGGGCGACTTCCTCTTCGCCCGCGCCTCGCAGATCCTCGCCGACCTCGGACCCGAGGCGGTGCGGGTCCAGGCCCTCGCGTTCGAACGGCTGGTGACGGGCCAGATCCTGGAGACGGCCGGTCCTTCCGACGGGCGTGACCCGGTGGACCACTACCTCGACGTGCTCGGCGGCAAGACCGGCTCGCTGGTGGCGGTCTCCTGCCGCTTCGGCGCGATGATGTCCGGCGCCGACGAGACGGTCGTGGACGTCCTCACCCAGTACGGCGAACGCCTCGGCGTCGCCTTCCAGCTCGCCGACGACGTCCTGGACATCGCCTCCGACTCCCACGAGTCCGGCAAGACCCCGGGGACCGATCTGCGCGAGGGCGTCCCCACGCTCCCGGTGCTGCGGCTGCGCGAGCGGGCGGCCCGGCTGGGGCTGGCCGAGGACGTGGCACTGTGCGAGCTGCTGGACTCCGACCTCACGGACGACGCCCGGCACGCGCAGGCCCTGGCGGCCCTGCGGGCGCACCCGGCGCTGGAGCAGGCGCGCCGGGACACGGTCAGGTACGCCGAGGAGGCCCGGGCCGCGCTGGCGCCGCTGATGGAGTGCGACGCGAAGGCGGCGCTCCTGGAGCTGTGCGACGCGGTGGTGCACCGGGCGGGCTAGCCCGAACCCTTCCTGTGTGACTTGGGTCACGTCCCGGAGGCTCGCGCGACGAGCGGTTACGGAACGTGACAGGAGGCGTCTCCGCCGTGCGACCCCTACGGGTCGGGGGAGGCGCCTCCACCCTTGTGTCATACCGCAGTCGTACACGGAGTTGGCTCCCGGGTCTGACGCTTGAGCGGCCCGGATTTGGTGAGATGGAAACCACGGAAATCACCACCGCTCACCGATTCGGGTGAGAATGGCGGCTCAGGGTGGGACACGTGCGAGCACAGCCGCCGCCGACGACGGAGGTAAGGCACACATGGCACCGTACGAAACCGAGGACAGCACGGGGGCCGCGCAGGCCGACGACGAGCTGCGCGCCGAGCGGCGGCGCAAGGCCGCGCGATACGTCGTCCCGGTCGCGGTCATGGGCGTGGCCGCGGCCACGATCGGCCTGGTTCCGGCACTCGCCGACTCGGGCGACCCCGACCTGCCGAAGATCACCGCACAGGAACTCATCGACAAGATCGCCAAGTCGGACGTGCAGCAGCTGTCCGGCACGGTGAAGATCAGCACCGACCTCGGCCTGCCCGACCTCGGCGGCCTGGAGAACGGCCTGCTGTCCGGCGCGGCACAGGGCGGCGACGGCTCCTCGGCCGACCCGTCGGCCAAGCTCACCGAGCTGGCCTCGGGCACGCACACGCTGCGGGTGGCCGCCGACGGCCCCGACCGGCAGAAGGTCTCGGTGCTGGAGAGCGGCGCCGAGTACAGCCTCATCCACAACGGCACGAACGTGTGGGGCTACGACAGCAAGTCCAACGAGGTCTACCACTCCACCGACGCCGGCTCCGGCAAGGCCGAGCGCCACGAGACCCCGGCCACCCCGAAGGACTTCGCCGACCAGCTCCTCAAGTCGGTCGACGACACCACGTCGGTGAAGGTCGACGGCACCGCCCAGGTCGCGGGCCGCGACGCCTACCGGCTGGTCGTCAAGCCCAAGCAGTCCGGCACGACGGTCGGCGCGATCAGCATCGCGGTGGACGCCAAGACCGGCACCCCGCTGAAGTTCACGCTCACCCCGTCCAGCGGCGGCGCGGCCGTGATCGACGCCGGGTACACCCAGGTCAGCTTCGCGAAGCCGGCCGCCTCCACCTTCGACTTCACCCCGCCCAAGGGCGCCAAGGTCACCGAGGGCGACAGCCTCGACAAGGCGAACAGGGCCGAGAAGGGCGACAAGGGCGACAAGATCACCAGGACTCCCGGCAGCCACGACACCCCCGGGGCGCCCGGCGCGAACGGCTTCGACGTCCTCGGCAAGGGCTGGAACGCGATAGCCGTCATCGACACCGGCACCAAGGGCGGCCTGCCCAGCGGCTCCGCCTCCGCAGGCGGTGACCTCGGCGGCTTCCTCGGCTCGCTCGGCGACCCGGTCTCCGGCAAGTTCGGCAAGGGCACGGTGTTCTCGACCCGCCTGATCAACGCCCTGATGACGGACGACGGCAAGGTGTACGTCGGTGCGGTGGACAAGGCCGCGCTGGTGAAGGCGGCGAACGCGGGGTAACAAGGGCGTCAGGAGTTCCCCGCCCGGCCCGGCACGACGAATCGAGGGAGCCGATGGACCAGCCGTCCGCCACGGAGCGCGGGCCGCACGACCAGGGTGAGGACGACCCGGGCCGGGACGACCCGGCGCGCACGGGCGTCATCGACACCCGCGGCCTGACCAAGCGCTACCGCGGCGGACAGCTCGCCGTGGACGGTCTCGACCTGACCGTCCCGGCGGGCAGCGTCTTCGGCTTCCTCGGTCCGAACGGCTCCGGCAAGACCACCACCATCCGCATGCTGATGGGCCTCATCGCCCCCACCTCGGGCACGGCCCGCGTCCTGGGCCGCCCGATGCCGCGGGCCTCCCGCGTCGTCCTGCCCCAGGTAGGGGCGCTCATCGAGGGCCCGGCGCTGTACGGCTTCCTCTCCGGCCGCGACAACCTGCTGCGGTACGACGCCGCCGACCCGACCGCCGACCCGCGCACCCGGCGCTCCCGCGTCGAGGCCGCGCTGGACCGGGTGGGCCTGACGGCGGCCGCGGCGAAGAAGGCGAAGGCCTACTCCCTGGGCATGAAGCAGCGCCTCGGGCTGGCCGCCGCCCTCCTCCAGCCCCGCAGGCTCCTGGTCCTGGACGAGCCGACCAACGGACTCGACCCGCAGGGCATGCGGGAGATCCGGTCCCTGGTGCGGGAGCTGGCCGGAGACGGCACCACCGTCTTCCTCTCCTCCCACCTCCTCGACGAGATCGAGCAGGTCTGCACCCACGCGGCCGTGATGGCGCAGGGCCGGCTGATCGCCCAGGGCGCGGTGGCCGACCTGGCGGCCGGGGCGCGCGGCCGGCTCGTGGTGCACACCCCGGACACCGGCGACGCGGCCCGGGTGCTCAAGGAACAGGGCGTCGCGGACGTCGTCACCACGGAGGACCGGGTCACCGGCGAACCGCCCGAGCGCGACCTCGCCGAGGTCAACGCGGCGCTCGTGGCGGCAGGCGTGCGGGTGCGCGGCTTCACCCTCGAACGGGCCTCGCTGGAGGACGCGTTCGTCGCACTGACCGGGGAGGGATTCGATGTCGCGGGCTGACGTGGCGGTCCCGGCCGCACCGGCCGCACGGCCGAACCCGCTGTGGACCCTCGGCCTGTTCCGCAGCGAGCTGGCCGTCACCCTGCGCCGCTGGCGCACCCTGGCTCTGCTCGGCGTCCTGGCGGCCGTGCCCGTGCTGATAGGGATCGCGGTCAGGATCGAGACCCAGGGCGACGGGCAGGGCGGCGGTGACGGGGGCGGCGGCCCGGCGTTCATCGCGCAGATCACCAACAACGGGCTCTTCCTGGTGTTCACGGCGCTGGCCGCGACCCTGCCGTTCTTCCTGCCGATGGCGGTCGGGGTGGTCGCCGGGGACGCGATCGCCGGCGAGGCCAACGCGGGCACCCTGCGCTACCTGCTGGTCGCCCCCGCGGGCCGCACCCGCCTGCTGCTCACCAAGTACGCGACCACGATGGCCTTCTGCCTGCTGGCCACCCTGGTGGTCGCCGCCTCCGCCCTCGCCGTCGGCGCGCTCCTCTTCCCGCTCGGCGACCTGACCACCATCTCCGGCACCCGGATCTCGTTCACCGAGGGCCTCGGCCGGGCCCTGCTGATCGCCCTGGTGGTGGCGGCCTCCCTGACCGGCACGGCAGCGCTGGGCCTGTTCGTGTCCACGCTGACCAACAGCGGCATCGCGGCGATGGCCACCACCGTCGGCCTGCTGATCACCGTCCAGATCCTGGACCAGATACCGCAGCTGCACGCGCTCCAGCCGTACTTCTTCTCCCACTACTGGCTGTCCTTCGCCGACCTGATGCGCGACCCCGTCTACTGGGACGACCTGGTCAAGAACCTGGAGCTGCAGGCCCTGTACGTGGCGGTGTTCGGCTCGGCGGCCTGGGCGCGGTTCGGCACGAAGGACATCACGGCGTGAGGGCCGCGGTCCCGACCGCATCACCGGTCCCAGCCGCGCTGCCGCTCCCGTCCGCTCCGCTTGTCCCGTCCGTTCCGAAGCGGGCCAGAGGTGCTTCCGTGGCGAAGAACTCCTTGGCCCGCGCGAGTGCCCCGGTGTCCCTGAGGACGTCCCCGCGTGCGCTGCCGTTGCCGAGCAGCACACCGCCGAAGCGCATGCCGAGGTAGGCGGCCGAGTTGCGCAGCAGGCCGGCGTAGGGGTCCGCGACGGACGGATCGTCGTCGGCCAGCGCGGCCACGCCCCACAGGGTGCGGCCCGCGAGGGTGGCCTTGAAGTCGAGGCCGGGAGTGCGCAGCCAGCCGGACCAGTGGTCCAGGTAGCGCTTGGTGAGGCCGGACACCGAGTACCAGTACACCGGCGAGGCGATCACGATGTCGGTGGCTTCGAGGGTGGCGTCGAGCAGCAGGCCGGGCGCGGTGTGCGCGGCCGGCCGTACGTGGTCGGCGTCGCGGCGCAGATCCACGAAGTCCGGCAGCGGGTGGTCGGCCAGGCTGATCCAGCGCTGTTCGGTGGTCTCGGGCAGCTGCTCGGCGGCCCGGCGTGCCAGGAGTTCGGTGTTCCCGTCGGGACGGGAACTGCCCAGCAGGAACAGGAAACGGCGAGTCACAGGATCCCCCAGGTGAACGGCGTGCGATGAATAAAGCTGTCTGCATCTTATGCGTGTGCATTCAAATTGGCCAGGGTGTGCGGCGGCGGCCGGGCCGGAACCCGGCTTCTGCGCACGAGGACACCGGGCGGGCCCTTCCTGATGCGAGGCTGTGACGTCGCGGTGACGCGTGGGCCGAGGGGAGCGGCCAGACTGGACGGTACGCACGGGTACGACCGGACGGTGACGCCGGGGGAATGAGGGCCGATGTCCCGACTCAGCCGCGAGACGAAGCGGGAAGCGCAGCAGACCGACCGGTCGGCCGAACCGGTCGAGGTGCGTGTCACGGGCGGCGCCGCGACCGTCGACGGCGTACCGCTGTTCCCGGCGCCCGGAGAAGAGCCCCAGCAGGCGGTCCTCAACCACCTCCAGCGCCTCGCCCTCGCCGCCGGCCGTCCCGCCCTCGCCACCGTGCACGACAGCCGCATCGGCTATGTCGTACGCCTCCAGGTGAACCCGGACGGTTCCAGCAGCTTCACCGGCGAACCGGTACGGATGGCCGTGCCCGGCGCCCCCGCCCCCTCCGTGGCCCCCGCCCCGGCCCCGGAGCCGGTGCGGGGGCCCGGCCGGGACCGGTCCGCGCACGCGCTGCACGCCGTCGCCCAACCCGAACCCGAGGCCGCGGACCCGGCTCCCGCCCACCGGCCGCCGGTGGCCCCGGCCCCACGGCTGCTCGGTACGGTGCAGCCGCCGACCGGCGTCTTCGGCCCGCCGCCCGTCATGGACGGCCCATCGGCCCCCGCCGCCGTCCCGGCGGCAGCCCCCGCCGTCGTCCCCGCACCCGCACCCGCTGTCGTATCCGCACCCGCACCAGCACCCGCCGTCGTATCCGCACCAGCACCCGTCCCCGCCGTCGTCCCCGCTCAGGCCGTCACCGGGCCTTCGCCGGTGTCCCGGGCCGACGGGGCCGGTCCTCGTGTCGAGCCCGTCACGGCACCCCCGGCTCCGCCCGCGCCCGTCCCGGCGCCGCTCGTGGAGCCCGTGGGCGGTGGCGTGTTCGATCCCGACCCCCGGCACACTCCGGCCCGCGGCTTCGACGCCGTCGCCGAGGAGGTGCTCGGCGACGAGCCGGTGACCGTGACCGCGGAAGGGGCCGCGCTGCTCACCGAGCCGGTGTCGCTGATCAACGAGGCCGTCCGCGCGGGCCGTATCGAGGCGGCGGCCGACCTCGCCGAGCGCACCGTCGCCGAGGCCGGTGCGACCCTCGGCGAGCACCACACCGAGGTGCTGCACCTGCGCGAGCTGACCGCCTACATCGCCTACCTGGCCGGCGACCCGCTGCGCGCCTTCCACCTCTCCCTCGACCTGGCACGGCAGCACCGGCGGGCCGGGGACGGCGAGGGCGCCTACGGGAACGTGCGCAGCGCGGCCACCGCCTGGCGCGCGGTGCGCGACCCGGAGCACGGGCTGCGCCTCGGCCGCGACCTGATCGACCTGTGGGCACAGCTCACCACCGAGGACGGCCCGGCCGCCGGTGAACCGGAGGAACTGGACTCCGCCCGCGCCCGGATGGGCCGCCTGACCGAACGGGCCCGGCGCGCCGCCGAGCGGGCCTGAGCGCGGGGGCGACGGGTCACTGCACGCAGAACTCGTTGCCCTCCGGGTCGGCCATCACCGTCCACTCCCCGGCCGGTTCGGACACGTGCCGCACCACCGTCGCGCCCAGCTCTTCGAGCCGAGCCACCTCCCGCGACCGTTCGCCCGCCCCGGCGTGCAGGTCGATGTGGAGCCGGTTCTTGCCCGGCTTGCCCTCCGGCACCCGCTGGAACAGCAGCCGCCGGCCCAGCCCGGTGCCCCGCTCCTCGTCGAACGGATCGTCCGGATGCCGTACGGCGACCAGGTCGCGGAAGGCGGCACGGCCGTGGTGTTGCACGGCCGCCGCCCCGGGCAGCGCGCCCAGCTCCAGCAGGCGTTCGACGAACGCGCTGTTGTCCTCGGCCGTGTAGTGCAGCGCGGCCGCCCAGAAGTCGGCCTGGGCGTGCGGGTCGCGGGCGTCGATGACGAGCTTCCAGTGCAGGGGTGCGGGCGTCTGCGTCATGGCGCCCACTTATAGCCGACGGGTGCGGGCCTCACACCTGACTTCGCGGTGCCGGAGCGGTGGCCGTCACCGGCAGGGCGGCGGCCGCGGCCGCGAGCGCCCGTGCCGACCTGCGGGCGGTGCGCAGGGCGTCCCAGGTGAGCAGGGCGAGGGCGACCCAGACCAGGGCGAAGCCGGCCCAGCGTTCGGCGGGCATCGCCTCGTGGAAGTAGAGGATGCCGAGCAGGAACTGGAAGACCGGCGCCAGGTACTGGAGCAGGCCGAGCGTGGAGAGCGGGACGCGGATCGCGGCGGCGCCGAAGCAGACCAGCGGCAGCGCGGTGACGATCCCGGTGGAGGCCAGCAGGGCCGCGTGCCCGGCACCGTCGTTGACGAAGCTGGACTCGCCGTGGCCGGCCAGCCACAGCAGATAGCCGAGCGCGGGCAGGAACTGGATCGCCGTCTCCGCGGCGAGGGACTCGACGCCGCCGAGGTTGACCTTCTTCTTGACGAGTCCGTAGGTCGCGAAGGAGAAGGCCAGGACGAGGGAGATCCACGGCGGCTGCCCGTAGCCCACGGCCAGGACGACCACGGCGGTGAGGCCGACGCCGACCGCCGTCCACTGCGCGGGCCGCAGCCGCTCCTTGAGCAGCAGCACGCCCATCGCGATGGTCACCAGCGGGTTGATGAAGTAGCCGAGCGAGGCCTCGACGACGTGACCGGCGTTCACGGCCCAGATGTAGACGCCCCAGTTGACGGTGATCACGGCGGCGGCGACCGCGACCAGGGCCAGCCGGCGCGGCTGCCGCAGCAGCTCGCCGGCCCACGCCCACCGCCGTACGAAGGCCAGCGCGACGGCGACGAAGACCAGGGACCACGCCATCCGGTGGGCCAGGATCTCCAGGGACCCGGCGGGCTTGAGTAGCGGCCAGAAGAGCGGGACCAGGCCCCACATCCCGTACGCGGCGAAGCCGTTCACCAGCCCCGCCCGCCGCTCACCCCTCGATATCTCGGCCACCGGCCCTCCTCACGCCCTCGTGCCCCGCTCCGGCACACCGGGACGAAGGTAGCGCCGAGCACCCCCGTCTGTCATGGCCGTATCGGCATACGGTCATGACAGGCGGGGGTGCGGGCACCACGCCTCTCACGGGCCACGCGCGGCCCGCCGGGGCCCGGCCTACTTCAGGGCGTCCGCGACGGCCTCCGAGATCGGCGAGGTCGGCCGCCCGGCCAGCCGGGAGAGGTCGCCGGAGTCGACGACCAGCTCGCCCTTGGCGATCGACGCGTCGACGTCGGCCAGGATCCCCGCGAACGCCTCCGGCACGCCGGCACCGGCCAGGATGTTGCGCAGCGTCTCCACCGGCACGGAGTTGTACGAGATCTCCTTTCCGGTCTGGCGCGCGATCTCCGCCGCGTACTCCGCGAAGCTCCAGGCGGTGTCGCCGCCCAGCTCGTACGTCCGGTTCTCGTGGCCCTCGCCGGTCAGCACGGCGACGGCGGCGGCCGCGTAGTCCGCGCGCGAGGCCGAGGAGACCCGGCCGTCACCGGCGGCGGCGACGACGGCGCTGTGCTCCAGCACCGGGGCGAGGTTCTCCGTGTAGTTCTCGTGGTACCAGCCGTTGCGCAGCAGGGTCCAGGGCAGGCCGGAGGCGAGCAGCAGTTCCTCGGTGGCGCGGTGGTCGTCCACCAGCGAGGCGTTCAGGCTGCCCGGCGCGCTGGTGTACGCCAGGAGCGCCACACCGGCCGCCACGGCCGCGTCTATGACGACCTTGTGCTGCTGCGGACGGCCCTTGTCGAACTCGTTGCCCGAGATCAGCAGCACCTTGTCGCCGGCGGCGAAGAGGCGGTCGAACGTCTCGGGGGAGTTGTAGTCGGCGACGGCGACGGTGACGCCCCGGGCGGCGAAGTCGGCGGCCTTCGCCTCGTCGCGCACGACGGCGGTGATCTGCTCGGCCGGGACCTTCTCCAGCAGCTGTGCCACGACGTGGCGGCCGAGGTGTCCGGTGGCTCCGGTGACGACGATGCTCATGGTCTGCGATCTCCTTGTGGGGTTCGGATGTCACTAACCTTAGGAGGTGCGCTAACCATTGGAAAGTACCCACTTTGAAGTAAGGTACTGGCATGGCCGTAAGTACCCATGGAGTCGAGAACCGTTCCGACGACACGCCCGCGGCGCGGGTCGCCCCGTACGCCGTCGGTGAGCAGATGTGCCCGCACCGGCTGGTCCTGGAGCACGTCACCAGCCGCTGGGGCGTCCTGGTCCTGATCCAGCTCCTCGACCGCCCCCACCGCTTCAGCGAGCTGCGCCGGGCCATCGGCCGGGTCAGCGAGAAGATGCTCACCCAGACCCTCCAGACCCTGGAACGGGACGGCCTCGTCCACCGCGACGCCAAACCCGTCATCCCGCCCCGCGTCGACTACTCCCTCACCGACCTCGGCCGCGAGGCCGCCCGGCAGGTACGGGACCTGGCGCTGTGGACCGAGCGGCGGATGGCGGACGTGTCCCGGGCCCGGGAGGCCTACGACGAGGCCAAACGCGCCTGAACACGGAGCGGGGCCCGGACGCGATGTCCGGGCCCCGCTCCGCTTCTCGCCGGGAAGGTCAGCCCACGACCGTCCAGGTGTCCCCGCCGGCCAGCAGCGCCGCCAGGTCGCCGGTGCCGTGCTGCTCCACCGCCGTGTCCAGCTGCTCCGACATCTGGACGTCGTAGACCGGCCGTTCCACCGAACGGAAGACGCCGATGGGCGTGTGGTCCAGGGTGTCCGGGTCGGCCAGCCGGGACAGGGCGAAGGCCGTGGTGGGGGAGGGGGAGCGGGCGTCGTGGACGAGGATCTCGGACTCGTTGTCCGGGGTCACGTCGACGATCGCCAGGTCACCGGTGAGCCGGTCCCGGACCAGCCCGCGGGCGCCGTCCGCGCCGAAGCGGATGGGCCGGCCCTGCTCCAGACGGATCACCGCCTCCTCGGCGGACTGCTTGTCCTTGAGGGTGTCGAAGGCGCCGTCGTTGAAGATGTTGCAGTTCTGGTAGATCTCGATCAGGGCCGTGCCGGGATGGGCGGCGGCCTGCCGCAGCACGTCGGTCAGGTGCTTGCGGTCCGAGTCGATGGTGCGGGCCACGAAGGACGCCTCCGCGCCGATCGCCAGGGACACCGGGTTGAAGGGCGCGTCCAGCGAGCCCATCGGCGTCGACTTGGTGATCTTCCCGACCTCGGACGTCGGCGAGTACTGGCCCTTCGTCAGGCCGTAGATGCGGTTGTTGAAGAGGAGGATCTTCAGGTTGACGTTGCGGCGCAGGGCGTGGATCAGGTGGTTGCCGCCGATGGAGAGGGCGTCGCCGTCGCCGGTGACGACCCAGACGCTCAGGTCCCGGCGCGAGGCGGCGAGCCCGGTGGCGATCGCCGGGGCGCGGCCGTGGATCGAGTGCATCCCGTAGGTGTTCATGTAGTACGGGAACCGCGAGGAGCAGCCGATGCCGGAGACGAAGACGATGTTCTCCCGCGCCAGCCCCAGCTCCGGCATGAAGCCCTGCACCGCGGCCAGGATCGCGTAGTCACCGCAGCCCGGGCACCAGCGCACCTCCTGGTCGGACTTGAAGTCCTTCATGGACTGCGCGGCCTGGGCCTTGGGGACGAGCTGGAGCAGTCCGTCGGCGGTGTCAGTCATGGATGGCCTCCTTGAGCGCCTCGGCGAGCTGCTCGGCCTTGAACGGCATGCCGTTGACCTGGTTGTACGAGTGCGCGTCCACGAGGTACTTCGCGCGGACGAGGGCGGCGAGCTGGCCGAGGTTCATCTCGGGGATCACCACCTTGTCGTACTGCCCCAGGACCGCGCCCAGGTTGCGCGGGAAGGGGTTGAGGTGGCGCAGGTGCGCCTGGGCGATCGGCTCGCCGGCCCGGCGCAGCCGCCGCACCGCCGCCGTGATCGGCCCGTAGGTGGAACCCCAGCCGAGGACCAGGGTGCGTGCGCCGTCCGGGTCGTCGACCTCGATGTCCGGGACGTCGATGCCGTCGATCTTGGCCTGCCGGGTGCGGACCATGAAGTCGTGGTTGGCGGGGTCGTAGGAGATGTTGCCGGTGCCGTCCTGCTTCTCGATGCCGCCGATGCGGTGTTCGAGACCGGGCGTGCCCGGGATCGCCCACGGGCGGGCCAGGGTCTGCGGGTCGCGCTTGTACGGCCAGAAGACCTCGGTGCCGTCGTCGAGCGTGTGGTTGGGGCCGGTCGCGAACGGCACGCGCAGGTCGGGGAGTTCCGTCAGCTCCGGGATGCGCCAGGGCTCGCTGCCGTTGGCCAGGTAGCCGTCGGACAGCAGCATGACCGGGGTCCGGTACGTCAGCGCGATCCGGGCGGCCTCCAGAGCGGCGTCGAAGCAGTCGGCGGGGGTGCGGGGGGCGATCACGGGGACCGGGGCCTCGCCGTTGCGGCCGTACATCGCCTGCAGCAGGTCGGCCTGCTCGGTCTTGGTGGGCAGCCCGGTGGAAGGACCGCCGCGCTGGATGTCGACGACCAGCAGCGGCAGCTCCAGCGACACCGCGAGCCCCACCGTCTCCGCCTTCAGGGCGACACCGGGGCCCGAGGTGGTCGTCACGGCGAGCGAGCCGCCGAACGCCGCCCCGAGAGCCGCGCCGATCCCGGCGATCTCGTCCTCCGCCTGGAAGGTCCGCACACCGAAGTTCTTGTGCTTCGACAGCTCGTGCAGGATGTCGGAGGCCGGGGTGATCGGGTACGAGCCGAGGAAGAGCGGCAGGCCGGCCTGGCGGGAGGCGGCCACCAGACCGTAGGCCAGCGCCAGGTTCCCGGAGATGTTGCGGTAGGTGCCCACCGGGAAGGCGGTGCTCGCCGGGGCGATCTCGTAGGAGACCGCGAAGTCCTCCGTCGTCTCCCCGAAGTTCCAGCCCGCCCGGAAGGCCGCCAGGTTGGCGTTCATCACCTCGGGCTTGCGGGCGAACTTCTGCTTGAGGAACCGCTCCGTGCCCTCGGTCGGCCGGTGGTACATCCATGACAAGAGGCCGAGCGCGAACATGTTCTTGCTGCGCTCGGCCTCTTTGCGGGTGAGGTCGAATTCTTTGAGGGCTTCCACCGTCAGGGTGGTCAGGGGCACCGGATGGAGGCTGTAGCCGTCCAGCGAGCCGTCCTCCAGCGGGGAGGCGTCGTAGCCGACCTTCTGCATCGCCCGTTTGGTGAACTCGTCCGTGTTGACGATGATCTCCGCGCCGCGCGGCAGGTCCCCGATGTTCGCCTTCAGGGCGGCCGGGTTCATCGCGACCAGCACGTTCGGCGCGTCCCCGGGGGTGAGGATGTCGTGGTCGGCGAAGTGCAACTGGAACGAGGAGACCCCGGGCAGGGTGCCTGCCGGGGCCCGGATCTCGGCGGGGAAGTTGGGGAGGGTCGAGAGATCGTTGCCGAAGGACGCGGTCTCGGAGGTGAACCGGTCGCCGGTGAGCTGCATACCGTCACCCGAGTCCCCCGCGAACCGGATGATCACCCGGTCGAGGCGCCGGACGGCCTTCACACCGCCCGGCCTGCGCTGTTCTCCCACGACGGTTCCGTCGGCCTGTTCCGTTGTCCTGCTGACCTGGCTGGTCACTGAACTGGACCTCCTTCGAGGCGGCTGTCCGGGGGCGGCCGTCCCACCGACCATCCCGCAATCAACCCTACGTCGGTTAGGGTCGCCTTCCCGTGCCGGCTCACATGATGGACGGCGTTCCGAGACGACCTGTCGCCCTGACTTGTCATGATTTTCTCTCCCGCTGACCGCCTTCCGGTTCCGACACGTGCCGGCTCCGTCAGGAGTTCAGATAGGTCAGAACGGCCAGCACGCGCCGGTGATCACCGTCGCTCTGGGACAGTCCCAGTTTGAGGAAGATGTTGCTGACGTGCTTCTCGACGGCTCCGTCGCTCACGACCAGCTGGCGGGCGATCGCCCCGTTCGTCCGCCCCTCGGCCATCAGGCCCAGCACCTCCCGCTCGCGCGGAGTCAGGCCGGCCAGCACGTCCTGCTTGCGGCTGCGCCCGAGCAACTGCGCGACCACCTCGGGATCGAGCGCGGTACCGCCCTCGGCGACCCGCACCACCGCGTCCACGAACTCCCGGACCTCGGCGACCCGGTCCTTCAGCAGATAGCCCACACCCCTGCTGGAACCGGCCAGCAGTTCGGTGGCGTAGCGCTCCTCCACGTACTGCGACAGCACCAGCACGCCGAGCCGCGGATGCGTCTTCCGCAGCCGTACGGCCGCCCGCACCCCCTCGTCGGTGTGCGTCGGCGGCATCCGCACGTCCGCCACCACCACGTCCGGCAACGCGCCCTGCGCGTCCAGATCGGCGATGGTCTTGACCAGCGCCTCCGCGTCACCGACACCCGCGACGACGTCATGTCCGCGGTCGGTCAGCAGCCGGGTCAGCCCCTCTCTGAGCAGCACGGAATCCTCGGCGATGACCACCCGCACCCTGTCCTCCACGATCTCCCGGCCCCCCACACCCCGTACGGCGTACATGCCTGCCCTGTCCGAAAGACCAGCATTCCAGCATTCGCGACGGCGCGCGGGGCGGTCCTGGCAGGAGGCGGGTCGATTCGGCCGGGCCGGCGCCGGGAGGGGCGCGACCCGGCGTCGGGGGGAGGCGACGCCGGGGCCGGAATCCGGGGGACGGGAGACCGGGACACGGGAATCCGCGGGACGGACGTCCGCGGCGACGCGCGACCGCGGCGACGCGCGACCGCGGGGGTCAGCGGCGCCAGGGCAGCTCCGCCGTCACCCGGGTGGGTCCACCCGCCGGCGAGTCCACCACCAGGATCCCGTCGACCGCGTCCAGCCGCTCGGCCAGCCCGGCCAGACCCGACCCGCTCGTCGTGTCCGCGCCCCCCACCCCGTCGTCCACGACCTGGAGCATCAGCCGGTCCTCGCTCCGCCACACGTCCACCGTCGCCGCACGCGCCCGCGCGTGCTTGCTGATGTTCTGCAGCAGTTCGGAGACCGTGAAGTAGGCGATGCCCTCGATCGCCGCCGCCGGCCGCTCCGCCAGATCGACCTCCACCCGCACCGGCACCGTGCACCGGGAGGCCACCGCCGACAGCGCCGCGTCCAGACCCCGGTCGGTGAGCACCGCCGGATGGATGCCCCGGGCGAGATCCCGCAGCTCCTGCAGCGCCGTCTTCACCTCGCCGTGCGCCTCGTCCACCATCCGCGCGGCCACCTGCGGATCCTCCCGCAGCTTCTCCTTCGCCAGCCCCAGATCCATGGCCAGCGCCACCAGCCGGGCCTGCGCCCCGTCATGGAGGTCCCGCTCGATCCGCCGCAGATCGGCCGCGGCCGTGTCGACGACCGTCCCCCGGTCGGACTCCAGCTCCACCACCCGCGACGCCAGCTTCGAGGGCCCCAGTAGACCGTGCACCATCAGCCGGTCCACCAGCGTCAGCGCCCGTACGATCCACGGCGTCGCCAGCGTGAAGAGCAGCCCCACCAGCGCGGTCACCGTGATCTCGAACGGGTTGTCGAGGTAGACGCTGTGATGCGCGTCGCCGTACAGCTGGAGGCCGTCCTGCCCGGCGTACACCGGCAGCACCCAGAACCACAGCGGATACGTCAGCAGGGCCCAGCCGTACGTCCAGAAGTTCAGCGCCACGACGAAGGAGAACACCGACCAGGGGAACTGCAGGACCGCGTACAGCAGATGCCGCCAGGAGACACCGCTCTTGAGCACCGCGCCGATCCACGCCGCCACTCCCGGCTTGCGCATCCGCAACGGCTCCGGATCCGCCACCTCCAGCCCCAGCAGCCCGCGCGCCCGCGCCCGCTCCAGCGCCCCGAAGCCCCGGCAGCCGGCCAGGGCCGCGGCCAGCACCGGGATCCCGACGAAGGTCACCACCAGGCCGACACCCAGGGACACCATCGTCACGGTCCACACGAACAGCACGACACCGATCGGGAAGCCCAGCAGCACATACGCGAACTCACGCCAGCTGCGCGCCTCGAACGGCGCCCGCAGCACCGCCGGCACCCGATGCCGTCGCTCACCGTGGAACCCGCGGTCGCGGCCGTGGCCGAACCCGTGGTCCTGTCCGTATCCCTGCCCGTGCCGGTACTCCGTGGCCATCGGTGCCGTCCCGTCCGTCCTGTGCTGTCTGTCCCAGCCCGTCCGCCAGGGCCGTCCCTGGCGTACCTCCACCCTCCCGTGCCGCCGCTCCCCGGGCCATGGAGCCCGTCTCCGTCTTGAACGGGGGGTTTTCCCTACCCCCGGTCCCGCCAGGGCAGCTCGGCGGTGACCGTCGTGGGCCCGCCCGCCGGCGAGTCGACGACGAACAGGCCGTCCACCGCGCCCAGCCGGTCCGCGAGCCCGCGCATCCCCGTGCCGCCGTCCAGACTCGCCCCGCCCCGCCCGTCGTCCGTCACCTGGATCAGCAGCCGGTCGTCACTGCGCCACACGTCGACCGAGGCACTGCGCGCCCCGCTGTGCTTGCTGACGTTCTGCAGCAGCTCGGAGACCGTGAAGTAGGCGATGCCCTCGATCGCCGCCGCCGGTCTGGACGGCAGGTCCGCCGTCACCTGGACCGGCACCGTGCACCGCGTGGCCACCGAGGACAGCGCCGCGTCCAGACCGCGGTCGGTCAGCACCGCCGGGTGAATGCCCCGGGCCAGGTCCCGCAGTTCCTGCAGCGCCAGCTTCACCTCGCCGTGCGCCTCCTCGACCATCGCCGCGGCCCCGTCGGGATCCTCCAGAAGCTTCTCCTTGGCCAGCCCGAGCCCCATGGCGAGGTTCACGAGCCGCGCCTGGGCGCCGTCGTGCAGATCCCGCTCGATGCGCCGCAGATCGGCGGCGGCCGTGTCCACCACCACCCCACGGTCCGACTCCAGCTCGGCGATCCGCCGCTCCAGCTCGTCGGAGGGCGACAGCAGACCGCGGACCATCGCCCGGTCCGCGTTCGTCAGCCCGCGCGCGATGAACGGCAGCACCGGCCACAGCACGAACAGCGACGTCAGCACCGTGCAGAAGGTGAGCACACCCCAGGGCAGCCGGATGAAGTCGTACAGCAGCGTCCGCCAGCCCACCGGATCCTTCAGCGCCATGAACAGCCGCTGGGTCCTGCTGCCCCGCTTGCCCAACGGCAGCGGAGTCGGCTCCTCCACCCGCACCCCGAGCAGCGCCCTCGCCCGCGCCCGCTCCAGCTTCCCCAGCTGCCGCGCGCCCAGCAGCGTGGCCGCCAGCAGCGGGATGCCCACCACCGTGATCGTCAGTGCACCGCTCACCCACACCGTGGCGGAGACGTAGACGAAGCCGAACACCGCCGCCGGCAGATTCAGCAGGAGGTGCGCGATCTCCTTCCAGGTGTGACCGTCGTAGGCGAAGCGGACGGGCGGCAGCCGGTCGCGCTCTTCGCCGCCGTCGGCCTGGCTGCTGCGGGTGCGGGGAACAGGTGCGGTCATATGCGCCAGCGTGCCGTGTGCCGTGGCGCAACGCCATGGAGTTCGCCGCCGGGGCCATCCTGGGGAAAACCCCACCGGCCGCTCCCGCCGCCCTCTCCCACCGCTCTCACCGCGTGACGGGCTGCTTACCGTGTCTTTATCAGGGCCTAGACTCCCGTGCGTACAGATCGTCGAATCAAGAGTTGACTGAGGTCACGACGCGGAGCCGGGACCGGCCCGCGGTCAGTCGAGGGAGCGAGGGGACCGACGATGCGGGAGACGGCGAACGGCGGACCGGCCACGGTCCTCGCCTCGGACTACTTCGCGTCCTACTCGGTCGTGGGACTGCTGACCCTGCTCGGTGTGCTCTTCGTGGCCGTCGCCTTCGGCACCGGCCGGCTGCTGCGCCCCGTGGTCCCCACACCCGAGAAACTCCTGACCTACGAGTGCGGCGTCGACCCCGTCGGCGAGGGCTGGGCCCACACCCAGGTCCGCTACTACGTCTACGCCTTCCTCTACGTCATCTTCGCCGTCGACTCGATCTTCCTGTTCCCCTGGGCGACGGTCTTCGCCGCCCCCGGCTACGGCGCCACCACGCTCGTGGAGATGTTCGTCTTCCTCGGCTTCCTGGCCGTCGGCCTGCTGTACGCCTACAAGAAGGGCGTCCTGACATGGACGTGACGCCGTCGGAGCCCGTGCTGCTCCCGGAACCCAAACGACTGGGCACGCTCGCCCGCCTCGCCCCCGAGCCGATGAAGGTCGTCCTGAACTGGGGCCGCCGGTACTCGCTGTGGGTCTTCAACTTCGGCCTCGCCTGCTGCGCGATCGAGTTCATCGCCGCGTCGATGGCCCGCCACGACTTCATCCGCCTCGGAGTGATCCCCTTCGCGCCCGGCCCCCGCCAGGCCGACCTGATGGTGGTCTCGGGCACGGTCACCGACAAGATGGCCCCGGCCGTCAAGCGCCTGTACGAGCAGATGCCCGAGCCCAAGTACGTCATCTCCTTCGGCGCGTGCAGCAACTGCGGCGGCCCCTACTGGGACTCCTACTCCGTCACCAAGGGCGTCGACCAGATCATCCCGGTCGACGTCTACGTCCCCGGCTGCCCGCCGCGCCCCGAGGCCCTCCTCCAGGGCATCCTCAAACTCCAGGAGAAGATCGCCGCGGAGTCCCTGGGCGAGCGCTACGAGACCCCGCGCCCGTCCGCCGCCGCCCTGCAGAGCGGTCTGGTGCGGCCACCGGCCCCCACCGCCGAAGGGGACCCGCGATGACCGCCCCCGCCGGCTGGCTCCCCGCACCCGTGGCCGAACTCTTCGGCCCCGACGCCACGGCCGAGGAGTCCTACGAGGTCCTCACCGTCGATGTCCCTCCCTCCTCCTGGCTCACCGCCCTCGACACCGCGCGTACGGCCCTGGGCTGCACCTTCTTCGACTGGATGAGCGCGGTCGACGAACCCGGCACCGGGTTCCGCGTCTCCGCCCACCTGGTCGCCCTCGCCCCGGTCCGCCGCCTGCTCCTGCGCACCACCGTGCCGCACTCCGCCGCCGAACTCCCTTCGGCCGTCGGCGTCTACGCGGGCGCCCGCTGGCACGAACGCGAGACCCACGAGATGTTCGGCGTCCGCTTCTCCGGACACCCTGGCCTCGACCACCTCCTCCTCCCCGAGACCTTCGAGGGCCATCCGCTGCGCAAGGACTTCGTCCTGGCGGCCCGCGTCGCCAAGGCCTGGCCCGGAGCGAAGGAGCCCGGCGAGTCCGACCACGCCGGCCCCAGGCGCCGCCAGATGCTCCCTCCCGGTGTCCCCGACCCCAACGACTGGGGCCCCCTGAAGGGCCAGCTGCCCCCTGCCCCCGCCCGCCCGGCCCGAGCCGCCGCGGGCCGCCCCGCCGGCGACCGCCCGGCCCACGCGGCAGGCGACCGCCCCGTACGCCGCTCCCGCACGGCAGCGGAGGGCTCGGCCGGCCAGACGACCGACGAGACGCCCTCGGCCACCCCGACACCCACGCCGGAACCGACACCCACCGGCACGGAGCCCACGGCCACCCCGCGGCGGGGCCGGAGCGCGAGCGAGGGGTCTGCCTCGCAGCGGGCGGTGCCGGGGGAGCAGGCTCCTCCGGCGGTCACTCCGCGGCGGGGGCGCAGCGCGAGTGAAGGGTCTGCTTCGCAGCGGGCGGTGTCCGCCGCGGGCGAGAGCGCCGCGGGCGAGAGCGCTGCGGGGGAGAGCGCTGCGAAGGACCGGACCGCGGCAGGCGGGAGCGCCGTGGGAGGCGAGGCCGCCGAGGCGGCGGAGCCGACGGCTGCCGCTCCTCGCGGGCCGCGCCGGGCCCGCACCGCTTCCGGAGGCTCCGCGTCGCAGCGCGCGCAGGACACGGCACCGGCGTCGGACCCTGCCACCCCGGCCCGGCCCACGACGCCGCGCAGCCCCGACGCGCCCTGGCACCACGCCCGTCCGGCCTTCGACGAACCCGGGCCCGAGGGGGAGTCAGCACGCTCCGACGCCGACGACTCCGAGGCGCCTCCCGCCGACGCCGACCCCGACGACCCCGACACTCCTCCCGGCCCAGGAACCGCCCCCGAGGAGCGACCCGTCCGACCCGTACCCCGTGAAGACCGCCCAGGAGGCCCGCAGTGAACGACGCCCTGGACGTCGTGTTGCGACTCCTTCTCGTGTTCGTCGTCTTCCTCACCTTCCCTCTGATCGTCGGTCAGACCGAGCACAAGGTGATGGCCCACATGCAGGGCCGTCTCGGTCCGATGTACGCGGGCGGCTTCCACGGCTGGGCCCAGCTCATCGCCGACGGCGTGAAGTTCGCGCAGAAGGAGGACGTGGTCCCCGCGGGCGCGGACCGCCGCATCTTCCAACTGGCCCCCGCAGTCGCCCTCCTCCCGTACCTGCTGGTGCTGCTTGCCATCCCGATCGGCCCCGGCGAAGGCGCGGTGGGCCAGGTGGTGGACGCCGGTGTGTTCTTCGTGCTGGCCGTCATGGGCGTCGGCGTCCTCGGCTCGCTCATGGCCGGCTGGGCCAGCGCCAACAAGTTCTCCCTCCTCGGCGGTCTGCGCACCGCCGCTCAGCTCCTCGCCTACGAACTGCCCATGCTGCTCGCCGCCGCCTCCGTGGCGATGGCGGCCGGCACGGTCTCCCTGCCGGGCATCGTCGGTGCCTTCCACTGGTGGTGGCTGCCCTGGCAGATCACCGGCGGCCTGGTCTTCTTCGTCGCCGGCCTCGCCGAACTCCAGCGGCCCCCCTTCGACATGCCCGTCGCCGACACGGAGATCATCTTCGGCGCGTACACCGAGTACACCGGTCTGCGGTTCGCCCTGTTCCTGCTCGCCGAGTACGCCGGGATCGTCGTCCTGTGCGGTCTGACCACCGTCCTCTTCCTGGGCGGCTGGCACGGGCCCTGGGGAGCCGACGGCCTCGGCTGGCTGTGGACCCTCCTGAAGACCGCGCTGCTCGCCTTCGTCGTGATCTGGCTCCGCGTGACCTATCCCCGGCTGCGCGAGGACCAGTTGCAGAAGTTCTCCTGGACCCTGTTCGTCCCCCTTTCCCTCGCCCAGATCGCCCTCACCGGCATCGTCAAGGTGGTGATCTCCTAACCGTGGCCCCCATTCCCGGCAGCGGCCTCGCCAAGGGCCTGGCCGTCACCCTGCGCACGATGACCCGGAAGACGGTCACCGAGCAGTACCCGGACGCCCTGCCCGAGCTCCCGCCCCGTACCCGCGGTGTCATCGGCCTGTTCGAGGAGAACTGCACGGTCTGCATGCTCTGCGCCCGTGAGTGCCCCGACTGGTGCATCTACATCGACTCCCACAAGGAGACCGTCCCGGCGGCGGCCCCCGGCGGCCGCGAACGCAGCCGCAACGTCCTGGACCGCTTCGCCATCGACTTCTCCCTGTGCATGTACTGCGGTATCTGCATCGAGGTCTGTCCTTTCGACGCCCTGTTCTGGTCCCCGGAGTTCGAGTACGCGGAGACCGACATCCACGAACTCACCCACGAGCGGGACAAGCTCCGCGAGTGGATGTGGACGGTCCCGGCCCCGCCCGCCCTCGATCCCGGCGCGGAGGAACCGAAGGAGATCGCCGCCGCCCGGAAGACCGCCGACAAGCTCGCGGCCGCCGCTCAGGACGAACCGCGGGAAGGGGAGTCGTGAGCCCTCTCGCCCAGGCGCCGCACGGCTTCCTGTCCCCGACCGGTGTGGAGATCGCGTTCCTCCTCGTCGGCCTGGTCACCTTCGGCGCCGCCCTCGTCACCGTCACCACCCGCCAGCTGGTGCACGCCGCCCTGTGGCTGGTGGTCACGCTCGGCGGTCTCGCCGTCGAATACCTGCTCCTCACCGCGGAGTTCATCGCCTGGGTGCAGGTCCTCATCTATGTCGGTTCCGTAGTCGTCCTCCTCCTCTTCGGTCTGATGCTCACCAGGGCCCCGATCGGCCGCTCCCCGGACGCGGACTCCGAGAACCGCTGGACAGCGCTGGCCGTGGCGGTGGCCGCCGCGGCAGCCCTGGTCTGGGTGGTCGTCGACGCCTTCCGCACCACCTGGGTCGACCTGGGCGGTCCCGCCGCCGGTTCGACCAAGGTCACCGGCGAGAGCCTCTTCCAGCACTGGGTGCTGCCCTTCGAGGCACTCTCCGTCCTTCTTCTCGCGGCCCTGGTCGGCGCGATCGTCCTGTCCCGGAAGACGAAGGCGGACCCGGCCCCGCCCCCTGTGAACGGCCGGGCCGTCACGCAGAGTTCCCCTCCCGTCACGGATTCCGGGATTCACCCGATCGAGCGAGACGCCCTGGGGCGGGGCCCTGAACGGGAAGCCGCCGAGCCGCACGGCGCACAGCGGGAAGCCGCCGAGCCGCAGGACACCGAGCAGGAAGGCGCCCGCTGATGCACCTCGCCTATCCCGCCGTCCTCTCCGCGCTCCTCTTCTGCACCGGCCTGTACGGCGTCCTCGCCCGACGCAACGCGATCCTGGTCCTGATGTCGGTCGAGCTGATGCTCAACGCCGTCAACCTCAACCTCGTCGCCTTCGACGTCTGGCTGAACAAGGCCGCCCGGGACACCCTGCACTCCGGACAGGCACTGACCCTGTTCACCATCGCCATCGCCGCCGCCGAGATCGGCATCGGCCTGGCGATCGTCCTCGCCGTCCACCGCAACCGCGGCACCTCCGACATCGACCGGCTCCGCGACACCGCCGAGGGCCACGAACACGGCACGCCCCCGCCCCCGGACGGGACGGCCGGCGAGAAGGCGGAGGCCACCGCGTGACCACGATCCACCTCGCCGCCCTCGTCCCCCTCCTGCCCTTCCTCGCCGCCGTGGCCGGCCTGCTCGTGGGGCGCACGGCCCCCGGCTTCGTCCGCCCGCTCGCGGTCCTGCCCGCGCTCGCCGCGCTCGCGCTGGCCATCGCGGTCGCCGTGGACCAGAGCGGCGGCCGGGCCGTCGAAGCCCACACCCAGCTGACCCCGACCGGCTCGGTCCCCATCGAACTCGCCCTGTACATCGACGGCTTCGCCGCACTCGTCGCCGTCCTGGTCGCCTTCGTCGCCACCTGCGTGCAGATCTACTCGACCGGCTACCTGCGCGACGACCCGCGCTACCCGTCGTACGCCGCCCTCGTCTCCCTCTTCACCTCCGCGATGCTGCTGGTCGTCTACTCCGGCGACCTGGTCGTGCTGCTGGTCGGCTGGGAAGTCATGGGCATCTGCTCCTACTTCCTGGTCGGCCACTACTGGGAGACCCCCGAGGCCCGCGCCGCCTCCGTCAAGGCCTTCCTGGTCACCAAGCTCGGCGACGTGCCGTTCCTCATCGGCCTGTTCGCCCTCGCCACCGACGCCGGGTCGTTCCGCATCACCACGATCCTCGACACCGTCGCGGGCGGCGGACTGCACCACCCGACCCTGGTCGGCCTGCTGCTCCTGTGCGGGGTCGCGGGCAAGTCGGCGCAGTTCCCGCTGCACACCTGGCTCCCCGACGCGATGGCCGGCCCGACCCCCGTCTCCGCGCTGATCCACGCCGCCACGATGGTCGCCGCCGGTGTCTACTTCATCGCCCGTCTCCTCCCGGTCTTCGAGGCCAGTGCGGCCGTGATGGTCGTCCTCGCCGTCATGGGGGCCGTCACCATGGTCGGCTCGGCCCTCGCCGCGCTCGCCCAGGACGACATCAAACGCGTCCTCGCCTACTCGACGATCGGCCAGCTCGGCTACATGACCGGCGCGCTCGCCGTCGGCGACCGCGGCGCCGCCGTCTTCCACCTGCTGTCCCACGGCGCCTTCAAGGCGCTGCTGTTCCTCGCCGCCGGCGTGGTCATCCACGCCGCGGGCACCAACTCGCTGGCCGTCATGTCCCGCACCTCAGGACTGCGCCGCCGCATCCCGGACGCCTACTGGACGATGACCGTGGCACTGCTCGCCCTGGCCGCGATCCCGCCCTTCAGCGGCTTCTTCTCCAAGGAGTCCGTCCTGGGCGCCGCCGAACACGCGGCCGCCGGCCACACCGCGCACGCCCCCGGCAGCGCCGGCTGGATCGTCCTCGTCGCCGGCCTGGCCACCGCCCTGCTCACCGCCGCGTACGCCACCCGGCTGTGGCTGCTCGCCTTCCGGGGCCGCGGCACCGAAGCCCCCGACCACGGCCGGCAGCCGCTGTCCATGACCGTGGTGCTGTGGGTCCTGGCCGTGCCGTCCCTCGCCTTCGGCGGATTCGCCTACCGGTCACTGCCCGGCTGGTTCGACGGCCGCGACCTCACCCCCACCCTCACCACGTCGGTCCTCGGCACCGGCCTCGCGCTCGTCGGCGGACTCCTCACCTACGGCGCGTGGACGCACACCAGGACACAGGCCGCCAGCACCCCGCTCGGAGCCGTCGCCGCGCACCCCGAGGCCGACGCCGCCCTCGTCGAGGCCGAGGCGATCGCCGCCCACGCGCCCGCCTTCGGCGACATCGCCTACGCACCCGACCCGGCGGACCCCGCCAGGCTGCTGCTCGGCCCGCTCCGCCGGCACGCCGCCGAGGGCTTCCACCTGGACGCCGTGTACGACGCGCTGTTCGTCCGCCCGGTCCTGGCCGCCGCCGGCCTCGTCCAGTTCCTGGACCGCGAGGTCGTCGACACCTACGTCCGCGGCGCGGCCGCCGCACCCCGCCTCCTCGGCGCCGCCGTACGCCGCGCCCAGACCGGCAACGTCCAGACCTATGTGAGCGCGCTGCTCGCCGGCACCGTCGTCCTGGCGGTCGCCGTCCTCCTCGTCGCCACGGGAGCGTGAGCAGGCGTGATCGATATCAACGAGTCCGTGATGCAGATCCTTCTGGCATTGATCGTCGTCGGCCCGCTGCTCGGTGCCGTCGCCGCCCTGCTGCCCGCCCCGCCCGGACTGAAGGGAAAGTCACCCGAGCAGGCCGTGCTCCGCCACGGCGTGACCGTGACCGGTGCCGTCCTCATCGCCGCGATCGTCCTCGCGCTCGGCTTCGACCAGGACCATCCGTCCAGGATGCAGGCCACGACCGACATCAGCTGGATCCCCGCACTCGACGTGCGCATCCACCTCGGCATCGACGGCATCTCCCTCCCCCTCGTGGTCCTGACCGCGCTGCTGACCTTCCTCTGCGCGCTCTACTCGTACTTCAACATGCCGGCAGGCCCGTCCCCGAAGGCCTTCGTCGCGCTGATCCTCGTCCTGGAATCCGGCACCCTCGCCAGCTTCGCCGTCCTCGACCTGCTGCTGTTCTTCCTCGCGTTCGAGACGGTCCTCATCCCGATGTACTTCCTCATCGCCCGCTGGGGCGGCGCCGGCCGGACCCGGGCCGCCTGGAAGTTCATCCTCTTCACCCTGCTCGGATCCGTCGTCATGCTGCTCGGCCTGCTCCTGATCGGAATCAAGGCGGGCACGTTCGACATGGTGGCACTCGCCACTGACAACGGCCGGTCCCTGACCACATCCGTGCAGGTCATCGCCGTTCTCGCGATCGGGATCGGGCTGGCGGTCAAGACCCCGATGTGGCCCCTGCACAGCTGGCTCCCGGACGCCCACACCGCCGCGCCGACCGTCGGCTCGGTCCTGCTGGCCGGCGTCCTGCTGAAGATGGGCACCTACGGATTCGTCCGGATCCTGCTGCCGGTCGCCCCCGACGGATTCCGCACCTTCGCCCCCTACCTCGCGGCCCTCGCCGTGATCGGGATCGTCTACGGCTCCCTCGCCTGCCTGAACCTCGCCAGACGGGGCGCCAAGGGCGACCTCAAACGCCTGATCGCCTACTCCTCCGTCGGCCACATGGGCTTCGTGCTGCTCGGCATCGCCACCATGACCCCGACCGGCGTCAACGGCGCCCTGTTCGCCAACATCGCCCACGGCCTCATCACCGGCCTGCTGTTCTTCCTGGTCGGCGGCCTCAAGGACCGCACCGGCAGCACCGACCTCGACACCCTCGCCGAAGAGACGGGCGCCGCGCTGTACGGCAAGGCACCCCGCCTGGGCGGGCTCATCGCCTTCGCCGCCGTCGCCTCGCTCGGACTGCCCGGCCTCGCCGGGTTCTGGGGCGAGATGCTCGCCCTGTTCGGCGCGTTCAAGCCCGCCGCAGGCCTCAGCCGGCCCGCCTTCCTCACCTTCATGGCGATCGCCGCCTTCGGCACCCTGCTGACCGCCGCGTACATGCTCGCCGTGGTCCGCCGCGTCTGCATGGGCACCGTCCCTCAGGACATGCCGGAACTCACCGACGTCCGCACCTACGAGTTCGCGGCCTGGACCCCGCTCGTCGCCCTCACCGTCGTCGCCGGACTGTGGCCCAAGGCCCTGCTCGGACTGACCGACCCGGCCGTGCAGCAGCTCCTCGCAGGAGGCCCCCGATGAGCGCCCTGGCCCAGCCACTGGCCGCGAACCTCGTCCAGTCCGTCGACTGGCTCGCCGTCGCCCCGCCCACCCTCACCGCGGTGGTCGCCCTCGCCGTCCTGGTCGGCGACCTGTTCCTCCCCGAAGCCAGGAAACCCGTCCTCGGCTGGATCTCGACGGCCGGACTCGCCGCGGCCGCCGCCCTGCTGCTGCCGCTCCTCGACCACGACCGCAGCACCTTCTGCCTGACGGGCACCACGCGCGCGTGCAGCTACACCGCCGACCGGTTCACCCTGGTCGTGCAGTTCCTGGTGCTCGGCGGCGCCCTGCTCACCGCCCTGCTGTCCGTCACCACCCTCAAGGACGGCAACCGCCGCTACCCCCAGGGCGAGTTCTGGTTCCTGCTGCTCTCCTCGGCCGCCGGAGCCGCCCTGCTGCCCGCCGCCCGCGACCTCGCCACCCTGATCGTCGCCCTGGAGGTCGCCTCCCTGCCCGCCTTCGCCCTCGTCGGCATCCGGCACGGCGACGCGAAGTCCTCCGAAGCCGCCCTGAAGTTCTTCCTGTCCTCGGTGACCGCGACCGCCGTCAGCCTCCTGGGCATCAGCTTCGTGTACGCCACCACCGGCAGCCTCTACCTCACCCAGGTCGCCGACCGCATCCAGCACGTCGACGGCCAGCTGCACACCCTCGCCCAGACCGGCGTCGTCCTCACCCTCGTGGGCTTCGCCTTCAAGACCGCCGCCGTCCCGTTCCACTTCTGGGTCCCCGACACCTACGTCGGCGCCCCGCTGCCCATCGCCGCCTACCTGTCGGTCGTCGGCAAGGCCGTCGGCTTCTCCGGCCTGATCCTGGTCACCGTCGTCGCCTTCCCCTCCTACGCCGACGTCTGGGGACCGGCCCTGGCCGCCCTGGCCGCCCTCACCATGACCGTCGGCAACGTCGCCGCCCTGCGCCAGCAGGCCACGCGCGCGTACAGCGCGGTACGGCTGCTCGCCTGGTCGTCGGTGGGCCAGGCCGGCTATCTCCTCGTACCGATCGCCGCCGCCGGATACGCCGAAGACCCCCGCAAGGCCATCGGCTCCACCGTCGCCTACGCCCTCATGTACGCGGCCGTGAACCTCGGCGCCTTCACGGTGGCCGCCCTGGTCGGCCGTACGAAGGAACTCAACCGGCTCTCCGACTACCGCGGCCTGTACGGCAAGAACCCGCTGACCGCGCTCCTCCTGGCGTTCTTCCTGCTGTGCCTGGCCGGACTCCCGCCCGGCATCATCGGACTGTTCGCCAAGGTCACCGTCTTCTCGGCGGCCGTCGACGCCGGCCTCGGCTGGCTCGCCGTCGTCATGGCCGTCAACGTCGTGATCGCCCTCTACTACTACCTCCAGTGGGCGGCCCTGCTGTTCCGCACCCCCGAAGGCGACACCACCGAGCACCGCGTCCCGGCCTCCCTCACCGCCGCGCTCGCCCTCACCGGGGCCGCCGGCGTCGCCCTCTCCGGCGCACCCCAGCTGGTGCTCCGCTTCGCCGCCACCGGACTGTTCTGACACCAGCCACCGGGCGGTTCCGGCACCACCCCCGGACTGTCCTGAGACCCCCTGCGCGCCCGTCCGGCCCCGCCCCGCGCCCCTGCGGCCCCGAGCGCGCCGCGGTGCGGCTCTCACCCGAACGGCCCACGCGGCGCACAGCGGACACAAGGGAACTAGTGGCCGTCGCCTGGCGTTGACCAGTGCGTAAGGGTCCACTGGACGTGACACCACGACACCGGTGGCAAGGCAGATCGGAAGGCAGCACCGCAGAGCAAAGGGTTCTCCTGCCGCACGACTTGGAGGGCGTACCGTGCACCGCCGGCACAACGGACTCAGAACCGCAGTTCTCCTCGGAGGACTGTCGGCACTCATCATCGTCATCGGCAGCTTCTTCGGCCGTACGGGTCTGATCGTCGCGGTCCTCGTCGCCCTCGGCACGAACGCGTACGCGTACTGGAACAGCGACAAACTGGCGCTACGCGCGATGCGCGCCCGCCCGGTGAGCGAATTCGAGGCCCCGGCCCTCTACCGGATGGTCCGCGACCTCTCCACCCAGGCCCGCCAGCCGATGCCCCGCCTCTACATCTCCCCGACGGAGGCCCCGAACGCCTTCGCCACCGGCCGCAACCCGCGCAACGCCGCCGTGTGCTGCACGGAAGGCATCCTGCGCATCCTCGACGAGCGCGAACTGCGGGGCGTGATCGGCCACGAGCTCAGCCACGTCTACAACCGCGACATCCTCATCTCGTCGGTCGCCGGCGCCCTCGCCTCGGTGATCATGTTCCTGGTCAACTTCGCCTGGCTGATCCCGGTCGGCCGTTCGGACGACGACGACGGCCCCGGCTTCCTCGGCCTGCTGCTCATCATGATCCTGGGCCCGCTCGCCGCGACCCTCATCCAGCTCGCCATCAGCCGCTCCCGGGAGTACGAGGCGGACGCCTCAGGCGCCCAGCTCACCGGTGACCCGCTCGCCCTCGCCGGCGCCCTGCGCAAGCTGGAGGCCGGCACCAAGCAGCTCCCGCTGCCCCCCGAGCCCCGCATCGAGACCGCGAGCCACATGATGATCGCGAACCCCTTCCGTCCGGGCCAGGGACTGTCCAAGATGTTCTCGACGCATCCGCCCATGGCGGAGCGGATCGCCCGACTGGAGAAGATGGCAGGTCGCCCGCAGTGAAGACCATCCTTAACGTCATTTGGCTCGTCCTGAGCGGCTTCTGGCTGTTCCTCGGGTACCTGCTGGCGGGCGTGATCCTCTGCATCACGATCATCGGCATACCTTTCGGCCTCGCTGCGTTCCGTATCGGCGTCTACGCCCTGTGGCCCTTCGGCTACACGACCGTCGAGCGGCAGGACGCCGGCGCGCCCTCCTGCGTCGGCAACGTCCTGTGGCTGGTCCTCGCGGGCTGGTGGCTGGCGCTCGCCCACATCGTCACCGGCATCGCGATGTGCCTGACGATCATCGGAATCCCGTTCGGCATCGCCAACTTCAAGCTGATCCCGGTCTCCCTGCTCCCGCTGGGACGCGAGATCGTCCCCACCGACCAGCCGTTCGCGAACCGCTGACCACACCTCATCCGGGCCCTGCCACACCGGAGTTGTCCACAGGGCCACGGCCGGTCCACGGTTGTCCACAGGCCGCCACGCTTGTCGGTGGCGGCCTGCATCATGAAGCCATGACCGAGATCGAGCAGGTGCTGACACGGGTGGCCGTACAGGCCCGCGACTCCCGTCCGTGGGGCTGGCCTTCGCTTCCCGCGCCCGTCGACGCGGCCACCCTCGACCGCGCCCGGGAAACCCTGGGCTTCCCCCTGCCGCCCCTCCTGGCCGCGCTCTACGAGCAGGTCGGCGACGGCGGCTTCGGACCGTCGTACGGTCTGCTGCCCCTGCTCGACGCCGCTCCCTCCGGCGAACCGGCCGCCGTCGCCCAGTACCTCGCCAACCGCGAGTACGGCCGCAAGAACCCGGAGTGGCCCTGGCCGGAGGGCATCCTGCCCATCTCCCACTGGGGCTGCGGCATGTACGCGTGTGTGGACTGCCGCACCCCGCAGGCCACGGTCCTGCTCTACGAGCCCAACGCCGACGCCGCCGACGGCGCCTGGTTCGTGGACGCGCCCACCCTCACCGACTGGCTGTGCGTCTGGATGGACGGCACCGGCTGGTACGAGGAGACCGACGAGGGCACGGATCTCGCGCCGTGGGACGACTTCCGGATACGCACGGCCCCGGCCCCGCAACAGGCCCCCTGACCGTCCGGTCCCTGTACCGCGCGGGGCTTCGTACCTACCGATCTTCTGACGGACCCGTCTCCGGAGGGCCGCGGCCGGCTACGGAGCAGGCGACCGCCATCGCACGGCGTACGCCAGCGCGCCCACGGCCAGCACGGCCGCCCCCGTGACCACCGACACCACCGGCAGCGCGAAGGCCAGCACCGCGCAACCCAGCACGCCCACCACCGGAACCACCCGCGCACGCGGAGCCGGATCCAGCGTCCAGGCCGAGGCGTTGGCCACCGCGTAGTACACCAGCACACCGAAGGAGGAGAAACCGATGGCACCCCGCACGTCCACGGTCGCCGCCGCGACGGCGACCACCGCACCCACGGCCAGTTCCGCCCGGTGCGGGACCGCGAAACGCGGATGCACGGCGGCCAGCGCCGGAGGCAGACGACCGTCCCGGGCCATGGCGAGCGTGGTCCGTGACACGCCCAGGATCAGCGCCAGCAGCGAGCCGAGCGCGGCCACCGCCGCGCCCACCCGCACCACGGGCACCAACCCCGGCACCCCGGCCGCCCGCACCGCGTCCGCCGGCGGCGCCCCCGATCGGCCCAGCGCGTCGGCGCCGAGCACGGAGAGCACGGCCACCGCCACGCACGCGTACACCACCAGGGCGATACCCAGGGCCACCGGAATCGCGCGCGGGATGGTGCACGCCGGGTCCCGCACCTCCTCGCCGAGGGTCGAGATCCGCGCGTACCCGGCGAACGCGAAGAACAGCAGACCCGCGGCCTGAAGCACACCGCCGGCACCCGACGACAGACCGATATCCAGCCGCCCGGCGCCCGCCCGGCCCGACGTCAGGCACACGACCACCACGCAAGCGAGGACGGCCAGCACCACCGCCACGATCACCCGCGTCAGGCGGGCCGACTTCTGGACACCGCCGTAGTTCACGGCGGTCAGAGCCACCACGGCCGCGACCGCGACGGCATGTGCCTGCCCCGGCCACGCGTAGACACCCACGGTCAGGGCCATCGCGGCGCAGGACGCCGTCTTGCCCACGACGAACGCCCAGCCCGCGAGATACCCCCAGAAGGCGCCGAGCCGCTCCCGTCCGTAGACGTAGGTCCCGCCCGACTGCGGGTAGCGGGCGGCGAGGCGGGCCGAGGACATGGCGTTGCAGTAGGCGACCACGGCGGCGACGGCCAGTGCGGGCAGCAGCCCCGTCCCGGCCGCGCGGGCCGCCGGGCCGAGGGCCGCGAAGACGCCGGCCCCGATCATCGAGCCGAGGCCGATCACCACGGCGTCGCGGACACCCAGCGTGCGCCGCAGAACGGGGGGAGGGGAGGACATGCGCGCACCCTACTGATCGCCGCAACCGCGGGATGGCGTCACGGCGTCCTCGTCATCGACAGGGCGCGAACAGATGCGCGACGGTCATCTGCGGATGACTCGGACAACCTGTCTGTCACGACCGGCCGAAAACGAATTCACAGGGCCGGAACAGTGCGAACACAGCACGGAAGGGCAGGTGCAGGGCATGGGCATCATCGGTTGGATCATCCTGGGACTGTTGGCCGGCGCCATCGCCAAAATCCTGCTGCCGGGACGCGACCCGGGCGGCTTCATCGGCACGACCCTCATCGGCATCGTGGGTGCGTTCCTCGGCGGCTGGATATCGGCCCGCTGGCTGGACCACCCCATCACCAAGAACTTCTACGACGGCGCGACCTGGGTGGCGGCGATCGGCGGCTCGCTGGTCCTGCTGATCCTCTACCGCCTGCTCTTCGGCAATTCACGCGACTGACCGCAGGCCGTGGCCGGCGCACGAGGCGAGCGCGCGGACGAGACGAAGGGTGGGCGCCAGGGGCGCCCACCCTTCGTCGTACCTCGCCCGGCGGTGTGACTACCGGTAGTTCACGAACTGGAGGGCGAAGTCGAAGTCCTGGCCCTTCAGGAGCGTGATCACGGCCTGGAGGTCGTCGCGACTCTTGGAGCTGACGCGCAGTTCGTCGCCCTGGACCTGGGCCTTCACGCCCTTGGGGCCCTCGTCCCGGATGACCTTCGCGACCTTCTTGGCGTTCTCCTGGGAGATGCCCTCCTCGATGGACGCGAAGATCTTGTACTCCTTGCCGGAGAGCTGAGGCTCACCCGCGTCGAGCGCCTTCAGCGAGATGCCGCGCTTGATCAGCTTCGACTGGAAGACGTCGAGGATGGCCTTGACCCGCTCCTCGGAGTTCGCCTGCATCAGGATCTTCTCGCCGGACCAGGCGATCGAGGCGTCCACGCCCTTGAAGTCGTAGCGCTGAGAGACCTCCTTGGCGGCCTGGTTGAGGGCGTTGTCGACTTCCTGCCGCTCGACCTTCGAGACGATGTCGAAACTGGAGTCGGCCATGTCCTGTGGCTCCTTGTATCGGGGGGCGTAACGGGATGCGTTCCGGTGCGTGACGGCGACCGCGCCTGGTGTGGGGACCGGGCCGCATCCGCCCCAGCCTAGCCACCCCGCGTCCCGTGAGCGCAGATCAATCGGGTGGCGGAGCACCCCCGGGGATCGGGTATTGTTTACGTCGTTGCCAGGGAGTACCGCCGAAAGCGGTTCGACTTGGTGGCAAACCCAGGCGGTGTGCCCGAGCGGCCAAAGGGAGCAGACTGTAAATCTGCCGGCTTCGCCTTCCCAGGTTCGAATCCTGGCGCCGCCACATTGGGGAAGACCCCCTCTGAACAGGTTCTTGGCCTGGTCAGAGGGGGTTTCTCATTGGGTGGCCCTGTTCGATTCAGCGTGGACGAGACGTGGACGTGTCTCACCTCGTATCGCCCGGATCCCACTGTTGATCAGTGCGTGTCCCCCAGGTGTCCCCCGGGGGGTGAGCATGATCACTCGGGCCCATTCCACTCCCGAAGTGCCGCATCGATCCGGCTGTTGGCACGCTCCCGGGTCTCGTCCAGCACCTTGGCGTACACCTTGTGCAGGACCGCGATGCTGTGCCCGGCCCGCTGGGCGCACTCCATGGCGTCCACGCCGGAACTGAGCCAGAACGACACACCGGCATGCCGCAGGTCGTAGGGACGGCGGGCGAGCAGTGAGGACGTCTCCGCCTCGCTCAGGACATTTTGTCGAGCCTTTGCCCACACCTCCCCGTAGCCGGTCTCCTGAAGTAGGCCGTTGCGGCTTGTCCGGAACAGCCGGCCGTCCGGCGCCGTACCGTGTGCGGCGATGTGCTCCCGCAGCATGCGGACGAAGTGCGGCGGGATCGGCACCGGACGGGAGTCCTTCTTGGCGCGCGCTTTCAGGTGGCGGGTCTCGTGTGCCGTCCCGTCGTCCGTCCAGCTTCGCCCTGCCCGAACGATGCCCTGCCGCAGAGTGAGCATCCCCCACCCCGTCTCCGGCAGGTGACACTGACTCGCGAGCAGTCCGGCAGCCTCAGCCGGGCGCATGGCCGCGTAGTACAGGCACCCGAAGAACGCTTCCAGGTGTCGCCCGCGCGGCCCCTGCTCGCGGACCCCCGCCAACAGTGCGCGGACCTGGCGAGGGTTGGCGACGCTCTCGGGGTCCACCGCCTCAACTGATTTCGGGGCAGCCCACTTCACGGCCGTGAGCGGGTTGACTGGCATGGCGAAGTATTGCTCTTCCACGGCGAGTCCGAGAACGTCGCTCAGGCACGCCCGCTTTCGCTTCGCGGTACGCGGTGACGCTTCCTTCCCGTCCAGTCGCAGGGCGAGAGCGTCCAGGGCCAGGCGGACGGTTGCAGGGTCTTCCAGCGCGGACACCGGCATGGAGTGCTTGGCGACCCATGCCAGGGCGCTGGCCACGTCGTCCGGCGGGGTCTCGTTCCGGCGGTTCCGGTTGTACGCCCACCCGTAGAGGGCGCGTCGCAGAAGTGCCGGGGCCGGCATCCCCGCCTTCGTCTTGACGAGTGCCGGGGTGATGGTGGCGAGCGCGTCGGCGTAGTTTTTTCGCGACTTCGCCGGCGCCAGGGGCCACTTGCGATCGACGTAGGCACGGCTGTGCTCGTACCAGGTGACGGAGCCCAGTTTCGCGCGCAGCTCGGAGACGGGTAGGCCCGTCTCCTCGTCGAACTGGTCGCCGCGCCGCACGGCGGACATGAGTTCCGAACGGCGCCCTTCCGCCTGCACTTTGAGCGTGTAGCTCTTGGAGTGCTTGCGCTCCCCGACCAGCCAACGGAGACGGTAAGGCTTCGGGCGATCCTTGCGTATCTCGATGGAGTAGAGACGGACGTCGTAGGTCAGTGACATGCAAACTCCAGAGGGGCCCGCAAGAGCGGGCCCCTCGTGTCTCGTGTGTGCCGGAAGGAGTTAGGCGGCGGCGGTGTCTTCCATGGACGCCCACCACGCGTCAAGGTCAGTGCGTCGGCAACGGAGTTGCCCGTTGGGGAGCTTGATGAGCTTCGGTGCCTGGCCACGGGCACGCATGCGGTAGAACGCGGCGCGGCTCATCTCTATCTCTTCGAGGACTTCGGGGAGCTTGAGCATCTTGGGGCGGGCCACAGTGCTACTCCTCGCTTGGGCTGGTCTTGGGGCGGGGTGGTCTGTGCTGTCCGAAGCTGGGATTTCTGCGTCACCGCGTTACCTGCGTCAATCAGGCTTCTGACCTGCGGGTTCTGGTGACGCAGCGCGGCGGGCACTGCGTCACCGATGACACGGGCGCTCGTCACGGGGTGACGCGAGTGACGCGAGTGACGCGGGGTGACGCAGGGTTCGCCGACTGCGTCACCCGCTTTCGCCGCAGGTCAGCGGCCGTCCGTCAGGCTCTCGGTGACGTGGTGACGCAGATCTTCCCTACTTAGGAAAAAGAAGGGGGGTGTCTGTAGGTCTTACGTGCTGCTCAGGGCTTGAAGAACGGGCCGCTTCGCGGCGCGACCTGTGCAGGGCGGCTGCCGCCGCCGAACAGCAAGAGGAGCACCCGGCGGGGGCGTGCTCCTCTTGCTTGTCCGCCTGTGCGGCGGGTCAGAACGCGGGCTGCTGCTCGGGCGGCGGGGGCGGGGCCTGGCGGCTGAGTTCGATGTAGCGGGCGGCGCGGGTGCGGCCCCAGTCAACGAGGACGCCCCGGGCGGCCAGGGTGGGTTGGATGCGCCTGAGCCGGTCGGAGAGCACCTTTCCGGTGGTGGGCCAGCCCTTGGGCAGGGGGCGGCATTCCTCGCCGCTGTAGAGGGCGGTCAGGGCATGCAGCCACTCCGCTGACGTCATCCGGACCTCTTCGCCGGGGGTGAGTTCAGCGGCGTGCTTGAGGACGGTCTGGGCCAGGAGGTCGCCCTCGATCACGTCGTCGTTGAGGTCGTCCAGGCTGGCCCGGTAGGCCTCCAGAGTTCCGAAGCCGGTAGCGGTGTCGAGCTGGGCGCACAGGTGGGCGAAGTCGGCCATGCGCAGATCGGTCGGGGTCTCGGCCTGGACGGCGCGGACCTTGACGGTCAGGTCCAGCAGGGAGCCGAGGACGACGGGCAGGATCTCGGCGTACTCCGTCCACAGCTCCGCTTCGGTGCGCCGTACGCGGGGGCGTTCCAGGCGCAGGGTGAGGAGTCGTTCGGCGAGGTCGGGGCGGATGACGCCGACGTCGATGCCGGTCAGCAGCATGGGCCGGCGGTAGCGGGAGCGGACGACGTCGCCGTCGGTGAACAGCGCGCGCTTGATGCTCTCGGCTCCGGTGATGATGCAGCACATGAGGTCGGACAGGTCCGGGGGCAGGTGGGAGAGGTTGTCCAGGGCGGTGATCCATCCGGCCGCGACCGCTGTGATCATGTTCTCTTCGTCCTTGGGCGCCCTGCGCAGGTCGCCGCTCATGCCCTCGATGATCCGCACGAGCATTCGCCCGCCGGTGGACTTGCCGGCGCCCTGCGGGCCGGTGAGGAACGGGGCGGGGACGGGTGCGGACGGCTCCAGGCAGCCGATGAGCCACGCGATGGCGAGGGCTTCGGTCTGGGCGTCGGCGAAGTTGCACAGCCGCATCAGCAGGTCGATGCCCTTGCCGTTGGTGTCCTTGGCGGGCATCGGGAGTTCCCCGGTGAGCTGGGTGCGCCGCCAGCACACTTCCTGCGGGTCGGGGACGCGGATGTCCCAGCCGGAGGGGTGGATGCGGACGGACTGCCCGTCGTCGCGTCCGAGGTCGAGCCAGGTGGCCCCGTCGAAGCCGGGGGCGACGCGGATGTGGGTGGGCTGTACCTGCTCGGTGAGGGCGAGTGCCTCGATCAAGTCCAACGCCTCCTTGAGGGCGGTTCCGTTGAAGACGCCGACCCCGTCACGGAAGAGGCCGACCATGAGTTCCTGCCGGTGGCTGCCGGTCGTTCCCTGGGAGCGGATCGGGCGGGCCACGGGGTGGCCGGTGCGCTGCGCGTACACGGTCCCGTCCACGGTGCGGAAGTACCGGAAGTGCGCCTGCGCGTAGTCGGTGATGACCTTGCGGGCGGGGTCCTTCTCGTCGTCGGACACGGTCACAGCCCCAACGCGGTCAGGGCGTTGGCCCACGCGTCCGCGCAGTGCCGCGGGGACTCGCCCTTGGCCTGCGCGGCGGTGAACAACCTGCCGACGTGAGCGTCGGTGAGGCAGCCGCACCGGCCGTGCGTCGAGAGCACCGCGAGGAACGTCCGGTACACCGTCGCGTGGACCGCGCTACGCGCCTCGCTGATCCGCTGCACGGCCATGGACACGCCCCGGTCCAGATAGGTCGGCGCACGGTGCGGGCACTCGCCCCCATAGCCCCTAAGAGGCACTGTGAGGCTCTGTGGCGCCCTGCGTGGCACAGTGGGTTCCTTTACTGCCAGGGCGCGCACGGAGTCCGGCAGGGGGACTGTGGCGCCCGTGCCGTCTCCGAGCCAACGGGCGTACGCGGCAAAGGACTTGATGTCGACGCCGGGCCGGACCGCGTTGGCGGACGGCATGGTGCCCCGGTAGATCCAGTGCTCCCCGCGCGTCGTCGCAACGATCCGGGTGGCGGGCAGCGCGGCGCGGGCCCACTCGATGGCCGTCGCGTCGTCCAGGTCGACCACGGTGAGGTCGGCGCCGCCGGGGTGGTAGGCCACGGCCGCCGCATGTTGCCACGCGGACGCCCACGGGGGAGAGCCGATGACGTGCGGGTCGGTGGTCGCGGCGGCCCACGCGTGGCACGGATGCGGGCAGGCGCAAGGTCCGGGGGCTTTCATGTTGGGTCGGCCCCCGCAGACGTTGTGCGCGCAGGTCGGGCAGTTCCCGAACGGCAGTTTGCCCCGGCGTAGGGGCAGCACCGGCAGGCCGTCGGACGCGAGACGCAGAGCAGTGGGCAGATGCTCGCCAGTCGTGGCGAGTACTCGCCGAATGGCTGTCGGTTGCGTCATTCTGGATGTCTCCAGTTCCTTGAGGGTGACTGGGAAGCAAGGGCGACCCCGGTTCTTGGCGGAAGGGGGGTCGCCCTTGGTGTGGTTAGAACGGGGGTTCGCTGCTGTAGCTGCCGGGCGGGGTGCGGCGTGGCAGGGGCAGCAGGATGAGGCGGCGGGTGTCGTCCCAGCAGTCGCAGGGGTACCAGTCGGTGCCGTCGTACTCGCCGTTGGCGTCCACGCAGACGTGGGCGTTGCCGCCCGCGCCCTTGCAGCCGGGGCACTTCGGGTGGGGGGTGTCGGTCAAGGCGAGGGCACGGTGGGGCCAGTCGATGACCTTGAGTCGCAGGCGGGGCATGGGTGTTGGAGCTCCGGTCAGCGGCGGATGATGACGGTGGTGGCGTCGTCGCGGTAGCCGTCCGGATTGTCCTGGGCGGCGGCGACCAGCGCGGCGGCGAGCGCGTCCGGGTCGTCCTCGTGGTCGCGGACGAGGCTGGTCAGGAGGTCGGCCGGGATCTGGTCGTGGACGCCATCGGTGGTGAGGATGACGAGGTGGTCGCGGATGCCCGCGGTGTAGACGGTGCCGATCGTGGCCCGGGCGAGGCTGGTGCGAAGCCAGTTGTCGTGCTCCCGGGCGATCTCCAGAGCTACACCGTTGGCCCGGAGCTGCTTTCCGACCGTGTGGTCGTCGGTGTACAGCTCCAGCCGCCGGCCGTCCCAGCCGTACGCGCGGGCGTCGCCGGTCCAGTTGATGACGGTGATGTCGTCGCCGGGGATGGCGCGGGCCGCGACCGCGACCGCGTCCGCTTCCGAGCCGTCGGCTCCCTTGTCGGCGATCAGTTCGGCGGCGGTGAGGAGTCCGCCGAGCGGCCCGCGGCGGGCGGAGATCCGAGCGGCGACTTCGGCGAGGAGTGGGGCGGTGGTGGAGGTGTGGGGGCCGTGGCCGATGCCGTCGATGACGGCGGCCCCGACCATGCCGTCGGCCAGGCGGTAGACGCGGGCGGCGTCGGCGTTGTCGGCGGCGGTTCCCTCGCGGGTGGCCAGTGCGGTGCGGATCTCGAACATGCTGCTCCTGCCTATGGGTTGGGGATGGACTGGACGACGGCGGTGGTCATGTTGGTGATGGGTGCGGCGGCGCCGGTGGAGGCGAGGAAGAACCCGAACATGACGGCAACGAACACCGCGCCGGCGCTGAGGCTGTTGCTCCGCAGCAGGAAGAACAGGACCAGCCCGAAGAGCAGGACGAGGGAGACGGTCACGGCCATTCGGTGAACTCCCAATCGGTGAGGCGGCGGGGGCGGACACTGCGGGTGCCGTCGCGGTGGACGGCACGGCCGGAGTTGAGCAGCCGGCGGCCGGCGCGCAGCCGGTAGCGGCGGCCGTGACAGCGCCGGCAGAGCTTGACTTTGCGGCGGGCTTGGCGGACGCCGGCCCCGGAGCACTTCCGGCACGGCGTGAACGGCCGGACCGCACATAACACTGCGTAACCAGTGAGGGTGAGTAGCAGGGCACAGCTAGCGAGAGCCACCAGGGCTCACATCCCTTCCAGGGGCGGTTTCGGGGTGTTTTCGCAGGTGGGCCGCTAGACGCTAGTGAGCTGATCAGCGGCCTCATGGGGCGCTAGTACGGCTGCTAGACCTAGCAACGGCGGCTGCTAGGTCTAGCAGCGCTGCTCGGTCAAGCCGCGGCCCGATCGGCGTTACGGCGAGTAATCGCGGCGGTGATGTCGGCGCGCTTGATGCCGCGCCGGTTGGCGCCTTCGCCGTCGTCGGTGGTACCCCAGACCTGCCCCGGCTTGATGCCCCAGGGCTTGAGCGCGGCGGTGACGTTCTCGCCCTGCCAGCCCGCGTAGGTGTCCGGGTCGGTGGCGGCGAGGCGGCCGGCGATCCGCTCGCACCACACGGCCTTCTCGTCGTCCGCGATGACGTTCAGGGTGTCGGCGAGGATGTCGGATCCGGTGCCGGTCGTCTCGGGGCCGTTGCCGATGGCGTGGCCGGTGACGTTGCCGTACTGCTCACGCGCGGTGCGGGCGCGGGCGACGATGCGTTCGGCGGCGACCGCGTCAACGAACGCGGACGCGACGATGCGGGGGTCGTCGCCCTCGCCGGCCATCCAGCAGATGCCCCGGTCGGAGCGGGAGAACATCGTCGCCCGGTACCCCGACTTGTACATCGACGTCCCCAGCACCATGTCATTGGCCGGCTGGCCCATGACCTTCAGGCAGAACCGCAGCACGGCGTTCGCGCTGATGCCGGTGGGCAACGACTTCGCGTCGGGTCGCTGCGTGCCGAACATGGCCACGATCCCAAGCGCGGGACCGCGCTTGGTCAGGTCGGTGCAGATCGACTCGATCTCCTTTCCGTACTCCTCGTGCTCGAACGGCACCTGACACTCATCGAACCCGACCACGATCGGATGCAGACCGAGGCTCTTGTCGCTCGCCAGCTCCGGCGTGACCTTGGACTCGGGGCAGCGCGTACGGGGCAGGGACTTGATGACCTTGGCCCGGCGGCGCAGTTCCTCCTTCAGCTCACGGAGGGCTTGGACGACGTAGAGGATGTCTTCGTCTTCCTCGCCGGCGCGGTAGCGGTGGCACACGGGCTCCAGGGCGCCGAAGTCGCCGGTGCCCTTGAAGTCGAACGCGTGCAGTTCGGCGCGCGGGTCCAGGGCGGCGATGAGCAGCAGTAGCCGCATCAGGAACGTCTTGCCCATCCGCGGGATGGAGCCGACCACGACGGACGCGAACATGAGCGTGACGGACACGTCGCGCATGCGCTGGTCGTTGCCGAACACGACCGGCCGGAACAGATCGACCGTCCCCGACTTCGCCAGCGGCCACGCGGGCTTCGTCGTCTCGTTCATCGGCTTGTCGCCCACCCACAGGACCAGGCGGCCTTCGTGCTGCTCGGGGTCGGGGGCGGGCCAGACGCAGCCGGTCTTGCGGCGAAGTCCTGAGGCGAGGGGCTTGCGGGCCTCCATGATGTCCTCGGGCGTGACGCCGTAGGGAAGGTCCAGGTCGGCGCGGTAGCCGGGCCCGTCCCTGACGATCTCCGAGACGAACCGCAGCCCGTTCATGTCCCCGCCCTTCTTGATGGCGGCGGTCACCTTCGCGTTCCCGATCGAGTCCAGGCCGCGCAGGACGATGGAGCCGGTCAGCTTCTGCACCTCGGTCTTCAGGACCGCGGGGCCGACGACGGGTGAGTCGGGCTGCTGGCCGCCGATGCCGAGCAGCAGCACCCCGCCGGCGGCGAACGCGTACAGGTAGGCGGGGGCGAGGACGTACAGGTACAGGGCGAAGCCGACACCGAACACCGCGGCGACCAGGGTGACCAGGCCGCGCAGCCGGATCCGTCCCGCGCGCAGCCGGGCCAGGCGCATGTACTCCTCGACGTCCTCCGTGCGGACGGCGAAGTCCCGCAGGGGCGCGGCTTCGCGGTCCCACATCCACCGGTTGGTGGACGCGACGAACCGGCACGCCCCCCGCGGCGACATGAGGGCGAGGCGCCCGGCATACACCGGGACGCGAACGCCGTGGTAGAGCGCGGCATAGCCCAGGTTCGCGCCGGCGTGGCGGGTGGTCGCCGCGAAGTCACGCCGGTTGGTCAGCCAACCCGCGAGGACCGGCTTGCGCTTCTCGATCCTGACCTTCGGGTCCCGCAAGGCCGGGTTGTCGACCGGCACGGGGGCGGCTGACATGTCGTCGTCGGTGGCGGGCACGGGGCGCAGGTGCGGGCCCATGGTGCTGTCCGTCATTCTGGGAACTCCCTGCTGCACAGAAATGGGTGGTGGGTGACCCGGGGGCGGCCTGATTCCTTGGCCGGGACGACCGCCCCCGGGGCGTAGCTACTTGCCGTTCTTGCTGGTCGCCGCGCGGCGGCGGGCCTGGTTCTCGATCCGCTCGACCCTGCGCTGAAGGTCGCTCTGGTCGACCCGGCCGCCGAACTGGCGGTCGTCGGCGAGGCCGCGCTTGGCCATCCGGGCGACCAGCAGGGCGAGGCGGGCCTTCTCGCCGGCGGTGAAGCGAAGCTGTTCGCTGCTGCTGCTCACGGTGTCTCCCGTTCCGGGCCGGACTGTCCGGCTCCCCACGACCCCCGGCCGATCGGCTCGGGGATCGCAGGCAGCCGTCAGCGCCGGCGGGAGCGGCGGACGGTGTCGGCGGCGCGCTTGCCGTCCTCGCCGCCGACCGAGCGGACGACGGTGACGACACCCCACGCGCACACCGCCGCGATCAGCGCGAGTAGGGCGAGGTTCGCGGCCATCGCGGTCAGGACGCCGACCAGCAGCGGGCCGAAGTAGACGCCGGCCGCGACCGTCCCGGCACCGATCCCGGAGCCGAGCGCGATGCGCTGCACCGTGCGGTCCGGCGGCGCCTGATGCACGTGCTGATGGATGACCTGCGGCCCGCTGTACGGCTGCTGTGCGGCGGGCAGGTTGCTGGCGTAGGTGTAGGTGCCGTCCGGGAGTTGCACGACCCGGGGCACGTCAGGCAGCGATTCCATCGCGGGACCCTTCAGGGAAAGCGCACGGCGCGCACAAGCCGAGCGAGGGAGAGATGACGTAGCCGGCATCACGCCGGCAGACGGGGCAGACGCGGCGGGCGGCATTGGCCTTGGCCAGCGCCGCCCACCGCGCGGCTGTCATGGGCCGGACCGGCTTTGCCAGGTCGACCCGGTACAGGTAGGCGACCAGCGGGGGCCGCCGGCGGCGCGGGCGTTCGAGCTGTGCGGCGACGTCCTGACCGCCAGGCCGCAGGTTCCGGGCGCGGAGTTGGCGGCGGGTGGCGTAGCCGTCCGGGGCCAGGTGCCACCGGAACACCGGCAGCGCGGCCATCAGGCAACGCGCTTCCAGGACGCCCGTAGGCGCACCTCGGATGCGGAGTGGCCGGCCGCGCGGAAGCGGGTGGCCATCTCCCGGTACGACAACGGCGGCTGCTCACTCAGCCGGATCGCGTCCACCACGACGTCCAGGGCGTCATCGGTGAGCGCGGGACCGGACTCCAGCGCCGCAAGCGGCTCCGAGGGTCCCCAGACGGGTAGTTCCCAGGAGGGTGTGACGCCGGGCGTGACCCGTGCCGTCACGCTGGTCAGGGCGCGCCCGGTGCTCTCGCCCTTGCGGGCCGTCTCCAGCTTCGACCACGCATCGGCGAGGGTGTCGGCAGTCTGGGCCTGGACGCGTGCGACGCGCGCCCCTGCCTCCGTCACGGCCGTCAGCCGCGTCTCCTCCGTGGACGCTTCGGCCCGCAGGCGGGCGCGGGCCACGGCCGCGTCGTCGCGGGCGTCCTGCTGAATGCCCCGGATCATGTCCAGCGCCGCCGGGGTGAGGGCGGTGCGCTCCCACAGACCGTGGACCAGCCACAGGGCCTTCGCGGCGATCGGCAGCCACGCCACGGCCAGCCACGCGCCCCGCGACGTCGTGTCGGCGAGTAGGGCGTGCGTGACCAGGACCCCGGAGGCGACGGCGCCGAAGGACCAGCCGACGCCGGTCACGGCGTTGCTGTGGTCGCCCTGCGCGGCCAGCCGGCGCTCATAGGCGAGGGTGGCCAGCCATCCGCCGTCGATGCCCAACCCGACGACCAGGGCGACGCCCTTGGGCACCGACTCGCCCAGCCACATCACGACCACGGCCAGCGTGAGCACCATGGACACGGCCGTCATCGCGACGGCAGGCAGCACGGTCAGCAGGGACTTCGCGTTCAGGCGCCTCATGACGCCTCCCTTCGCGGTGTGGTGTGGGTGCCGGGGCGTCCGGTGCGCCGCCCGGCGGTCGTCGTGTGACGGGTCGTGAACGCGGCGGTCTGGCAGCCGCCCCCACCCCGCTTGGCCATGTACATGGCCTCATCCGCCAGCCGCAGCAGCGCCGGCAACTCCCGTCCGGCGCCCGCGGGCACGGCGCTGGAAAGGGCGCCACCGATGGACGCGCCGACCGTCAGACGGCGACCGTCGTGCCGGAACGGGGCGGTGATCTCGTCGTGCAGACCGCGCAGCAGCCACGACGACGCGATGGGGTCCGGCAGGACCACGGCGGCGGCGAACTCATCCCCACCCAGCCGGCCCGCAACCGCCGCGCGGTAGGGGGCGAGCGCTGCGGCCAGACTTCCGGCCGTGGCACGGATCGCGGTGTCACCAGCCGCGTGACCGTGGGTGTCATTGAGGGCCTTGAACCCGTCCAGGTCGACCAGAACCACGGCCACGTGCGGGTGCCGGGCCAGCAGCCGGGCGGCGCGGTGCTCGAACGCGTCCCGCGTCCACAGCCCCGAGAGCGGGTCATGCCGCGCGATCGACAACCGGCGGCGCATCCACACGCTGTGGACGCTCCAGCCGGCCGCTAATGGACCAGCGGCCGAGGCCATGTTCATCAGGCCGTTCACACCGCACCGCCGGCCGCGTCGAAGTGGAGGTAGGTGATCACCGGTTTCTTGGCGACCTGCTCGCGCAGGTAAGCGGTGTGCCAGCCAAGCCCCCAGTCGGCATCCGCGGGTTCACCCAGAACGCCGCTCAGGGCAACCACCGCGTCCAGTGCGCGGTCTTCCAGCACGCGCTGGAACGCTTCGTGGTCGCCGTAGGTGGCCGGGGAGGGGAGGTTGATGGCGTCCAGGAGGGCGGTCAGGAACTCGCGGGTGTCGTCGTTCACGCCGCACCGCCGGGCCGGCTCGCGGTGACGGTGCGGTTGGCCAGCTCCAGCCGGGCCGCCACCGCGCGGCGGCGGGCCCGGCGGATGCGCCGCTTGTCCAGCTCGGACGGGGCGCGGTCCAGGGTGGTGATGTACGCGTCCAGCAGGTCAACGTCCGCCAGGATCAGCGGCATCTCCCGCTCGATCGCGTCCAGTTCCGCGTTCGTCGGCTCCATGAAGTCGGCGAACGCGGTAACAGCCTCCTGAACAGTCACGATGTGGCTCATTGGGTCTTGTTCCTTCCAGTCAGGAACGGCCCGAACAGCGCCCCCGGAGTTGCACCTCCGGGGGCGCGCGCCGTTGAAGTCGGGTGATCCGGCTCCCCTCTGCGTCGCTCGTGCGAGACGAGCGACGGAGGCAACCGGCCCGCAGCCGATGAGCTGCGGAAACGTTCAATGTCGTGCAGGTGTCTCCTTCGGGAGCGCGCTCCCGTTTCAGGCGTATGGAGACGTGACCTTTCGGTCTCAAGCCCTCCGGATGACCAGGAGTCCGGGTCCCTCGGCCCGCTCTGTCCCGGGCCCCTAACCGCTTGCGGAGGACAGCCAAAGAGGGCTCCCTCCGCTTCGCTGTCCTAGGACTGCGAGCGGCCTGAGAAGAGAATGCATCGCAGTCCTAGGACTGTCAACTGTCCTAGGACTGTGTGCTTCACTTGGATCTGTCGGGAGGAGTCGACATGGCAGCGAAAGCGCCAAAGTGGCGGGAACTGGCGGACCGGTATGCCGGGCTGATCAGGAGCGGGGAGATTGCGCCTGACGAGCAGCTTCCGCAGATTCGGGAGCTTGTAGAGGCAGGCGAGGGCTCAAAGGAGACGGTCCACAAGGCCTACAAGACGCTGGAAGCAGAAGGGCTGGTCACGATGACCCGGGGGCGCGGCACCACTGTGCGCCCCCGGCCCCGACTCAAGCGAGTAGGCATCGACCGGTATGACAAAGCCAAATGGCGCGACGGCGATGAGGTCGCGTTCATCGCTGACCGCGTGGCGTCCGGGCGCTCGTACGACCGGAACGAGCAGACTCAGACGGTCAGCCGTGTGAAGGCGTCGGCCGTCGTGTCCGCCGCTTACGGTCTGCCTGAGGGCGCCGACGTCTACGCGCGGGCGCGCCTGGTCAAGGAGGGCACGCAGCCGACACACACCCTGACCAGCTACTACCGGCCCGAACACGTAGAAGGAACCCGCATCGTGAACCCTGCTCCGGGTCCGGCCGGACGGGGCGGCGGGTTCCGCGTCCTGTACGACGCTGGGTACGAGATCGACCACATGACCGAGGAATTGTTCGCGCGCGTGCCCACGGCCGAAGAGGCTCAGCTACTCCAACTCTCTCCGGGCGAGTGGGTGGTGGAGCTCCACCGGACGACGCGCACGGCAGATGGAACCGTGGTTGAGTTCGCCATCGGGGTGCACGCGGCGACACGGTTCGCATGGTCGTACGACTTCAAGGTGCCCGACTCGGCACAGACAGAGGTGGAGGGCGAGAGCAAGTGATCTCGGCTCAGGTGTGGGTGGACGCTCAGACACTGTGGGACTTCCAGCAGATGGGCCATCAGCCCCGTCCATGCTCTGTGGCTGTCGGTCTCGGCAGTCACGACCTGGGGGTGGCTGACACCACAGCGGAGCTGTACCACCGGGGCATGTTCCCGCTCGTCGTCTTCACCGGAGCGACCAGTCGTACGACTCAGGAGCGGATGCCGCGCGGCGAAGCCGAGCACTACCGCGAGCGCGCCGTAGAGCTGGGGGTGCCAGCGGAGGCGATCCTCGTGGAGCCCGAAGCGCGGAACACAGGAGACAACATCCGGTTTTCTCGCGAGGTCCTGGAAGAGGTGGGCGTGCCTGTCTCGTCCGTCCTGTTGGTCAGCAAGCCGTACGAGGAACGACGTTCGTACGCGACCGCCCGGAAGCTGTGGCCGGGTGTCGAGTGGGTGTGTGCGTCCACCCCCATGACGCTCACCGAGTACATCGACTCGATCGGAGACGCGCGCCTTGTACTCGACATGATGGTCGGCGCTCAGCAGCGACTCATGATCTACCCCCGGCAGGGGTTCATGATCGAGCAGGAGATTCCCGACGACGTCCGGGCCGCGTTCGAGCGGCTACGCAAAAGCGGCTTCACGAGCCGGCTCGTGCCGGAAACCGCAGGTCAGGCCTGATAGGACCGGCGACTGCTCCGTCTCAGTTTCCGTCTAGCGCAGATGCCCCCTCTGGACCCTGAGTTTTCAGAGCAGAGGGGGCTCATCGTTAACCCCGTGGGCGCTGACGACAGTTGTGAATTACCCGAACTGATCAGCCAGCGCCCGGATCAGCCGGGCTGGCGAAAGAAGAGGTCGAATGGGTCTGTCTGGCTACCCCCATGCACCACACATTTATCGAGCTCTAGTTCTCTATCGCACAGGGAAGCGACAAAATCTTTAGAGTCTCTCCATTCCGCATTCAGCTGCCGCCCGAAGGCGAGGCCCACGACAGAGGTCGCCCCGCTACGCTTCAGGGCATGAGCGGCGCTTGCCATAGAGCCACCAGTCGTGAAGGTATCGTCAAACAGCAGAACCCTCTTGCCTTCGACAACTGGCTTAGCTGTGAATAGATCCGGTACTATTTTCCCGCGTCGAGTCCCGGCTTTCGAAGCGTCATTTTTCACTAAGATGTCACTGGCCCACTCGGAGGAAAAACCTCGAATGTGGCCGATAAGCGCATCCAGATGACTTACTCCGCCACGTGTAGACGAGTGCGATGGCGTCACTATCTTCAAATCGAACGCGCCGCCATAAAACCCTTCGATGCATTCAAGGTGGCGCCTCAGAAACGTAAATAGAAGCGACCCTAATGGCAACCTCAGCCAAGCGTCAGGAGGTTCATTCTTCGAGCACCCGAGCACGCCTTCGAGGCCGTCATGGATGGAGTAGCATATGGGAACAAAACCATCCAATACGGTCGAAACTGTATGGCGACATTCATAGCAGCGCTCGTAGGGCGTGCCCAGGGCACCGATCCGCGTCGGTGCCCGGCATAAGGAGCACGTGCCTACGTCATCAGGCAAGGCCGATGGAGCAACGTGCTGCTCTTGCAGCCACCCGACCCAATCCGCAGTAGTCCAACCACGATCATTGGGCCGCTTGAAACGGCGATACGGCAACCCAGCCCCCTCTGACAGTCAACTCCCCATCAGAGGGTATGCACACCGTCCGATGATGGGCAATCACTTAGCGTCAAACACGAGCTGAGCGGGGGGCTGAATCTGCCTTGAGCGGACAGGAGTCTCAAGTTTTTCGAGCATCTGTTCGGCGCTGGCGACAGGAGTGGCGCGCCCATCCTCGACCATCTTTCGAGCCCATGGCTGCTGATCTACGAGGGATTCCAGCAGCATCACGTGTCGCCCTTGCTCTGCTGCCACTCGCGCCTGCATCTTGGCGCCCGAGGTTCCCGACGCCTCAATAACAACACTGCCCAGACTCATCCCCGACGTGACGTGATTCCTTCGAGGGAAGGTGTCGCGCCCCGGGGAACGCGAGGGCCAAAACTGCGACACGATTAGCCCTTGCTCTGCGATTTCCTCGGCAAGACTTGAGTTTTCCTTGGGATAGCACTTGGTGATCCCGGTACCGATCACGGCGACGGTGCGGCGCCCGAAATGGAGAGCCGTTCGGTGTGCTTCCGTATCTACACCGCGAGCAAGCCCGGACGAAATCGTGTAGCCAGCTTCGCTGAGCTCACGTGAAACCCGTCGGGCGCGCGAAAGGCCCAGATCCGTCGCGTTCCGTGTTCCGACGACTGCGACTGAGCGTGAATCAGCCTGATGATCAAGCTTCCCTCGGTAGAAGAGGAAAGGGGGAAGATCCGTCAAGGTGCGTAGGTTCTCGGGGTACTCGGGGTCGAGTACTGTAACCAGCTCGGCGTCGACACTCGAAGCCTGCTCCAACTCACCTTCGACTCGCGCAAAATGCTGACTCAGAGGGAGTTCTGCCAGCCCCTTCCGCAGCAGTGGAAGAGCCTTGCGTGCAACAGCCGTCTCCTCGGGGATGAATCCCTCGCACAGGCTGTCGAGGTGGCCTCGTAGCGCGCACCGAGCAAGGAGTGACCAATCGACACTCGTGCTGTCTATGCGCAGTGTGCAGAGCGCTAACAAGCGCATCTGTGCTTCATCGATCATCTCTGTCTCCTTCTACTCAAAGATCACTGTTCGAAGGATCGATGACTGAAAGTCTATCGGCCCGCTACCGTCCGCTGCTACAGCTTCGAAGTCACAGAATGCTCAGGACGCTATAACCGCCAGATGACCTGCACCAATCAAGTTAAAGTCGTCTACGACACGTCAGGCCGGCCACTCGAACGAGTCAATCCACCTCCTGTGACGTGGTCTCGATCACCCGAGGACCGCTCACGTCCGCGGCCGTCTGCACCGGGCAGTGTTGCCAGCTCAGCCACCCGTGCAACTCGCGTGGGAAACCTCGCTCCCCGTATCTGACGGCACTCGTTGACGGCAACACCGGCACACCCTGCCGCACCAGGGGGACCGGCCCTACTCCACCTACCTCAGCGGGCAGAGCGTCGCGCGAAGCGTGTGGGATCTGCCCGGCCGAGCGAATTAGATCCTCTGTGGGCCATGTGTGGGCCAGCCGAGGCACCCCCGGTGCATGGCTTGCCGTTTCAGCAGGCCAGCGGGGTCGGGGCTGGTGCAACCGCAACGCTCTTGAACGCCGTTCCTGTGAAGTGCCGGCGCCTACCCCACGAGTAGACGCCGGCACGCGTAAGTCAATCGAGCATCGCCTCATGGAGGCGTCGTGCTGTAGCAGCGAGCAGGCGCCGGAGCTTCTCCTTGTTCGCGCCGTAGGTCTTGAGGGCGTGGCAGTTGGGGCACAAGGCGATCATGTTCGAAGGGACATCGGGTCCCTCCTTGGCGAGGTCTTTGACGTGGTCGACCTGCAAGATTGGCAGGCCGGCTGTGGTCAGCTCGGTGGGGTGGCCTGCGCATTGAGGGCTTTCGCACCTACCGCGGCAGCGCTTGATGACTGCAGCTCGCGCGCTGGGGTCGCGGACGTACTTGTCGGCCAGGGTCGGCTTCTTCATCTGGCCGCGCCGCTCAGCGTTCGACTCGGCCTTCTGCGCCAGACGCCGATACGCATCCTCGTCGCTCTCCTCGCCGCTGGGGGCTTCGAGGTCGAGGTCGCTGGGACGGTAGTCGCCGGTGTCGTCGTGGAGCTCCCCTGTATCGGCGTCCAGCGCTTCGAGCACTTCGGCGGGCCAGGTCTCCCGCTCCGGGGAAGGGACAGGCGCCAGCACCCAAAGGAACTCACGACGGGGCAGCTTGTCTTCTCCCACGCCCCACCGCAGTCGGCGTTGCACGATCACGGCCCAGGTTTCGAAGCTGAACTGTCCCTGGAACGGCTTGTGCCAGTAGCGCAGCGGGCGACCAGCCGTTTGATGTTCGGCCATGAGCTCGTTGCCGTCAGTGAGCTTCTGGTCGCCAGATAGACCGTCGCCCACGTAGGCGATCCAGTTGGTGTCCGGGATACGCCCATCGGCGTAAGGCCCCTTGTCGTCCGAGAAGGCGCTCAGGATGCCATCGGCGAGGCAGCCGATTCCTGCCATCTTCTGACCGCCATAGGCCCGCCAAATGGCGTCCCGATCCTTGAACGTTTCCCCAAGCAGCGGGCGCAGAGCATCCGGCCACCTGCCGGCGAGCAACTCGTGGAGGCCGAAGTCTTCGAGCAAGCCTGTTGGAAGGGGATGGAAGTAGCGCAGGATCAGTCCGGCAGCCGCGGATGCCGCGGCATCCGGATGCGAGCGGAGCAGGTGGTAGTCATCCTCGCGCAGACCGCCAAGGGGATTGACCTCATTCAAAGACTCCAGTGTCGGGCGCCGCCCCCGACTGGTCAGGTTGAGTTCCTGCCCCTGCTCGATGGTCCACAGCTCATCGCGAACAAGTGCCCAGAACGGGTAACGGGCCCCGTCCACACCGTCTTCCACCTGGCCGTACTTCACCAGCAGAGGTGCGACAGCATCACGTGTGGCTGCCCATGGCTGCATGCGGGGTGCTCCGGCCAGAGCCTGGCCGATAGCCCAGAGCAGAAGAACGGGACGATGCAGGGCTGGCCCCGTCGCACGTCGAGCCGGCCGGACGTCTCCCACGCGCCTGTGAAAGGTCTTGGGGGGCTCCACCACGGTGAAGCCCTCCCTCCGGAGCCACGCCACTGCATGCTTGAGGCCCCCGCTGAGCCCCGGAGAGGAGGGCTTGAGCGCTACGCCGAAGTCGTACTTGTGGGCGACACCAGCTATCGCCTTCGAGTCGTACAGGTTCCCCTCGTGCTCCAGGAGATAGGTAGCCGCGGCGCGGAAGCCGTAGGTGTCCCGGAACGCCTCCGGGCCGATCCGGTCGTGCTCCGCAATCGCCTGCAGGATGCCCGCACGAGTGATCTCAGAAGGTGCCATGCGCGACACCGTAGATCACAGCACTGACAGCGCAGTTGGCGGATCGGTGCGGCTCGACTGTGCTGGCCAGGTGCTAGCTCTCAACCGCCTTGCGCGGGCGGCCGCGACGGTTAGCCGACCGCAGGCCGAGGTGCACAAGTGTTTTCACGTGGTACATCTCCTTGAAGGCAGCTTCACGCGTCAGCTCCTTCAACACCCTCTCCGTGGCGGCCTCATAGTTCGTCCGTGCGCCGCCGGCAGTGGTCGGTGACCAGATGACGTTGCCGTCTGAATCCGTCCCCTTCTCGAAGCGGACGAGGGTGTCCTCGAAGAGGAGATGCTGCATCCTCTCTGCGCCGTCCACCTTGCGGATCTTGCCTTCGGATCGGCCCCATGGGAGCTCTGCGAGCGCATCGATGACGTCGTTCAGCGGGACACCGCAGAACCGTGCAGCGCCAAGGACGCCACCGATCACGTACAGGCCAGCTGGGGATCCGTGCAGATACTCCGCGCGGAACTGCTTGGGCGACAGGCCCGCCCCGTCCGGGGAACGGCGGAGCTCCTTCCAGCCGGGAACCCTTTCATACGCGTAATCGAGAGCGGTCACAGTTTCGGTGACGACGGTCTCCAATTCGTCGTTGAGGTTGCCGCTTGATCCGGCACGCTCCTCGAGTACCTTGCGCACGTTCGCCTCGCGCGCATCGGGAGTGCGGTCCCTGAAGCCGACCAGGGTGGCGGTGGTGAACCCTCGCATGTGAGCGGTCGAGTACAGCGACTCCTCGCGTGCGGCGGAGCGCAGGTAGACGAGACGAGCGGGTTCGTCGGTGAGGAGTCGTGCACGGCGTCCTACCTGTGTACCGAGCCGATTCGCGTACGAACTCTGGTCAAGAGCCGTCATGAGTGCTGGGGAGATTGGCTTTGTCATCCCCGCCACCACGAACATCCTCGTGACCTCGTCCCGATCGCTCTGCACGAGTACCTGGACGGGGGCGGCACTCGCCTTCAGAACGCCCTCCTTCTTCTGGTCCTCGCCGAAGGAGGCGCCCTTGACCCGATCCCAGACTCGGGCGAGTGCCTCCAGTGTGTGCTGCCCGTTCTCGATGTGCATGGGCGTGCCTTGGTAGACCGTGAACATGCCGAACTCGACGCCGGGAGAGATGGAGTTGAAGCGCTTCCAGCGGTAGGTCTTCTCGCCGTCGATGTCCTTCGGGATGGCGAGCTGGATCTGTTGAATCGGGGTGTCGGGGCGGTCGTAGAGCCCGTTCGCGATCTTCTCCACGTGCTTGAAGTCGATAGGACGGTTGCCGTACTCCTCATCATCAAGATCGAAGTCTTTGCGGACGATCACGCCCGACTCTGTGCGCGCCCTGAGCTCCACGAGGGCCGGCACGGGATGAACGAAGTTGAACGACGGCATGTCGCCGATCATGGTCAGGAACGCCGGAGTCCTGAACGAGACTGGGCGCATGTCCTCGCCCTCCGTCATCGCCTGAATGTCCGCCTCGGATGTCATCAGCTTGTCCTTCGAAGATTTTGCCAGGCGATTTTTTTTCAGCCCGCCACGCGCGCGTCGCGAGCGTAATCTTGCGCTGTGCTGCTATGCAACCACTCTGGTGTCCGAGGGTGGCTGTCTTGCACCGCCTGATGGTCGCAGATGTTGAATCTCTGCAGCTCAGGCATGGTGTTGGGGTCGCTCCATGAAGGAATGGTGGAGCTTCGAAACGGGGTCGCCTGGAGGAGTCAGGGGGGCGAGGCGGGCGTAGTCCTCCGGCGCCACGCGCGAGCGGGGGCGGAGATCTACGACCTTGGGTAGTTGCGGCACCTCACCCGCTGTGACTACGCTCCGCTCGTGAGCCAGGCGCCCGGTGAAAAAATCGCCTGGCGAAAAACGAGAGGGCCGGGAGAACCCCGGATGTTTCTCGTGGCTCACACCGACGCGGTCGCCGAGGGCGGAACCCACTACGGCGTCGCGATGGATCCAGATGTTGCTGGTGGGACCGCGCCCCAAGTCCTCGAAAACTGAAACGCGGCCCACCCAGAGCCCTCGAAAGGACCCCAATGTCAGTAGACAGGAACTCACCCCCGCCCGACAACCATGGCGAGGACCGGCCGCCCGACGACCGTGAGGGGCAGCGGGCGGTGATGAAGGCGGCGGCCCAGCTCCTGGGGGTTGCCATCGCTCTCGCCCTCATTGACACCCAGATCCCGCTGGATCTCGGGGAGTACTTCGCCAGCATCCTGAGTGTCTACGGCGCTTACCTGCTGGCCCGTATGGGCGGTCCCGAGCCGCCGGCTGGTGGTCTGCTGGTGGCATAGCGGGAGCTTTTAAGAAGTTCGTCCTGGCGCGGTTGGGCCGGCTAGCCGCACGGCGCCCACGGTCGTGATTCCCCCAGGTGTCCCCCGAGGGGCGCTCCGTTGCCCTTCTTGCCAGGTGAGGCAGCTCGGAAGCGGCCCGCTGTAAATCTGCCGGTTTTACCTTCCCAGGTTCGAATCCTGGCGCCGCCACTTTGGGGAAGACCCCCTCTGCACTGTGGAAACACAGTGCAGAGGGGGTCTTTTTTGTTGCGTCGCGGGCGTGCCAGGAGTGGGCGGCGTGACGTGGCCCACAGGGGTGAGGCGTCGCTCCCGGGGTCCGGCGGGGCGGCCCGCACTCGTGCCGGTGCGAGGGGCCTGCGGATCCTCGGACCGGCCGCCCGGGACCCCTGTGGCCCGATATGCGCGGCGTGCGCCGGGGCACACTGGGATCATGTCCTCCCGACGCAGAACCTGTCCGGTGTGCCGCCGCGAAATCGCCGTCGTCGCGGGCCGCTTCGCGCGGCACGACCCGCCCGGGGCGCGGGACACCGGCGACCTCGTCTCCTGCTCCGGATCCCGGCGGCAGGCCGAACTCGGCGCGGCCCAGTCGTCCTTGGACGGGTATGCCGTGCCGGACTTTCCGGGGCAGCTGCCGCTGTTCTGAGGACCGGGCCCGGCCGTCGGCACCGTCACGATGCGCAACGGCCGGGCGGTGCGCTCAGTTCCCGGCCACCGACTTCACGGCGACCGTGACCGGCGTCGAGCCGCCGATCAGTTCCAGGGTCAGACCGGCCGTCGCCGAGGTGTCCACCAACTCCGCGAGCACGGCGGCCACATCGTCACGGGTGACCGGCCCGCGTCCGGTGTGGGCCTCCAGCCGGACCAGGCCCGTGCCCGGCTCGTCCGTCAGCTGGCCGGGGCGCAGGATCGTCCAGTCCAGGGCGGTCTGCCGGGCGACGTAGGCGTCGGCCTCGCCCTTGGCCCGCAGGTAGACGTCGAAGACGTCGTCACCGGGGTGTGCCGGGTCCGCGCGGATCGCCGACACGATCACGAGACGGCGTACGCCCGCGCGTACCGCCGCGTCCACGAACAGCACCGCCGCGTCCTTGTCCACCGTCTCCTTGCGGGCCGTGCCGCTGCCCGGTCCCGCGCCCGCCGCGAACACCGCCGCGTCGGCACCCCGCAACTGCGCCGCGACCTCCTCGACCGACGCCGACTCCAGGTCGAGCAGCACCGGTTCGGCACCGGCCGCCCGCAGATCGTCGCTCTGCTCGGCGTTGCGGATGATCCCCGCGACCTCGTCCCCGCGCGCGGAGAGCAGCCGCTCCAACCGCAGCGCGATCTGACCATGACCACCAGCGATGACAATGCGCATGTCTCCGACCGTACGCCCGAAGCCCCGCATCCGCCGCACGACTTCACGCGCCCCGCGCGCCCGCGCCAACCCCGTGAACTGCCCCGGAACCGCCTCGGATGCGTCCAGGAAGCACCGTGAGCGCCCCGCCGGGTTCGAGTCACCTCACGGACGCGCCCGCCCGTACCGCGCCACCAAGGCGCCGCGCCCTCCCACGGCACCGCACCCCTCACGCAGGCACCCCGCAGCCCTCACGTCAGGACTCCGCACCCCTCGTGCCGGCACCCCGCAGCCCTCACGTCAGGACACCGCGCCCCTCACGACACCTCGCCCCGCCCCTGCCGTGGCAGCCCCAGTTCCGACGTGGCCGCCGAGTTGCAGTACTCGCGGACCGCGCTCGTGCGTGCCACCACGCGCCCCCGGTGCACCACGATCCGGCTGTACGCGAGTGAGAGGGCGCCGGCCAGGTGGTCGCCGCGTACGGCGAGGAGTTCGGCGGGGAAGCCGGCCTCGACGCGGACCTCGGGAAGGCCCAGGGCGGCGCGGGCCGACGTGCTCACGGCGTCGTAGGCGTCCTCGGGACGCAGGCCGTGCCGGGAGGCCAGCAAGTAGGCGGCCTCCAGCGGATCGCCACGGCCCACGGGGTTCGACAGGTCGCGCAGGGCGCCGCTGCCCGCGGCCACCCGCACCCCGGCCGCGCGCAGCAGCCGTACCGGAGCCGTGCCGCGGCGGTCGACGGAGCCGCAGCCGCCCTGGGGCAGGCACACCACCGTGACACCGGCCGCGGCCAGCTGGTCGGCGACCCGGGTGACCGCCTCCGCGGGCAGGCGCGCGAGCCCGGCGCACGGGCCGAGCGTCACGCCGGGGCGCATGCCGCCGGAGATCGCCGCGAGCCTCGCCAACCGGGCCGGATCGACGGCGTCGGTGTGCAGGTCGACCGGGCAGCCGTGCTCGGAGGCCACCTCCAGGACGGCCTCCGCGTAGCCCGTGGGATCCGGGTCCAGGTCCGGACAGCCGCCCAGTACCGACGCGCCCATCTTCGCGGCGTCCCGCAGCAGCGCCAGCCCCTCGGCGCCGGCCACTCCGGTCAGCACGCGCGGCATCGCGACCGCCGTCAGCTCGGCGAGCCCGCGCAGCGAACGGCGTGCCTGCAGAACGGCGGCGAGGGCGGCAAGCCCCTGGACGTCGCCCACGCGCACGTGCGCGCGTACCGCCGTGGCACCGTGGCCGAGTTGCAGCAGGGCGGCCTCGGTGGCGCGGCGCTGGACGTCGTCGGAGTCGTAGGGGACGGGGCCGTCGTGGTCGGCGGAGAGCGCGGTGTCGCCGTGGGCGTGCGGCTCGGCCGGAGCGGGCAGCAGGAGGTAGCCGCTGAGGTCCACGCGCGCGCCGCCCGTGCGGGCCGGACCCGGTGCCAGGCTGCCGGCCGTACCGACCGCCTCGATGCGCCCGCCGCCCAGCCGTACGTCCACGGTGCGGCCGTCGGTGAGCCGTGCCCCGGACAGCAGGAGTCCGGTCGGCTCGGACTGGCCCGAGGAGCCCGGGGAGTTGGACGACGACGAGGGCGGCTGCGGCTGGCTGTCTGGCATCGCGCTCCAGGGAGGTCGGTCCGGGCCGGGGGGACTCAAGATCACGCAGAGTGAGTCGAGCCTAGGGTGGCGAACCGTGCGCGGCGGGGAGGAGCGCAATAGTCGTACCGGCCTCGTCGGACCCGTCGGGAACGGTTCCACGCGCGCGCGTGACGAGCGCCGGAAGCGGCTCCGGAGGCTGCTGTGGGCCGGGTGGAACGGGCCCGGCGGAGCGGCGGGAAACGGATTTGGGTGAACGGCTGCCGAGCGTGTAATGTCTTCATCGCTCGCCCCAATAGCTCAGTCGGCAGAGCGTCTCCATGGTAAGGAGAAGGTCAACGGTTCGATTCCGTTTTGGGGCTCTGGTGTGAGAGGTCCCGTCGCAAGGCGGGACTGATCTCATCAAAGCGGTGTAGCTCAGTCGGTAGAGCAAGCGGCTCATAATCGCTGTGTCACCGGTTCAAGTCCGGTCACCGCTACTGACAGTAGCCGATTGCGGGGTCGGTCCTTCGATCGGCTACTCTTTTTGCGTTGAATCAGTCCATCCGTTCGTCTTAGGAGCACTCACGTGGCTGCCACCGACGTCCGCCCGAAGATCACGCTGGCCTGCGTGGAGTGCAAGGAGCGGAACTACATCACCAAGAAGAACCGGCGTAACAACCCGGACCGTCTTGAGATGAAGAAGCACTGCCCGCGTTGCAACGCGCACACCGCGCACCGCGAAACGCGATAATTTCAGGCTCGTTCGTGAGGCCGTCCCCGACTCGGGGGCGGCCTCACGGCGTTTCCACGACCGGCTTTCCCGCTAGTTTGTGGGACATCACAGCAGACATCAGGAGGTGCCGGGCCAATGGCGCTCGACCAGTCCTTCGTGGGACGGACCTACCCACCCACCGAGCCCTATGAGGTGGGCCGGGAGAAGATCCGTGAGTTCGCCGAGGCGGTCGGCGACACCAACCCCGTGTACACGGACCCGGAGGCCGCCAAGGCGCTCGGCCACTCCGACGTGATCGCTCCGCCGACCTTCGTCTTCTCGATCACCTTCCGGGCCGCCGGACAGGTCGTCGAGGACCCGCAGCTGGGCCTGGACTACAGCCGGGTGGTGCACGGCGACCAGAAGTTCACCTACCGCCGTCCGGTGCGGGCCGGCGACCGGCTGACCGTCGTCTCCACCATCGAGGCCATCAAGTCCCTCGCGGGCAACGACATCCTCGACATCCGTGGCGACGTCCACGACGAGACGGGCGAACTCGTGGTGAGCGCCGTCACCAAGCTGGTGGCCCGCGCCGCCGACGCGGCAGAAGGCGAGGCGTGAGGATCCGATGACGTCGAAGATCGCGTACGAGGACGTCGAGGTCGGCACCGAGCTGCCCGCCCAGACCTTTCCCGTGACCCGCGCCACACTGGTGCGGTACGCGGGCGCCTCCGGGGACTTCAACCCCATCCACTGGAACGAGAAGTTCGCCAAGGAGGTGGGCCTGCCGGACGTCATCGCGCACGGCATGTTCACCATGGCCGAGGCGATCCGCGTGGTCACCGACTGGACCGGCGACCCGGGCGCGGTCACCGAGTACGGCGTCCGCTTCACCCGGCCCGTGGTCGTCCCGAACGACGACCAGGGCGCCCTGATCGAGGTCAGCGGCAAGGTCGCGGCCAAGCTCGACGACAACACCGTGCGCGTCGACCTGACGGCGACGAGCGCGGGCCAGAAGGTGCTGGGCATGTCACGGGCGGTCGTGCGACTGGCCTGAGCCGGGTGTGACCCGCGGGGGTGGGCGTGACTGACCCGGCCGGGCGGGCCGGACCTGGGCCGGGCATGACCCGCCGGGCCGGGCGTGACTGACCTGGGCCGGGCGGGCCTCACCGGTCCGAGAGCCTCACGGGTCTCCATGGCCGGGCCCGGCCTGGGGGGCCTGGGGCATCCCCGGCCGGCGCCAGGGGCAGGGGCAGCGGCACGGATCCCGACCGGTGAGTAAGGGGCGTTCTCCGTTGCGAGGCGCCCCTTACGTGCAGGCGCCCCCCTACCCGCCGAACGGCCGAGCAGGGCACCGGGTTCCGCGCTTCCGGCCCCCCTTGACTTGGTTAGTGATTGAGTACTAACTTTCTCGCATGGTCAGGATGAGTGCTGAGGAACGGCGCGAGAGTGTCGTCCGCGCGGCGATCACCGAGTTCTCGCAGAGGGGCTACTACGGCACCTCCACCGAGGCGATCGCCAGGCGGGTCGGTGTGTCGCAGCCGTACCTCTTCCGGCTCTTCCCGGGCAAGAAGGCGATGTTCGCCGCCGCCTCGCAGCGCTGCATCGACGAGATGTGCGAGCTGTTCGAGGGGGCGGCCCAGGGGGTGCGGGGCGAAGAGGCCATGCATGCCATGGGCGACGCGTACGTGCGGCTGATCCAGGAGCGCCCGGAGTGGCTCCAGATGCAGATGCAGACGTACATCACGGTCGCGGCCGCGGACGCGGAGGGCGAGCACGAGTTCGGCGACCTGGTGCGGACCGGCTGGGGGCGCCTGTGGGACACCGTCCACCTGCTCACGGGTGCCGACGTCGACCGCACCACGACCTTCCTGGCCAAGGGGATGCTCATCAACACCTACGCGGCCATGGGCTTTCCGCCCGAGCACCGGGTCTGGCAAGGGATGTACGAGAAGATCTCGATCACGGAGCGGCTGCGCGACTGCGTCACCGGCGGCGATGCCGACGCCGGTGACGGTGACGCCGGCCACGACGGCTGAGGGGGCGGGCCGCCGCTCCGGCTCGGGCCGTACCCTGCGTTCAAAATTTAGTGATCAATAACTAACCACCTCCACCTTCATCTTCACCTTCACCTTCACGGAAGCACGCTCTGGGGGAGCGATGTCACAAGAGACCGCACAGCAGAACGCCCGTCAGGGGGGCGCCGTATGGGCGCTCGTCATCACCAGCGTCGCCGGATTCATGGCGGCCCTCGACAACCTCGTCGTCACCACCGCACTGCCCTCCATCCGCAAGGACCTCGGCGGTGCGCTCGACGACCTCGAATGGACCGTGAGCGCCTACACGCTCACCTTCGCCGTCCTGCTGATGTTCGGTGCGGCCCTCGGTGACCGCTTCGGACGCCGCCGGCTCTTCCTCGCCGGACTCGTCGTGTTCACCGGCGCCTCCGCCGCCGCGGCCATGGCACCCGGCATCGACTCCCTGATCGCGGCCCGCGCGGTGCAGGGCGTCGGCGCGGCCGTGATGATGCCGCTGACGCTGACCCTGCTGACGGCCGCCGTGCCGGAGGCCAGGCGCGGAATGGCGTACGGCATCTGGGGCGCCGTCAACGGACTTGCGGTCGCCTCGGGACCGCTCATCGGCGGCAGCCTCACCGAACACGTGTCCTGGCACTGGATCTTCTGGCTGAACGTCCCGCTCGGCCTCGCCCTGCTGCCGCTCGCCCGGCTCCGGCTCGCCGAGTCCCACGGCACCGGCGCCCCGCTCGACTTCCCCGGCACCCTGCTCGCCAGCGGCGGACTCTTCGGCATCGTCTACGGCCTGGTGCGCGGCCCCGCCGACGGCTGGACCAGCTCCCTCGTACTCACCGGCCTGTTCGCGGGCGGCGCGCTGCTCGTCGGCTTCGTCATCCACGGCAGCCGCGCCAAGAACCCCATGCTCCCGATGCGGCTCTTCCGCTCCCGCGCCTTCTCCGGGATCAACGCGGCCAGCCTGCTGATGTTCCTCGGCATGTTCGGCTCGATCTTCCTGCTCAGCCAGTACATGCAGGGCGTCCTCGGATACTCGCCCACCGAGGCGGGCCTCAGGATGCTGCCCTGGACCGGCATGCCGATGCTCGTCGCACCGATCGCAGGCATCCTCTCCGACCGGATAGGCGGCCGCCCGGTCGCCGCCGCCGGCCTCTTCCTGCAGGCCGTCGGGCTCGGCTACATGGCCTCCGTGGCCACCGCCCACGCCTCCTACGGCGTCCAGCTGCCCGCGCTGATCATCAGCGGGATCGGCATGGCGCTGTACTTCGCGCCCGCCGCCAACCTCGTGATGTCCGCCGTGCGGCCGGAGGAACAGGGCATCGCGTCCGGCGCCAACAACGCGCTCCGCGAAGTCGGCGGTGCGCTCGGCATCGCCGTCATGTCCTCCATCTTCGCCGCCCAGGGCGGCTACGAGAGCGCCCAGAGCTTCGTGGACGGACTGCGGCCCGCCCTGGTCACCGGCTCGGCCGTGGTCGCCGTCGCCGGGATCGCCGCCCTCCTCATCCCCGGCCGGCGCCGCGCCGCCCGGACGGTGACCGGCACGGAGCCCGCCCCGGCCCTGGAGACCGTCGGCAGCTGACGGCCACGCGCGCGTGAAGCCCCGTTCCCCGCGGACGGGGCTTCACGCGCGCGTGCGGCCCGTCACGGGGAGAGCACGGAGGGGGCGCCGGTGACGTCTCGTAGTCTTGGGCGCGTGCAGGAACTCCACGACGCCCCCCTCGCCCCCCTCACCACCTTCCGGCTCGGCGGCCCCGCCGCCCGGCTGGTCACCGCGGTCACCGACGCCGATGTGATCGCCGCCGTCCGTGAGGCCGACGACACCGGCACCCCGCTGCTCGTCATCGGCGGCGGCTCGAACCTCGTCATCGGCGACAAGGGCTTCGACGGCACCGCGCTGCGCATCGCCACCACCGGCTTCGAGGCCCGCGGCACGTCGCTGGAGCTGGCGGCCGGCGAGGTGTGGACCGACGCGGTCGCCCGCACCGTCGAGGCGGGCCTCGCGGGCGTCGAGTGCCTCGCCGGGATCCCGGGCTCCGCGGGCGCCACCCCCATCCAGAACGTCGGGGCCTACGGCCAGGAGGTCTCCTCGACCATCACCGAGGTCGTCGCCTACGACCGGCGGGCCGGCGAGACGGTGACGCTGACCAACGAGGAGTGCGCGTTCTCCTACCGGCACAGCCGGTTCAAGGCCGACCCCGAGCGGTACGTCGTGCTGCGCGTGCGCTTCGGGCTGGAGGACGCCGGCGGGCTGTCGGCGCCGGTGCGGTACGCCGAGGCCGCACGGGCGCTCGGAGTGGCACAGGGCGACCGGGCACCGCTGGCCCGGGCCCGCGAGGCCGTGCTCGCCCTGCGCGCCGGGAAGGGCATGGTGCTCGACCCCGAGGACCACGACACCTGGTCGGCGGGATCCTTCTTCACCAACCCGATCCTCACGGACGAGCAGTTCGCCGACTTCCACGCGCGCGTGCGCGAGCGGCTCGGCGACGGGGCCGAGCCGCCCGCCTACCCGGCGGGGGAGGGCCGTACCAAGACCTCGGCGGCCTGGCTGATCGACAAGGCCGGGTTCGGCAAGGGGTACGGCAGCGGGCCCGCCCGGATCTCCACCAAGCACACGCTGGCGCTGACCAACCGGGGCGGGGCCACCACCGAGGACCTGCTGGCGCTCGCGCGGGAGGTCGTCGCCGGTGTCCACAGGGCTTTCGGGGTGACCCTCGTCAACGAGCCGGTGACCGTGGGCGTGAGCCTGTAGCCGCCGTCGCTCCGGTGCCTCCCCGGACGGGACCACGCCCGGGGAGGCGGAATTCCGTTGCCGTAAGGGACCGCCGTCCGCGACCCTGGCGCCATGAGGAGCGCCCCATGCGGCTGAGGCTGCGCGAGTTCCGGCCTCGCACCGGCCCGCACGCACACCGCGTCGTCCAGCCCCGGCAGCCCCTGCGCCACACCACGCCGCGCGAACCCGCACCCGTCGGCACCCTCACGGGCGACCACGACGGACTCAGCCGACCCCGCCGCAGCCGCCCGTTCAGGACACCGGTGTCGTGAGCCAGGCGTCGATGCCCGTCAGCAGGCGTTCCTTCACGTCCTCGGGGGCCGCCGAACCCCGTACCGACTGCCGGGCCAGCTCGGCCAGTTCGGCGTCCGTGAAACCGTGGTGCACGCGCGCGATGTCGTACTGGGCGGCCAGCCGGGAGCCGAACAGGAGCGGGTCGTCGGCGCCCAGCGCCATCGGGACGCCCGCCTCGAAGAGCGTGCGCAGCGGGACGTCCTCGGGCTTCTCGTAGACGCCGAGAGCCACGTTGGAGGCCGGGCACACCTCGCAGGTGATGCCCCGGTCCGCGAGCCGCTTGAGCAGCCTCGGGTCCTCCGCGGCCCGCACACCGTGCCCGATCCGGGAGGCGTGCAGATCGTCCAGGCAGTCCCGCACCGACGCAGGGCCGGTCAGCTCGCCGCCGTGCGGGGCCGCCAGCAGCCCGCCGTCGCGCGCGATGTGGAAGGCCCGGTCGAAGTCCCGGGCCATGCCCCGCCGCTCGTCGTTGGAGAGCCCGAAGCCGACCACACCCCGGTCCGCGTACCGCACGGCCAGCCGCGCGAGCGTGCGCGCGTCCAGCGGGTGCTTCATGCGGTTCGCGGCCACCAGGACGCGCATCCCGAGCCCCGTCTCCCGGGACGTCGTCTCCACCGCGTCCAGGATGATCTCCAGCGCCGGGATCAGCCCGCCCAGACGCGGCGCGTACGACGTCGGGTCCACCTGGATCTCCAGCCAGCCCGAACCGTCCCTGATGTCCTCCTCGGCGGCCTCCCGGACCAGCCGGCGGATGTCCTCGGGTTCTCTCAGGCAGGAGCGCGCGGCGTCGTACAGACGCTGGAAGCGGAACCAGCCCCGTTCGTCGGTGGCCCGCAGTCTCGGTGGTTCGCCGCTGGTCAGGGCGTCGGTCAGCGCCTCCGGCAGGCGTACGCCGTACTTGTCGGCCAGCTCCAGGACGGTCGCCGGCCGCATCGAACCGGTGAAGTGCAGATGCAGATGAGCCTTCGGCAGCTCAGAGACATCACGTACGTGCTCCATTCCAGGATCCTGCCGTACGCGGCGGCCGTACCGGTAGCGGATTCCCCGTTAGTGGCCTTGCTCGCACAGACGAACGGGCCGCCTCCCCGCGGGGAAACGGCCCGTACGCGCGCGTACGGCGCACAAGGACGACGGATCCGGGTCAGTCCTGCGCCTCGGCCAGCAGCTTCTGCAGGCGGCTCACGCCCTCGGCGAGGTCCTCGTCACCGAGCGCGTACGACAGCCGCAGGTAGCCGGGCGTGCCGAAGGCCTCGCCGGGTACGACCGCGACCTCGGCCTCCTCCAGGATCAGCTCGGCCAGCTCCACCGACGAGGCGGGCCGCCGGCCGCGGATCTCCTTGCCGAGCAGCCCCTTGACCGACGGGTACGCGTAGAAGGCGCCCTCGGGCTCCGGGCAGACCACGCCGTCGATCTCGTTGAGCATCCGCACGATGGTCCTGCGGCGCCGGTCGAAGGCCTCGCGCATCGTCGCCACGGCCTTAAGGTCGCCGGAGACGGCGGCCAGGGCGGCGGCCTGCGCCACGTTGGAGACGTTCGAGGTGGCGTGGGACTGGAGGTTGGTCGCGGCCTTGACGACGTCCTTGGGGCCGATGAGCCAGCCCACCCGCCAGCCCGTCATGGCGTACGTCTTGGCGACGCCGTTGACGACGATGCACTTGTCGCGCAGCTCGGGCAGGATCGCCGGGAGCGAGGTGAACTTCGCGTCGCCGTAGACGAGGTGCTCGTAGATCTCGTCGGTCAGCACCCACAGGCCGTGCTCGGCGGCCCAGCGGCCGATCGCCTCGGTCTCGGCCTCGCTGTAGACGGCGCCGGTCGGGTTGGACGGGGAGACGAAGAGCAGGACCTTCGTCTTCTCCGTGCGCGCCGCCTCCAGCTGCTCGACGGAGACGCGGTAGCCGGTCGTCTCGTCGGCGACGACGTCCACCGGGACACCGCCGGCCAGACGGATCGACTCCGGGTACGTCGTCCAGTAGGGGGCGGGGACGATGACCTCGTCGCCCGGGTCCAGGACCGCGGCGAAGGCCTCGTAGATCGCCTGCTTGCCGCCGTTGGTGACGAGGACCTGGCTCGCGTCCACCTCGTAGCCGGAGTCCCGCAGCGTCTTCGCGGCGATCGCGGCCTTCAGCTCGGGCAGACCGCCGGCCGGCGTGTACCGGTGGTACTTCGGGTTCCTGCAGGCCTCGATCGCGGCGTCGACGATGTAGTCCGGGGTCGGGAAGTCGGGCTCACCGGCGCCGAAGCCGATCACCGGACGCCCGGCGGCCTTCAGGGCCTTGGCCTTGGCGTCCACGGCGAGGGTGGCGGACTCGGAGATCGCGCCGACTCGGGCGGAGACCCGGCGCTCGGTGGGAGGGGTTGCAGCGCTCATGGGGTCCATCGTTTCAGACCGGAAACCCGGCTGGCACGCCGGTTTCACAGACTGAACAACCACGGGCCGGACCGTGAACAAGCGTCCGGATCCCGGCCCCGGCCAGGACGATCTTCCGTACGGTCGCCCCGGACTGCCGCTTTCTGTTCGACGCGGCGCCCGCGACCACGTACACTCACTCCTCGTTGGCCTTCAGCAGGCGCGACCGAACCGGTGCACTCCGAGCACTCGGTCGGATGCGGTACGTTGGGGGACGCAGCAAAGGGTCGTAGCTCAATTGGTAGAGCACCGGTCTCCAAAACCGGCGGTTGGGGGTTCAAGTCCCTCCGGCCCTGCTACACACACCGCCAGGATGTGTGCCCATGTACGTACAAGCATTGCACCGCCGTGCGGCTCTGGAACCGGGCGCGGCACGGCCACGACCCGGGATCAGGTGAGGATGAATGACGGACGCCGTGGGCTCCATCGATACGCCTGATGCTCAGGACGAGGTGTCGGAGTCCAAGAAGACCCGCAAGGGCGGTAAGCGCGCCAAGAAGGGCCCGCTGAAGCGTCTTGCCACCTTCTACCGCCAGATCATCGCGGAACTCCGCAAGGTCGTCTGGCCGACTCGCAACCAGCTGACGTCGTACACCACCGTGGTGATCTTCTTCGTCGCCATCATGATCGCTCTGGTGACCGTGATTGACTATGGGCTCAACCACGCCGCCAAGTACGTCTTCGGCTGAGCACAGAGCGAAGGGCGCCGTGGTACCGGCGCCCCTTTTCGCATGTTCCACCCCTATGTATCCAGGAAGAAGCAGCCATCGTGTCTGACCCGAACCTGAACGACGACGCCACCGAGCCCCGCGGGCAGGCGGCCGAGACGGTCGACGACGAGCTCGACATCGTCGAGGGCGCGGACGAGCAGGACGAGTTCGAGGCTGCAGAGGCCGAACTGGGGGAGCCGGCCGAGGAGACCGCGGTCCACGTCGAGGACGAGGACGTCGACGCGGAGGAGTCGGAAGAGGCCGACGAGGCCGAAGAAGCCCATGAGGCCGAAGAAGCCGACGAGGACGACGACGAGGCCGTGGCGGCCGCCGAGGAAGAGCCCGCCGAGCCCGTCGACCCCGTCCAGGCGCTCCGCGAGGAACTGCGTCTCCTGCCCGGCGAGTGGTACGTCATCCACACCTACGCCGGCTACGAGAACCGCGTGAAGACCAACCTGGAGCAGCGCGCCGTCTCGCTGAACGTCGAGGACTACATCTTCCAGGCCGAGGTGCCGCAGGAAGAGGTCGTCCAGATCAAGAACGGCGACCGCAAGACGATCAAGCAGAACAAGCTGCCCGGTTACGTGCTCGTCCGCATGGACCTGACGAACGAGTCCTGGGGCGTCGTCCGCAACACCCCGGGTGTCACCGGCTTCGTCGGCAACGCCTACGACCCGTACCCGCTGACCCTGGACGAGATCGTCAAGATGCTCGCCCCGGAGGCCGAGGAGAAGGCCGCCCGCGAGGCCGCCGAGGCCGAGGGCAAGCCGGCGCCGCAGCGCAAGGTCGAGGTCCAGGTGCTGGACTTCGAGGTCGGCGACTCGGTCACCGTCACCGACGGTCCCTTCGCCACCCTCCAGGCCACGATCAACGAGATCAACCCCGACTCCAAGAAGGTCAAGGGTCTGGTGGAGATCTTCGGCCGGGAGACGCCGGTGGAGCTGTCCTTCGACCAGATCCAGAAGAACTAGTCCCTTCTGGAGATCGCACGTCCGAGCAGGTCAGGCATCGCCTGACCTGCTCGGTTTTTGGCCGCGCATCTATACCCGTTATCGTTGTGCGGTATGCCTGTGTCCGGGTGGTCCCCGGGCGCGGGCAGGACCCGAATGGAAAGGACCCGGAGAGCTATGCCTCCCAAGAAGAAGAAGGTCACGGGGCTCATCAAGCTCCAGATCAACGCCGGTGCGGCGAACCCGGCCCCGCCGGTCGGTCCGGCGCTGGGTCAGCACGGCGTCAACATCATGGAGTTCTGCAAGGCCTACAACGCCGCGACCGAGTCGCAGCGTGGCTGGGTCATCCCGGTGGAGATCACGGTCTACGAGGACCGCTCCTTCACCTTCGTGACCAAGACCCCGCCGGCCGCGAAGATGATCCTCAAGGCCGCCGGTGTCGAGAAGGGCTCGGGCGAGCCGCACAAGACCAAGGTCGCCAAGATCACCGAGGCGCAGGTCCGTGAGATCGCCACGACCAAGCTTCCCGACCTGAACGCCAACGACCTGGACGCCGCGTCGAAGATCATCGCCGGCACCGCCCGTTCCATGGGCATCACGGTCGAGGGCTGAACCCCACCTTCGTAGAACCACCGTGGCAGGGCCTGCTCGGCCCGTACACCACGACTCCTTCAGAACCCCACAGGAGCAAGTTGTGAGCAAGCGCAGCAAGGCCCTTCGCGCTGCGGACGAGAAGATCGACCGGGACAAGCTGTACGCCCCGCTCGAGGCCGTCCGTCTCGCCAAGGAGACCTCCACGACCAAGTTCGACGGCACCGTCGAGGTCGCCTTCCGCCTGGGTGTCGACCCGCGCAAGGCCGACCAGATGGTCCGTGGCACCGTGAACCTCCCGCACGGCACCGGCAAGACCGCCCGGGTCCTGGTCTTCGCGACCGGTGACCGTGCCGAGGCCGCGCGTGCCGCGGGCGCCGACATCGTCGGCGCCGACGAACTGATCGACGAGGTGGCGAAGGGCCGTCTGGACTTCGACGCCGTCGTCGCCACCCCGGACCTCATGGGCAAGGTCGGCCGCCTGGGCCGCGTCCTCGGCCCGCGTGGTCTGATGCCGAACCCGAAGACCGGCACCGTGACCCCGGACACCGCCAAGGCCGTGACCGAGATCAAGGGCGGCAAGATCGAGTTCCGCGTCGACAAGCACTCGAACCTTCACTTCATCATCGGCAAGACGTCCTTCGAGGACGACAAGCTGGTGGAGAACTACGGCGCCGCGCTGGAGGAGATCCTCCGTCTGAAGCCGTCCGCCGCGAAGGGCCGCTACATCAAGAAGGCCGCCATCAGCACCACGATGGGCCCCGGCATTCCGGTCGACTCCAACCGCACCCGCAACCTCCTCGTCGAGGAGGACCCGGCCGCCGTCTGAGCCCCGCGCTCGGTCCGGCAGCCGCGTCAGGGACGCGTCACCACCAGGACGGGCCCCGCAACCCACGAGGGTTGCGGGGCCCGTTCCGTTTCCCCGGCGCTTCGCGGGGCTTCGGGGACGGCTGACGGCGGGCTGGGTTAGCGTCGGGGGTGCGGGAGACACAGGGGGTGGGGCGACATGACGAGGTCGAGGGTGTGCCGGGTGGTCCTGGCGATCGCGGTGGCGACCGCGCTGACCGGTGCGGCCGCCTGCACCGCGTCCTCCGGCCCCGACCCCGAGGACACCGCCGCCGCGCACCGGACCCGCGCCCTGGCCGCCCTGCGCTCCGCCGAGCGGTCCACGCAGCGGGCCCGCTCGGTGCGGGTCCGCTCCACCACCGCGCTGGGCTCCCTGATGTCCACCAGGGCCGAGGGCGCCCTCGGCTGGACGGACGGCCTCACCGGCACCCTCACCATCACCTACACCGGCGGCAGCACCGCCGACCTGATGCGCCGCCTCGACTCCACGTCCCTGGAGACCCGCTACCTCCAGGACGCCTACTACGCCAAGGTCGGCCCCGCCTTCGCCCGCCGGCTGGGCGGCAAGCACTGGATCAAGTACCCCTACGCCTACCTCGCCACCCTCGGCGGCGGCTCGGGCGCCATGATCACCGACCTGATGCGCAACACCACCCCCAACCGGCCGGTACGGCTGCTGCTGGCCGCCGGGGACGTGCGCGTGGCGGGCCGGGAGCAGGTCTCCGGCCGCCGCACCACCCACTACACGGGCACGGTCAGCGCCTCGGACCTGGACGCGGGCAGCGAGCTGCGCGACCAGCTCACCGGGGCCGGCGTCGGCACGGAGACCGTCGACATCTGGGTCGACGACCAGGACCTGCTGGTCAAGAAGGTCGAGAAGGCCGCCACGGCGAACGGCGCGATGACCCAGACCGCCTACTACCGCGACTACGGGGTGCGGGTCAGCGCCGAGCAGCCCCCGGCCGCCGACACCGAGGACTTCCGGACGCTGCTGAAGGAGCAGGACGGCACCGGACCGACCTCGTGAGAGCGCCCCTTCGGACCGGATTTGCCTGACGGCGTACCGGTCCCGTACTCTCCTGGAGAAGCCAAAGACCGCTGGTCGTTGCCGTGTGCTCGCGAGAGGGCGCGGTGGCCGAAGGATCCGCTGAACCGCGGACGACCCGCGCAGGTGACTGTGGAAGTGCTCCCGGGACCCGCACTCAGGTGTGTGTGATCGGTCGAGCTACGCCCCGTGCGCCTGCGCCGGGGCGTTTCGTTTTCCCAGCCCCTTCTGAGCGGTCCTCATCACCCGGAAGGAGGCCGACGCTCTATGGCAAGGCCCGACAAGGCTGCCGCGGTAGCCGAGCTGACGGAGCAGTTCCGCAGCTCGACCGCCGCCGTGCTGACCGAGTACCGGGGTCTCACCGTGGCGCAGCTCAAGACGCTGCGTCGTTCGCTCGGTGAGAACGCCCAGTACGCCGTGGTGAAGAACACGCTGACCAAGATTGCGGCCAACGAGGCCGGGATCTCCACGCTCGACGACCTGTTCAACGGTCCGACGGCGGTCGCCTTCGTCACCGGTGACCCGGTGGTGTCGGCGAAGGGTCTTCGTGACTTCGCCAAGGACAACCCGAACCTCGTCATCAAGGGCGGTGTCCTTGACGGCAAGGCGCTGTCCGCCGACGAGATCAAGAAGCTTGCGGACCTCGAGTCCCGCGAGGTTCTGCTCGCCAAGCTGGCGGGCGCCATGAAGGGCAAGCAGACGCAGACTGCGCAGCTCTTCCAGGCGCTTCCCTCGAAGCTCGTCCGCACCGTGGACGCGCTCCGTGCCAAGCAGGACGAGCAGGGCGGTGCCGAGTAATTCGGCTCCCGAAATGACCGCCGCCTGAGGCTCGCCGTCCATGGCGACGCGCCTGAGGCAGAGGTCGTAGCGGGCCGAACGTACGCCCGCCAGACATGTACATCCGGCACCTGCCGAAATTAGTGGAAGGAAAGCCATCGTGGCTCTCACCCAGGACGAACTGCTCGCCGAGTTCGAGGGCATGACCCTCATCCAGCTCTCCGAGTTCGTGAAGGCGTTCGAGGAGAAGTTCGACGTCACCGCCGCCGCCGCCGTGGCCGTCGCGGGCACCGCCGGTCCGGCCGTCCCGGCCGAGGCCGTCGAGGAGAAGGACGAGTTCGACGTCATCCTCACGGGCGCCGGCGACAAGAAGATCCAGGTCATCAAGGTCGTGCGTGAGCTGACCTCCCTCGGCCTGAAGGAGGCCAAGGACCTCGTGGACGGCGCCCCGAAGCCCGTCCTCGAGAAGGTCGCCAAGGACGCCGCCGAGAAGGCCGCCGAGTCCCTCAAGGGCGCCGGCGCCTCCGTCGAGGTCAAGTAACACCCCGCGGGTCCGCAGGGACCCGCACGGGCCGCAGCCGTCGTACAGAGGGCTGTAACGCTCAAGCACCGAAGAGCGATCATCCATCCGGGTGGTCGCTCTTCGGCGTTCCCGGAAGGCCGACCACGGTTGCCTTGCACCCGCTCCGGCGGGGGGTATGGTGATCTTCGTCGTGTCCCTGGCGCACCGGGTTTGCGCAGGGGGGCCTTGACGAACCGCACGCAGCGCGCAATTCTCAGGACGCGTCGCCAGAACGGTCCGAATCCGAGGCATGGATCGGCGACGAAGAGGGCAGGATCAACGTGCGTTTGAAGGCAGGCATGTGACGCAGGCGTTGACGATGACGAGGGTCTCAGAAAATGGAGACTGGACATCAGTGTGCCAAGTGGCTACACTGACCCTTTGCGCTGCCTGTTAGCTGTCCCCTGCCCGTCACCAGGGGTCTGCCCTCACCCGAATGCCGACGACCGAACCTCTTCTGAACTGGGGTTTCCGTCTCTGCGGCCGGGAAGGGACCGGGGAGCGCGTAGTGAGTCCGAGCCCTCGGAAGGACCCCCTCTTGGCCGCCTCGCGCACTGCCTCGAACGCGAATATGAACAACGGCGCCAGCACTGCCCCGCTGCGCATCTCCTTTGCAAAGATCAAGGAGCCTCTTGAGGTTCCCAACCTGCTCGCGCTGCAGACCGAGAGCTTCGACTGGCTGCTCGGCAACACCGCCTGGCAGAGTCGGGTCGAGGAGGCTCTGGAGTCCGGTCAGGACGTCCCCACCAAGTCCGGTCTGGAGGAGATCTTCGAGGAGATCTCCCCGATCGAGGACTTCTCCGGGTCGATGTCGCTGACGTTCCGCGACCACCGTTTCGAGCCGCCGAAGAACAGCATCGACGAGTGCAAGGAGCGCGACTTCACGTACGCCGCCCCGCTCTTCGTCACGGCGGAGTTCACCAACAACGAGACCGGTGAGATCAAGTCCCAGACGGTCTTCATGGGCGACTTCCCGCTCATGACGAACAAGGGCACCTTCGTCATCAACGGCACCGAGCGTGTCGTGGTGTCGCAGCTCGTCCGGTCGCCGGGTGTCTACTTCGACTCCTCGATCGACAAGACGTCCGACAAGGACATCTTCTCCGCCAAGATCATCCCCTCCCGCGGTGCCTGGCTGGAGATGGAGATCGACAAGCGCGACATGGTCGGTGTCCGCATCGACCGCAAGCGCAAGCAGTCGGTCACCGTCCTGCTCAAGGCGCTCGGCTGGACCACCGAGCAGATCCTCGAGGAGTTCGGCGAGTACGAGTCCATGCGCGCCACCCTGGAGAAGGACCACACCCAGGGCCAGGACGACGCGCTGCTCGACATCTACCGCAAGCTGCGTCCGGGCGAGCCCCCGACGCGGGAGGCGGCGCAGACCCTGCTCGAGAACCTGTACTTCAACCCGAAGCGCTACGACCTCGCCAAGGTCGGCCGCTACAAGGTCAACAAGAAGCTCGGCGCGGACGCTCCGCTCGACGCCGGCATCCTGACCGTCGAGGACATCATCTCGACGATCAAGTACCTGGTGAAGCTGCACGCCGGTGAGACCGAGACGGTCGGCGACAGCGGTGGCTCGATCGTCGTCGAGACCGACGACATCGACCACTTCGGCAACCGCCGCCTGCGCAGCGTCGGCGAGCTGATCCAGAACCAGGTCCGCACGGGTCTGGCGCGTATGGAGCGCGTCGTGCGCGAGCGCATGACCACCCAGGACGTCGAGGCGATCACGCCGCAGACCCTGATCAACATCCGGCCGGTCGTCGCCTCCATCAAGGAGTTCTTCGGCACCAGCCAGCTGTCCCAGTTCATGGACCAGAACAACCCGCTGTCGGGTCTCACCCACAAGCGCCGCCTGTCGGCCCTTGGCCCGGGTGGTCTCTCCCGTGAGCGGGCCGGCTTCGAGGTCCGTGACGTGCACCCGTCGCACTACGGCCGCATGTGCCCGATCGAGACGCCCGAAGGCCCGAACATCGGTCTGATCGGCTCGCTCGCCTCCTACGGCCGGGTCAACGCGTTCGGTTTCGTCGAGACCCCGTACCGCAAGGTCGTCGACGGCCAGGTCACCGACGAGGTGGACTACCTGACCGCCGACGAAGAGGACCGATTCGTCATCGCGCAGGCCAACGCCGGCCTCAACGACGACATGCGCTTCGCCGAGAACCGCGTCCTGGTCCGCCGCCGCGGCGGCGAGGTCGACTACGTCGCCGGTGAAGACGTGGACTACATGGACGTCTCGCCGCGCCAGATGGTGTCGGTCGCGACCGCCATGATCCCGTTCCTGGAGCACGACGACGCCAACCGTGCCCTCATGGGCGCGAACATGATGCGCCAGGCCGTGCCGCTCATCAAGAGCGAGGCCCCGCTCGTCGGCACCGGCATGGAGTACCGCTCCGCCGTCGACGCCGGCGACGTGGTCAAGGCCGAGAAGGACGGTGTGGTCCAGGAGGTCTCCGCGGACTACATCACCACCGCCAACGACGACGGCACGTACATCACGTACCGCCTGGCCAAGTTCTCCCGGTCCAACCAGGGCACCTCGGTCAACCAGAAGGTCATCGTCAACGAGGGCGACCGGATCATCACGGGCCAGGTCCTGGCCGACGGTCCGGCCACCGAGAACGGCGAGATGGCCCTCGGCAAGAACCTGCTCGTGGCGTTCATGCCGTGGGAGGGTCACAACTACGAGGACGCGATCATCCTGTCGCAGCGCCTCGTGCAGGACGACGTCCTCTCCTCGATCCACATCGAGGAGCACGAGGTCGACGCCCGTGACACCAAGCTCGGCCCCGAGGAGATCACCCGGGACATCCCGAACGTCTCCGAGGAGGTCCTCGCCGACCTCGACGAGCGCGGCATCATCCGGATCGGTGCCGAGGTCGTCGCCGGCGACATCCTCGTCGGCAAGGTCACGCCCAAGGGCGAGACCGAGCTGACGCCGGAGGAGCGCCTGCTGCGCGCCATCTTCGGTGAGAAGGCCCGTGAGGTCCGTGACACCTCGCTGAAGGTCCCGCACGGCGAGATCGGCAAGGTCATCGGCGTCCGCGTCTTCGACCGCGAGGAGGGCGACGAGCTTCCCCCGGGCGTGAACCAGCTGGTCCGCGTCTACGTCGCCCAGAAGCGCAAGATCACTGACGGTGACAAGCTCGCCGGCCGCCACGGCAACAAGGGTGTCATCTCCAAGATCCTGCCGATCGAGGACATGCCGTTCCTGGAGGACGGCACCCCGGTCGACATCATCCTCAACCCGCTGGGTGTCCCGTCCCGAATGAACCCGGGACAGGTCCTGGAGATCCACCTCGGCTGGCTCGCCAGCCGCGGCTGGGACGTCTCCGGCCTCGCCGACGAGTGGGCCCAGCGTCTCCAGGTCATCGGCGCCGACCAGGTCGACCCGCGCACCAACGTCGCCACCCCGGTGTTCGACGGTGCCCGCGAGGACGAGCTGGCGGGTCTGCTGCAGCACACCATCCCGAACCGCGACGGCGACCGCCTGGTCCTCCCGTCCGGCAAGGCGCGGCTGTTCGACGGCCGCAGCGGTGAGCCGTTCCCGGACCCGATCTCGGTCGGCTACATGTACATCCTCAAGCTGCACCACCTGGTCGACGACAAGCTGCACGCCCGTTCGACCGGCCCCTACTCGATGATCACCCAGCAGCCGCTGGGTGGTAAGGCCCAGTTCGGTGGCCAGCGGTTCGGCGAGATGGAGGTGTGGGCGCTGGAGGCTTACGGCGCCGCGTACGCCCTCCAGGAGCTGCTGACCATCAAGTCCGACGACGTCACCGGCCGCGTGAAGGTCTACGAGGCCATCGTCAAGGGCGAGAACATCCCCGAGCCCGGCATCCCCGAGTCCTTCAAGGTCCTCATCAAGGAGATGCAGTCGCTCTGCCTGAACGTGGAGGTGCTGTCCAGCGACGGTATGTCCATCGAGATGCGTGACACCGACGAGGACGTCTTCCGCGCTGCGGAGGAGCTCGGCATCGACCTGTCCCGGCGCGAGCCGAGCAGCGTCGAAGAGGTCTGACGGGAGTCCGGTAGGGGTCTCACCGCCGTGTGAGACCCCCGCCGACCCCCAGGCCCCCGTTTCAGACCAAAGACTCACAACCCTGAGAGGGATTGACGCATAGTGCTCGACGTCAACTTCTTCGACGAGCTCCGGATCGGCCTGGCCACCGCTGACGACATCCGTCAGTGGAGCCACGGCGAGGTCAAGAAGCCCGAGACGATCAACTACCGCACCCTCAAGCCGGAAAAGGACGGGCTCTTCTGCGAGAAGATCTTCGGCCCCACCCGGGACTGGGAGTGCTACTGCGGCAAGTACAAGCGCGTCCGCTTCAAGGGCATCATCTGTGAGCGCTGCGGCGTCGAGGTGACCCGCGCCAAGGTGCGCCGTGAGCGGATGGGCCACATCGAACTGGCCGCGCCCGTCACCCACATCTGGTACTTCAAGGGCGTCCCCTCGCGCCTGGGCTACCTGCTCGACCTCGCCCCGAAGGACCTGGAGAAGGTCATCTACTTCGCGGCGTACATGATCACGTTCGTCGACGAGGAGCGCCGCACCCGCGACCTGCCCTCCCTGGAGGCGCACGTCTCGGTCGAGCGCCAGCAGATCGAGAACCGCCGCGACTCCGACCTCGAGGCCCGCGCCAAGAAGCTGGAGAGCGACCTCGCCGAGCTGGAGGCCGAGGGCGCCAAGGCCGACGTGCGCCGCAAGGTGCGCGAGGGTGCCGAGCGTGAGATGAAGCAGCTGCGCGACCGTTCGCAGCGCGAGATCGACCGCCTCGACGAGGTGTGGACCCGCTTCAAGAACCTCAAGGTCCAGGACCTGGAGGGCGACGAGCTTCTCTACCGCGAGCTGCGCGACCGCTTCGGCACGTACTTCGACGGTTCGATGGGTGCCGCGGCGCTGCAGAAGCGCCTGGAGTCCTTCGACCTCGACGAGGAGGCCGAGAAGCTCCGCGAGATCATCCGCACCGGCAAGGGCCAGAAGAAGACCCGTGCGCTCAAGCGCCTCAAGGTCGTCTCCGCGTTCCTGCAGACCAGCAACAGCCCCAAGGGCATGGTGCTGGACTGCGTCCCGGTCATCCCGCCGGACCTTCGCCCGATGGTGCAGCTGGACGGTGGCCGCTTCGCGACCTCCGACCTGAACGACCTGTACCGCCGTGTGATCAACCGCAACAACCGCCTGAAGCGCCTTCTCGACCTCGGTGCGCCCGAGATCATCGTGAACAACGAGAAGCGCATGCTCCAGGAGGCCGTGGACGCCCTCTTCGACAACGGTCGTCGTGGTCGCCCGGTCACCGGTCCCGGCAACCGCCCGCTGAAGTCCCTGAGCGACATGCTCAAGGGCAAGCAGGGCCGCTTCCGTCAGAACCTGCTCGGCAAGCGAGTCGACTACTCGGCGCGTTCCGTCATCGTCGTCGGCCCGCAGCTCAAGCTGCACCAGTGCGGTCTGCCCAAGGCGATGGCGCTGGAGCTGTTCAAGCCGTTCGTGATGAAGCGCCTGGTCGACCTGAACCACGCGCAGAACATCAAGTCCGCCAAGCGCATGGTGGAGCGCGGCCGCACCGTCGTGTACGACGTCCTCGAAGAGGTCATCGCCGAGCACCCGGTGCTGCTGAACCGTGCGCCCACCCTGCACCGCCTCGGCATCCAGGCCTTCGAGCCGCAGCTGGTCGAGGGCAAGGCCATCCAGATCCACCCGCTCGTCTGCACCGCGTTCAACGCGGACTTCGACGGTGACCAGATGGCCGTGCACCTGCCGCTGTCCGCGGAGGCGCAGGCCGAGGCCCGCATCCTGATGCTGTCCTCGAACAACATCCTCAAGCCCGCCGACGGCCGTCCGGTGACGATGCCGACCCAGGACATGGTCCTCGGTCTGTTCTTCCTCACCACCGACGGCGAGCTGCGCGACACCAAGGGCGAGGGCCGCGCGTTCGGCTCCACGGCCGAGGCGACCATGGCGTTCGACGCCGGCGAGCTCGCGCTGCAGTCGGCGATCGACATCCGCTTCCCGGTGGGCACCATCCCGCCGCGCGGCTGGACCCCGCCGGCCGTCGAGGAGGGCGAGCCGGAGTACCAGAGCGGCGACACCTTCCGCCTGCGGACCACCCTGGGCCGCGCGCTCTTCAACGAGCTGCTGCCCGAGGACTACCCGTTCGTCGACTACTCGGTGGGCAAGAAGCAGCTCGGCGAGATCGTCAACGACCTGGCGGAGCGCTACCCCAAGGTCATCGTGGCGGCGACGCTCGACAACCTGAAGGCGGCCGGCTTCTACTGGGGCACCCGCTCCGGTGTCACCGTGGCCATCTCCGACGTCGTCGTCCCCGAGGCGAAGAAGGCCATCGTCGCGGGCTACGAGGCCCAGGACGAGAAGGTCCAGAAGCAGTACGAGCGCGGTCTGATCACCAAGGAAGAGCGCACTCAGGAGCTCATCGCGATCTGGACCAAGGCGACCAACGAGGTCGCCGAGGCGATGAACGAGAACTTCCCCAAGACGAACCCCATCTTCATGATGGTTGACTCGGGTGCCCGAGGAAACATGATGCAGATGCGGCAGATCGCCGGTATGCGTGGTCTGGTGTCGAACGCGAAGAACGAGACCATCCCGCGTCCGATCAAGGCCTCGTTCCGTGAGGGCCTGTCCGTGCTGGAGTACTTCATCTCCACCCACGGTGCCCGTAAGGGTCTGGCGGACACCGCCCTGCGTACCGCCGACTCGGGTTACCTCACCCGTCGTCTGGTGGACGTCTCGCAGGACGTCATCATCCGCGAGGAGGACTGCGGCACCGAGCGCGGCCTCAAGCTGCAGATCGCCGAGGTCGGCGCCGACGGCGTGCTGCGCAAGGCGGACAACGTCGAGACCAGCGTGTACGCACGTGCGCTGGCCGAGGACATCGTCGTCGACGGCGTGGTGCTGGCCCCGGCCAACACCGACCTCGGTGACGTCCTCATCGAGGAACTGGTCGCCCGTGGCGTCTCCGAGGTCAAGACCCGCTCGGTCCTGACCTGTGAGTCCGCCGTCGGCACCTGCGCCATGTGCTACGGCCGTTCGCTGGCCACCGGCAAGCTGGTCGACATCGGTGAGGCGGTCGGCATCATCGCCGCCCAGTCCATCGGTGAGCCCGGTACCCAGCTGACGATGCGTACCTTCCACACCGGTGGTGTGGCCGGTGACGACATCACCCAGGGTCTGCCGCGTGTCGTCGAGCTCTTCGAGGCCCGTACCCCGAAGGGTGTCGCCCCGATCTCCGAGGCCCAGGGCCGCGTGCGGATCGAGGAGACCGAGAAGACCAAGAAGATCGTCATCACGCCGGACGACGGCAGCGACGAGACGGCGTTCCCGATCTCGAAGCGTGCCCGGCTCCTGGTCAGCGAGGGCGAGCACGTCGAGGTGGGCCAGAAGCTCACCGTGGGTGCCACCAACCCGCACGACGTGCTGCGCATCCTGGGCCAGCGTGCCGTCCAGGTCCACCTGGTCGGCGAGGTCCAGAAGGTCTACAACTCGCAGGGTGTGTCGATCCACGACAAGCACATCGAGATCATCATCCGGCAGATGCTGCGCCGCGTGACGATCATCGAGTCCGGCGACGCCGAGCTGCTGCCCGGCGAGCTGGTCGAGCGCTCGAAGTTCGAGCACGAGAACCGTCGTGTGGTCCAGGAGGGCGGTCACCCGGCCTCCGGTCGTCCGCAGCTCATGGGTATCACCAAGGCCTCGCTGGCCACGGAGTCCTGGCTGTCGGCGGCGTCCTTCCAGGAGACGACCAGGGTCCTGACGGACGCGGCGATCAACGCCAAGTCCGACTCCCTGATCGGCCTCAAGGAGAACGTCATCATCGGTAAGCTCATCCCGGCCGGTACGGGTCTGTCCCGCTACCGCAACATCCGGGTGGAGCCGACCGAGGAGGCGAAGGCCGCGATGTACTCGGCCGTCGGCTACGACGACATCGACTACTCGCCGTTCGGCACGGGCTCCGGCCAGGCCGTTCCGCTGGAGGACTACGACTACGGTCCGTACAACCAGTAGAAGTGAGTGCTGAAGGGCGGCCGTCCCACCTCGGGGCGGCCGCCCTTCGGCATGCCTGCCCCGTGCCGGCTCCGCGGGCGGCGCTCCGGGGCCGGGGGAGGGGCCGGCGGAGGGTCCCGGCGGTGGTGGGCGTGGGCGACGGCCGGGCGGGGGCTCAGCGGGCGCTGAGGGGCGCTTCGGGCGGCCGGGGGGTGGCCGGCGGATGGCCGGAGGCCCGCGTGGCGCGTTCCGGCGGTCCGCGACTCCCGCGGTTCGCGTGTCGGCGGCTTTCGTGGTACGTCGGAGGCCTCGACGAAACCGCAGGTCAGGGCGTTCGCGATCGGCCGCGCTTCTTTTGTTTTGACCGAAGTGATTGCGCTGGGTACGCTCAGACCTTGTGCCTGGGGTGTGCCCTGATCCTCGTGCGTGCCTTCAAACCGCACCTGAGTGACGAAGCGGCCACCGCGATCCGCGCCCCCTTCTGCCGTTCGGCAGGAGTCCGCGGAATCCGACACACCCGACCGCGTGGGTCGGTGACGTTCCAGGTTAGCTTCACCATTCGGCACACAGAAACCGGAGAAGTAGTGCCTACGATCCAGCAGCTGGTCCGTAAGGGCCGGCAGGACAAGGTCGAGAAGAACAAGACGCCCGCACTCGAGGGTTCCCCTCAGCGCCGTGGCGTCTGCACGCGTGTGTTCACGACCACCCCGAAGAAGCCGAACTCGGCCCTGCGTAAGGTCGCGCGTGTGCGTCTGACCAGCGGCATCGAGGTCACTGCTTACATTCCGGGTGAGGGACACAACCTGCAGGAGCACTCCATCGTGCTCGTGCGCGGCGGCCGTGTGAAGGACCTGCCCGGTGTTCGCTACAAGATCATCCGCGGCTCGCTCGACACCCAGGGTGTCAAGAACCGCAAGCAGGCCCGCAGCCGCTACGGCGCCAAGAAGGAGAAGTAAGAATGCCTCGTAAGGGCCCTGCCCCGAAGCGCCCGGTCATCATCGACCCGGTCTACGGTTCTCCTCTTGTCACGTCGCTCATCAACAAGGTGCTGCTGAACGGCAAGCGCTCCACCGCCGAGCGCATCGTGTACGGCGCCATGGAGGGCCTGCGCGAGAAGACCAGCAACGACCCGGTCATCACGCTCAAGCGCGCGCTGGAGAACATCAAGCCCACGCTTGAGGTCAAGTCCCGCCGTGTCGGTGGCGCCACCTACCAGGTGCCGGTCGAGGTCAAGCCCGGCCGCGCCAACACCCTGGCGCTGCGCTGGCTGGTCGGCTACTCCCGCGCCCGTCGCGAGAAGACCATGACCGAGCGTCTGCTCAACGAGCTTCTCGACGCTTCGAACGGCCTCGGTGCGGCCGTCAAGAAGCGCGAGGACACCCACAAGATGGCCGAGTCCAACAAGGCCTTCGCGCACTACCGCTGGTAGTCGCTACCCACATCGAGACCGAGAGAAGACTGAAGCCTTATGGCTACCACTTCACTTGACCTGGCCAAGGTCCGCAACATCGGGATCATGGCCCACATCGACGCGGGCAAGACGACCACTACCGAGCGGATCCTGTTCTACACCGGTGTGTCGTACAAGATCGGCGAGGTTCACGACGGCGCCGCCACCATGGACTGGATGGAGCAGGAGCAGGAGCGTGGCATCACGATCACCTCTGCTGCCACCACCTGTCACTGGCCGCTGGAAGACGTCGACCACACGATCAACATCATCGACACCCCGGGCCACGTCGACTTCACCGTCGAGGTGGAGCGCTCGCTTCGCGTGCTCGACGGTGCCGTGACGGTGTTCGACGGCGTCGCTGGTGTCGAGCCCCAGTCCGAGACCGTCTGGCGTCAGGCGGACCGCTACGGCGTCCCGCGCATCTGCTTCGTCAACAAGCTCGACCGGACCGGTGCCGAGTTCCACCGCTGCGTGGACATGATCAAGGACCGTCTGGGCGCGCAGCCGATCGTCATGCAGCTCCCGATCGGTGCCGAGGCCGACTTCCAGGGCGTCGTGGACCTCGTCCGCATGAAGGCGCTCGTGTGGTCCGCCGAGGCCACCAAGGGCGAGATGTACGACACCGTCGACATCCCGGCCACGCACACCGAGGCTGCCGAGGAGTACCGCGGCAAGCTGCTGGAGGCCGTGGCCGAGAACGACGAAGAGATCATGGAGCTGTACCTGGAGGGCGAAGAGCCTTCCGAGGAGCAGCTGTACGCCGCGATCCGTCGTATCACCATCGCGTCCGGCAAGTCCGACGGCACCACGGTCACCCCGGTGTTCTGCGGTACCGCGTTCAAGAACAAGGGCGTTCAGCCCCTGCTCGACGCGGTCGTGCGCTACCTCCCCTCCCCGCTCGACGTCGAGGCCATCGAGGGCCACGCCGTCAACAACGCGGAGGAGATCGTCAAGCGCAAGCCGTCCGACGAGGAGCCGCTGTCGGCGCTCGCGTTCAAGATCATGAGCGACCCGCACCTCGGCAAGCTCACCTTCGTCCGGGTCTACTCGGGCCGCCTGGAGTCCGGCACCGCCGTGCTGAACTCCGTCAAGGGCAAGAAGGAGCGCATCGGCAAGATCTACCGCATGCACGCGAACAAGCGTGAGGAGATCGAGTCGGTGGGCGCCGGCGACATCATCGCCGTCATGGGTCTGAAGCAGACCACGACCGGTGAGACGCTGTGCGACGACAAGCAGCCGGTGATCCTGGAGTCCATGGACTTCCCGGCGCCGGTCATCCAGGTCGCCATCGAGCCCAAGTCGAAGGGTGACCAGGAGAAGCTGGGCGTCGCGATCCAGCGCCTGGCCGAGGAGGACCCGTCCTTCCAGGTCCACTCGGACGAGGAGACCGGCCAGACCATCATCGGTGGTATGGGTGAACTGCACCTCGAGGTGCTGGTCGACCGTATGCGCCGTGAGTTCAAGGTCGAGGCCAACGTCGGCAAGCCGCAGGTCGCTTACCGCGAGACGATCCGCAAGGCCGTCGAGCGCGTGGACTACACCCACAAGAAGCAGACCGGTGGTACCGGTCAGTTCGCCAAGGTGCAGATCGCGATCGAGCCCATCGAGGGCGGCGACGCCTCGTACGAGTTCGTGAACAAGGTGACCGGTGGCCGCATCCCGAAGGAGTACATCCCTTCGGTGGACGCCGGTGCGCAGGAGGCCATGCAGTTCGGCATCCTCGCCGGCTACGAGATGACGGGCGTCCGCGTCACGCTTCTCGACGGCGCCTACCACGAGGTCGACTCCTCCGAGCTCGCGTTCAAGATCGCCGGTTCGCAGGCCTTCAAGGAGGCCGCGCGCAAGGCGTCCCCCGTGCTCCTTGAGCCGATGATGGCCGTCGAGGTCACCACGCCCGAGGACTACATGGGTGAGGTCATCGGCGACATCAACTCCCGCCGTGGTCAGATCCAGGCCATGGAGGAGCGGGCCGGTGCCCGCGTCGTGAAGGGCCTCGTGCCCCTCTCGGAGATGTTCGGTTACGTCGGCGACCTGCGCAGCAAGACGTCCGGCCGGGCCAGCTACTCCATGCAGTTCGACTCCTACGCCGAGGTTCCGCGGAACGTCGCCGAGGAGATCATCGCGAAGGCCAAGGGCGAGTAACGCACCGCGCTACGACGCTTTAGGCTTGACCCCGGAGCCTCACGGGTCGTTCCTCCGCTTTCGCGGCGGAATGACCCGGGGCCCGGGAACCAACAGCAAAGATCACCTGGCGCCGATCGAATCAAGGCGTACAGAACCACTCCCAGGAGGACCCCAGTGGCGAAGGCGAAGTTCGAGCGGACTAAGCCGCACGTCAACATCGGCACCATCGGTCACATCGACCACGGTAAGACGACCCTCACGGCCGCCATTACCAAGGTGCTGCACGACGCGTACCCGGACCTGAACGAGGCCACCGCGTTCGACAACATCGACAAGGCGCCCGAGGAGCGCCAGCGCGGTATCACCATCTCCATCGCGCACGTCGAGTACCAGACGGAGACCCGTCACTACGCCCACGTCGACTGCCCGGGTCACGCGGACTACATCAAGAACATGATCACCGGTGCCGCGCAGATGGACGGCGCGATCCTCGTCGTCGCCGCCACCGACGGTCCGATGCCGCAGACCAAGGAGCACGTGCTCCTGGCCCGCCAGGTCGGCGTGCCGTACATCGTGGTCGCCCTGAACAAGGCCGACATGGTGGACGACGAGGAGATCCTGGAGCTCGTCGAGCTCGAGGTCCGTGAGCTGCTCTCCGAGTACGAGTTCCCGGGCGACGACCTGCCGGTCGTCAAGGTCTCCGCGCTCAAGGCCCTCGAGGGCGACGCCGAGTGGACCCAGTCCGTCCTCGACCTGATGAAGGCCGTCGACGAGTCCATCCCGGAGCCCGAGCGTGACGTCGACAAGCCGTTCCTGATGCCGATCGAGGACGTCTTCACGATCACCGGTCGTGGCACCGTCGTCACCGGTCGTATCGAGCGTGGTGTCCTCAAGGTCAACGAGACCGTCGACATCATCGGCATCAAGCAGGACAAGACCACCACCACGGTCACCGGCATCGAGATGTTCCGCAAGCTGCTCGACGAGGGCCAGGCCGGTGAGAACGTCGGTCTGCTCCTCCGTGGCATCAAGCGCGAGGACGTCGAGCGCGGCCAGGTCATCATCAAGCCGGGTTCGGTCACGCCGCACACCGAGTTCGAGGCGACCGCGTACATCCTGTCCAAGGACGAGGGTGGCCGTCACACGCCGTTCTTCAACAACTACCGCCCGCAGTTCTACTTCCGTACCACGGACGTGACCGGCGTCGTGACCCTCCCCGAGGGCACCGAGATGGTCATGCCGGGCGACAACACCGACATGAAGGTGGAGCTGATCCAGCCCATCGCCATGGAGGAGGGCCTGAAGTTCGCCATCCGTGAGGGTGGTCGCACGGTGGGCGCCGGCCAGGTCACCAAGATCAACAAGTGATCTCGGCCCGCAAGGGCTGACCCGGTTGTCTGAAGGGGCCCGCACGACTTCGGTCGTACGGGCCCCTTCCGCATGCCCGGGGGACACCGCGGCCGCGGAGCCTCAGAGCCCGCGCCGGAGCAGGGCGACGGCCCGGTCGAAGGCCGAGTCCCGGCCCTTCGCGAACTCCTCCCGGGTGAAGACCGGTTCGCTGATCCGGGGCGGGATTCCGGTGCCGTCGAAGGTGCGGCCGGTCCGGGTGAGGTACTCCTCGTTCGGCAGCCAGGCCGCCATGCCGTTGGGGAGACGGCGGATAAGGATGTCCGAGAAGACGCCCTGTGTCGGCCGGCCGATACGGACCGTGCGGCCGGGACGGTCGATCAGGGCCTGCGTGAAGGTCTCGCCGGCGCTGACCGTCGAGCCGCCGGTGAGCACGGCGACGGAGCCGGTGTAGCGCGGGGCGCGGGCCGGGGTGACGGGGACCGGCTCGGGGCGGGTACGGCCGGCCGGGTCGGCGGGATCGTTGCGGGCGCGCTTGGAGTAGGCCGTGTACGGGGTGTCGGTGAGGCGTCCCGCGAGGTGGATGCCGAGGGCGTCGGAGCCGCCGCCGTTGACGCGGAGGTCGATGACCAGACCGTGCAGGCGCCGGGTGCGCGCCGGGGTGAAGACGGTGTCCAGGGCCCGGTCCAGGGCGGCCAGTTGGGCGACGTACGACCCGTCGTGCGGGTCGTAGCCGGTGAAGCCGGAGACGCGCAGGTAGCCCAGCCGGCCGTGGCCCGCGCCCAGATCGGCGTAGGTGATGCGGCCGTCGGCGAAGTCCTGGACGTGCGAGGCGCCGGCGAGATCGCGCTCACGGACGAACGCCTTCACCCGCGCGTCCAGCTCCGGAGTCGGCAGGACGGTTCCCGGCCGCCCGACCCCGTGGATCTCGTCCCCGTCCTGGACGGCGACATGGGCGTCGTGGAGCGGTGCGACCATGCGGCTGAACAGGTCGTACAGCTCGGACCGGGTGGTGTCCGCGTGCACCAGCGGGCGGTAGCGGTCGCGGACGGCACGCCAGTCGACGCCCTTGGCGGCGAAGAAGGGATAGTTCTCCTCGAACGACTGCCAGAAGACGTCGAAGGCGGCGCGCGGGCCGGAAGAGGCGGGCGGCACGGTGCAGGCCTCCGGCAGGGCGGCGATCCGCCGCAGCAGCCGGTGCCCGACGTCCTGGTTCGCGCTCAGCCGGGCGTGGTCGCCGTCGGCGGCGGGACGCAGGGTGAGCACGCTGCCGCCGGCCTCGTACGACCCCGGCCGCCCGGTCGCCCGCGCCACGTCGCCCGGGAGGCAGCTGACGGCGGTGGTCTGGTACTCCCGGAGTTCGCGGCCGTCGACGGCGAGAACGGTTCCGTACCCGTCCATCCGCCACACGCCCTCCAGCGGGCCTGCGCCGCCGGCCCGGGCGTGCGGCGCGCCCGCGACTCCCAGGGCGGCCAGGGTCAGGGCCAGGGCACAGGCCCCGGTTCCGACAGTGACACGGCGACCTACGCTCACGACGATGTCCTTCCCCCACGCGAGTTCGCTTCCGGTCGCCACGGTGCCGGACGCGGCCCGGCCCGGACCATCCGGGAGGCAGGTGTGCCGGGGGTGGGGACAGCCTCAGACGCGCGGGGTGAAGAGCAGGTTCCTGGTGTGGGCGGGCCGGGGCTCGCGCCAGTGCACCGGGGTGCCGTCCGCCTCGGTGATCCAGTGGGCGTCGTAGCCGAGCGGTTCGAACTCGGCGAACAGTTCGTCCAGGGAGGCGTCGACCAGGGCCTCGATGACCAGGAACGGCCGGTCGCGCTTGAGCACCTGGCGGGCCCCGCGCAGCACCGACATCTCGTGGCCCTCCACGTCGATCTTGACGAGGTCCAGCCGGGTGTCGGCGAACACCTCGTCCAGCGTGACCAGTCGGATGCGCTTGAGCTGCGCGTCGGGGGCCGCGGCCTCCAGGGTCGAACCGGTGGACAGCAGGTTCCCGGAGAACCGGACGCTGATGTCGGCCCAGCCCGGCTCGCCGGAGACGCCGGCCTGGTGGAGCTTGACGTTCTGGACGCCGTTGGAGCGGACGTTCACCGAGAGCCGGGAGTGGATCTGGTCGACCGGCTCGAAGGAGTGCACCTTCGCCCTCGGGTTCGCGTGCGCGGCGATCATCGAGAAGTAGCCGACATGCGCGCCGACGTCCGCGATCGTCGCGCTCCGTGCCGCCAGCCGGGCCCAGGTGGCGAGGGTGCCCGGCTCGTAGCCGAACGTCCCGTTCCACAGGGTGTCCATGGCGACCGCGTCGTCGTTGACGCAGAACATCACGAACGGCGGACAGTACGGCGAATCGATTTCCACGTAGCCGCGGTAGGGGAACTTCTTGCGGTGCACGCGGATGATGTCGCCGGTGGCGACGGGCCGGACCGATGGTGCGTGGGCCAGCATGCGGGCATTGGCTGCTTCGACCTCGGAAATGCGCATTGGGCGATGGTAAAGCCGTGGCCAGTAATTGTCACAGGGTCCGGAAATGTTCCCCAAGGGTCGCTCACCAGTGAATGCCCTCTGCTATTCGCTCCGCATCCACGTCGAATAACCCGCCATTAACCTCGACTTTTTCCGGTGGTGGCACACGCTTCACGCCGGGTGGAGATCCGCCCGCTCCGGTCACTCGGCGTCGCCGCATGTGCCTACGGTGAGCGGTGACGGCGCCGTCACGTGGGGTCACCGGTCGGCGTCACGGCACGGTCGTACGACGGATGGGGTGCGGGATGAGCGTGGACGGCACGGTGGAACGGCTCAGGGCCTTGGGCCGCCGAGTTCGGGGAGACGGTCGGCTACGGCGAGGACTTGGTCTACAAGATCGAGGGCGGAAACGCATTCCCCGGCCGGAATACCTGGACCGCGCCGACGAAGTACTGCGCGCGGACGGACCGCTTTCCGCGATGAAAGAGGACGTGGGCCGCGTCCGGTATCCGAAGAAAGTGCGCGACCTGGCACAGCTGGAGGCCAAGGCGGTGGAACTCGGCGGAACGTCGAGCTGCAGGTGATGCCGACGGATCGTGAGGGGCACGCGGGCCTGGCGGGTTGCATCGAGGTGCTGAAGTCCGAGGACGGATCGGCGGTGGGACGCTCACCGGCGGTGGCCAACGGCCGGCCGGTGTCCGACTCGAAACACCGCGCCGCTCCTCGGCGGCGCCGAGCTGCCGGATCCCTGGAGCCTGGGGCCCCAAGGCCGGTCGGCTACTCGGCCTTGGGCTGCCCGCCGCCGCCCTGCTGTCGGCCCTCCGGCCGTACCGCGTCCTTCGCCTTCTTCGCGAGGTCGTCGTCCAGCTTCTTGAACTCGCGGACCACGGTGTCGGACATGTCGGCGAGCGAGTCGATCTGCTTGGTGATGTCCTCGCGGCCGTCGTGCCAGTTGGACTCGAAGTCGTCCAGCGCGTCGTAGACCGTGCCGCTGCCGACGTCGTCCCGGTAGGACTCGAACATCTTCTTGGTGTGGTCGAGACGCTCCTTGATGGAACGCAGCTTGCGGCCGTAGTCCTCCAGCTCGCTCAGCGGTATCGCGAGGTCGCTCTTGCCCGTGCCCACGTGACCGTCCCCCGTCCGCGCATCTCGTAGTCTGGCCGCACCGTATATCAGATCACCGGAACGGGGACGACGTACACCATGGCCCGCTACATGGAGACGCTCACGATCGAGCGCGGCGGATTCCGGATCAAGGTGCCCGAGTCGTGGTGGGAGTTCGACGTACGGCCGGAGTCCCGCGACGACTCCATCCGGCGGATGGTCGACGAACGCGTCGCCCAGCACCCGGAGCTGGCTCCCTACCGGGACACCTACGTCGGCTTCCTGCGCAAGTCCGCGGCCGACGCGTGGAAGTCGGGCGCGCTGTACTGCGGTTGCATGGCGGAGAGCTTCGGCGGCGACACCCCGATCACCGGCTCGGTCACCGTCTCGCTGGTCGGCGGCCGCACCCGCGAGGGCGCGCCGCTCTCCAACGACCCGGCCGCCATCGCCGCCCAGCTCGCGCCCAAGGAGGCGCACCGCGAGGGCGACTCCTGGCGCAAGGTGACCACCGTCGACATCCCCGGCGTCGGCCCCGCCGCGCGCACCTATGGCATCGAGGACATCCCGGTCCCCGAGGACAGCCTGGGCCGCACGATCCGCGCGGTCCTGATGCAGACGTTCATCCCGGTTCCCGGCCAGGAGGGCAAGGTCGCCCTGGTCGCCGGCAGCAGCCAGGTCCTGGACCTGGCGGACTCCTTCCTCGACATCTTCGACGCGGTCACGTCGACGTTCCGCTTCGCGGACACGGTCAGGTCCTGACCCGCTCCCGCAGGAAGCGGGCCGCCTCGGTGCAGCCGGCCATGGGCAGGTCGCCGTCGTCGATCAGCCCGGCCTGGGCGAGCACGGCCGCCTGGTCCCAGTAGATCCGTTCGCTCGCCATCAGGCCGTCCCGGAACTTCACGACCACCACCAGCGGTACCTCCACGGTGCGTCCGGTCGCGGCCAGCCCCGGCAGCAGGAACGGGATCTCCCGGTCGTGCGGCATCCGCATGACGATCTCCTCGACCAGGAAGTCGTCGCCCACCGACCGGTCCGCCGTCTCCATGGTGGTGTTCCGCGGAACGCCGGGAATGAAGACGTCGCGGTAGTAGGCGCGCAGGTTCTCCCTGCCGAAGCCGCCGCTCATCGTCGGCAGGTGCATCACGCGGGCGTCCTCGACCATGGTGGACACCGCCAGGTCGGCGTCCCTGGCGACGAACTCGTACTCCGTGTGCCGTTCCCACAGCGTGACCATGTCCGCTCGGTTCACGTCGTCTCCTTCCGGGATCCGTCCCGGCGGACCAACGACCACCACCAGGTACAGGGTGCGGCCGTGCCGCCGGCCTTCACCCCGAACGCCAGTTCCTTGTAAGTTCGCGTGTGCACAGGCGGGTTGACGGGGCGTACGCGACGGGGGTTGCGGGGTATGGCGGGGTACCGGCCGGCGGACTGGCAGCCACTCGATCTGGACCGGGATCCGACGCCCGGTGATCCGTACCGGGTCCGTACGCTCGCCTCCCAGCTGCACGCTTTCGCCGATGACGTCTCGGACGCGTTGCGTCTGGTGAAGGGCATGGCGGGTGAGGACACCCTGCTGCAGTGGGCGGGGAAGTCCGCGGACGTGTTCAAGGAGCAGTTCAAGGACGTTCCGAAGAACCTGAAGAAGCTGAAGAAGTCCTACGAGTTGTGCGGGGACGCGCTGGCGGACTACTGGCCGAAGCTGGAGCGGGCGCAGGCTCTGGCGGACCGGGCGCTCGCGAAGGCGAAGGACGCGCAGTCGGATCTGTCGTCGGCCAAGTCGCGTCTGTCCTCGGCTGATTCGTGGGTGACGCGGGCCGGGAAGGAAGCCGACAAGTACAAGGACGACCCCACCGGCGCGCAGTCGGACGGCGAGAAGCCGGACGAGGCGAAGGTGCGGGCCGCGACCCGGGACATGCGGAACGCGAAGTCCGCCCACACCGCTGCCCAGTCGGACGTCACCACCGCGCAGAGCGCGCTGGACGCGGCGAAGAAGATGGCCGAGGACGCGCGGAGGATGCGCGACGACGCGGCGGGCGAGGCGAAGCGGAAGATCGACGAGGCGTCGGACGCGGGGATCCCGAACCGGCACTGGTGGCAGGACGTGGGCCACTGGTTCGAGGACAACTGGGACACGATCGTCACGGTCTGCAAGGTCGTCGTCGCGGTCGTGGGGATCATCGCGCTGATCATCGGCGGTCCGATCCTCGGCGCGATCGTCCTGGTCGCCGCCCTCGTCGTCCTCGCGGACACCCTCTACAAATACTCCAAAGGCCAAGCGTCGCTGTGGGACGTCGCGTTCGCGGCCCTGGACTGCATACCCGGCGGCAAGGGCATCACGTCACTGGGCAAACTCGCCAAGGGCGTGAAGGAGATGAAGTTCCTCAAGGGCGGCCTCAAGGCCATGGGCAGAGGGCTCGGCAGGGACCTGCGCAAGGGAGCCGAGGACGCCTTCGAGAAGAGCAAGCCGGGCAAGGGGCGGTGCAAGAACGGCGACCCCATCGACATGGTCTCCGGCGAGATGCTCATCGAGCAGACCGACGTGGGTCTGCCCGGTGTGCTTCCCGTCATCCTTCGCCGGACGCACCTGTCCACCTATCACTGGGGCAACTGGTTCGGCGAGTCATGGGCGTCCACCCTCGACGAGCGGCTGGAAGTGGACGCGGACGAGGTGCTGTTCGCCACCGAGGACGGAATGATCCTCCGCTATCCGGTTCCGGATGCCGACGGTACGGCGCTGCCGGTGGCGGGACCGCGCTGGCCCCTGACCCAGGACGACGAACACCCCGGGGAACTCCGGGTCACCGACCCCAGGACCGGGATCACCCGGCACTTCGCTCCGTCGGCGAGCGGAAACCGGAACGAATCGGCGGTCACCCTGCCGCTGGCCGCGATATCGGACCGCAATGGCAACCGCGTGCACTTCGACCGCACCCCCGACGGCGCGCCCGTGGCGGTACGACACTCGGGCGGCTACCACCTTCACGTCGACACCCGGGAAGGCCGCGTGGTCGGGCTCAGCCTGCGCGATCCCGCCGACGGGCCCTCGGGCACCACGATCCTGCGGTTCGGCTACGACGGGGCCGGGGACCTGACGGAGATCCACGATTCCACCGGAGTGCCGTACACCTTCGGCTACGACCTCGCCGGAAGGATCGAGTCCCGTACGGACCGGAACGGCTCCTGGTACCGCTACCACTACGACGACCGCGATCGCGTCGTCCGGGGCGAGGGCGCGGACGGCGTGCTCGACTGCACCGTCGACTACGACGCCGAGGCCCGAGCCACCTGCTACACCGACAGCCTCGGCCGTACCACTGTCTACCGGCACAACGAACGGCTGCAGCTCGTCTCCACCACCGATCCGCTCGGCGCGGCCGTGCACAACGTGTGGGACGAGTACGACCGTCTGGTGAGCCGCACCGACGCCCTGGGGCACACCTTCGGCTACGCCTACGACAGCGAGGGAAACGTCACGAGGATCACGCGCCCCGACGGCACGTCCGCGGCCGCCACCTACAACGACCTCCGCCTGCCGGTCTCCGTGTCCGAGGAGGACGGCGTCACCTGGCAGCACGGCTACGACGAACGGGGAAACCGGACCGTCACCCGCGATCCGCTCGGCGCGGAAACCCGCTACTCCTACGACGCGACCGGATTCCTGACCGAGGTCACCGACGCCCTGGGAAACCGGCACACCGCCGTCGGGAACACCGTGGGGCTGCCGGTCCGGCTCACGAACCCGGTCGGCAGCGCCTCGACGGCCGAGTACGACGCCTTCGGCCGGACCACGGCTCTCACCGGGGCGATGGGACAGGTCACCCGGTTCGGATGGACCGCCGAGGGGTGGCTCTCCTGGCGGCAGACCGGTGACGCACCCGCGGAACGCTTCGAGTGGGACCCCGCCGGGAACCTCGTGCGGTACACCGACGAGGCCGGCAACACCAGCACCTACACGCCCACGCACTTCCAGCTCGCCGCCACCCGGACCCGCCCCGACGGCTCGCGCTACACGTTCACCTACGACACCGAGCTGAACCTGGTCCAGGTGACCAACCCCCAGGGAGCCACCTGGGACTACGCCTACGACGCGGTGAACCGGGTGATCGCCGAGACCGACTTCAACGGGCGCACGCTCACCTACGAGGTGAACGCCATGGGCGGGCTCACGGCGGCCACCAACGGCGCCGGTGAGACCGTCTCGTTCGGCCGGGACGCCCTGGGCCGCACGACGTCCTTCCGCCACGACGGCGGGACCACGGTGCTGCGGTACGACAGACAGGGACAGCTGGTCGAACAGGCCGGGCCCGAGGTAGGGGTCACCCGCGCCTACGACCCGGTCGGCAGGCTCCTCTCGGAGAGCGTCGACGGCCGCACCACGACCTTCCGCTACGACGCACTCGGCCGCCGGGTCGAGCGACGGACGCCTTCCGGGATCGTCTCCACATGGACCTACGACGCGGCCGGGCGACCCGACGGCCTGGAGGCCGCGGGTCATAGGATCGGCTTCCGTTTCGACGCCGCAGGACGGGAGACCGCCCGCAGCCTGGGCCCCGGGATCACGCTCGGCCAGTCCTGGGACGAGGCCGGCCGGCTCACGTCCCAGACGCTTTCCCGGCACCCGGAGGGCGCGGAGACACTGCTCCAGCACCGCAGCTACGCCTACCGCGCCGACGGCTACCTGGTAGAGCTGAGCGAACTGACCAGCGGCACACGGCGGTTCGAACTCGACGGCGGCGGACGCGTCACCGCCGTCCACGCGCGCGACTGGACCGAGACCTACGCCTACGACGACCTCGGGAACCTGGTCCAGGCCTCGACACCGGTCACCGGCGGCGACGACAGGGACCGGCAGTTCACCGGAACCCTGATCCGCCGAAGCGGCCGGACCAGCTACGAACGGGACTCCGACGGCCGGATCGTCCGTTCGGTGCGCCGACTGCTCAACGGGCAGAAACGCGTCCGTACGTTCGCCTGGAACAGCCAGAGCCAGCTCGTCGGCACCGTGACGCCGGACGGCACGCGCTGGCGCTACCGCTACGACGCGGAGGGCCGCAGAGTGGCGAAGCTGTGTTTCGCCGCGGACGGCACCGTCGCCGAGGAGACGCGCTTCACCTGGGACGGCGCGCGGCTTGCCGAACAGATCAGCACCAGTGGCCGGGTGACCTCCTGGGACTACGCCCCGGGTACCCACCTGCCGCTGACCCAGATCGACCGTCTGACCGACGGCCCCGGGGAGGGCACCCGCTTCCACGCGGTGATCACCGACCTGTCGGGGGCACCCGCCGAACTCGTCTCACCCGACGGTGAGCTGGTCTGGAAGCGACTCAGCACGCTGTGGGGTCTGCCCATGGGGGCGACGTCCGGTGGCGCCGGGGAACCGGCCGGCGAGATCGCCTGCCCGCTGCGCTTTCCCGGCCAGTACGCCGACGCCGAGACCGGCTGGCACTACAACCGCCACCGCCACTACGACCCCGAGACCGGGCACTACACGACCCCCGATCCGCTCGGGCTGCTGCCCGCCGCCAACGACACCGCCTATGTGTCCAACCCGTACCGGTGGATCGACCCGCTCGGCCTCTACCGGGACGAGGACAACGGCCAGTACGCCCGCGACCCCGACGCACCGGACACGGCGCACAACAGGAAGAGCGAGTACCCGTCCGGATACCGGGAGTCCACACACGACGAGATGGCCAAGAACTGGACGCTGGAGGGTGTGGACCAGGACGCGCGGCCGGTCGACGCGAGGGGCAACAAGATCCCGCGGGAGGATCTCACCTGGTTCGACTCCAAGGGTGACATCATCTGGGACCCGAAGAACCCCGGTTCGAAACCGTTCCATGAGACGGTCACGTACGAGCACACGCAACCCGTCGTGGATCACTGGAACAGCACCGGCTACGACACCGGCCGGGCCACCCGGAACGACTTCTACAACGACGCCGACAAGATGGAAGCCATGGAGAAGAGCAAGAACTCTCGCGGTGGTGCGCTGATGGACGCGCGATACCGGCAGGACACGGGCGACAACTACTCCTGCCGCTGAAGGCCGGGCCCCACCGACCGGAACCGACCCCGCACACCCCGGAAGGAACCATGGACCTGCAGTCCACCGTCACCGCATTTCCGCGGGCCACGCCGATCGACGGCCTGGACCGCGCCTGGACCTGGCGGCTGAACCCGGTGCTGAACTTCGCGGGCGCGCTGACCGGCGACGGCACCCGGCTTCTCCAGATGAACCAGGTGCGCCGGCACGACGACGCGCTGGCCGCCGCGGTGCTCGCCTTCGCCCGCGCGCACGAGTCCGAGCTGTTCGCCGAAGGGCGCTTCCTGACCTGCGTCGGCGGCTTCGAGGCGCCCGGGTACTCCTTCGACGCCGTCGCGGCCGTCGTGCCCGGGGTGCACGGCCACCACCGGGTCCAGAACCCCGACCTCACGCCTCTGACGACCATCGTTTTCCCCGCGTACCTGTGCGAGTTCTCGGGGCGGGAGACGGTGGAGGAGGCGGAGGCCAGGTACCACAAGATGCTGGCGACCGCGGACATCGGCCGTGGCCCCATGCCGTTCCTGAAGATGCGCTTCGACAACCCCCGGACCGGGGGAGGCAGCGACAACCCGGGGCGTGCCCTGGCCCGGCCCCAGGTCCTGCTGGCCGAGATCCCGGAGCTGCGGGACGCTCCCGGCGGGTTCGTGGAGTACGAGAACCACGCCGGTGACGTCCGCCGCGTGCGGTGGGACCGGAACGGCACGTGGGTGTTGTCGGACGCGTCCGACAACACCCAGGAACTGGGGCTCGACGAGCTGCTGCCCCTGGTGGAGGAGAGCCTGCGCTGACCCGTCCGGCCCCTGGGCGAACCGGGCCTCGCGGACCGTCAAGGGCGGCATCGGCTTGATCGACGGGGTGTGAGGGAGGCGGTGTGAACATCCTGGGGTACGAACGGACCAGGTCCCCTGGGGCCGACGGCGTGCCGCGTCGGGCAGTCTGCAGGCTCCTGCCCGGCTTGAGCGACTACGAGACGCTGCGGCTGGACGGTGCCGACCAGAGCAGGCTCATGCGGTGGCAGCGGAGCGGCGGCGACGCGGACCGGCCGACCGGGCTGCGTGCCGAATGGATGGACGACTCCGCGCCCAGGAGCGAGTTCCCGAGCGGCAGTCCCGGAGCGCCCGTGCTCAGCCGCCGCCTGGCCGAGGGGTTCGGGGACGAGCTGCTGTCGGCCGGAAGCCTGGTACCCGTCGAGATCCGCAACGGCAAGGGCGACGACTATGTCCTGTTCCTCGTCGACCAGGTCGTCGACTGCCTCGACCTCCGCAGGTCGTCCAAACCGAAGCGGAACGGCGAGATCAAGAAACCCGTGTACCGCCCCGAAGCACTGCCGGCCGGGCTGCCCGCCTTCCGGCTGCCCCAGTTCCCGCGCGCCGTCCAGTGGAACGGCTGGGCCGCCGAACGGCTGCTCGGTCTCACGGGGGACCAGATCGAGGCCCGGCTGACCTGGTCGGAGGATCCCGCGGCCAAGCCCCACCCCGACCCCTGGGGATTCTGACCCCGCCCCGCTCGGCCCTGTGTTTGACCTACGTCACCCTGGGGGTATTCTCTCCGGCTCGATTGGCCAGCCCCCTGTCACGTATGGCAGACTAGCGGGGTTGCTCGGTCGAGTGTTGATGCTGCGCGCCTCCCGCCGGGAGGACCGGAAGCGAGTCCCACAGTACTCGTCGTCCTAACTGCCACACGGCAGCACTGGGACGGACGTACGGGAATCTTTCGGGAAGCAAGGTGCGGCACCGACCAGGCACCCGGTGGGCCTTCCGCCCCCGGCCTGCGGTTCCGGAAGGGCCGTGTGCATTCCCCACAGGGATGTTCGAACAAGGGGCATCTGTGTCAGCGGGAGCGCGACACGCCCGACCGCGTGGGTCGGAGACGCGAAGGCAGCAGGACGAATCCGCCGGGTTCCGGAGCGTAAGAAGAGACAGGACTACTGAGTAGCCATGGCGGGACAGAAGATCCGCATCCGGCTCAAGGCCTACGACCACGAGGTCATCGACTCCTCGGCGAAGAAGATCGTCGAGACGGTGACCCGCACTGGTGCGTCGGTCGCGGGCCCGGTGCCGCTGCCCACTGAGAAGAACGTGTACTGCGTCATCAAGTCGCCGCACAAGTACAAGGACTCGCGCGAGCACTTCGAGATGCGCACGCACAAGCGCCTGATCGACATTCTCGACCCGACGCCCAAGACCGTTGACTCTCTGATGCGACTCGACCTCCCGGCCGGTGTCGACATCGAGATCAAGCTCTGAGGGCCGGTGATCTGAGAATGGCTAAGCAGATCAAGGGCATCCTGGGCGAGAAGCTCGGCATGACGCAGGTGTGGGACGAGAACAACCGTGTCGTCCCGGTCACCGTCGTCAAGGCCGGCCCGAACATCGTCACCCAGGTCCGTACGAACGACGTCGACGGCTACGAGTCCGTCCAGCTCGCCTTCGGCGAGATCGACCCGCGCAAGGTGAACAAGCCCCTCAAGGGTCACTTCGCGAAGGCCGACGTCACCCCCCGTCGTCACCTCGTCGAGATCCGGACGGCCGACGCCACCGAGTACACCCTCGGTCAGGAAGTCACCGCCGAGGTCTTCGAGGCCGGCGTGAAGGTCGACGTCACCGGCAAGAGCAAGGGCAAGGGCTTCGCCGGTGTCATGAAGCGTCACAACTTCAAGGGCCTCGGCGCCGGTCACGGCACCCAGCGCAAGCACCGCTCTCCCGGTTCCATCGGTGGCTGCGCCACCCCGGGCCGCGTGTTCAAGGGCCTCCGCATGGCGGGTCGCATGGGCAACGAGCGGGTCACCACCCAGAACCTGACCGTCCACGCCGTTGACGCGGAGAAGGGTCTGCTGCTCATCAAGGGCGCGGTTCCCGGTCCGAACGGCGGCCTCGTCCTGGTCCGCACCGCGGCCAAGGGGGCCTGAGGTACCGATGAGCACTGTTGACATCCTTTCGCCTGCCGGCGAGAAGACCGGTAGCGTCGAGCTCCCCGCGGAGATCTTCGGCGTGGAGAAGGTCAGCATCCCGCTGATCCACCAGGTCGTCGTCGCGCAGAACGCCGCTGCCCGCCAGGGCACGCACAAGACCAAGACCCGTGGCGAAGTCCGTGGTGGTGGCAAGAAGCCGTACCGCCAGAAGGGCACCGGCCGCGCCCGTCAGGGCTCGACCCGCGCCCCGCAGTTCGCCGGCGGTGGCGTCGTCCACGGCCCGCAGCCGCGTGACTACTCGCAGCGCACCCCGAAGAAGATGAAGGCTGCCGCTCTGCGTCACGCCCTCACCGACCGGGCGCGCCACAACCGCATCCACGTCGTCACCGGCGTGATCGAGGGCGAGAACCCCAGCACCAAGGCCGCTCGCACGCTGTTCGGCAAGATCTCGGAGCGCAAGAACCTGCTCCTGGTCGTCGACCGCGCCGACGAGGCCGCGTGGCTGTCCGCCCGCAACCTGCCCCAGGTCCACATCCTGGAGCCGGGCCAGCTGAACACGTACGACGTGATCGTCTCGGACGACGTGGTCTTCACCCAGGCCGCTTTCGAGTCCTTCGTCGCCGGCCCGAAGGCCAACGACACCGAAGGGACCGAGGTCTGATGGCTACCCGTCACCCGAGCATCGCCTCGAAGGCCGCCAAGGCCGCCAAGGCCGCGCGCGTCGCCAAGGCGCGCCGTCACGCCGCCGAGGGCAAGAACACCGTCGAGACCCCGCTGAGCAAGTCCTTCACGGACCACCGTGACGTGCTGCTCAAGCCGGTCGTCTCGGAGAAGAGCTACGCGCTCCTCGACGAGGGCAAGTACACGTTCATCGTCGCGCCCGGCGCCAACAAGACCCAGATCAAGCAGGCCGTCCAGGCGGTCTTCGACGTCAAGGTCACCGGGGTCAACACCCTCAACCGCCAGGGCAAGCGCAAGCGCACCAAGACCGGTTTCGGTCAGCGCGCGGGCTCCAAGCGCGCGATCGTGACCCTCGCCGAGGGCGACCGTATCGACATCTTCGGCGGTCCGACCGCGTAAGCGGGTCGGATCGTCCGATATCGGACGAGGACTGAGAAATGGGAATCCGCAAGTACAAGCCGACTACGCCGGGCCGTCGTGGCGCCAGCGTCGCCGACTTCGTCGAGGTCACGCGGTCCACGCCGGAGAAGTCGCTGGTCCGCCCGCTGCACAGCAAGGGCGGCCGTAACAACGCCGGTCGTGTGACCGTTCGCCACCAGGGTGGCGGACACAAGCGCGCCTTCCGAGTGATCGACTTCCGTCGTCACGACAAGGACGGCGTGCCTGCGAAGGTCGCGCACATCGAGTACGACCCCAACCGCACCGCGCGCATCGCGCTGCTGCACTACGCGGACGGCGAGAAGCGCTACATCCTCGCCCCGCGCAACCTGCAGCAGGGCGACACCGTGGAGAACGGTCCCGGGGCCGACATCAAGCCGGGCAACAACCTGGCCCTCCGCAACATCCCGGTCGGTACCACGATCCACGCGATCGAGCTCCGTCCCGGCGGTGGCGCCAAGTTCGCCCGCTCCGCGGGTGCCTCGGTGCAGCTGCTCGCCCGTGAGGGCGCCATGGCGACCCTCCGTATGCCGTCCGGCGAGATCCGCATGGTGGACGCGCGCTGCCGCGCCACCGTCGGTGAGGTCGGCAACGCCGAGCAGTCGAACATCAACTGGGGCAAGGCCGGCCGCAAGCGGTGGCTGGGCGTTCGCCCGACCGTCCGTGGTGTCGTCATGAACCCGGTCGACCACCCGCACGGTGGTGGTGAGGGCCGGACGTCCGGTGGTCGTCACCCTGTCTCCCCGTGGGGCAAGAAGGAAGGTCGTACTCGTTCGCCCAAGAAGGCGTCGAACAAGTACATCGTCCGCCGCCGCAAGACGAACAAGAAGCGTTAAGGACTGGTTGAGATGCCTCGTAGCTTGAAGAAGGGGCCCTTCGTAGACGACCACCTGATCAAGAAGGTGGACGCCCAGAACGAAGCCGGCACCAAGAACGTCATCAAGACCTGGTCCCGTCGCTCCATGATCGTCCCGGCCATGCTGGGTCACACGCTCGCGGTGCACAACGGCAAGACCCACATCCCGGTGTTCGTCACCGAGTCGATGGTCGGTCACAAGCTCGGCGAGTTCTCGCCGACCCGCACCTTCCGGGGCCACGTCAAGGACGACCGGAAGTCGAAGCGCCGCTAGTAGCGGATCGCATTCAGACACGTAAGTAACTGAGAGGGACAACCATGGAAGCCAGGGCCCAGGCGCGGTACATCCGCGTTACGCCCATGAAGGCCCGCCGCGTGGTGGACCTTATCCGTGGCATGGATGCCACGGAGGCTCAGGCTGTTCTGCGATTCGCTCCGCAGGCAGCCTCCGTGCCGGTCGGCAAGGTGCTCGACAGCGCCATCGCCAACGCCGCGCACAACTACGACCACACCGACGCCGACAGCCTCTTCATCTCCGAGGCGTACGTCGACGAGGGCCCGACCCTGAAGCGGTTCCGGCCGCGTGCCCAGGGCCGTGCCTACCGGATCCGCAAGCGGACCAGCCACATCACCGTGGTCGTCAGCAGCAAGGAAGGAACCCGGTAATGGGCCAGAAGGTTAACCCGCATGGGTTCCGGCTCGGTGTCACCACGGACTTCAAGTCCCGGTGGTACGCCGACAAGCTGTACAAGGACTACGTCAAGGAAGACGTCGCCATCCGTCGGATGATGACGTCCGGCATGGAGCGCGCCGGCATCTCGAAGGTGGAGATCGAGCGCACCCGTGACCGTGTGCGTGTGGACATCCACACCGCGCGTCCGGGCATCGTCATCGGCCGCCGTGGCGCCGAGGCCGACCGCATCCGCGGCGACCTCGAGAAGCTCACGGGCAAGCAGGTCCAGCTGAACATCCTCGAGGTCAAGAACCCCGAGACGGACGCTCAGCTGGTTGCTCAGGCCGTCGCCGAGCAGCTCTCCTCCCGCGTCTCCTTCCGCCGCGCCATGCGTAAGAGCATGCAGTCGGCGATGAAGGCCGGCGCCAAGGGCATCAAGATCCAGTGCGGTGGCCGCCTCGGCGGCGCCGAGATGTCCCGCTCGGAGTTCTACCGCGAGGGCCGCGTGCCCCTGCACACGCTCCGCGCGAACGTGGACTACGGCTTCTTCGAGGCCAAGACGACCTTCGGCCGCATCGGTGTGAAGGTCTGGATCTACAAGGGCGACGTCAAGAACATCGCCGAGGTCCGCGCCGAGAACGCCGCAGCCCGTGCCGGCAACCGCCCGGCCCGTGGCGGTGGCGCTGGTGACCGCCCGGCCCGTGGTGGCCGTGGTGGCGAGCGGCGCGGTCGCAAGCCGCAGCAGGCTCCCGCTGCCGAGGCCCCCCAGGCCGAGGCCGCCGCCGCTCCGGCTGCTGAGAGCACCGGAACGGAGGCCTGACCGACATGCTGATCCCCCGTAGGGTCAAGCACCGCAAGCAGCACCACCCCAAGCGGCGTGGTGAGGCCAAGGGCGGTACCACGGTCGCGTTCGGCGAGTACGGCATCCAGGCCCTCACGCCGGCGTACGTGACCAACCGCCAGATCGAGGCCGCTCGTATCGCGATGACCCGCCACATCAAGCGTGGCGGCAAGGTCTGGATCAACATCTACCCGGACCGCCCGCTCACGAAGAAGCCTGCCGAGACCCGCATGGGTTCCGGTAAGGGTTCTCCGGAGTGGTGGATCGCGAACGTGCACCCGGGCCGGGTCATGTTCGAGCTGTCCTACCCCAACGAGAAGATCGCCCGTGAGGCCCTGACTCGCGCAGCCCACAAGCTGCCGATGAAGTGCCGGATCGTCAAGCGCGAGGCAGGTGAAGCGTGATGTCGGCCGGTACCAAGGCGTCCGAGCTGCGCGAGCTGGGCAACGAGGAGCTTCTCGGCAAGCTCCGCGAGGCCAAGGAAGAGCTGTTCAACCTCCGCTTCCAGGCGGCGACGGGTCAGCTCGAGAACCACGGTCGGCTCAAGGCCGTCCGTAAGGACATCGCGCGGATCTACACCCTGATGCGTGAGCGCGAGCTGGGCATCGAGACGGTGGAGAGCGCCTGATGAGCGAGAGCAACGTGACTGAGAACACTGAGGCGCGCGACAGCTTCCGCAAGACCCGTGAGGGTCTCGTCGTCAGCGACAAGATGGACAAGACCGTCGTCGTCGCCGTCGAGGACCGCGTCAAGCACGCGCTGTACGGCAAGGTCATCCGCCGTACGAACAAGCTCAAGGCGCACGACGAGCAGAACGCCGCGGGCGTCGGCGACCGTGTCCTCCTCATGGAGACCCGGCCGCTGTCCGCGACGAAGCGCTGGCGCGTCGTCGAGATCCTCGAGAAGGCCAAGTAGGTAATTCCCGCAAGGGAATTCCCAAAAGTACGTTCCTGCGGGGCATCCCTCGCAGGACAGTTCCGCCAGGCTCGGCAGGGGCCCTCTTCACTGAGGCCCCTGCCGGGAACCGGCAGACAAACAGGAGATAGACGTGATCCAGCAGGAGTCGCGACTGCGTGTCGCCGACAACACTGGTGCGAAGGAGATCCTTTGCATCCGTGTGCTCGGTGGCTCCGGTCGCCGCTACGCGGGCATCGGTGACGTCATCGTCGCCACCGTCAAGGACGCGATCCCCGGCGGCAACGTGAAGAAGGGTGACGTCATCAAGGCGGTCATCGTTCGCACCGTCAAGGAGCGCCGCCGTCCGGACGGCTCGTACATCCGCTTCGACGAGAACGCCGCTGTCATTCTCAAGAACGACGGCGACCCTCGTGGCACCCGTATCTTCGGCCCCGTCGGCCGTGAGCTGCGCGAGAAGAAGTTCATGAAGATCATCTCGCTGGCTCCGGAGGTGCTGTAAGCATGAAGATCAAGAAGGGCGACCTGGTCCAGGTCATCACCGGCAAGGACAAGGGCAAGCAGGGCAAGGTCATCGCGGCCTACCCCCGCGAGGACCGCGTCCTGGTCGAGGGTGTCAACCGGGTCAAGAAGCACACCAAGGCCGGCCCGACCGCTCGCGGTTCCCAGGCCGGCGGCATCGTCACGACCGAGGCGCCCGTCCACGTCTCCAACGTCCAGCTGGTCGTTGAGAAGGACGGCAACAAGGTCGTCACGCGTGTCGGTTACCGCTTCGACGACGAAGGCAACAAGATCCGCGTTGCCAAGCGGACGGGTGAGGACATCTGATGGCTACCACCACTGCTCCGCGTCTGAAGCTGAAGTACCGCGAGGAGATCGCGGGCAAGATGCGTGACGAGTTCAAGTACGAGAACGTCATGCAGATCCCCGGCCTCGTCAAGATCGTGGTCAACATGGGTGTCGGCGACGCCGCCCGTGACTCGAAGCTGATCGAGGGCGCGATCCGCGACCTGACCACCATCACCGGTCAGAAGCCGCAGGTCACCAAGGCCCGCAAGTCCATCGCGCAGTTCAAGCTGCGTGAGGGCCAGCCGATCGGTGCCCACGTCACGCTCCGTGGCGACCGCATGTGGGAGTTCCTGGACCGCACCCTGTCGCTCGCGCTGCCGCGCATCCGCGACTTCCGTGGTCTGTCCCCCAAGCAGTTCGACGGCCGTGGCAACTACACCTTCGGTCTCACGGAGCAGGTCATGTTCCACGAGATCGACCAGGACAAGATCGACCGCACCCGGGGTATGGACATCACCGTGGTGACCACGGCGACCAACGACGCTGAGGGCCGCGCGCTCCTTCGTCACCTCGGCTTCCCGTTCAAGGAGGCGTGAGCGAGATGGCGAAGAAGGCTCTGATTGCCAAGGCTGCTCGCAAGCCGAAGTTCGGTGTGCGTGGCTACACCCGCTGCCAGCGCTGTGGCCGCCCGCACTCCGTGTACCGCAAGTTCGGCCTGTGCCGCGTGTGCCTTCGTGAGATGGCTCACCGTGGCGAGCTGCCGGGCGTGACCAAGAGCTCCTGGTAGTCCCTGCTTTTAGGGATTCCCGAAGCTCTCGGTAAGCAATGGGCGTGTCAGGGGCCCACCCTTCCATGGCTTAGGCTTGGAGGGTTGGGCGCCTGACGCCCCGTACGACTTACTACGCCGTAGGTCCACCGCACCGCACCCGCCTCGTCTCGGATCGAGGAGAGGGATGGGCACCTGGAAACCCCGGCGAGAGAGGCCGAAGGCCAATTCATGACCATGACTGATCCGATCGCAGACATGCTTACGCGTCTGCGGAACGCGAACTCGGCATACCACGACTCCGTGACGATGCCGGCGTCGAAGATCAAGTCTCACATCGCGGAGATCCTCCAGCAGGAGGGCTTCATCACGGGCTGGAAGGTCGAGGACGCCGAGGTCGGCAAGAACCTCGTCCTGGACCTGAAGTTCGGTCCCAACCGTGAGCGCTCCATCGCGGGCATCAAGCGCATCTCCAAGCCCGGTCTCCGGGTGTACGCGAAGTCCACCAACCTGCCGAAGGTGCTGGGCGGCCTGGGCGTGGCGATCATCTCCACGTCGCACGGGCTCCTCACCGACAAGCAGGCCGGCAAGAAGGGCGTAGGCGGAGAAGTCCTCGCCTACGTCTGGTAGCAGAAGGGAACGGAGGAAACAGCTATGTCGCGCATCGGCAAGCTCCCCATCGCGGTTCCCGCCGGCGTGGACGTCACCATCGACGGCCGCACGGTGAAGGTCAAGGGCCCCAAGGGCGAGCTGACCCACACCGTCGTGGCTCCGATCGACATCGCCAAGGGCGAGGACGGCACTCTCGCGGTGACCCGCCCCAACGACGAGCGTCAGAGCAAGGCCCTGCACGGCCTGTCCCGCACGCTGGTGGCGAACATGATCACCGGCGTGACCCAGGGTTACGTGAAGAAGCTCGAGATCAGCGGTGTCGGTTACCGCGTGACCGCCAAGGGCGCCAACCTCGAGTTCGCGCTCGGTTACAGCCACCCGATCCTCGTCGAGGCCCCCGAGGGCATCAGCTTCAAGGTCGAGAACCCCACCCGGTTCTCGGTCGAGGGCATCGACAAGCAGAAGGTCGGCGAGGTCGCGGCCAACATCCGCAAGCTGCGCAAGCCCGACCCGTACAAGGCCAAGGGCGTCAAGTACGAGGGCGAAGTCATCCGCCGCAAGGTCGGAAAGGCGGGTAAGTAAGCCATGGCATACGGACAGAAGATCCTCAAGGGCGACGCCTACAAGCGCGCCGCGATCAAGCGCCGTCACATCCGGATCCGTAAGAACATTTCCGGTACGGCGGAGCGTCCCCGTCTGGTCGTTACCCGCTCGAACCGCCACATCGTGGCCCAGGTGATCGACGACATCAAGGGTCACACCCTGGCGTCGGCGTCCACGCTGGACACCTCGGTCCGTGGTGGCGAGGGTGACAAGTCCGCGCAGGCCAAGCAGGTCGGCGCTCTGGTCGCCGAGCGTGCCAAGGCCGCCGGTGTCGAGGCCGTGGTGTTCGACCGTGGTGGCAACCAGTACGCCGGGCGCATCGCCGCCCTGGCGGACGCCGCCCGCGAAGCCGGGCTCAAGTTCTGAGCCGCTTGTAGCTAGCGGAAAGAGAGAGGTAATCCAATGGCTGGACCCCAGCGCCGCGGTGGCGGTGCCGGTGGCGGCGAGCGGCGGGACCGGAAGGGCCGTGACGGCGGCGCTGCTGCCGCCGAGAAGACCGCGTACGTTGAGCGCGTTGTCGCGATCAACCGCGTCGCCAAGGTTGTGAAGGGTGGTCGTCGCTTCAGCTTCACCGCGCTGGTCGTGGTGGGCGACGGTGACGGCACCGTGGGTGTCGGTTACGGCAAGGCCAAGGAGGTGCCGGCCGCCATCGCCAAGGGTGTTGAGGAGGCCAAGAAGCACTTCTTCAAGGTCCCCCGTATCCAGGGCACCATCCCGCACCCCATCCAGGGTGAGAAGGCTGCCGGCGTCGTCCTGCTCAAGCCCGCGTCCCCCGGTACCGGTGTTATCGCCGGTGGCCCGGTGCGTGCCGTGCTCGAGTGCGCCGGTATCCACGACGTGCTGTCGAAGTCGCTCGGCTCCGACAACGCGATCAACATCGTGCACGCGACGGTGGAGGCCCTGAAGGGCCTGCAGCGTCCCGAGGAGATCGCGGCCCGCCGCGGTCTGCCCCTGGAGGACGTCGCTCCCGCGGCTCTGCTGCGTGCGCGTGCCGGGGCGGGTGCGTAATCATGGCGCAGCTCAAGATTACGCAGGTCAAGTCCTACATCGGCAGCAAGCAGAACCACCGTGACACCCTGCGTTCCCTTGGTCTCAAGGGCATCAACACGCAGGTCGTCAAGGAGGACCGCCCCGAGTTCCGCGGCATGGTGCACACCGTCCGCCACCTCGTGACGGTCGAGGAGGTCGACTGATCATGGCGGAGAACAACCCGCTCAAGATCCACAACCTCCGTCCCGCCCCGGGCGCCAAGACCGCCAAGACCCGTGTGGGTCGTGGTGAGGCGTCGAAGGGTAAGACGGCTGGTCGTGGTACCAAGGGTACGAAGGCCCGTTACCAGGTGCCGGAGCGCTTCGAGGGTGGCCAGATGCCCCTCCACATGCGTCTTCCGAAGCTGAAGGGCTTCAAGAACCCGTTCAAGACCGAGTTCCAGGTCGTGAACCTCGACAAGCTGGCCGCGCTGTACCCGGAGGGTGGCGAGGTCACCGTCGAGGGGCTCGTCGCCAAGGGTGCCGTTCGCAAGAACAGCCTCGTCAAGGTGCTCGGCCAGGGTGAGGTCTCCGTGGCGCTGCAGGTGACGGTCGACGCCGTCTCCGGCTCCGCCAAGGAGAAGATCACCGCCGCCGGCGGCACCGTCACCGAGCTCGTCTGAGTCCGGTGACCGTCTGACTCACGTCAGCGAAGACGGCCGGGGACGCCCTCTCAGGAGGGTCGTCCCCGGCCGTTCTCATGTCGCGGATCGTCGATCAGCCGTTCGAGCGCGGGGGCCGCGGTATGCCCGTGCGAGCGGTAAAGAGGTTTTTGTACGCAGGTGTTCGAGACATTGACCCGTAAGAGCCATGCGGATCGGTGTCCCGTAAGGACCTCGATATGGGTAGGCTGGGCCGCTGGTATCCAGCGCCGTCTCGGCATGCCGTAATCTCGTTCCACAGGCCATCAAACCCTTAGTCATCCACCTCACGCGCGCACACGCGGGGGTCGCAGGAGGCACCGTGCTCACCGCGTTCGCCCGGGCGTTCAGGACGCCCGACCTGCGCAAGAAACTGCTCTTCACGCTGGCCATCATCGTGGTGTACCGGGTCGGCACCCACATCCCGATCCCCGGCGTCAACTACAAAGCCGTTCAGACGTGTGTGAACGAGGCCTCCGGCAACCAGGGCCTGTTCGGTCTCGTCAACATGTTCAGCGGTGGCGCGCTGCTCCAGATCACGATCTTCGCGCTCGGCATCATGCCGTACATCACCGCGAGCATCATCCTGCAGCTGCTGACCGTGGTCATCCCGCGCCTGGAAGCCCTGAAGAAGGAGGGCCAGGCGGGCACGACGAAGATCACGCAGTACACCCGGTACCTGACGGTGGCCCTCGCCATCCTGCAGGGCACCGGCCTGGTCGCCACCGCCCGCAGCGGCGCGCTCTTCAACGGCTGCACGGTCGCCTCCAGCATCGTCCCGGACCAGGCCATCTTCACCACCATCACGATGGTGATCTGCATGACCGCCGGTACGGCCGTCGTCATGTGGCTCGGTGAGCTGATCACCGACCGCGGCATCGGCAACGGCATGTCGATCCTGATGTTCATCTCGATCGCCGCGACCTTCCCGTCCGCGCTGTGGGCCATCAAGAAGCAGGGCACCCTGGCGGGCGGCTGGATCGAGTTCGGCACCGTCATCGCGGTCGGCCTGGTCATGGTCGCCCTGGTGGTCTTCGTCGAGCAGGCCCAGCGCCGGGTCCCGGTCCAGTACGCGAAGCGCATGATCGGCCGCCGGTCCTACGGCGGTACGTCGACGTACATCCCGCTCAAGGTGAACCAGGCCGGTGTCATCCCGGTCATCTTCGCCTCGTCGCTGCTGTACATCCCGGCGCTCGTGGCGCAGTTCGCCGGCGGCAACTCCGGCTGGAAGCAGTGGATCAGCACGAACCTCACCAAGGGTGACCACCCGATCTACATCACCCTGTACTTCTTGCTGATCGTTTTCTTCGCGTTCTTCTACGTCGCTATCTCCTTCAACCCCGAAGAAGTAGCCGACAACATGAAGAAGTATGGTGGCTTCATCCCGGGCATCCGGGCTGGCCGGCCGACCGCTGAGTACCTGTCGTACGTGCTCAACCGGATCACCTGGCCGGGTTCGCTGTATCTGGGTCTGATCGCTCTCGTACCGACGATGGCGTTGGTTGGCTTTGGGGCAAGCCAGAACTTCCCGTTCGGTGGCACCAGCATCCTGATCATCGTGGGTGTGGGCCTCGAAACGGTGAAGCAGATCGAGAGCCAGCTTCAGCAGCGCAATTACGAAGGGTTCCTCCGCTGATGCGAATCGTCCTCGTCGGGCCGCCCGGTGCCGGTAAGGGAACGCAAGCCGTTCGCCTCGCCGAGAAGCTGAAGATCCCGCACATCTCCACGGGCGACCTGTTCCGGGCCAACATCAGCCAGCAGACGGATCTCGGGAAGCTCGCGAAGTCCTACATGGACGCCGGCAACCTCGTCCCGGACGAGGTCACCATCGCCATGGCCAAGGACCGCATGGAGCAGCCGGACGCGACCGGCGGCTTCCTGCTGGACGGGTTCCCGCGCAACGTCTCGCAGGCCGAGGCGCTCGACGAGCTCCTGAAGAACGAGAGCATCAAGCTCGACGCGGTCCTGGACCTGGAGGTCCCGGAGGACGAGGTCGTCAAGCGGATCGCGGGCCGCCGCATCTGCCGCAAGGACAACGGCCACGTCTTCCACGTGACCTACAGCCCGCCGAAGACCGAGGGTGTCTGCGACATCTGCGGCGGCGAGCTGTACCAGCGCGACGACGACTCCGAGGACACGGTCCGGACGCGGCTGGAGGTCTACCACACGCAGACCGAGCCCATCATCGACTACTACAAGTCGCAGGGCCTGGTCCGTACGATCTCCTCGCTGGGCCCGGTGGAGGAGATCACCCGGCGGGCGCTGGACGCGCTCGGACGGGACGAGGACGAGAAGAAGTAGTTCCACGGCGGTTCCGGCCGCGGTGCCCCGTCGGGTGCCGCGGCCGTACTGTTGTCAGGTATCCGGTTGACGTTGACGTGAGTGACGGAGAGCGCAGGCCCCCCATGGTGCAGATCAAGACCCCCGAGCAGATCGCCAAGATGCGGGCGGCGGGCCTGGTCGTAGCCGCCATCCACGCGGCCACCCGTGAGGTGGCGGTCCCCGGTGCCAGCACCAAGGACCTGGACGAGGTGGCCCGCAAGGTCCTCGCGGAGCACGGCGCCAAGTCGAACTTCCTCGGCTACGGCGGCTTCCCGGCGACGATCTGCACGTCCGTCAACGACGTGGTCGTGCACGGCATCCCCTCGGAGGACGTCGTCCTGAAGGACGGCGACGTCATCTCCATCGACTGCGGCGCGGTCGTCGACGGCTGGCACGGCGACGCGGCCTACACGGCGTTCGTGGGCTCCGGTCACGCTCCGGAACTCATCGAGCTGTCCCGGGTGACCGAGGAGTCGATGTGGGCCGGCATCGCCGCGATGAAGCTGGGCAACCGGCTGGTCGACGTCTCCCGTGCGGTCGAGACGTACATCCGCCGGCAGCCGAAGCCGGGCGGCGGCCGCTACGGGATCATCGAGGACTACGGCGGCCACGGCATCGGCACCGAGATGCACATGGACCCGCACCTGCTGAACTACGTCGACCGGCGCCGGGGCAAGGGCCCGAAGCTGGTCCCCGGGTTCTGCCTGGCCATCGAGCCGATGGTGTCGCTGGGGACGCCGCGGACGGAGGTGCTGGAGGACGACTGGACGGTCATCACGACCGACGGGACGTGGTCCTCGCACTGGGAGCACAGTGTGGCGCTGACCGAAGAGGGTCCCTTGGTGCTGACGGCGCCCGACGGAGGCAAGGCCAAGCTGGCCGAGCATGGGATCACGGCTGCGCCGGATCCGCTGGGCTGAGCATCTCGGAATCTGCGGCCCGGTGGGGGCCGAGCGCGCAGTTCCTCCCCCAGCCTTCGGCCGGGGGGACCCCCAGCGCCCATGACCGGCGCGCTTAATGATCTGCCTTCCGGGGCAGGATCTCTCGATTCGTCTTTCCGGGTGCGCTGACGTAGACTGACTCGTCGGCTCTCGTGCACCCGCATGTCCGCATGCGCCCGAGAGGGAAAATGCGGGAGTCGATCAAGGTAGTCGATTCGAAGGGCGAAGCGTGGCCAAGAAGCAAGGTGCCATCGAGATCGAGGGCACTGTCGTCGAGTCTCTTCCGAACGCGATGTTCAAGGTCGAGCTCCAGAACGGCCACCAGGTCCTGGCACACATCAGCGGCAAGATGCGTATGCACTACATCCGCATCCTCCCTGACGACCGGGTCGTGGTGGAGCTCTCTCCGTACGACCTGACGCGTGGCCGGATCGTCTACCGATACAAGTAGATCTTGCCCAGGTCCCGTGTGAGCGGGGCTGCCGGCAACTGACCCGGAGAACCTCAATCCCATGAAGGTCAAGCCGAGCGTCAAGAAGATCTGCGACAAGTGCAGGGTGATCCGCCGTCACGGTCGGGTCATGGTCATTTGCGAGAACCCGCGCCACAAGCAGCGCCAGGGCTGACGCACGACCGATCCCTCTGCACCCATCGCAGAGTTTCGCGCGACGCAAGCTGAATTTGTTCATACGCAGGGCCCGAGCCGCACGCGGCTCGACACCCCCGGTTCGGAGGCCGGGGACCCAGTTCGTACCTGGTACGGCGGCTGGGAGCCGGTCCTGCGGAAGACCTCCGAAGATCACCAGGAGCCATTGAAGTGGCACGCGTTTCCGGTGTTGACATCCCGCGCGAAAAGCGTGTGGAAGTCGCCCTCACCTACGTGTTCGGCATCGGCCGCACGCTCTCCCAGCTGACGCTGGCCGAGACCGGCATCGACCCGAACACCCGCGTCCGTGACCTGTCTGAAGAGCAGCTGGTCGCGATTCGTGAGTACGTCGACAACAACATCAAGACCGAGGGTGACCTCCGTCGCGAGATCCAGGCCGACATCCGCCGCAAGGTCGAGATCGGCTGCTACCAGGGTCTGCGTCACCGCCGCGGTCTGCCCGTCCGCGGTCAGCGCACCAGCACCAACGCCCGCACCCGCAAGGGCCCGCGTCGCGCCATCGCCGGCAAGAAGAAGCCGGGCAAGAAGTAGTCCTCAGCGGACAACGCTTCATCAGCGGTCTTCGCTGTAGGACCGACCACCTCCCCGTAGGAGTTACTAGATGCCCCCCAAGGGTCGTCAGGGCGCTGCCAAGAAGGTGCGCCGCAAGGAAAAGAAGAACGTCGCTCACGGCCACGCGCACATCAAGAGCACGTTCAACAACACGATCGTCTCCATCACGGACCCGTCCGGCAACGTGATCTCCTGGGCCTCCGCCGGCCACGTCGGCTTCAAGGGCTCCCGGAAGTCCACGCCGTTCGCCGCGCAGATGGCCGCCGAGTCGGCTGCCCGCCGCGCCCAGGAGCACGGCATGCGCAAGGTCGACGTGTTCGTGAAGGGCCCGGGTTCCGGTCGCGAGACCGCGATCCGCTCCCTGCAGGCCACGGGCCTCGAGGTCGGCTCCATCCAGGACGTCACCCCGACCCCGCACAACGGCTGCCGTCCGCCGAAGCGCCGCCGCGTCTGACGCGACGCCTTCGGGCCTGAGGTTTCCGGGCGGTACGGCTCCGTAAAAGGGCCGTATCGCCCGTACCCTTGCAGTACCAGCAGGGCGTCAAATAGCGGGCGCCCGCAACTGAAGGATCCACACCATGCTGATCGCTCAGCGTCCCTCGTTGACCGAAGAGGTCGTCGACGAATTCCGCTCCCGGTTCGTGATCGAGCCGCTGGAGCCGGGCTTCGGCTACACCCTCGGCAACTCCCTGCGTCGCACCCTCCTCTCGTCGATCCCCGGCGCTGCTGTCACCAGCATCCGCATCGACGGTGTCCTGCACGAGTTCACCACCGTGCCGGGCGTCAAGGAGGACGTGACCGACCTGATCCTCAACATCAAGCAGCTGGTCGTCTCCTCGGAGCACGACGAGCCGGTCGTGATGTACCTGCGCAAGCAGGGCCCGGGTCTGGTCACCGCCGCCGACATCGCGCCCCCGGCCGGTGTCGAGGTGCACAACCCCGACCTGGTCCTCGCCACGCTCAACGGCAAGGGCAAGCTGGAGATGGAACTGACGGTCGAGCGCGGCCGCGGTTACGTCTCCGCCGTGCAGAACAAGCAGGTGGGCCAGGAGATCGGCCGTATCCCGGTCGACTCCATCTACTCGCCGGTGCTCAAGGTCACGTACAAGGTCGAGGCGACCCGTGTCGAGCAGCGCACCGACTTCGACAAGCTGATCGTCGACGTCGAGACGAAGCAGGCCATGCGGCCGCGCGACGCCATGGCGTCGGCGGGCAAGACCCTGGTGGAGCTGTTCGGTCTCGCCCGCGAGCTGAACATCGACGCCGAGGGCATCGACATGGGCCCGTCCCCCACGGACGCCGCCCTGGCCGCCGACCTGGCGCTGCCGATCGAGGAGCTGGAGCTCACGGTCCGCTCCTACAACTGCCTCAAGCGTGAGGGCATCCACTCCGTGGGTGAGCTCGTCGCCCGCTCCGAGGCCGACCTCCTGGACATCCGCAACTTCGGTGCGAAGTCCATCGACGAGGTCAAGGCGAAGCTGGCCGGCATGGGCCTGGCCCTCAAGGACAGCCCGCCCGGATTCGACCCCACGGCCGCTGCCGACGCCTTCGGCGCCGACGACGACGCGGACGCGGGTTTCGTGGAGACCGAGCAGTACTGATCGGTCGTATGCCGGTGGGCATCCGCTCACCGGGTTCCTGACCCCGGTACCTGACACGGCCGGGGCAGACACACAGGAGAAGAACCATGCCGAAGCCCACCAAGGGTGCCCGTCTGGGCGGCAGCGCCGCGCACGAGAAGCTGCTCCTCGCGAACCTCGCGAAGTCGCTCTTCGAGCACGGCCGTATCACCACCACCGAGGCGAAGGCCCGCCGTCTGCGGCCCTACGCCGAGCGTCTGGTCACCAAGGCGAAGAAGGGCGACCTTCACAACCGCCGTCAGGTGCTCCAGGTGATCACGGACAAGAGCATCGTCCACACGCTCTTCACCGAGATCGGCCCGCGCTACGAGAACCGTCCGGGTGGCTACACCCGCATCACCAAGATCGGTAACCGCCGTGGCGACAACGCGCCCATGGCTGTCATCGAGCTGGTCGAGGCGCTGACGGTCGCGCAGCAGGCCACGGGCGAGGCCGAGGCGGCGACGAAGCGTGCCGCCAAGGACGCCGAGGAGACCAAGGTCGAGCAGACCGAGGTCGTCGAGGACGCCAAGGCCGACGAGAGCGAGGAGTCGAAGGAGGCGTAAGGCCGTCCTTCGGCTGCCGGTCCGTCGCGGCTGATCGAGCAGTTCCCCGCGTCCCCCAGGGGCGCGTTGGTGGGCCCGTTCCCTTCGAGGGGCGGGCCCACCTTTTTGGTGCCTGAGAGGATACTTCCGTGAGTGACGAAGTGCAGCCCGGCCATGTCCGTGTCCGTCTCGACCTGTCCTACGACGGCAGCGCGTTCCACGGCTGGGCCAAGCAGGCCGGCGGGAAGCGGACCGTGCAGGCGGAGATCGAGGACGCGCTGCGCGTCGTCACCCGGTCCCAGGAGACGGCGTACGACCTGACCGTGGCCGGGCGGACGGACGCCGGGGTGCACGCGCGCGGGCAGGTGGCGCACGTCGACCTGCCGGCCGGGGTGTGGGAGGAGCAGCGGGAGAAGCTGCTGAAGCGGCTCGCCGGCCGGCTGCCCAAGGACGTACGGGTGTGGGCGCTGGCCGAGGCGCCGGAGGGGTTCAACGCGCGTTTCGCCGCGCTGTGGCGGCGCTACGTCTACCGGGTCGGCGACCGGCCGGGCGGCGTGGACCCGCTGCTGCGCAACCATGTGCTGTGGCACGACTGGGAGTTGGACGTCGACGCCATGGACGCCGCGGCCCGGTCACTGGTGGGGGAGCACGACTTCGCCGCCTACGCGAAGAAGCGCGAGGGCGCGACGACGATCCGGGAGATCCTCGCCTTCGGGGTGAGCCGGCGCGCGGACGGCGTGGTGGAGATCGAGGTGCGGGCCGACGCCTTCTGCCACAACCAGGTCAGGTCGATGGTCGGCGCGCTGCTCTTCGTCGGGGACGGCCACCGGGGCGTGGAGTGGCCGCGGAAGGTGCTGGACGCGGGGGTGCGGGACAGCGCCGTGCACGTCGTACGGCCGCACGGTCTGACGCTTGAGGAGGTCGCGTATCCGGCGGCCGACCAGCTGCTGGCGCGGCAGCGGGAGGCGCGGCGGGTGCGGGTGCGGTCGGCCTGACGGGCCCCTGAGCGGCCCCTGGCCGGACCGCCCGGCCAGGACCCGGAGGGCCGGGCGTGGCCGAGGTCCGGATCCGGCTCCGTGAAGCCGGTGAGCCGGGCCCTGGGGGCCGGCGTGCCGTCCTCGGCCGTCCGGGGGCCGTCCCGCCGTCGGCGGTCCCGGCGGCCCCGCTGAGCCCTTGCCCCGGCCCGCCCGCGCGGCAGGCCCGCTCGCCCCCGTGCCGTGTCCGGGGACCGGGCTCAGCCGGTGCGGGACGGTGTCACTGGTTGGCGGCCGCCGAGGCCTGCGCCTCGCCGCGCCTGCGGATCTGCCGGAAGGTGAACTCGGCCAGGTCGTCGCCGGTGCGGAAGACCTTGGTGTCCTTGGTGGTGACGTCCTTGCCGTCGAGGAAGCCGGCGGTGGTGAAGTAGGCGTACCGGCCGAAGGAGTTGGTCGTCGTACGGCAGACGCCCGAGGCGCAGAACGGCTTCGCGCCGGAGCCCGCCAGCGCGGTGACGAAGCCCTTCTTGTCGGCCTCGCTCTTGGCCTTGGCGGCCTGTGCCTCGGTGTCGAAGACCGCCACACCGACCGTGACCGCGACGCCGTCCTTGAAGTAGGTGACGCGCAGCAGCCGGGTGCAGTCGTTCTTGGTGAGGACGCTCGGGAGGGTGCCCTTGGCGGCCGTGGCGCACTTCTTGGTGTCGGCCGTGGCGCCCTTCTTGTACACCGTCTCGCCCATGGTCAGCTGGGTGCCGGGGAAGAGGGTCTCGGCGCTGAGCGGCGCGGTGTCCTTCTTCGCGCTGGATATGAATTCCTGGGGATCCAGCGGCGGCGGCGCGCTGGTCGGCGCGAAGGACGGTGCCGTGGCCGCCGACTCGCTCGGCAGCGAGACGCTGGCGGGCAGGTTGCTGGGCGTGCCGGAGGCCTTGTCCTTGCCGTTCGCGGACACCACGGCCATGGCGACGGCCGTGCCGATCGCCAGGGTGGCGACCACGCCGCCGCCGATGAACAGCACTCTGCGCCGCTTGTTGCGCGTCTCCGAGGCCTCGGCGAGCGCGGCCCAGTCCGGAGTCTGGTCGGAGCCGCCGCTCCAGGGCTGCTGTGACTGCGGTTTCCAGGGATCCCACTGGGACTGGGGTCCCCCCTGCCCATAGCTCATGGGGCGCATCTTAGACGGGGGCCGAGGGGTACCGGTGCGACAGTACGAAGGGTGATAGTGGACCTTTGGTGGCAGGACGGCGCATTCCGGCCGCGCCGGACGCCCCTGGTTCGGGCCGATGTCGACGGCGGACCGTCCGGATGCCGGCGGGAGCTCGTTTTGACCCGTTGGGGGGCCTCCTTGTAAGCTTCCCCATCGTTGTGTATTGGCTCGCTCATTCTCACGGGAGTGGCCTCTACCTAGGTTCCCTGGAGCAGTTACCAGTGGGCGGCATACGGGCAGCATGTCCGGCACTGTCGTCCCCAGCTGCACGATCGCTTCAGTGATGCCATGTGTCAGCACCCATCCACTGAAGAAGAAGGCTGCGAAGTGCGTACGTACAGCCCCAAGCCCGGCGATGTGACTCGCCAGTGGCACGTCATCGACGCTCAGGACATCGTCCTGGGCCGTCTCGCCACCACCGCCGCGTCCCTTCTGCGGGGCAAGCACAAGGCGATCTACGCCCCTCACGTCGACACCGGTGACTTCGTCGTCATCATCAACGCCGACAAGGTGCACCTGTCCGGCAACAAGCGGACCCAGAAGATGGCCTACCGCCACTCCGGGTACCCGGGTGGTCTGCGCTCCGTCCGCTACGACGAGCTGCTGGACAAGAACCCCGAGAAGGCCATCGAGAAGGCCGTCAAGGGCATGCTCCCCAAGAACACCCTGGGCCGTCAGATGCTCTCCAAGCTGAAGGTCTACCGAGGCGAGAACCACCCGCACGCTGCCCAGCAGCCGGTTCCGTTCGAGATCACCCAGGTCGCGCAGTAAGTCCGGCCACCCCCTAAGACTGAAGAGAATCTGAGGAGCATCGTGGCCGAGACCACTGCCGAGCAGCCGCTCGAAGAGATCGACATCGACAGCTACACCACGGAGACGGACGTCCCCGTCGAGGGCGAGTACACCTCCGAGTCCCTCGCCTCCCGCTTCGGCGACCCGCAGCCGGCCGCCGGCCTGGGCCGTCGCAAGAACGCCATCGCCCGCGTCCGGATCGTCCCGGGCACCGGCAAGTGGAAGATCAACGGTCGCACCCTTGAGGACTACTTCCCCAACAAGGTGCACCAGCAGGAAGTCAACGAGCCCTTCAAGGTGCTGGAGCTCGAGGGCCGCTACGACGTCGTCGCCCGCATCGCCGGTGGCGGTGTCTCCGGTCAGGCCGGTGCGCTCCGTCTCGGTGTCGCCCGCGCGCTGAACGAGGCCGACGTCGACAACAACCGCGGCCCGCTGAAGAAGGCCGGCTTCCTCAAGCGCGACGACCGTGCGGTCGAGCGCAAGAAGGCCGGTCTGAAGAAGGCCCGCAAGGCTCCGCAGTACAGCAAGCGTTAATCGCTCGCTGCCTGCCCGTACGCTCGTACGAGCCTGGCCCGCGCATCCGGGTTCTGGCTCGGCGCGTACTCCGAACGCCCCGGCGGCACGCCACATGTGCCGTCGGGGCGTTCGTTTATCCCGGTCAAGGGCGTATAACGACACAAGACGCTCAAAGGCTGGTGTGATCGCATGACTAAGCGCCTGCCATCATTTCCTGGCAGCAAGGACGCTTCTTCAGGAGGACAAGTGGGACGACTCTTCGGCACGGACGGCGTGCGCGGCGTCGCCAACGCGGACCTGACCGCCGAGATGGCGCTCGGGCTGTCGGTCGCGGCGGCCCACGTGCTGGCCGAGGCGGGCACCTTCGAGGGCCACCGGCCGAAGGCGGTCGTCGGACGGGACCCCCGTGCGTCCGGGGAGTTCCTGGAGGCCGCCGTGGTCGCGGGCCTGGCCAGCGCGGGCGTCGACGTCCTGCGGGTCGGCGTGCTGCCCACTCCGGCGGTCGCGTTCCTGACCGGCGCGCTCGGCGCCGACCTCGGTGTCATGCTCTCCGCCAGCCACAACGCCATGCCCGACAACGGCATCAAGTTCTTCGCCCGCGGCGGCCACAAGCTCGCCGACGAGCTGGAGGACCGGATCGAGGCGGTCTACGAGTCGCACCGGCACGGCGAGCCCTGGGAGCGGCCCACCGGCTCCGGCGTCGGCCGGGTGCGGTCCTACGGCGAGGGCGCCGAGCAGTACATCGCGCACCTGCTGTCGGTCCTCCCGAACCGGCTCGACGGGCTGAAGATCGTCCTGGACGAGGCGCACGGCGCGGCCGCGGGGGTCTCGCCGGAGGCGTTCCGCCGGGCCGGCGCGGAGATCGTCACGATCGGCGCGGAGCCGGACGGGCTCAACATCAACGACGGCTGCGGCTCCACGCACCTCGGCAAGCTCAAGGCCGCGGTCATCGAGCACGGGGCCGCGTTCGGCGTCGCCCACGACGGCGACGCGGACCGCTGCCTCGCCGTCGACCACACCGGCGAGGAGGTCGACGGCGACCAGATCCTGGCCGTGCTGGCGCTGGCCATGCGGGAGCGGGGCGTGCTGCGCTCCGACACCGTCGTCGCCACCGTCATGTCCAACCTCGGCTTCAAGCTGGCGCTGGAGCGGGAGGGGCTGCGCCTCGTCCAGACCGCGGTCGGCGACCGGTACGTCCTGGAGGAGATGAAGCAGCACGGCTACGCCCTCGGCGGCGAGCAGTCCGGGCACGTCATCATCCTCGACCACGCCACCACCGGCGACGGCACGCTGACCGGGCTGCTGCTGGCGGCGCGGGTCGCGCAGACCGGCCGGTCGCTGCGGGAGCTGGCGGGCGTGATGGAGCGGCTGCCGCAGGTGCTGATCAACGTGCCGGACGTCGACAAGTCCCGGGTGAAGACCTCCGGGGACCTGGCGGCGGCGGTCGCGGAGGCGGAGCGGGAGCTGGGGGAGACCGGGCGGGTGCTGCTGCGTCCCTCGGGGACCGAGCCGCTGGTGCGGGTCATGGTCGAGGCCGCCGACATCGAGCAGGCCCGGTCGGTGGCGGGGCGGCTGGCGGACGCCGTCAAGTCAGCGCTGGGATAGTCGCTGGGACAGTTCGGCCCTCCGGGGCGGGGGTGCCGGGGGAGGGGGCGCCCCGGGCCGCGGGGTTCGCCGTGGCCAAGAGCGCCGTTCCCCGCGCCCCTTCGGCGCGCGTCGTGCCTCAGGCCCGCTTCCTCCACAGCCATTTCTGGGCCAGCAGGGTCACCGTGCCCGCCAGCGCGATCCCCAGCAGGTTCAGCAGCAGCTGTTCCGCCGAACCCCAGGCCTGGCGGTACTCGGTGTAGGTGAAGGCGACCGCCGCGTTCGCCGCCGCCGGGACCGTGGTGACCGAGATCGCCACGCCCACCAGGGCGCCCGACTTCGCCGAGGTCAGGGAGAGGATGCCGGCGATGCCGGCCAGCACCGCCACCACGAACGAGAACGCGTCGGGGCGGTAGATGAAGTTCGTGTTCGGGCGCTCCGCCTCCAGCTGCACCTTCGTGAACAGGCCGAGGCCGTCCATGAGGTAGGCGAAGCCGACCGTCAGCAGCAGCGCCGCCGCGAAGCCGACGAGCAGCGCGACGGCGGACCGCAGAGCCAGGCGGGGGCGGCGCTCCACCACCGCCGTGCAGATGCCGGCCAGCGGGCCGAACTCGGGTCCCACCGCCATCGCCCCCACGATCAGGATCGCGTTGTCCAGGACGACACCGCAGGCCGCGATCATCGTGGCCAGGGCGATGAAGGCGACGTAGGTGACGGAGAGCGTCGACTCCTCGTGGGTGGCCTCCGCCAGCCCCTCCCAGAGCACCGCGTCCGCGCCCTCGCCCGGCGCCTCCGTCTCGGCCCGGTCGGCCCGGCGCGACAGGCTCAGGTCGATGTCCTCGACGGCGATCGAGCCGGTGCGGTCGAGGTCCAACGCCCGCAGCCCGCGGATGAGTTCGTCACCGGCCTCGCGTGCCACGTCGCACATGACGACGTCCCCGGCGGGATCGCGGGCGGCGCCCGGCAGCACCACGAGGTGGGCGGTGCCGGTGGTCGACTCGACCAGCCGGACCACGTCGTCGGTGCGGGCGGCCGGGACGATCAGGCGCAGATGCAGCATGACGCCTTTCTAACAGGCCCCTCTACAGCTTGCGGAGCCTGAGGCGCTGCACCTTGTGGTCCGCGCCCTTGCGGACGACCAGGGTGGCCCTTCCGCGGGTGGGGGCGATGTTCTCCACCAGGTTGGGCTTGTTGATGGTCCGCCACAGACCGCGGGCGTAGTCGACCGCCTCCTCCTCGGAGACCTGGGTGTACTTGCGGAAGTAGGAGTCCGGGTCCTGGAAGGCGGTCGCGCGCAGCTTGCGGAAGCGGTTCAGGTACCAGGTCTCGATGTCCTCGGTGCTCGCGTCGACGTACACGCTGAAGTCGAAGTAGTCCGCGAGGCCGACCCGGGTCCGGCCGTCCTGGCCGGGCAGGGCGGGCTGGAGCACGTTGAGGCCCTCGACGATCAGGATGTCCGGGCGCCGGACGGTGAGCCGGCGGTCCGGGACGATGTCGTAGATGAGGTGCGAGTAGACGGGCGCGGTGACCTCGTCCTTGCCGGCCTTGATGTCGGCGACGAACCGGGTCAGGGCCCGGCGGTCGTACGACTCGGGGAAACCCTTGCGGGCCATCAGGCCGCGGGCCTCCAGTTCCCGGGTGGGGAGCAGGAAGCCGTCCGTCGTCACCAGTTCGACGCGCGGGTGCTCGGGCCAGCGGGAGAGCAGGGCCTGCAGGAGCCGGGCGACGGTCGACTTGCCGACGGCGACCGACCCGGCGACGCCTATGACGAACGGGGTGCCGGACTGGGAGCCCTGCTCACCGAGGAAGGTGTTCAGGGCGCCGCGGAGGCCGTCGGTGGCACCGACGTACAGATTGAGCAGCCGGGACAGCGGGAGGTAGATGTCCCGCACCTCGTCGAGGTCGATGACGTCGCCGAGGCCGCGCAGCTTCTCGACCTCCTCGGCGGTCAGCGGCAACGGCGTCTTGTCCCGCAGCGCGCTCCACTCGGAACGGGTGAGGTCGACGTAGGGAGTCGCCTCCGGCCTGTGCCGGTGGGCGCTCCGGGGCATCGGGGAGACCGGAGAGATCACATTCCATTGTTAACGGAGTTTGAACACGATGGCGGGTGGGGTCGGTCACGTGGGGCCGCGGCGAGCGCGTTCCTCGCCCGCTCGTCGGGTCACCGCAGGTGTCCGCCGGCTCGGCGGGGCGGCGATCCGGTGCCGGGACGGGCGGGAAAATTTCCGATTTCGGGCACGATGAGCCGTGTTCGGGCGCGGGTCGGCGCTTAGGCTGCCGCTCATGTGCGGAATCGTGGGATACGTGGGGGCGCAGTCGGCGCTCGATGTGGTGGTCGCCGGGCTGAAGCGGCTGGAGTACCGCGGATACGACTCCGCGGGCGTCGCCGTGCTCGCCGACGGCGGGCTCGCCTCGGCGAGGAAGGCCGGGAAGCTGGTCAACCTGGAGAAGGAGCTGACGGAACGTCCGCTGCCGAGCGGGGCGACCGGGATCGGGCACACCCGCTGGGCCACGCACGGCGGACCGACGGACGCCAACGCGCATCCGCACCTCGACAACGCGGGCCGGGTCGCGGTCGTCCACAACGGAATCATCGAGAACTTCGCCGCGCTGCGCGCCGAGTTGGCCGAGCGCGGACACGACCTGACCTCCGAGACGGACACCGAGGTGGTCGCGCACCTGCTGGCGGAGGAGTTCTCCGGCACCGCCGACCTCGCGGAGGCGATGCGGCTGGTGTGCCGGCGTCTGGAGGGCGCGTTCACGCTGGTCGCCGTGCACGCCGACGACCCGGACGTGGTGGTGGGCGCACGCCGCAACTCCCCGCTGGTGGTGGGCGTCGGCGAGGGCGAGGCCTTCCTCGCCTCGGACGTCGCCGCGTTCATCGCGCACACGCGGTCGGCGATCGAGCTGGGCCAGGACCAGGTGGTGGAACTGCGCCGGGACGGCGTCACGGTGACCCGCTTCGACGGCGCCCCGGCGGACGTCCGCTCGTACCACGTCGACTGGGACGCGTCGGCGGCGGAGAAGGGCGGTTACGACTACTTCATGCTCAAGGAGATCGCCGAGCAGCCCAAGGCGGTCGCCGACACCCTCCTGGGCCGCATCGACGCGAACGGCTCGCTGACCCTGGACGAGGTCCGGATCGGCGCCGCCGAGCTGCGCGAGGTCGACAAGGTCGTCATCGTCGCCTGCGGCACGGCCTTCCACGCCGGCCTGATCGCCAAGTACGCCATCGAGCACTGGACGCGCATCCCCTGCGAGGTGGAGCTGGCCAGCGAGTTCCGCTACCGGGACCCGATCCTGGACTCCCGGAGCCTGGTGATCGCCATCTCGCAGTCCGGCGAGACCATGGACACCCTGATGGCGCTGCGGCACGCGCGGGAACAGGGCTCGAAGGTCCTCGCCATCTGCAACACCAACGGCTCGACGATCCCGCGCGAGTCCGACGCGGTGCTGTACACCCACGCGGGCCCCGAGGTCGCGGTCGCCTCCACCAAGGCGTTCCTCACCCAGCTGGTCGCCTGCTACCTGGTCGCCCTCTACCTGGCGCAGGTGCGGGGCACCAAGTGGGGCGACGAGGTCAGCGCCGTGATCCGGGACCTCTCCCACATCTCCGGCGAGGTCGAGCGGGTCCTGGAGACCATGGAGCCGGTACGGGCCCTCGCGCGCTCCCTCGCCGACAAGCGGACGGTGCTGTTCCTGGGCCGGCACGTCGGCTACCCGGTCGCCCTCGAAGGCGCCCTGAAGCTCAAGGAACTGGCCTACATGCACGCCGAGGGCTTCGCGGCGGGCGAGCTGAAGCACGGCCCGATCGCGCTGATCGAGGAGGACCTGCCGGTGGTGGTGGTCGTGCCGTCGCCGCGCGGCCGGTCCGTCCTGTACGACAAGATCGTCTCCAACATCCAGGAGATCCGGGCCCGGGGCGCGCGCACGATCGTGATCGCGGAGGAGGGCGACGAGCAGGTGGTCCCCTACGCCGACCACCTCATCCGCATCCCGGCCACCCCCACCCTGCTCCAGCCCCTCGTCTCCACCGTCCCCCTCCAGGTCTTCGCCTGCGAACTGGCCACGGCCCGCGGCAACGAGGTCGACCAGCCGCGCAACCTGGCCAAGTCGGTGACGGTGGAGTGAGGCGGCGCGGCCGGGCGGGCCCGCGGCGGCGGGGCGGATCGTAGAGTGCCCGGATGAGCATCATCGGGGTTGGGATCGACGTCGCCGAGATCGACCGGTTCCGGGAGTCGCTGCAGCGCACTCCCGGACTGGCCGACCGGCTGTTCGTGGAGCGGGAGTTGCTGCTGCCGAGCGGGGAACGGCGCGGCATCGCCTCGCTCGCGGCGCGGTTCGCGGCCAAGGAGGCGCTGGCCAAGGCACTGGGCGCGCCGTCCGGGCTGCTCTGGACGGACGCCGAGGTGGTCGTGGAGGACAGCGGGCGCCCGCGGCTGCGGGTGCGGGGGAGCGTGGCCGCGTGCGCGGCGGAACTCGGGGTGCGCTCCTGGCACGTGTCGCTCAGCCACGACGCCGGGGTGGCGTCGGCGGTGGTGATCGCGGAGGGGTGACCCGGCCGGGTCCGGCGGATGCGCGCCCCCGCGGTTCCGGGGGAGACTCGGGGCATGCGGACTGCTTACAGCGTGGAGACGGTACGGGCGGCCGAGCGGGAGTTGATGGCGCGGCTGCCGGAAGGGGCGCTGATGCAGCGGGCCGCCGCCGGGCTGGCCGCCGCCTGCGCCGACCTGCTCGGCCGGGTGTACGGCTGCCGGGTGGTGCTGCTGGTCGGCAGCGGGGACAACGGCGGTGACGCGCTGTACGCCGGGGCGCGGCTGGCCCGGAGAGGAGCGGGGGTCACGGCCGTCCTGCTGGCGCCGGAGCGCACCCACGCGGACGGCCTGGCGGCGCTGCGCCGGGCCGGCGGCACGAGCGTACTCGTCGGTGCCGCCGAGGAGTTGATCCTGCGGTCGGATCTCGTCGTGGACGGGATCGTGGGGATCGGCGGGTCCGGCGGACTGCGGCCCGAGGCGGCCGCGCTGGCCGCCGTGGTGGCTCGGTCGCGGGCCGCCGTGGTCGCCGTGGACCTGCCCAGCGGGGTGGAGGCGGACAGCGGCGAGGTACGCGGAACGGCCGTACGGGCCGACCTGACCGTCACCTTCGGGACGCACAAGCCGGGACTCCTGGTCGATCCGGCGCGCGAGTACGCCGGTTCGGTGCGGCTGGTCGACATCGGGCTCGACCTGCCCGCGGAGGCCGAACTGGAGGCGCTGCAGGACGCGGACGTGGCGCGGCTGCTGCCGGCGCCGGGCGCGGAGAGCGACAAGTACCGGCGGGGCGTGGTCGGGATCGCGGCCGGGTCGGCCCGCTATCCCGGCGCCGCGGTGCTGGCCGTCGCCGGGGCGCTGCGGGGCGGCGCCGGGGCCGTACGGTACGCCGGGCCCGCCGGGGACGAGGTGCTGGCACGCTTCCCCGAGACGCTGGTGTCGGACGGCGGGCCGCGCAAGGCCGGGCGGGTGCAGGCGTGGGTGGTCGGGCCGGGCGTCGGCGACGACGCCGATGCCGTCGCCGAGGTGCTGGAGGCCGACGTGCCGGTGCTGGTGGACGCGGACGGGCTGCGGCTCGCCGACCGGGACGCGGTGCGCGGGCGGACGGCGCCCACGCTGATGACGCCGCACGCCGGGGAGGCGGCGGCGCTGCTCGGCGTGCGCCGGGAGGAGGTCGAGGCGGCCCGGCTCGCGGCGGTGCGGGAACTGGCCGCGTCCTACCGGGCGACCGTGCTGCTCAAGGGGGCGACGACGCTGGTGGCGGCGCCTGAGGTCGGGTCGGTGGCCGTGCGGGTGAACGCGACGGGGACGCCGTGGCTCGCCACCGCGGGCAGCGGGGACGTGCTGTCGGGGCTGGCGGGGTCGCTGCTCGCGTCGGGTCTCGACGGGCGGGACGCGGGGAGCGTGGCGGCGTATCTGCACGGCCTCGCCGGGCGGTTCGCGGCGGAGGGCGCGCCGACGGTCGCGCACGCGGTGGCCGACGAGCTGGGCGCGGCGTGGCGGGGCGTGTTCCCGTCGGGGTTCCGGGGCCGGTAGGCCGCCGGGCCGGTGGTGCGGCGGGCCGCGGCGTCGATTGCCGGGTGCGGCCCGGCGGGGGCCGTTCGCGCAGTTCCCCGCGCCCCTGGACGGGGACGTGCCCCTGGACGGGGACGTGCCCCTGGACGGGGACGTGCCCCTGGACGGGGACGTGCCCCTGGACGGGGACGTGCCCCTGGACGGGGACGTGCCCCTGACG